>JAFWFO010000002.1 GCA_017515635.1 Selenomonadaceae bacterium
AGCAAAAATTTTATCTTCGAGTGACTGATTTAAACTTTTGGCTTTATCTACGGCTTTTTCAAATGCCAGTTCCATTTTCTGTCCGGCAAGCTCCGCCGCTTCGGACGCCGCAACGCCCATGTCAACCCACGCTTGCTGTTCGTCTTGAATTTTTTCAATTTGATTTTGCAAGTCCGTTTGAAACTCGGCATTGATTGATTTACGGATGTCCGAAACTTTTTCGGCAACTTCTTTTTCAAGTTGCTCACGCTTTTTCTGTGCAAGTTCGTCGGCTTCCAGCTTATCCATGCCGACTTGAATCCACGAATCTTTTTCTTTTTCAATGTCGGCAAGACGATTTTCAAATGCCGTCCTGTCTTCCGCCGCAATTTTGTCGCGAATCTCGGCAAGTTTATCGGCGCGTTCCTGTTCAATCTGCTCCGATTTCGCCGCGTAAAGTTCTTCAATGGCAATGCGTTCGTCGGCAGAAACATAGTTTTTATCGTTGAGTTCACGCTGTTTCCACAAATCAAGTTGAGCCAAAGATTTTAAATAATCGTTGTCGCCAAAATCAAGTTCGAGCTGTAAATCTTTAAGTTCGTCTTTAAATTCTTTTACACGATTACTCCCGTATTGATTTAAAACACTTCCGGTACTTTTGACTGAATCCGAAAGTGCCGCCAGCCCTCTTTTCGCAACTTCCGACACGGTTTGTGTTTCGGATAATTCGCCGCTGAAACTTTTGCTGGATACCGAACAATCAGCAAAAGCTTTTCTTACCGCCGCCGATACGTCTTTTGTCGTTGACAGCTCTTCGTTATAAGCGCGTTGTCTTTCTTCGGCGCGCTGAGTTATGCCCGTGTATTTTCCAAGGTCGCTAAAGAATTTTGAATAAGCTTCGCTCACCAGTGAGCCTTTGCCGTCCAACCAGCCTGCATCGCGGAAATCATTTGGGTCTATAGAGAGCCTATAGGCGTCGTATAAATCGCGCAACGCCTTGCGTGCATTGTCTAAGTAACCACTTGGCGTAAGCGCAAATGTGTCGCTGAGCGCAATTTTGCCGCCAAACGGAGAATCCAGCTTGCTTTCTATCGTCGAGAAAGTTTCCGCCACGATAAAGCCCCAACGCTGAATCGCGTCTTTGTTTTCGACAAGCGTTTGTGTGCCGTCACGAACTGTATCAAAAAGCTTGTCTGCCGCCGCTTGAGCCGCAGGGACAAAAATATCGCCGATTGCCGCTTTCAGTTCGCTTGATTGCTCTTCCAAACGCCCAAACGCACGGTCGAGTTCGTGAAGTTGTTTGGTATCAATATCCGCGTTGAAGATTTGAGCGGCGTCTTCCCGTGCTTCTTTCAGCCGCTGGAAGTATTGAATAATATCGCGAACGCCTGATTCGCCGCCCGTCAACTGCAAAAACTCTATACCTTCGCCCGCCGCGTCTGCTTTCTCCCACGCCCGATAAACTTCGTCGGTGATGTCCTTGAATTCTTTTAATCTGCCCGTCGCGTCGGTAATTTGTGCGCCGTATTTTCGGAGCGCAATAAATTCGGGGTCGTCGTATTCGCCTTTGACATAAGCATCGGTGATGCCGCGAATGTAGCCTTCTATATCGCCAATGTCACCGCCGCCGAGTTTTACCTGCCGCAGAAATTGTTTCGTGTCGGGAAGTGACATATTCAGTTCGTAGGATTGATTTTGCAGTTCGCGAAACTGTTCAAGCAGGTCTTGAACTGCCGTAGCCGCCGCACCTATTCCCGCGGTTATCGCGCTTGCCGCCATTCCTACCGCTTGAAATTTCGTCGGTATTTCGGGAAGTAAATTTGACAGTTCGCCAAAAACACCGCTAGATTCATTTGACGCCTCGTTCAACTCGCGAAGGTCGTTGCCTAAGTTCGCCAACGCCAATCGCTCACGTTCAAGCCTTATTGCCACCCGCTGAGCCGCTACAGAGCTGTCGCCTTGTGTCGCAACCAAATGCCGATATTCAGCATCCAACAAGCGCACGCGGTCACGTTGCAGTGACATTTGCCGATTTAAGGCATCTTGCCTTATCTGTAAAATTCTTTCGGCGTCTGCTACTTCGTCTAGTCCTGCAATTTCAACCTCTGCGCGGAGAGAAATCAAATCAGCCTCTCTGTTGAGCCGTCTTATATTCGTGTTTATCGTTTGGCTTGCTGAGACTAAATCTGTTTCCAATTCGCTAAGCGACAAACCTAGTGACACATAAATTGAGCCGACGTTATCTGCCAATTAATTCACCTCCCAACAAAAAAGCCCGCCGTAGCGAGCTAACATATTCGTTGAAAAACTTTCTTATTCATGCGGTTATTTCACCGCCTCTGTCACGACCAACCAGATAATCAATCGACACATTGTAAGCGTCAGCGATTTTTATTAGCGCGGTTATCATCGGCAGAACTTTCCCTGATTCGTATCGCTGATAAGCTTGTCTGTGAACGCCAATCGTGTCGGCAACGTCCTTTTGCCGTAAATTTGCTTCCTTGCGGAACCGTTTCAAGCCTTCTGCTACCGTCATTTTAATCAACTCCTTTGTTGCTTCATTATAAAAGCACACACGTTAAAAAGCAACAAAAAAGTTTCTTAAATCGTTGACAACAAGATTGTTGCATTTTATAATAAGCAACGCAAGTGTTGCACGATAAACTTTGAAAGGAGGTGACGCCGCCGAATCCGAAACGGAAGGAGGTGACATTTTGGACAAACAGGTTTACATCGCGCTCGAAAATTGGGAAAACTTCAACGACTGCATTAACGACGTTTCCGAAACGCTCCAATCGCTTTCGACAAAGGCTTTTTCAACCGAAATTCTGATTCAAGAGCTTGCGCGTCTCGTCGAACAACGCCTTATCCTTTGGCAACAGATTGAAGGCTTCGGATTTAAAAGCGTTTGGCAGGCACGTGCGGCACTTTTTCAAGAAAACGAACGCCGCGAACACAATCACGAACTTTCTAAGGAGGCTTAAACATGCAGAATCTTATCGCGACCAACCCGCTCGAAAACATTACGCGCATTGAGTACCACGGGCAACTCGTCCTGACGACCGCGCAACTCGCCGAATTTCTTTCGACGCCCGACAAAGCCGTCACTGTGGAAAGTCTTGGCGTCAACTTCCGCAACAATCGTGACCGTTTCATCGACGGCAAGCACTACTTCAAGCTTGAGGGTGACGAGCTTAAAACCTTCCGCAACTACACAAAGAATCTTTCGGTAGACGTTCCCGCGCACACGAAACATTTGTTCCTGTGGACGAAACGCGGCGTCGCCCGCCACTGCAAAAGCGTCGGCACCGAAACGGCTTGGGACGTGTTTGAACTCCTCGAAGACGCCTACTTTAACAAGGCAACCGTCGAACACGACACGCCGCTTGATTCGGTCTCCGACTTTGAACGCGGCAAGGCACTCGCCGCCGTCGCACAAGCCGCTCGTGACCCGTACACGAAGAAAAGGCTGGTAGCCAAAGCCGCCAACCTTATCCTCGGCGAAGAGTTTATCGCTGTGCCCGATTTCCACCCGGTTGCGCAGTTCACACTCTTCAATTGAGAATTTCGCCGACACGGGGCAAAATCCTGTTGCGGTCAAAAATTTTTGGCGTCGCTCAATGCGGCGTCTTTTTTGTTTCCCGCTAAAGAATTTGGTCGATAAAAACAATCCACCTCCTCGCTCTCAAAAATTCATTATCTGGTCGATAAAAGCTGTCCCGCCGCTGAAAGGTCTGTGCTTGGGTGACGAATTCTTTTTGCTGGGACGTTTATACTTCGCCGCTTTTCGCTCCGATTGTTCTTTTGCCGCCGCGTCAATTTTGCTATCCAACACTTCCAAATCAAGCATCAACTCTAAATCGGTATCGTCAATTTCGTTTGGTGTCATGTGATAGTCCGCTATCCATCGCCGATAAAACGCAAGGCACTGTTCGTAAGGGTCGAGCGGCAACGTTATTGAATCGTCGTGTCGCCCGCGTTTCCGTTTTTTTCGGCTTCCTCAAGTTTCGGCGTGAGTTCATCAATCATAAATTTCGTGACTTCGCGATAAGCCTGCATAGCGTCTTCGAGATACATGTTATCAAGCAAAAAATCCGCCGTAAGTCCGCCGCCGAATGCCTCCGCGAGAAACGCGCAACGGTTTTCGATAAAATCTTCGCTGAAAACTTCGCGGGTATTTTTATCGGCTTCCATCAACTTGCGCCACACGCCGCATTTCGGTTTCGGCAACTCGTAAGTCTTGCCGTTGACTGTGATTGTCGGTCGTTTCATGTTTTCATCCTCCGTAAATTGAAATAAGCAGCGCCGTCATTTCAAGTTAGCTCTCCGAAAAGCAGAAAAGCCGCCCGCTTTGGACGGCTTCTGCCGGATTTCGTTTACTCGAAAATTGTTTCCGTTCTGTTCCCGACAACTTCAAATTTGCCTTGGAATTCGTTTACTGCAAGCTTGACGATTTTCTTTTTCGGATTCGCCGTGCCGCTCGTCGTGACTTGCGCGATAAACCAGTGATTGACGCCGCGAACAACCTGCGTGCCGACATACAAAAGCGGCAAATAATCCGCGCCGACAAGTTCATCAACCTTCGCCCACGCCGACGCCGCTTTTTGCGGCATTGAAGTTAAGCCCGTGAATTCCTCAAACTGAATTGCTCCCG
Organism: Selenomonadaceae bacterium; assembly: GCA_017515635.1. Taxonomy (GTDB): domain Bacteria; phylum Bacillota; class Negativicutes; order Selenomonadales; family Selenomonadaceae; genus Quinella. Next base: position 4,634 of record JAFWFO010000002.1, read on the forward strand.
TCATGATGTTTGTCCCTCCGAAAAATTTATCACTCGGACGCGACGCATTAAGCCCGCCCGAAATTTCGTCCGCCAAAATCGCAATGTCAATGTCGACGTTGTTGCCGAACGCCTTATGAATTTCATCGACTTTCGCGACCGCCTCGGCGACCGTGTTTGCTTCAATCGTTGCTGTTGTTACCATTTTTCAATCCTCCGTTAAACCGTCTTAAACCAATTTTCAATCAGCGTTGCCGCTCCACTTTCCGTCGAATCAATCATTTCGTAAATTTTCCCGTCGGACGAACGCGCTATGAAAGTCCCTTCCATTGTCGGCGTCTGCCAATTAATTCCTTCGCCTTCGGTTTCGATTTGCTGTTGGCTCGGCGCGAATTTGCCTTTGAAGAATTTGTAATATTGCGTCGTGTCCTCGGCGGTCGTCGCGGCAAAAAGAATCGCCACGTAAGTTGCTTTGTCGTCGCCTTTAACCGTGACTTTTCCCGTTGTGCTGTCGGCGGTGTGTCCGAGCATGATAGCCCTATCCTTCAATGGAATATCCGACGTTTCAATCGTCACCGTTATTTCTTTCAGTTTGGTTTTCGTCGCGATTGCCATATTGTCGCCGTAGAGCGTTGCGCTTTCCGTCTGCGGTTGAATGTCCATTGAAATGGCGTGCCCGAGTTTTACGGGCGTGCTGTAGGTTGCTCCGCCGGTTTCGTCGTCGTTCGTCATTACGGCGTAATAAACATCTTTCAGTCCCGTGACTGTGGTATTTGCTCCAGCCATTAGCTTCTCACTCCTTTAATAAAATCGAATATCAACATTGATTTTCCGTCCTCCACAAAAGGCGTTGTCTGGACGCGGTGAAATCCCAATCCGACCATAATTCGCTTGACACGCCCGCACGCTTCCCGAAATTTTTCAAGCTCGGCTTTCGTGCAGTCTTGTTTCGTGATGACGTGGACGCGAATTGTTACGCGGTGCGCAATTTCGCGATTGTCGCCGTTTAATGTCGGCACGTCGGAAATTGGCGAATAAACTACGGCAGGATATTTGAACGTCGCAGGTGCTACGTAATGGAAAATTGACTTCGCTCCGCTCGGCAAAAGCGAAATTAATTGAGTATCGTCGGCAAGCGCAGAAAACATTTCTTCTTCAAGTTCGTAAGTTTCCATTACGCATGTCCTCTTGCGATAGCCCGACTTGCCGCGTTTCGTGCGTCTTCGTAAATCTGTTGCTTGTTCGCGTCGAGTGCAGGATACATATACGGTTTATTTATCTGCGGGTCGAATTCGACATGTTTGGCGTAATGATAACCGTCGTTTTCCGCGTCCGCCAAAACGGTAACTCTGTTGCCGCTACGGCTTTGACTTACGTCGATTGAGTTCCGTAATCTTCCCGTGTCGACGGGACAACGGCTTTTCGCGTCCGACGCAATTCTATATGCGCCGGTTCTCAACGCCCGCATTACCGCTTCCGCAACGTGTTCGCCCATTTCGCGCAGGTTCGCCATTGTTCGCCAAATACCATTTTGACGCATACGGTCACGGTGGCTCAAATGCCTTGCAAAAGAGCCGCTTAAGCTACGTCGCGCCATCTTCAATCGCCTCCTCACAGTCCATAGCCGTGTAAACTTTCTGCCCGCCCAAATTAAAAGGCGGCGACAAAAGTTTTAACCTTCGTCTCCGCCACTCAATTTCATCGTCGGGCTTTATGTCTTCACGATAACGAATCGTCACGCGATAAGTGATTTTGTTTTCTCGTTCGGGCTGAGCGTCATTTTTTTTCGCGGTCAAAGCGTAAACCTGCGCCCAAACTCGGCAACGTTCTTTTTCTTCGCGCCGCAAAATATTTCCGTATTCGTCGCGTTCGGTCTCAAAATATTTGACGATAATTCTTTCCGATAAGTCGGCGATTTTTACTTTGTTCAAAATTCGTGCCTCCTTATCCCGAAAAGAATTGCTCGGAGACGCAAGGTCAATTCGTGCAGGTCTAAATCTTCGCGGTTTTGATAAAGCGTCCCCAACGCGTATAAGACTGCCGCCTTAGACACGTCGCCCGCCTCGAAAAATTCTTCCGAATCAAGCCGCGCAACGTCGCAACAAAGATTTGTCGCCGCATTGAGCAAACTCGTTATCGTCGTGTCTTCGGCGTCTGTGTCCACGCGAAGATATTCCTTTGCCTCCGCCAGCGTAATCATTTTATCTGCAACGCTCTAACTGCCTCGTTAAGCGTCAAGACTGCATCCACTCTTTCCAAAATCATGAAGGCGGAAATGTCTTGCTCGGCATATCTTTCGCTCAATGTGCGGACAGTTCGACTTCCCCTATCTGCAATGTTGTAATAGCTGAAATCACCGAACGCCAACGCTAAATTGCCGCTCGTCGCCTTCGGCATGTAAGGCGTCGTGTAAATCGGGTATCCGAGTAAACGGTCGGGTTCGCCCATAATGTAGGACGGTTGCCACAAATAATTTTGCGTGCTGTCCTTGAATTTGCGAAGTTTCGCAAGGGTCGCGTCATTGGTCACGAACGCGGCATTTCTGCGATAAGGACGTTTGAGCGAATACTCCAAATTAATCACGTCATCGGCGGCAATGTCCGCGCCGGCGGTCACGGAGAACGCGGTTGCATCGGCGACGATTGTCGTCAAGAATCCCGTTGGTTTGCCGTTGCCGTCGCCGTTGATAAAAGCGTCCTCCTCCGCGTTGGCAAGTGCCTTGCCGAATTGCTCAATGATATAGTTTTCAAGATTGAAGGCGTTATCATAGAGTAATTCATTGGTGACTTGAACGCCAACACCGAGTTTGTAAGCTTCAAGACTTATCTGTCCGAAAGTTGCATTGCTGAACGTTATCGCTTGTCCTTCCGACAACCACGCGGCGGCAGGCTTGCTTGCGACGATATTAATCTTGTGTTCGCCGCTTGTGGTGATTCTTGTGCCGAGCCGTCTCATTACATTTTCTTCGTCTAAAACGTCAATCAAGCGTGAATCCCATTCGTCGGGAACCAAATAGCCGCCTTGCGTCAGCGTCCCTTCTTCAAGCAGATTACTGATTTGGCGGAAATTTGTCCGAACTGCCTTTATCATTGCCGCCTTGTATTCGTCGGTTGCTCTGCCGGATTTCATTTCGCCGCGCAGTTCTTTATCGAAGTTGCCGCCGATAGCGTCACGGATTGGCGCGGTCGTCGGTTTGGAAAGTTCCGCGTCGCGTGCCGCCTGTTTTTCAAAGCGGTCAATCTGCTTGCCGAGCGCAACAATGTCGGCTTCCATTTTGTCATAACTTGCCGCGTCTTCGGCAGAAATTTTCCCGTCGGCGTCCGTGTGTTCGTCGAGGAATTGTTTTGCGCTGTCCCAAAGATTAGCGCGTTTTTCAATCAATTTTTGAACGTCCATGGTTAGCTCCTCCATTGTTTAATCAATTCCAATCGTTTATCAATTTGTGCGGCGTCGACGCGATTGTCGGGAGCCGCTTTTTTCTTGCGTTTGATTTTATCAAGCAGTGAATTCGTGACCGTCATGCGCGAAAACGCCGTTGCAGAAAAATTATCTTCCGCTTTATTTTCGGCGAACAAGATTTTGTCGGCGAATCCCAATTCAATCGCCTTATGTGCGCTTAGCCACGTTTCGGCGTCCATTAGCCGCGAAATTTTATCTCGCGGCAACGAAGTTTTTATCTCGTAAGCGTTGATTATGCTTTCTTTGACTTCCTCAAGCATCTTAATTGCCGCTTTCATTTCGTCGGCGTCACCTATCGCTATCGTCGCGGGGTTGTGAATCATCAACATGCCCGTCGGCGAAATTTCTACGGTCTCGCCAGCCATTGCGATAACGGATGCCGCACTTGCCGCAATGCCGTCAATTTTCACAGTCACGGAGCCGCCGCGATAATCCATTAGCATATTGTAAATTTGACTTGCCGCGAATACGTCTCCGCCGGGGCTGTTTATCCAAACGGAAATGTCGCCGTTACCAGCGTTCAATTCTTCGCGAAACTTCGCAGGGGTTACGTCGTCATCAAACCATGTCGAATCAGAAATTGCCCCGTCGAGCCGCAACACTCTTTCGCCCGCGTCGTTGCGAATGAAATTCCAAAATTTATTCATTGCTGTCACCTCCTTGTTGCTTGCAGAATGTTTATTAAACCACTCGTCTATAACGGCTTGCCACTCTGCCTTATCGGGACGTGTCTCGTCGTTTTCTAAGCGGTCGTAACATTCTTCTTTTGTCGCTTCGATAAAAATCTCTTCGGTGTCAACGCCGTTAAAAAGTTCTTTAATATAGTCCGTGTTCCACGAACAAACCATCCAAAAATTTTCAACGTCGCCCGACAAATTTGCAACCTCAACGAAGGATTTTCGCAAGCCCAAGATAAGCCAATGTAGAGCGTGTTTTTCGGCAAAATGCAACGTCCGATTGGTCGCGGCAATAAGGAGCCTGTCATAATCAAAGATTAAATCAGAATCGCCGGCGTTGTTTCGGACGTATGTTGTTTTTCCACTGCAAGGCGAGCCGTATACAATCTTAGCTTTCATTTTGCTCACCCGCCTTTTGAGCATATGCCGCGCCCGCGTCTTTGAGTTTGGTGAAGTTGCCGTTTACCAGATAAAGGTTACCGCCTTCGGCGTCGCTTATCGGGTTTTGGTCTTCCATTTCTCTAATTTCGTTTGCGGACAACCAGCCGTTATTTCTGCCAATCGCGTATCCTTGCATACGGCTTTGATAATCTCCGCGCAGTAATCCGTCGACATTGAACTTGACGAAAAATTTCCCTCGTTCGCTCGGCGAAAACAACGCTTTGTTCAATGCTTGTTCCCAACGAACAACCCACGGATTCAGCGAAAATTTCACAAATTCTAAGCTTTGCTGTTCAATGTTTGAGAAAGTAGCTTTGTCAAGGTCGGCTAGCATGTGCGGCGGCACGCGGAATATCCTCGCGATTTCGTTCAGCTGAAATTTTCGCGTGTCAAGAAACTGCGCGTCGTTCGGAGGAATTGAAATTTGCTGATACTTCATGCCCTCTTCGAGAATTGCAACCTTGCCTGTGTTTCCGCTCCCGCCGTAGACGGCTTGCCAACTTTCGCGTAATTTTTCGGGATTATTGATTGTGCCGGGGTGTTCAAGGATTCCGCTCGGTCGTGCGCCGTTTTCAAAAAACTTTGCTCCGAACTCTTCACACGCCAAAGCAACGCCGATTGCGTTCCTCGCCATTGCTATCGGCGAGTAGCCGATTATCCCGTCAAAGCCTAACGCGGGAATATGCAACACGTCACGGCGCGGCAAAATTACCTGCGCGGAATTTTTCATGCGCGGATTCTCGCCTGTCGTCGGCGTGTACCTGTAGACAATTTCGCCGTTATCATCGCGTTCAACGGTCATTCGGTTTGGTCGCAACGGATATAGTCCGACAACTTTACCGAGCCCGTCGCGAATAATTTGCGAATAAGCGTTGCCCTGCAAAAGCAAATGCGCCATTGAACTTTCCCGAAAATTAAAGCTCGTCATTTCGGAATTCGGCGCATCGTGGAGCAAAAAGTAAAGCGGGTGATTAATTGCCCGCTCCTTGCCGCCGTTTTTGTACTCGTAGACGTGTAGCGGGAGCGCGGCTATTGATTCGGCGAGTATCCTCACGCAAGCATAGACTGCCGACAATCGCATTGCCGAAAATTCGTCGACAACTTTGCCGCTGATACTTTTGCCAAACAGAAAAGGAGCTACGCTGAAATAATAACTGTTCTGCGGTTTGTCGCGGGATTTAAACATGCCGCGAAAAAAATCTAAAATCTTCATTGCCTTAACTCCAATCAAAAAAGCGATTGAGCTTTTGCCGCAATCGCGTCATCTATTCGTTTTCGGGCTATGTCGAAAAATTTTTGTTCGAGTTCAAAGCCGATAAAGTTTCTGCCGGTATTGATAGCCGCCACGCCCGTTGAGCCGCT
>JAFWFO010000022.1 GCA_017515635.1 Selenomonadaceae bacterium
GTCGATAATTTTGCCGTCGCTTATCGGTTGAACTTTGACGGAAATTCCTTGCGACTCAAAAGCCCCTTTGCCATCAAGTCCTGCCGTTTTTAATGCTTTACGGGCGCGTTGTTCGATTTCCGATTCGTTTACATTATCAGCGCGTTCAGAAATGCTTCTGTTTCCTCGTTCGGTTCCTGCGGCGGGCTGTACAGTTTCCGAATTTCCTCGTAAGCCAGTTCGCTCGCCAGTTCGTGCGCTTGTGCTTCCTGTGTCATTCTCTCGTACGGGTTGTGCGTTTTCGGCATTTGTTCGAGTAGCGTTTTCTCCAAGTCCGCTTGATACTTGTCGTTCTCGTCCAGAATCGACACCAGCGTTTTCAGTGCGCCTTTGCGTCCGTGTTTCTTCGTCAGTTCCTTCACGTACTGCGGATTCCACGTCTCGATGTCCGTCATTAAGCCTTTCGCCCGTTCCAGATTCTTCAACATTAGCCGTCGCCTCCTCGTTTACGTAGCCGTTAAGTTCGTCAATAATTTCCGTCAACCTGCCGTCAAACATTTTATTGAAACGTTTAAATCCGCCGTTCATTTTTAACGCGGCACCTTCAAGATTGAAATCGTCAACGTTTAATGAACCATTATTTTTTATCCATTTACCGAATCGGTCAATCCATTTGTTTTGTTCGTCCGAGAAATTATGTGCCCCTGTTAATTTCTCAACGGCGACATCGACCTTACGGGCAAGTTCTTCCTTAGGCGTCAATTTTTCGGGCGCGGTTTTGCCTTCGAGTCTTGCCGCTTTTAATGCTTCGCGTGCGCGTTGTTCAATCGGGTCTGTCATTTTTGATTTTTCATTCGCCGCCGATTCTTCGCCGATTTCTTCGGACAAGATTTTTTCTTCCGTCGTCGCAGTTTCCGTTTCAACTTCCGCTTGATTTTGCCGCCCGATACCGTGTTCTTTATTATATATCGTTACGTTTCTTTCAAATTGAATTATATCTTGCGGCGTGTACTTGAGAAATTTGTCAACTGAAACGTCTTTGAAACGTCCCAAATAAACCTTCTTGAATTTTTCATCAAGGAATTTTTTTATTTCCGGATGGTTGTCGGCGTCAAGTTTCTTGTATACCTCGCGGCGAATAACTTCATATTTTGAATCTTGCTTACCTTTCACTTCAAACCACTCTGCCGGTGATCTTTCAAGTTCGATTCCTCTTCCGCGTGCCAAGACTTGTTCTTTAAGGCGCGATTTACCTTTGGCGGCGGAGACCATTTCACTGTTGTTGAGAAGTTTGTTGTATTCGGCTTCGATTTGCGGCGCAATCTCAGAGGCAATTTCTTTCCCGACGATTTTCTCAAAATCGCTTTGTATTTTTTTCAAGCTCGTTTCGCCATTGCTCTTGAAATACAAATATTGCACACGTGATTCAATGGCGGCTTTGCTGTAATATTCCTTGTCCGTAAAAACATCTTCACGCGGCTCGCTTAACATTTTTTCGATTCGTTTGTAAATGCCTTTTGTCGGAATTTCGCCGTGTTCAGCTTGATTCTCAATTGACCAAACGTCGTCGTCCAATTTTGCAGCACCGGTATGATTTTTTTCGTCAGTCCATATGCTTGATTCCAGTTGTCTTTCATAGAGATTTCTCCAGGCTTGAATCAACTTGTATGCCGCCCACTGTTCAACTTGATCGTCGGTCATGCCCGTTAAAGATAAATCGTCATTGACTAAACGTCCGCCCTCGCTGTCGTTGATTCGTTTTATTTCGCGTTCGACATTGTTTTTCATGACGGGAAATTTTTCGGCGATTTCATTTAGTCTTGCTATCGCTTTTGTCGGGCTAAATTCAGCAATTCTTTTGTCTTCCCATTTTTGTACCGTATCATAATAGATGTCTTCCGCTTGCTTTTTTTCGCTTTCGTTTCCGTTGAGTAATTTGTTCGCCGTATCAATCAACGTATCGGAGTCAATAATTCCATCCGAGGCTATTTTTGCAAGTTTTTCCGCATAGTCTTCGTTAATGTTAAGACCATGGGGGTCGGCACCTCCTCGTTTGCGCCACGCTTTAATCAAGTCGACAATTTGTTTCTGTGCTTCTTCTGCCGTTTTTTTCTTGCCGTTTTGCTCGGGTTGTGATATATTTTCTGCGGAAGTTTCGACTTCCGACAGAGGAGCTGTCACAGAGTCGCTTTGGGCGTTTAAGTTCGGGGATTTTGCATCGGACATCTGTGAAGCTCCTTTGTGTTTGTAAAAGGTCTTCACTTGAGCCTTGCTTTTTCCGCGTTCAATTAACACCACATAACTCGTGCCGTCAGCTTTTTTCACGACCAAAATATTCCGGTTGCCCTGCGCATCGTCATGTTCCTTTGTTGCGCTGTCGAAGTCATTCACAACGTCATAAATTTCTGCAATGTTTTCCGGCTTGAGATTAATCTGACCGCGTTGCTCTTCATTCTCGCTGTGCTCGGCTTTTATATGACGAACATCGTCGGCAGTGACGAAAACTTTATTCACGTCGTGCCCGAAAAGTTCTTGAACTTTGTCGCGGAATTTTTTCGACGGAGTAAACGACAAGGTTTCTTTGAACTGATTATCAGCCCACGCCGCCTCAGCCAAATCAGCCAAGGCTTTTTTTATTTGTTCGGGTGTTCGTTCGTTTCGAGATTGAGCGTTCAAAATATAATCCATTTGCTTACGGGCGGCATCTTCAGATATTTTGCCGTCGCGGAGTTGTTCCAAAAGATTTTTTGCGCGCTTGTCGAGTTTCTGAATTTCTGGATATTGTTCGGCGATCGAAAATTTATCTTGATTGTCGTCTTTCCAGTTCGTGTAAATTTTTTCCGCTTCGGACGCGTTTTGATTCTGTTCGGCAGATTTTTCTGTTTCGTCGCCGGTTGCAAGACGGTTTTCAATTTGTTCGACAAAGGCACGCATTTTGTTTTGCGCTTCGGTTCTGCTTATCTTGCCCGCGTCAAGTTGCTTGCTTGCATTCTCGAATTCATCCATCAAGTTGCCCGCAATTTCCGTCGCTTCGGTTCGCGTCAATGCCCCGCCTTTAAGCATTTCATCTACTCGTTTGCCCAGCGATTGAACTTTTTTTACCATGTCGGCAAGCGCGTTTGTATCGCGGGTAACGTCAACTATGTCGTTCAGACCGTTTATTTTTTTGCCGTCTTTGACAGCTTCGTCGGCAGTCCGATTTACGGCGTCACTGTTGAATATTAAGTCGGGATTGTCGGCGAACGTACCTGCCGTAGCTTTAAGCCCTAAATGTTCGTCCAGCGCATTTTTAAACGCCCGTGCGTCGGCTTCGTCTTTGAAGTGATAAGTGCTGTCGGCGTAAAGTCTGCCGTTGAAATGTCCCGCCAAATCTACAAAAAGGTCGTTTGTTTCGGCTTGTTTGAGATTATAACCTGCGGGTTTTTCGTTCACAGGAAA
>JAFWFO010000023.1 GCA_017515635.1 Selenomonadaceae bacterium
GCGGGCGGGCGCGTTAAAACTCTTGCCGAAGTGGAAGCAACAATTATTCTTCAACTGGATTCGTTCGAGCGGATTCTCAGTGGAGAAATGCTCATGCTTTCGGAAAATTCCGTAGCGTAGAAAAGAAAAAATCATGAATGAGATTGCGATAATCGACGCTGATTTAATCGGGCGCAAAAATCACCGCTTCCCAAATTTAACTTGCATGAAAATCAGCGGTTACTTTAAAAGTTACGGCTGGTTCGTCAAACTCAAAATCGACTATGACGGGCTTGAAAAATTCCATAAAGTTTTTATCGCGAAAGTTTTCACCGACACGCCAATTCCCGACGGCGGCATTTTCGGCAACCCGCTTGAACTCCCGAACGTCGAATACGGCGGCACAGGCTTTTTCTTCGACAAGGCAAAACCACTTCCGCCGCAAATCGAACATGCGATGCCCGATTATCATTTGTACGACGAGTGGTTAAGCGGCGTTGATGACGGTTCCACGAAATTTAAAGCTTATCGCGATTACTCAATCGGGTTTTTGACGCGTGGTTGTTTCCGGCATTGTTCGTTTTGCGTTAATCGGCGTTCAAATAAAGTCGTGGCGCATTCTTCGCTTGAAGAATTTCTGGACACGTCGCGGAAGAAAATTTGCCTGCTCGATGATAATTTTTTCGGATATGACGGCTGGAAAGATTTGCTTTTGCAACTTCAAGCGACGGGCAAGCCGTTTGTTTTCAAGCAGGGTTTGGACGTGCGACTTTTGGACGAGGAACGCGCCGAAATTTTATTCCGGTCGAAGTACGACGGCGATTATATCTTTGCGTTTGATGACATTAAGGACGCCCCGTTGATTGAAGAGAAATTACAATTAATTGGTCGTCACATTAAATTGAAATCAAACCGCGTGAAATTTTATGTGCTCTGCGGTTTTGACCGTTCGGGCAAATACGATGCCGATTTTTGGGAACGCGATTTGCAAGGCGTGCTTGACCGCGTAAATTTGCTCAGACGTTATGACTGCTTGCCTTATGTCATGCGGCATAAAAATTATAGTGACGCCCCCCCATATCAGAAAGTTATACATAAGGTTGGCGCGTTGGGGAAATCAACCGCACTTGTTTCTGAAAAAGACTTTTGAACAATTTATCGAGTATGAAATTGAATACGACGCACGCAGGAGGCGGCGAAATGAGTAACCGTTGTCGGCAATGCCAAGAATTTTTCGAGCCTGAAAAACGTCACCCGCACCAAAAATTCTGTTGCGACCGGTGCAGGAATACTTTCGACGCCGAACAAGAACGCAAACGCTTAAAGCTTTGGTTTGAAACAGAGTGGCTGGCGTGGAATCGTGACTTTGCGTCGGGTAAAACTCAATCCAACTTTAAGGAGAAATCAGCATGAATCATAAACTCAGTTTGAAAACAGCCGACTTTTACGGACGCTTGCTTGCTTGTGTTCCCGAATACGCCCGCATCAATTTCGATGATGTGTTTGAAAATTTTCTCGACGCATACGACGCCGACATCAAAGCCGAAAAATCTACGCCCGTAGAAAAACCCAAATCAAATCGCGCATGGAGTCCCCAAAAATACAAAGCTCATCAAAGACTTTTGGATTGTTTCATTGCCTGCAAATCGCCCGAAGAAGTTTGCGCCGCCGCGATAAAACTTGCCGACGTTTGCAAACGCGAAGCCGACGAGCAACGCACAATCCCCAAAGTCGGCGAAGTTTACAAAGACCTATTCGGACATCGTTTCCAAATCGTTGGCGTGTTCAATGAACCTTACGTTGCGACACAAACAATCGGCGACAATCCTTTAAATGAACAGATATTTCAATTCGCGTCACTGAAAAGATTTAAGTTTTCAGATTTGACGAAGGAAGATTGATTATGGCACGCGTGATTCTCGTTTACGGGCAACCCGCCAGCGGCAAAACTTTCGCGCTCCGCAATCTTGATCCCGAAACAACCTGCATTATCGACGCCGACATTGAAGAATTCCAAAAGTTAGTTGCGCCGCTTGTCGAATATCTTCAGACGAAATGCGATCCTCACACGTCAGTTATCGTGGAATGGGACAGAGGCGTTCTTGTTAAAGATATTTGCGTCGTGGCGTTCAA
>JAFWFO010000024.1 GCA_017515635.1 Selenomonadaceae bacterium
ATGAGTTTGAGAAAACCGGCGTGAGAGTTGGCAAAACGAATCCGCTTGACGACGACTTTGCCTGCTTGGTCGATGATTGCCGCTTCGTGAAAACGTTTGGCAATGTCAATTCCGACTATATACATTCAAACACACCCTTTCGGACAATTCTCCGATTTCTGCGGCTCAAAACCTGTTTCGAGATCAGGAGACTTGGCAACATCCGGCTCATTATTGAAAATCCGCAGACCGAAGTCTTCACTCTTTGCTAAGTGGACAGCACCACACGGAGATTGAAAGAAGAATTCTGTCCGCTCGGATTATATCAAAACCCTTTCGAGTTTTAACTTTTATTTTTATAACAGGAGGTGTTAGCATGGACTTCACGACAGTCACGACCAATCTCGAAAAGCGCGGCTACGGCGTAAAAAGTTTCGACACGGCGGAAGACGCGGCGGATTATCTCGAAAGTCAGATTATCGACAAAACCGTCGGATTCGGCGGCTCCGTCACGCTTGAGAGCATGGGACTTTTCGACAGGCTCGCGCTCCGCAACGAAGTTTTTTACCACAACAGATTGCCGGGCGGTCAAACTCCCAACGAGGTTCGCAAGGAAGCAAATGCCGCTGAAATTTATCTGTCGAGTGTGAACGCGCTGGCGGAAACGGGCGAAATCGTCAACATTGACGGCGTCGGCAATCGCGTCGCGTCGATCTCGTTCGGGCACGAAAAAGTTTATCTCGTCGTCGGCGAAAACAAAATCACGCCCGACTTTGACAGCGCACTTTGGCGGGCAAAAAATATCGCCGCTCCGAAAAATGCTCAACGCTTGAAGGCGAAAACTCCCTGCGCGGCAAAAGGCGACAAATGTTACGAATGCGAAAGCCCCGGCAGACTTTGTCGCGCCGTGTCGATTTTGTGGGCACCGCCGTTGAGAAGCGACTTCGAGGTCATTTTGATTCATGAGGAGTTGGGATTTTGAATTGATGATGCGACGACTCGAAAAATTTTCGACACGTTGCCGAACTGATGACAAAAAGTTTTGATTCGTAAGGAGTGAAAATTAATTGTCGACAAAAAAATTATCGCCGCTCATTACGAGTGGCGATTTTTTTTTTGCAAATCATTTCTTTTTCTTCGGCGTGTCGAGGAAAGCTATCGCGTCATCGACAAATTTTCGGGCGGCCTCTTCGGAAATGACGGCGTGTTTTTCGTTCGCGGAAATTTCTGCGCGCAAACTTTTCAACTGCGGGTCAAGTTTCCCTGCCTTGAGCGATTCAAGCGCGATACTGTCCGCCTTGAGCGTCAACAAAAGTTGTTCGAGTTGCGGGCGGCATTCGTCCAAAAATTTTTGCGGCAGTTGATTCAATAAAGTTTCTGTGGCAATTTCCGATTCGTCAATCTTTTGTTCGAGCGGCACGAAGTTCGGAGAATTATTTTTTCGCAAATCGTTGAGCACAAGATAAGCCGCCGTCGCAAATCCGGGCGCGTCCGGTTCACCGACTTTAGCCCAAGAATTTTCCATGTGGCGGGAATGTTCGGCGAAAATTTTCATCTGCGGCGCAAGGTCTCCGAACTGTTCGGCAAGCACTCTGTCCCAGGCGGATTCGGCGTTGTAAACTGCGGGATTGTTCGCGTAAATTGCGCCCGTCGCCAAAGAAATTTTCGACATCTGAACTTGCTCCATCGGGTTGAAAAAAATCGCCGTCATTTTCGCGGACGGAAGATTTTCAATCGCGCCCAAAGCCAATTTGACGTTGCGATTTCCGTCGGGCGTCAGCGAATAATCGTTGACGGGATAATTCCACCAAACGCCGACTTCACGCCCGAAAATTTTATTCGCCTCGGCAAGTTCGTCGTCGGTTATCCCGTCGCAAACAACGCCGCGTCCCGTGTACAGCACGACAATTTTCGGATCAAGATTCGCGGCAAGGTCGCGGGTGTACGGCTTGACTTTGTCGCCTTTGACCATGTCCTCGAAATAATATTCTGTCGGCACCATAATCAGCGGGGCAACGTCCTTGTAGCGTTCGCGCAGATTTTTTTGCACGCGATTGAGGAATTGCGCCTGATCTTGCCCGTTTTCATGATGACGGCCTTTATCGTCTTTGAGGTCGTCAAAAAAAATCGCGAAGTCCCGCACGCCGATATTATACATTGCGTCGAGTTTTTTAATCAGCAGTTTGAAATCTTCGTCGCCCTTTTTGCCGTCGTATTTCAAATCAAGCCCCGGTGACACTGCGAAAATAAAGCGAACGTTATTTTCTTTCGCGATGGCAACAAGCTTTTGCAATTCTTCGAGCTTGTCGGCGGGATAAGGTTTGCGCCATTTGTCGCGGTGATACGGATCATCTTTTGGCGCGTAAATATACGAATTCAAATTGTTTTGACGGCAAAAGTCCAGAATGTCTGCGCGGTCTTCAAAAGTCCAAGGAGTGCCGTAAAAACCTTCGACGACGCCGCGCAACGGGATTGGTATCGCTTGGACCGAGCCGCCGAAGAAAATCGCCGCCAGCGTCAACAAAACAATTCGCTTGAAGATTTTCATTTCTGTTGCTCCTGATATTGACGGAAATTTTTCAAGACGCAAATCGGGCGTTTCTGTGACGCGTTGCCAAACGGGTTATCAATCAGCAAGTCCGAAGCAAGTTGCGCGTTCATGCCGGGCGTCGCCGCCACGATTCGCGAACGTTTCAAGTCGTTTACGTCGGCAATCATCGCGCCGAAACAATTCAGCCGAGATTTTAAAGCCGCAACGACTTTGTCGGGTTCTTCGGGGCCGTAAACAACGCACTTATCGAATGGCGGCATCGTGCCCGTCACGTCGTCAATCAAAGCTGCCTGACGACCGCCCCACTTGTAAAACAATCCGCGTTGACCGATAAGTTTGCCGAGAAATCCGCCAATCAAAGCGAACGTAACGCGCCACTCGCCTTCTTTTTCCATGAGTGCCTGCATACCGTGCGGCGTCGCCAACGAGCCGTAATCGGGAATGAATCGGCAACAAATTTTCGCAAGGTTGCTGATTTCCATTTCGTCGGGACGGATAATATTTCCCTGCGTTATCGCCACGACACTTTCGGCGACAGTGATAACGTCATCGGGGCCGCAAATTCGCCGAGTGTAACGATCAATTATTTCGACGATGTCATCTTTCGGCGTTAAAATTCTGGTTGTTATCGGGACAATCTCCACATTCATTACAAAAAACCTCCGTTGTCAGCTTTAAGGTTATAAGCTTTAAGCTTTAAGGAAAAATTTTTACAGCTCAAAGCTCAAAGCTCAAAGCTTAAAGCTAAAAGCTAATCTTGAATAAGATGGACGCCGAGCAATCTGGCAAGTTCTTCGGCGGGCAAGAAAACTCGCACCATTGACCAATGCATCGGGTTGCGACCGACTTCACGATAAAGAAATTCAATCGGGAAGTCAACCATATGAGCGGCGGCCACTTCCAGCGAAAGATTTTTGCGCGCCGTCAACGTAACTTTCGCGACGAGATTCACGCTCTGTTTGTGCTCAAGGACGAGTGCTTCAAAATAATCATCTTCACGCGGGACGCCCTCACGCTCCGCCTTGCCGCGCACGTTCATGCCGTCGTATTGCTCAAACGGCAACAACGGATGACAAATCGCGTCGGCAATCATCGCTGACTGCGTGCCTTCGTTGCGGAATTCAATCGTCGTCGCCAACGTCACGGATTTTTCGTCGCGTGAAACAATTTTAAACGGCGTGCGGCTTTCGAGTTTAGGAACGACTTTTTCTTCGCGACCGTTCCAGTAAACCGCAAGTGCCAAAAGCCCAACCGAGCCTGCGACGATCAATCCAATCAATATCGTTATCAAATTATTCGCCTCCAGAAAAGTTTCATCAACGGCAGAATATTGTACAGGAAAATTTTTGTCAAGTCAAAATCTATTAAAAGAATCTGCGCGAAAAAAAATCGCCGCCGATTGTCGACGACGAAAGATTTTATTCGGGAAAAATTTTTTTCGTAAACTCTTCGACGCCGGCCGTAAGATTTTTCGGACGTTCGCCTTTGTGCGCGTGTTCAGCGAAAAAATTTATCGCCGCGTCAATAATTTTGTAAAGCGTCTCTTCGCCTTGCACGAACGGAAAAATTTTGCCGTCACGGAAATAAATTTTGTAACCGACTTCGCCGCGCAGATCTTTCGGACAAATTTTGACGCAACGCCCGCAATGTCGACAAGTTTCATCAATCGCCCAAAGATTTTTTTTGCGGTCAACGGTCAATGCGCCGACGGGACAAATTTTCGCGCACGCCCCGCAGAAATTGCACGCTTCGCCGCGAATCGGTTTAACCGCGCCGACAATGCCGATGTCGTTCATGTCGACTTTCATGCAGTTATTCGGGCAACCGCTCACGCCGATTAAAAATTTCGCGGGCAAAATTTTTCTGCCGTGTCGACGCTCAATTTCGCGGGCAATTTTCGGCGCGTCAATCAAGCCCGAACGACAAATTTCACTGCCTTGGCAAGCCACGATTGTTTTCAGCGTCGCACCGAGCGGACAAAGTTCCAAACCGTGAGCCGCGCAGAATTCTTCGACGGCGGTGAAATTTTTTTCTTCGATAAACGGCACGGAAATTTCTTGACGCGAAGTCAAACGAATTTTTCCCGCGCCGAAAGTTTCAGCCAAAGTTTGAACTGCGCCGAGTTGAGCCGCCGAAAATTCTCCGCCCGAAGATTTTACGCGCACGCCGAAAAAATTTTCTTGCCGTTGCTTGGAAAAATATTTCATGATTCAAGACCGATAAAGTCAAACGACGCGTAATCGAACAATCCCCGTGCCGTCAATTTCAATTCGGGAATGACGGGCAGCGACATAAAAGTTAGCGTCATGACGGGTTCGACGTCGTCCGAAATGCCCAAAACGTCGTGAGCTTTGGCGTGCAGGTCGTCAAGTTTTTCTTTGAACTCTTCGCCGCTCAACGTGCTCATCAAGCCGCCAATCGGCAACGGAATCGACGCAATGACTTCGCCGCCGTTGACCAAAACCATGCCGCCTTCAAGTTTAATCAGCGCATCGACGGCAGAAAAAATTTCTTCGTTGCTGACACCCGCCGCAATGATGTTGTGCGAATCGTGCGCGACGGAAACGGCAACCGCGCCGCGTTGAATTCCGTAGCCGCTCAAAAGTCCGAGCCCGATTTTGCCGGTTTCGTGGTGACGTTCAATCACGGCGATTTTGCAAATATCCTGCGCGGAGTCGAAAACAAAATCGCCCGCCGAATCGTGTTGAACTTCCGCGATAATTTTTTTCGTGATGACGCCGTCCGGTTCAATGCCGATAACATTCACCTTGCCGCCCGTCAAATTCATTTTCAAACGGTCGACGGAAAAATTTTTCACGCGAACGGAGCCGCGCACGGTCGAAATATCTGCGGGAATAATTTCGGGCAAATATTTTCCGTCCGAGGCAACGAGTTCGCCGCCAATCCAAACTTTTTCGACGCGGAAATTTTTCAAGTCGTCAAGCAAAACCAAATCTGCGCGGGCACCGATTTTAATCGCGCCTCTGTCGTAAATGCCGATTGAGTCCGCAACATTCACCGTTGCCATTTGAATTGCAGTCATCGGGTCGAGACCTTCGGCAACGCACATCCTGATATTTTTGTCCATGTGACCGAGTTCCAAAATGGTTTTCGGCTGGCAATCGTCCGAACACAACAAAACGTAACGGCTGTTCGCGGGCGTGACGCCTTTAACCAACGTCTTTAAATTGTGGCAGGCAGAACCTTCGCGAATCAAAACGTACATACCCTTTTCAAGGCGTTCGTTCATTTCTTCGACGGTGGTACATTCGTGATCGCCGCCGACGCCCGCGCTCAAATATGCGTTCAATTCTTTGCCCGTCAACTTCGGCGCGTGACCGTCAATCGGTTTGTTGAATTTTTGAGCGAGCAAAATTTTATCCAAAACTTTTTCGTCGCAGTTGATTATCCCGGGCGCGTTCATGAATTCGCCAAGTCCGAAAATATTTTTGTCGCCGATAAGTTCTTCCATGTCCGCCGCTTCGATAACTGCGCCCGCGTCTTCAAACGGCGTGGCGGGCACGCATGACGGCATCGCATAAATGATATTTAATTTCGTGTGCTTGGCGGCGTCGAGCATGTAACGAATTCCGCGAAGACCGCAGACGTTTGCAATTTCGTGCGGGTCGGCGATGATTGAAGTTGTACCGAGAGGGACGATAATTCTGCCGAGCTGTTCGGGGCTGACGTAACTTGATTCAATGTGAATGTGTCCGTCGATAAAACCGGGTGCAAGAAATTTCCCGCCCGCGTCAAAAATTTTTTCGCCGTCGTAATCTTCCGCGCCCATGCCGATAATTTTTCCGTCGAAAACGGCAACGGAGCCTGCAGAAATTTCGCCGCTCAATACGTTGACGATTTTGCAGTTGCGAATCACCAAATCCGCACGTCGTCTGCCGGCCGCCGCGTCTATTAAATTTTTCAGTTCAGTTTTCGTCACGATAAAAACCTCCGCCAATCACAGGAAGATATATTTCAAGATAAACAAAACCGTCAAAATGTACATCAACGGAATGACATCTTTGCTTTTACCGGAAAGTACGTGCAAAATCGTGTACGAAATGACGCCGAAGCAAATTCCTTCCGAAATCGAATACATGAACGCCATCGAGAAAATCGTTATGTACGCGGGCACGGCAGTCAAAACGTCGTTTGTCCAATTTATTTTTGCAACCTGTTGCATCATCAAAAAGCCGACGATTATCAGCGCGGGAGCCGTCGCAAACGCGGGAATTGCCAAAAATATCGGCGACAGGAACAACGCGACCAAAAATAAAAATCCCGCCGTCAATGCCGTCAAGCCCGTCTTGCCGCCCTCAGCTATGCCCGCAGACGATTCGACGAAAGTTGTTATTGTCGACGTGCCGAGAAGTGAACCTGCAGTTGTGCCGAGCGCGTCCGTCAACAGAACTTGCTTGACTTTCGGCAACTTGCCGTCCGCGTCCAAAAGATTCGCCTTCGACGCGCAACCGATAACCGTGCCGATTGTGTCGAACAAATCGACGAACAGGAACGCCATCAATACTGTGAAGAATTCAAAAGTCAAAATGCCGCTGAAGTCAACCTGCATTAACGTCGGCTCAAGTGACGCAGGCATTGAAACAAAGCCGTTCGGAAACAAGCTGAAAAATCCCGCTTCCGGATTCGGGACGTAAATCCCAGCCACCTGACAAATCATGCCGAGACCCCACGTCGCGATAATTCCGAACAGCACCGAGCCTTTGACGTTGCGAATCAGCAAAAACGCCGTTATCAGCAAACCGATTAACGCGAGCAAAACCGTTATGCCTTCGGATTGAAACGTACCGCTTTCAACAGCACTTTTGAACGAAAACAATTTAACGAGCGTAGGTCCCGCAACGACAATGTGCGCGTTTTGCAAGCCGATAAAACTGATGAAAAGTCCGATACCGACCGAGACCGCAATTTTCAGCGACGGCGGAATTGCGTTAAAAATTGCTTCGCGGATATTGACGAGCGACAACAAAATAAAAATGACACCCTCGACGAAAATTGCCGCCAACGCCTGTTGCCACGTGTAGCCCATGCCGATAACGACCGTGTAGGCGAAGTAAGCGTTAAGCCCCATGCCCGCCGAAAGAACGAAGGGCATGTTCGCGAGGAATGCCATCAAAAAAGTTGCCAGCGCGGACGCAAGAGCCGTTGCCGTGAAGATTGCGCCCGTGTCCATGCCTGACGCGCCCAAAATTATCGGGTTGACCGCCAAGATATAAGCCATCGTCATGAACGTCGTTATTCCCGCCATAATTTCGGTTTTAACGTCCGTGCCGCGCTCCTTGAGTTCAAAAAATTTTTCCATGAAAAGTCCTCTCTCACAAAAAATTTTGACTGCGGCGAAATTCTATACGAAAACTTTCGGCAAGTCAAAAACCTGTCAAGCCAAACTGTCTTCCAGACGATTTTTTATAATGGTGACGTGCGGGCCGTAAATGACTTGCACGCCGACTCCTTGTTGAATGACGCCCTGCGCGCCGCTCGACAACAAAATTTCTTCGCTGACCGTTTCGGGATTTTTGACAGTAACCCGCAGACGAGTCGCGCAACAATCAAGATAGGCAATGTTCGCACGCCCGCCCAGTCCCGAAAAAATCAGCTTGACTTGTTCTTCGGCGTCAATCGATTCGTTGTCCGCCAAAATTTTTTCACCGCGCCCCGGCGTTTGGAAGTCGTATTTTTCAATCAGATATTTGAACGAAAAATAATACAGCCCGAACCACAGCACGCCGACAATCGGGACGTAAACCCAATTTGTTTTGTCGACGCCCTGCGCCACGCCGAACATTATAAAATCAATGCACCCGCCCGAAAAAGTTTGTCCGATTGTGATTTGCAACATGTGCGCGATCATGAAGGCGCAACCGTCGAAGAACGCGTGCAAAACGTAAAGTTGCGGCGCGACGAACAAAAACGCAAATTCAAGCGGCTCCGTTATTCCCGTCAAAAACGAAGTCAGCGCGGCAGAAAGCATCATGCCTCCGACGACTTTTTTATTTTGCGGCGACGCGGTTTTGTAAATTGCGTAAGCGGCACCGACAAGCCCGAACATCATCGTTATAAATCTGCCCGACATGAAACGAGAAATGCCTTCGTAATATTTCACGGTTGACGGGTCGGCAAGTTGCGCGAAAAAAATTGCTTGCGTGCCTTCGACGAGGTGACCGTTGATAATTTCACTGCCTCCGAGCGCGGTCGTCCAGAACGGCAAATACAAAATGTGATGCAAGCCGAACGGCCCCAACATTCGCAGAACAAAGCCGTAAATCAGCGTGCCGACGTAACCGGTCGAGCTGAAACTTTCGCCGATTGAAAAAATTATTTCCTGGAAGTGCGGCCAGATAACGTAAACTTCCACGCCCAAACAAATCGACGCGAACGCGCAGATTATCGGGACAAAACGCGAACCGCTGAAAAATCCGAGGAACGCCGGCAGTTCCGTCTTGTAAAATTTTTGGTGCAAGTGATACGTCATCACGCCGACCATCATGCCGCCGAAAACGCCCGTGTCCAAAGTTTGAATTCCCATGAACATGCCTTGCCCGACGCTTGCCAAATTTGTTTCGGCGAGCTTGCCCGTGATTTTCAGCGCGGTGTTAATCGTCGCGTTCATTATCAGCATTGACAAAATCGCCGCCAAACCGACGGTGCCTTTATCCGTGCGCGCCAAACCGACGGCAAGTCCAACGGCGAAAAGTATCGGCAAGTTCGCGAAAACTATGTTGCCCGCGTCCGCCATAATCAGCAGAATGTCTTGCACCCAATAAACTTTAAGGAACGGGAACGCAACCAACGTGTTCGGATTCGACAGCGCGCCGCCGACGCCGAGAAAAAGTCCCGCCGCCGGCAACAACGCTATCGGCAACATTAAAGCCTTGCCGAAATTTTGCAGAGACGCAAAGACTGCGCCGCTTTGTTTTTGAGCGAAGCTCCAAATTTCTTCGACAATCGGGTTGCGACGAATTCGATTTAAAATATTTATCAACGGCGTCACTCCAAAATTTCAAGTTTACGTTCGCAGAAAGTCACGGGCGTCAAATTCAATTCGCGAACAAAATCAACGGCGCGGGTGAAACAATTCCCGACGGCAGAAACTTTGTGCGCGTCTGAACCGATCGTCACGAAACGCCCGCCGAGTTCGCGATATTTTTTGTACACGGGCACGAGTTCATTAACGGCGCGTTCGGAATAAAATCTGCGCGTGTTGAGTTCCAAAACTTTTCCACGGTCGACGACGATTTTCAACACGGCGTCAATTTCTTCGGCGAACGACGGATAATCAATTTCGGGATTGTCATACGGCGCGGCGCGGCAAATGTAATCGATGTGACCGAGCGCGTCGAAGTCGGCAATTTCAGCCTCCGTCGCCATCTGCGCGAAATATTTTCGGTAAGCTGTCGGCTTGTCCTTGTCCGCGTAAAATTCGGGATAGTAAATATCCAAGTCGTCGACAAGATGAATCGATCCGATAACGAAATCGAAATCCGCTTGAGCGATAAATTTTTCGTTAATCGAACGTGACTTTTCACGCAAGCCGACTTCCACGCCGAGACGAACTTTATCGCCGCGCAGATTTTTGTATTCGTTCATGTAAGCGGCGGGGTCGAACGAAAAATTTTTTCCGTGCCCGTCCGTGACGCCGTAATCGAAATGTTCCGTGAAAACGACGCCGAGATTTAAACTTTCGGCTTTGGCAATGGCGTCCGTCGCCGGCATGTCCGAATCAGCAGAAAATTTCGTGTGCATGTGTGAATCAAAAATCATGGATTTTCCTCCAAAAATTTTTTGGCAACACTGCCGTAAAAGCCCAGCTCTTTTGCCCTCAAGAAATCTGCACGGGCAAGTTTCTTGTCGCCGACGTTTTTCCAATAAATGCCGCGAAAATAGTACGCGTATTTACTTTTCGGGTCGAGACGAATTGATTCGTTTAAATCCTCAAGCCCTTTAACGTTGTCGCCGAATGACAGATTAGCCGCACCGCGAATCCAAAAAGCCGGTGCGTTATTCGGGTCGAGTTGCAGAATTTTTTCAGCGTCGCGTGAGGCGTTGGCGTATTGTCCAAGCCCGACATAAATAATGGCGCGTTTGGAAAAAATTTTCACGTCTTTGGGATTCAACGTCGCCGCTTCGTCCAAAAGCTCAAGAGCCTCATCGGTTTTGTCTTCGCTCCAAAGTAGGCTTGCCTCTTCAAGTTTTTTGCTCGCCAAAGAAATTTTATCCGCGTCGGGGCTGTTGTAAAGTTCCAAGCGTCGATTTAAATCCTCAGCGTCAATGTCAACTTGCACCGTCGCCCGAATCAATAAATCTTTGCGTTCGTAGACAACCTCAAGGACTTTCAGCACTGCGCCCGTCTGCGAAGTTATTTCGTCCTCGACAAGTTCCAAATCTTCCGTGCGCGAACGAGTTTGAATCAAGACGCCCGCCCGCTCCAACGCGTTTCGCAATGCTTTATCTTTCGCGCCTTGTTTGGCAGTTTCAAGCGTGTCGCGTTCGCCCATGACGTATTCGCCGACGCCCGTGTAAGTTTTCGTTTCGGCTTGAACTGCTGGCGACAAAAACAAACTGCCGCCGACAATCAACGCCGCAACCAGTCCGCGAAAAAATTTTTGGGCGAACATTTTACTCGTCCTCGTATTCGTCGTCGTGATGGTGGTGATGGTGAGCAATTTCTTTGCCGCGAATATCTTTAATCGCCTTCGCAACGTCTTCCGCGCCGTAAATCGCAGAACCCGCAACCAAAACATTCGCGCCGGATTCGCGTACCCAAACGGAAGTTTCTTCGTTGATGCCGCCGTCGACTTCGATATCGCATTCGGTTTCCATTTCCTCAATCATGTGGTAAAGCATGTGGATTTTGCCGAGCTGTGATTCGATAAATTTTTGCCCGCCGTAACCCGGGTTGACCGTCATAATCAAAATCATGTCGGCATCTTCGACGAGTTCTTCAACCATTGAAAGTGACGTGCCGGGATTGAGCGCAACGCCCGCTTTGCAATCGAGTTCGTGAATTTTTTGGATGACGCGATGCGGATGTTTCGTTGCTTCGACGTGGAAAGTTATGATGTCCGCGCCGGCTTCCGCGAAACTTTCAATTTGCGTTTCAGGGTGTTCAACCATCAAATGAACGTCAATAACCGCGTCCGTGACTTCGCGCAAACTTTTGACGACGCCCGCGCCAATCGTAATTTCGGGCACAAAAGTTCCGTCCATAACGTCGACGTGAACATATTCCGCGCCCGCGTCCGTGACTTTTTTGATCTCGTCGGCAAGGTGAGCGAAATCCGCAGAGAGAATTGACGGAGCAATAATAGTTGCCATGATGTTTACCTCCAAAAATTTTTTGACGCCATTATACCAGACACTGCAAGAGTTTCACAAAATTATTTCGCGCAGAAAACTTTTTTTCGTCGGCGGATTCGTCGAGTGTTTTTCCGATACATAAAAGCACCTCTCAATTTTTGAAAGGTGCTTTTTGTCTGCAGTCTCTGAAAGTTGACTGATTTGTCACAGGCAACAGTGATTGTCAATGAAAGTTCGGGCGCTCAGTTTATTTCGTCTCGGTGAAAACTTTCGCGGCGGTTGAGAACTTCTCCGTAGTCTTTAATCGTCATAAAAATTTTTGCTTGCACACGGTGACATAATATCAAAAAAATTTTTCACGGCAAGAACGCACAATTTTGTTAGGTGACGAATCTGACGGTTTATGCGCGTGGGGCGACGCTCACAAACGTTAAAAATTTTTTTCCGCAGTAACTTCACCGAGCAAAGTCAAGTAAGCGTCGTAACGTTCCCGCAAAATTTCTCCGCGTTCGACGGCAGATTTAACGCCGCAATCGGGTTCGTGGCTGTGACTGCAAGCGTTGATGAATTTGCACGACGCCGCGAAATTTGCAAACTCCTTGAAACAGTGCCACAGATTTTTTTTGTCGATACCCGCTTCAATCAAGTCAACCGCGCTGAAACCCGGCGTGTCAACCAAAAATCCGCAGCCGAACTCAATCAGCTCGGCGACTCGCGTTGTGTGTTTGCCGCGCAGAATTTTTTCGCTGATCTTGCCGACTTTGAGCTTTAAACTTTTATCGACGGCGTTAAGCAACGAAGATTTTCCGACGCCGCTCGGCCCGGCGAAAACAGTCACGCCCGTTGATAAAATTTTTCGCAATTCGTCGAGACCTTCGCCCGTCAAAGCCGACACGCGCAAAATTTTGTACAGCGATTCATATTCCGACAAAAAATTTTCCGACGGCGACAAATCGATTTTGTTCACGCAGATAATTATTTCGTCGAGTGCCGAACGTTCCGCCAGCGCAATGAATCTGTTCAGCAACAGCGGATGAAGTTTCGGCGCGTCGACGGCGAACGTCAAAATCACTCGGTCGACGTTGGCGACGGGCGGGCGAATCAAAACATTGCGGCGCGACTGAACCGATTCAATCACGCCGCTTTTGTCTTTGAGCCGAGAAATTTTCACGAAGTCGCCGACGTAAACCGCAGAGCCGATTTTTTTGTCACGCTTGAGCAGTCCGCGCAGTTTGCACGGAATAATTTCGCCGTCGACATTCACGAAGAAAAAACTGTTGTAAAATTTTATGACGCGTCCGATTTCAAACATTTATCGTCCTTTCGGCAAGTGTTCGCGGTTATATGAGCGAATTGTTGACATACTTAACCGCCGAAAATGCTTCTGAGTTTTTCTTTGATGCCGTCTTCGATTGTCTGCACCAGATTCATTATCGAATCCGGCACGGGTATTCCCAAACGTTCTTTTGCGCCTTTGAGGAGGGTTGTGAATTCCAGTACCAAAATCACCGCTATTGTCGCGTTCCGAATTTCCAACTCCTCGAGAAATTTCCAATTTTCCAGTGCCTTCGCCAACATGATGAACATCAGGAAAATAATTTTGATGGCGAATTCTTGCGCCGCCGCCTTGCCCGTTAAAGTTCTTTCGTGCAGGCCGCAACCGATAAACATGAGATATTCCAAGATCATGACGACGATCAAGAATTTCAAAAGATAATTGACATCGCCAACTCCCAACTTATCGGCCGCTTCATTTATTTTTTCGGTGGGGTCGCTGCTGCGAATTGCATTTTCGCACTTTTTGATTTTATCTTCATAGAGTTCTTTTGTTTCTTCGTCGAGATTTTTTCCGGCAAGCTCAAGATATTTTTGGAAATCGTCTTGTGCTTGTTCATAGTCGGGGTTAGCCAACGTGAAATAAGTTTCTCCGCGCCGGGCATAAGCCTCCGCGTGATTTACATCGACTTCAATGGCTTTGTCAAAATCTTTTATCGCTCCGTCGTAGTCTTTCATCGCATATTTGGCACGACCGCGAGCGGTGTAGACAAAATCTTCAGTAAAGCCCAAACGAATAGCCTCGTCAAATTTGGCGATTGCTTCTTGCTCGTTTGAAAGATTTTTTTCGGTCAGACACGTTTCGACTTCGCCCAACCAATAGTAAGCTTCTCCATAATCTTTATCCACATCGAGGGCGTCATTCAAAGCTTTCGCTGCATCTTCATATTCCGACGCTTTTAAATAAAGTATTCCGGCTTTCAGAAAATCTTTTTTTGCTTCGGAGCTTTTTCCTTGCTGTTTGGAAACACAAGCGCGATTGTTATAGAAGTCGGGGACATCGGGATCGAGCCGAATTGCTTCCTTAAAGTCGGCGTATGCTTCATCATAATGTTTGTCGTCCCAATCGTAATAAACGACGCCGCGAACATTGTATAATTCAGCGGTTGCCTTATCTTTTTTGTCAACCAGCTCAAAGGCTTCAGTGTAATTATCCACTGATTCTTGATATTTTCCCTGCTTGGAATATTTGGCACCCGCCTCAACAAAATTCTCCAAGGCTTCCTGATTTTTCTTTTACTCTCGGTAAACAGTGGCCAGTCCTCTGTAAGCATTCGGGTTATCCGAATCATTGGCAAGAGCCGCATTAAAAATTTCTTCGGCCTTATCGTATTTTTTCAGATTAAAGTGAACCCAGCCGATATTACATTGATACATAGAGATTTTTTCTTTGTCTTTGTCGGTCTTCTCTTCGATTTCAAGTGCCGTCGTGTATTCCTTCATTGCGTCTTCATATTTTTTGGCTTCGTAATAAGCATCGCCCTGCTCGTTGTGATTTTCCGCTTCTTCATTTGCAAAGGCAGTATGCGTCGGCAGAAATACCAACGTCAAAACGACACAAATCGCCGTCAAGCACGGGAAAAAATTATTTCGCAACAAAAGAATCCCTCCGATTTACAAACATTGCCGAACGGTTAAATAGCTTGATTGTCGCGAGAAATTATAGCAATAACACCCCTGTCACGCAAGCCACAAAAAAATTGTCCCACCTCAACACGAATTCGCGAGCATTTGAGATGGGATTGGATTATCTATTAATTGCCAAAAATTCAGCGTTGTTTTTGCTGGTCACCTTCGCGGCTGGGAACTTCAGCCGGCACGGGAATTTCGGGGAATTCCGTCGATTGTCGTTGCGGTTCCGGTTCAGCCGATTGCGGTTGAGTTTCGGTTTGCGGTTCCGGTTGAGTTTCGGTTTGATGTTCGGGTTGCGGTTCAGCTTTTTTGGCGACAACCAAATCAACGCTGGAGCCTAACTCGACTTCCGAATCGGGCGACGGATATTGCGCGATAATCGTGCCTTCCGCCTGCGTGCTTTCCTGCGAAGTGATTGCGCCGACAGTCAGCCCGCGACCTTCAATGCCGTCACGTGCCACGTCAAGACTTGCATTTTCGACGTTCGGGACGTGTGTAACTTTTTGCTTGACTTCGACTGTCTCAACTTTTTGTTCGCCGCGTGAGACAACCAAATCAATCACTTGCCCGCGATTAATTTTCGTGCCCATTGTCGGATCGTGCGATAAAACCGTCCCCGGTTCCGACGGCGAATCTTTTTCATACACGGAGCCGAGATTTAAGCCGAGCTTTTGAATTCGTTCGGTTGCGGCGGATTTCGTCAAGCCTGCCAAATCGGGCATGTCAATCGATTCGCCGCCCTTGCTGACGTAAATTGTGACGAGCCTGTCACTTTTAACGGTTTTGCCGACATCGGGGTCTTGCGACACGACTTGACCGGCGGGAACATTTGCGTCGTAAGTTTCGGCGACGTTGACGCGAAGTTTACCGTCCTCCAAAAGCTGGCGGGCAAGCGCAAGTTGTTTGCCCTTCACGTCCGGCACGATGACTGTCTCTTCGGAATTCCAAACTTTGCCGACAGCCGCAAAAATTCCAACGCCGAAACCCATCATCAGCACGAAAACCATCGACATCATGAAAAGTTTCGACTTGTAAAACGGTTTGGATTCGGTCTGGACTTCCGGCGGATTTTCTTCCTGCGCGGATTTCGTGCCCAAACCTTGACGAACGGCGCGGCGTGAAGGCAATTCCGTGCGCGGCAAAACTTTCGTGGCATCGGGGTCATTTTTGTTCGTGACGGAAAGAGCCGCCTCGACGTTTGAAAGTTCCTGCACCAGCTCAAAACTCGACGGACGAATTTCGGGGCTTTTGCTCATCGTTCGACAAACAATCGCCTCAAGCATTGGCGGAATTTGCGGACGATAACGGCTGGGCGAAATTGGTTCTTCTTCGACGTGCTTCATTGCGATTTGAACGGGATTGTCGCCCGTAAACGGCAACTTATTCGTCAACATTTCGTAAAGCACAATGCCGAGCGAATACACGTCCGATTTCGGAGTTATCGCGCCGCCGCGTGCCTGTTCGGGCGAAAAATAATGCACGGAGCCGATAACCGAGCCGCCGTAAGTCAAAGTTGATTCAGTGACTGCGCGGGCAATTCCGAAGTCCGTAATTTTCGCGTGCCCGTCGTCCGTCATCAAAACGTTGTGCGGTTTTATGTCGCAGTGAACGATATTATTTGCGTGCGCGTGCGTCAAACCTTGTGCAATGTCTTTGGCGATTGAAGTCGCCGTCAACAGGTCGAGCGGCCCTTCGTCCTGAATTTTTTTCTTGAGCGTGGAACTTTGCACGTACTCCATAACGATATAATGGTCGTTGCCCGCGACGCCGACATCAAAAATGCTGACAATGTTCGGGTGACTCAAGCGCGCCGCCGATTTTGCCTCGCGGTGAAAACGTTCGATAAATTCCACGTCCGAACGATAAGCTTCGTGCAAAATTTTTATCGCCACAGGACGAGCCAAAAGCCTGTCGTGCGCTTTGTAGACTTCGGCCATACCGCCGGAGCCGATTTTTTCTTCGAGCTCATAACGCCCGCCCAAGACTCGTTGAATCATGATTCTCGCCCCTCCTTCGCGAAATTAATCAATGCCGACGACGATAACCGAAACATTATCTTTGCCGCCGTTTTCGAGTGCCGCATCAATCAGCGCGTTTGCGGGATTAGGTTCGTTCTGCAAAATTCGGGCAATGGTTTCGTCGTCAACCATATTCGTCAAACCGTCCGTGCAAAGCAAAAATACATCGTCGAGCTGAGCGGAAAAACTTGCTGTGTCGATTTGAACTTCGGGCATTGCGCCGACCGCCTGTGTCAAAACATTTTTCATCGGGTGAACGCGTGCTTGCTCCTCTGTGAGTTCGCCGCGCCGCACCAAAGTTTCAACGTAGGAATGATCTTCGGTTATCTGATTTAAAATTTCGTTGCGCAGGAGATAAATTCGACTGTCGCCGACGTGCGCGAAACAAGCACGAATGCCGTCCAAATAAAGAATTGTTGCCGTCGTGCCCATGCCGCGATATTCTTCGTTTTGTCGGGATAAATTCCAGATGTCTTCGTTGGCGCGGGTAATTGCCCGAGCCAAAGTCGTTTCGTCCCACGGCGCGGGCGAATTCGTCAAAAAATTTTTCACGGACTCGACGAGCATTGAGCTGGCAACTTCGCCCGCCGAAGCACCGCCCATGCCGTCCGCCACCACAAAAGTTTCAGGTTCTATGACAATCAGCGAATCTTCGTTGTTTCGCCGAACTTTGCCGACGTGTGTCGCTTGAAATACCTTCGACAAGATTTTTCACCTCTTCATAAAAACGAATGAGTTCTTAAGCGTGATTGTAGCAAATCATTATTTTCCAGTCAATATTCAGATTGCGCCGCGCAGAATAAAAAAATCGCCGCAAGGAATTTTCCCTGCGACGGTGATTTGTCCGAAAAATTTTTTAGTCAATCCAATGGGCACGCCTTGCAGTAAAGAACATATCGATTGAAGTATCCGAATCAAGATAGAGATAGTTTGTGCGTTTCAGAAGGTCAACATTAAATGAAGTGTAATGCGACGGCGGACGATAATTGGAAGAAAGTTTATCGTCCGTGGGTGAATCACCCGTCCAAAGATTAAAGGCCTCGCGTTTATAAATGACCTCGTAATCTTCCGTGCGATATTCTCTGCCGTAAGCTTGTTTGTTCCAACCGTTATCCAAAGGATTTAAATCACTTTTGTACGAACTGTTTTCGGGCAAAGGTTTCGTCTGAATGTTGCCGTTTTTGTCAACCACGGTCGGATTGATTTTTTCGCCGTTGAATTCCTGCCAAACCTGCTGATAAAAATCGGTCGTGTCTTCGTTAAAATATTGATCCGCGTCTTTCACTTTGCGGAAAAATTTATACGAGCGAATCAGAACGGAAACTTGATTGTCGGAAGTTTGTTTGTTTGAAAGTTCGCTCTCCGCGACGTATTTGGCTTCGTTGTTGTAAATGACTTCGAAATCATTGAAAGTCGTCGCCGTGCTACTGAGTTTGGAAGAGTCGACGTATTTCGTTTGAACGTAGTCGCCGATGTACAGCAGGAAAGTTTTGCCGTCGGAATCGGTGAGTTCGATGTAATTTTTTTCCTTCCAAGTGCTGTCGTAGCTTTTACAGTCGTCGACGTATTTGACGGGTTTAACGGCGAGCGTATTTGTTGCAGTCGCCTCGTCAGTTATGTCGGGAGCGTATTTTTTTGCGCCGTTGACAAGAACCGTGACCGTATTGGTTTCGGTTGCGGAATCCGTAAGTTTGGAAGCGTCGACGTAACTCGTCAAGTCGTCAATCGTAATTTCCCATTGATTTTTATTGACTTTCGTATCGGAGACTTTGGAAGGTTCGACATAAATTTTTGCTTTGTTCGTGACTTTGGTTGCGCGAAGATAAACGGGCTTGGTGTTGTCGAAGCGGACGATGTTGCCGTATTCGTCGACGGCATTTGTGTAGTCGCCCGTTAGCGCGTCAATTTCGCTTTTTCTGACCAAAGTATTTGGAGCCACTGCAAGCGTGTTGTCGTAAACGTCGGTTATCGCGATGTAATGTTCGCTTTGGAAATCCTCAAGAGTTTTCGCCGCAACAAATTCTTTGGCGATAACAAAACCGTACCAGGCGTGTCCGTTGCCGTTAATGATGCAGGGCGAATTAGGCACGAAGAGAATTCCGTTAAAGTCGGCGTTGAGGTTGAGCACGAACGGTTGAGAAATGCGCACGCTTTTGGTGACCCATTTGCCGCTGTCCTCGTCGTAAATTTGAACGGTTTTTTTGTCGATGCGTTCCGGTCCCGTGTAAAAAATGCAATACGGGCGATATTTGTAAATGGTCTTGTTCTCGCCGTTCACTTTGACGGATTTAAAGCCCGTGTTGCTTTTGTTGATGTTGACTGTCACTTGTCGCACGGTGTTGTAAGCCCAGTGTCCCGGTTTGCCGACATACGTCATGTCTTTTATCGGGTCGCTTTCGATTCTTACCCAAAGAACGTCGGGATCGACAATGTCCGAACGTCCCGCTCTCGGATAGCGCGTGTTGTAAGGTGTGTTGAATTCCGTCGTGTAGAGAATTCGTTTGTCCGAGCCGACAAGATTGCTCCAGCCATCGGTGAAGCGGGTATCGTAGGTTATACTTTTGTTGTTTTGCGGCATTGCATAACCCAAATCCCAATCGGAGGTGTAGTGATAACCGTAAAGATCCGTGCGCATGTCTATGAACAGCGAATCTCTGTCGGCACTTCCGTTAATGGTTGCTTTTTCCGTGCGGTAGGTGTCGCCTTTTTGGTAGTGGATGCCTTTTTTGCCGCTTTCCACAAGAGAATTGTTGTCTTGAATACTGCCGCCCCAAACGCCTTTGTAAGACGGGTTTGAGTAATAGTTTTGATGCTCCCAGTTGTCGATAACCATTGTGCGCGCCAGTATAAACATACGCGACAACAAATCTTCATCGTGATAGCCGAGTTTCGCAACGGCTCTGACGGGGGCAACCATATCTTTAAACCAACCGGGCAAAAAGAAATGTTGAATTGTTTCGCTCAAGTCCACGACGTAATAGGCCTCGCCCAAAATATCGTTTTTAATGTCGATTGAGCGAACGTAAAGATTGACTTTGCCCGTGACTTTTTTGTCGCCGTCCTTGCTTGATATACTCCAACCGTCCGTTGCGCTGAAATTTTTTCGTCCCGATTCGGTGTCCGCACTTGAAGCACTGACCACACCGGAATCCATCAAATTTTTGCGAGTGTAAGCTTCTGCAGTGTCGCGCCCGACCTTGAGCGAATCTTTGACTTTTTCGAGTGGCAGATAATAATTCATGTTTCCGAAGTGATATTGGCTTCCCCAAATTTTTTCGTAGTCGATAACGTCGGCGGGCAATTCGTTGCTCGTGAGCAAATAGGTGTAATAAAAGTCACCGAGTTCGTCGCCCGTTTGCTCATAATTGTCGTATGGGTCGTATTCTTCCGGTTGATTTTCGTCGGAACCTGTTTCGGCACTTGTCGACGAAGTTTTTGTCTCCAGCAAAGCATTCGCGCCCGCCAAAGCCGCCGCGTCCGCCGCGTTTTGCAGTCGCGAAACGTTGAGATAGTACCAGCCGAGGTCAAACGCAAGCCCGACGAACAGCAAAATTATCGGAATCATCAAGGCAAAAAAAACCAGCATTTGACCGCGTTGCTTGATTGAGTTGAAAAATTTTCTATAACGCATGGAAAATCACTTCCTTTCGCGAAAAAACTCTGAACGCTTTTGCACAAATTATAACACGGCAAAAAATTTTTTCAACGGAACAAAGGCATTTCCCGTAGCGACACGAATAATTTTTTGATTAAATACACGGAGGTTTGAACATGCAAAACAAAATTATCGTCGCGGGCATAGGTCCCGGTAACGAAGATTTTATCACACCCGCCGCGCTGAAAAAAATTCGTGCGGCAAAATTTCTTGTCGGCGGTCGGCGTGCGCTGAAAGATTTTTCGTCGGCGAAACAAATAATTTGCGCGATAACGGGCGATTTGGACGCGTCGTTAAATTTTATCCGCGAAAAAATTTTGCTCGGTGAAGTCGTCGTCATGGTTAGCGGCGACCCGGGTTATTATTCATTGCTTGACTTGCTCAGAAAAAATTTCCCGCCGACACAAATTGAAGTTATCCCGTCAATCAGCGCAATGCAACTTGCCTTCGCGAAAATTTCGTTGCCGTGGCACGACGCGACACTTGCCAGTTTTCACGGGCGACAACCTGCGCGGGAAGTTTTGAGATTTTCGACGGGAAAAATTTTGGGACTGTTGACCGACGCCGAATTTAATTCCGCAAGTATCTCTAAACTTTTGGTTGACGAATGCGGTTGGCAAAAAAATTCCGTCGTGACAATCTGCGCGAAGTTGTCTTATCCCGACGAAAAAATTTCCACCGTGACGCTTGACGAGGCCGCAAATTCCGAGCCGATCAAACATTGCATTTTAATCGTGCGCGAAGCCGAATGAAATCAAAAAGCGACGAGAGTTTATCCCGCCGCTTGATTTTGTTGCAGAAAATTTTATTCGCGAGTTTGCTCCGGTTTGGGCGGCATAAATTTATGCGCGTCCACTCCGAAACTTTTGGCAACGTCGATCCACGTGTTATTAATCTTGCGCTTGCTCAAAACGGATTTGATGTCCTTGCCTGCGGCGTTGGCGATTTTGCCGGCAATTATAATGTCCTGCGGATTGTAGCCGTCTTTAATCAAACTTTGAACGGTTTTAACGTCCGTGAACGCGTCTTGAGCAAGTTTTTCGCTCATCTTTTCACGGTAGAAATTTTCAAACTGTTCGCGGGTGACGCCAAGTTTTTTCGCCACTTGCAACCAATCCATTTTCATGGCGAGCACTTCCGAAAAACTTTTGCCGCTGAGTTTGGAGATAATCGCCGCGTATTGCACGTCGCGAATGTGCACGCCGTTTTTCAACGCTTGTTCAACCTGCGCAGAGTCGACGCCGTATTCGGCCGAAAGATGATTCACCCAGCCGCTGATGTTTTCGGCAATTTGTTCTTGATTCATCGGCATATGCTGGAATTCGGCGGGATTTGCCAGAGCTTGCGAGCCGCTAAACAACATTGCGCCGCCCAACACTGCCGCCAAAAATTTTTTCTTCAAATTCATGGTAAATGTCACCTTCCAAAATAGAAAAATGTTCAAGGCGTGTCGAAGTATAAATCAAGTCAAGGCGTTTGTCTTTAGCGGGTGATTAAAAATTTCGGCTCAAGCTTTCAACGCGATTAAAGCGGCGATTCGTCCGGTGCGGTCGAGATTTTTTTTGTGAGCGGCGCGATATGAAAAATACCAGCCGACATTGCAACAGGTGCATTCGCCCGCAACGTCGATATTTTCTTCGGGCACGCCGATTTCCAAAAGCTGAACGACATTTGCCCGCCATAAGTCGAGAAAAATTTTCCCGTCGCGTTCAATCAAAAGTTCGTCGACATTTTTGGGGAAAGCCTCTTTGCATTTGTCCAAAACTTCGCCGCCGACTTCGTAGCAACACGCGCCGATTGACGGAGCAATTCCAATCAAACAATTTTCGGGACGCGTGCCGAATTTGTCGCCCATCTTGAGCAAAGTTTTCGCCGCAATTTTTTTGAACGTGCCGCGCCAACCGCCGTGCGCAAGACCAATCGCGGAATTTTCAACGTCGACAAAAAAAATCGGGACGCAGTCCGCGAAACAAAGCATCAACGGCAATTCGGGCGTGTCGGTTATCAGCGCGTCCGTTTCGGGAATTGAGTCGGCGTAATTCATGCAACCGCAACCGCGATAATTTTCGTCGACGCGGAAAATTTTTTCGCCGTGAACTTGATTGGGCGTGACGATGTCGGTGATATCGAAGCCGAGCGATTGAACAAATTTTTTTCTGTTGGCAATGACGTTTTCGGGTTCGTCGCCGACGTGAAGCGCAAGATTTAAACTGTCAAACGGCGGCTTACTCGCTCCGTCGATTCGCGTTGAAACGGCGTGCGTAACCAAGTCTTCGGGGAAGTTTGAAAATTTTCCGTGCCAAAGATTATTTTCGGTGCGTTTCAAAAAGTAACTCATAAAATTCCTCCGTCAAAAAATTTCCGTAACCGTCACGGCAACGAGGGCAAATTCTTCGCGACTGCCGAATTGTGGATAATTTCTTCAATGCGTTGGTCAAGCACAAGTTCCTGTTTGTGCAAGCTTGCCGCCTCGTCAAGTGCCGCCGAAGAATTTTCAATCATGCCGCGAACATAAGCTTGCCACGCCATAATTGTTACTTGCGTTGATTCTTGCCGAAGCTGTGCCAAAAATTGCGCGCCTTGCGGAACGTCGATTTGATCAAGTTCAGCCTGCCGATTTTCCAGCGACGGAATTATCATGTCGTTGATGTAATTGGCGACGGTTGCGCGTTGCCAGTCCGTCATGATTCCGCTTGACGATTTTTGCAGGGAAATAAATTCGCTTTGCTCGGCCTCAAAAACGTTGTTGTAGCGATAAACAATTTCGGCGGTGTTGTCGATGTAGTCCGCTAAATTTTTGCTGAGAATCGGGCGCACGGCGTCAAGATATTCCTTGTAATTGTCGACGGCGACGACTTTCCAATCGCTGCCGCCCATGTTGAAACTGAAACCGTCGAACGTGAATTTGTGCCCGAAAAGTTCAAAATCAAAACTGCCGACGTTGTAACTTTCGTTCGCCAAATCTTTCAGCGTGACTTTCAACACGAACGGAGTCTGCGAATAATCTTCAACGATGCTGAAACTTGCGGTTGCCTTTTCGCCTTGATGTTTCACGTTTTTAAGTTCGACAAGCGACGTGTGCCGAATCAAACTGCGGTCAAGCAAAATGTCGAAGTCGATACCGAGTTGCCGCCCTTTGAGAATTCCGCCCGGCAAAGTCCACTGTTTCGTATCAAGGTAAGTGTTCATGACTTTAACCGCGCCTTGACACATTTGCCGACGAATCAGCACGTAAAAATTTTCAAACAAACTTCGTTCGCGGTCGGAAAGTTGCGTGTCGTATTTGAACAGGTCGCCCGTCAAATCGTCGTAGCCCTGCAACGTTATTGAATTCAAATCGATGTGGCGGCGGAAAGTTTTCATGTCGCCCGTCTTGTAAGCCTCGAACATTTCGCGCATTGCGTATTCGGGCGTTTTGGTGTAAACGGAAAAGTAGAAAAAAATTCCGCAGAGTATCAGAAAAAAAACTCCCAACACAAAAAGCCGTTCGCGTTGACGACGTTTGCGCCTTGCCTCAAGTCGTTTTCGCCAAGTGTAGTCGTCCATATTCAACCCCTGAAAGGCAATGCGTAATTCGTAATGCGTAATGTGTAATTAAATTCGTGATTCATAAATGTTCAACCCCTGAAGATTCGGCGAAGTTCGACAATGGCGTCGTAATCGGCAACATCGGAGCTTATCGGCGTGACGGAGACGAAACCTTGATTGACGGCGTAAAGGTCGGTGCCGTCGTCCGCGTCAATGTCGCAAGCAGTCCCGCCGATTCGGAAATAAGCGCGTCCCTCGTTGTCGGTGCGGCTCGTGAAAGCGTTAATGTAATCGCGGCGTCCCATGCGTGTGCCCGCGAATTCGGCTTTGCCTGCGCGGAATTTTTTCGGGAAATTTATGTTGTGCAGAAAAGGTTCTTGCGTGACGGACAAAATTTTTTCCATGTAGCAGACGGTTACTTCCGCCACCGTATCGAAAGAAATTTCCGATTTGCTGTCACGCGACACGGCAAACGACGGGATAAAATGCAGAAAACCTTCCAGAGCTGCGCCGACGGTGCCCGAATAAATTATATCGGTCGCCAAATTTGCGCCGTCGTTTATGCCGGAAATTACCGCGTCAAATTTTTGGTCGGTCATACCTTCGAGATAAATTTTCACGCAATCGGTCGGCGTCCCGTCGAAAGTCCACGCTTCAAAGTCTGGATTGTCGAAACGTTTATATTCAATTTCGCGCAGGACGCTTAAAGCATGAGCCATGCCGCTTTGCTGGTTCATCGGTGCGGCAATCACAACGTCAAAGCCGCGATTTTTCAGCGCACGAGCCATAGCCCACAATCCTTCGCCGTGAATTCCGTCGTCGTTCGTCAATAAAATTTTCAAATGTATCACCTCTAAAGTTGCTCACAGTCCGAAAAGAGCGTCGGCAAATTCTTTCGCGTTGAACGGGCGCAGGTCGTCGAGTCGTTCGCCAACGCCAATCCATTTGACGGGAATGTTGAGCTGTTCTTTTATGCCGATAATCATGCCGCCTTTTGCCGTGCCGTCAAGTTTCGTCAAAACAATTCCCGTAATGCCCGCGGTCTGCGAAAACAATTCGGCTTGACGGAGCGCATTTTGTCCGGTCGTGGCGTCGAGCACCAATAAAACTTCATGCGGCGCGCCGGGAATGCCCTTGCCGAGTATGCGGTTAATTTTTTTGAGTTCTTCCATCAAGTTGTATTTGTTCTGCAAGCGTCCCGCCGTGTCGACAAGCAAGACATCAATATTTTGTGCGACTGCGGAACGTGCGGCGTCGAGTGCCACGCTTGACGGGTTTGAGCGTTCGGAATGTTTGATAAACGCCGCGCCCGTTCGTTGTGCCCAAACTTCGAGTTGATCAATCGCGCCCGCACGGAAAGTATCAGCCGCCGCCATCATGACGGATTTGCCCTGCGCGGAGTAATACGAAGCGAGTTTGCCGATTGTGGTTGTCTTGCCCGCGCCGTTTACGCCGATCATCAAAATCACGTGCGGCGGAGTGACGTTGATTGAAGTGCTTTCCTCTTCGGTGAGAATTTCGCGAATCTGATTCGACAAAAAAATTTTCACGTCTTCGGGCGAATTTATTTCCGCACGGCGGACACCTTTTCGCAAACCCGCGATAAGTTTTTCGGTCGTCGTCATGCCCACATCGCTTGTTATCAAAGTTTCTTCCAGCTCGTCA
This sequence comes from Selenomonadaceae bacterium, assembly GCA_017515635.1. Taxonomy (GTDB): domain Bacteria; phylum Bacillota; class Negativicutes; order Selenomonadales; family Selenomonadaceae; genus Quinella. Next base: position 25,679 of record JAFWFO010000024.1, read on the forward strand.
ATCAACGCGTCGTCAATCTTCGTCGAGCCGTGAAGAATTTCGTCAATCTTGTCAATGAATTTTTCGCGAGTTTTGGTCAAGCCCGCTTTGAGTCGGTCAAAGAATCCCATGCCGACACCTCCTTTAAATTTATTGTAGCAGATTATAAATCGTTCCCGCAACAAAAAAATCCCCAACGCGTTTGTCGGGGACTTTTTGCGTTTCGTTGTAAAAATTTCATTCGTCGAACAGGAAAACAACTTTCAGTTCGGGCAGGAATTTTGTCGCATGATTTTCAATCAAAACGCGATTCGAGTCGGGAACTTCGAGCACGGGATTACTGTTGAAATTTTCAACTGCGGTCGCCTTCACGACAAGCGGATTTTCGCCTGCGCGCTGGACGCTGTCAACGTTGCTGACGTAATCGGCCATACCCATTTCGATAATTTTGTCTATGTCAAGATTTTTGTGGCCGTAAATTTTCGTGCCGTTGGAATTTTTAACGACGGGGCTCATGACGGGCTGAAGTTCCAAACCGCGGCAATCAATGACCAAACCGGTGTAGTCGCCTTTCGCCAAAGACGCGTATTCGGAAACGGTTCTGCGAACTTTTTTGTTAATCTGATCTTCGTAAGACACGGGTGCGGCGGCAGTCTGTGACCAAGCTTCACCGGTCGCGAAAATTTTCAAATTGTCGAAGTCAAAATTTCCTGCGGACAGACGCGAAAGCGGCGGTTTCGACGGATCAATTCGCGGTTGCGTCGGGATAAAAGTTTCTCCGTCGCGCACGCCGGTATTTCTGTTGGGTTGTGCGACAACTTCAAGTCTGTTTCTCAATGGCGTGGTCGGATCGTATTGTTGAATGGACGGATCGATTTCGTAATCGGGTTCGGGGAACGGCTCAATGGTTTCGTTTTTTTCAAAGACAGCACCGGCCAATGAATCTTTCACGCCGAAAATCGGAACTTGCATGACGACTTCGCAAGTGCCGTCGCTCAAAAATTTTTCTTCAAGGACACGTGCGCCTTGAATCGTTGCCGAAACACGCGTCTTAACTACGTCCTTTGTCGTCAACATTTTTTCGACGGTCGTTTCGGCGTCGACGCGCACACCGTTGACAACTTCCGCCATCTTTCGGTAAGCGTCCGCCCGTGCCGCTTTGGAAGCAAGACCTTCGGCCTGCGTGCGATTGACGGCGTCAGTCGGGGCAAGTCCCACGCCGCGAACGGTGATGACTTTCTGCGACCAGTTCACGCCCTCGACAAAATCAGTCGCAGGTGCTGCCGAAACTCCCGCACTTGCAGCGAACAAAACTGCCGCCGTTGCCAGTGCTCCAAAAATCTTTGGAAGTTTCATTTCAATCACTCTCCTTTGAAAAAAAATTTACCATTGACAAATTAAATCCGTCTTAGCCGTCGAAAAAGTTTTTCACGGTTGCAACAGCGTTTCAAACGTCAAAAAAATATCGTCGGAAGCGCGCTCCAAAATTTTTTTTATGAACGCGTTGGTATGATCTGCCGAACTCACAAACCAATTCGTCAACGTCAACAAATCTTCTTTTGTCTTGAAATTTTGTTGCTCCGCCGCGAACATCAGCAGTTCAAAAATTTTGTAACTCGCCACGAAGACGCCGAAATTTTTTGCAATGCTCTTTTCGTGTCGCCACGGATAGCAATTCAAAAATAATTCATTGACGAGATAATTTTCCAAGAAGGACGAGCGACGCGCAAAAAAATCTTTCAGCTTGTCGGCAAGGCGAACGTAATTTTCGGCGATTGCAACGGCAGAAACTTGCCCGTGCGCGTCGGGGACAATGCCGAGCGTTTTGGCAACCATGACGAGAAATTTTCTGTCGCTACCCAATTTTGTTCCGCCGTAAAGTGTTTCGAGTAATTCCAGTAACAACTCGACAAATTTTTTCGCGTCGAATTGAATCGTCGCCAACATGTGCGGCACCTGCTCCGCCAAAAATTTTTTCGATTCGTAAGCGGCAATTAATTTTTTCAACGCATCGAACTTATCGGAGGATTCTGAGTTTTTGTTTGTAATTATTTCGTCAAACTTGTCCAAAAAAAATCCCAGCACGATTAATCTTTGGTCGATTGTCAGTGTGCGTTCCTGCAAAATTGAAATCATCGCGATTTGAATTTCGAGCATGTGTTCGGCAAAACCTTCCGTTGTGTTGACGGGCGCAATACCGATTTTGCATCCGTTGGAGTGAACTTTTTCCGACACTTTGACGAACTCAAATTGCATCGGCTCTTCGTTGAACAAAATCATTTCCGCCGCCACGGGGCACGTTAAGCCCAGCGAACGCTCAAAAAATTTCCCGAAATTCAAACTGCGGCGCGGGAACGTCGAACATGTCACGGACAAAAATTCTTCGCCGTATTTGAGTTGCAGGCGACACAATTTTTTTTCGTTCAGGAACGGACAATCTCCGTTGTCATGCATTTTTACAAGATGTTCCTTGCGTTCGTCGTTAAAAGTCATGTGCGACAAAATTTCTGCGGACTCGGATTCGGGCTTGATTTGCGAATATTGCTCGTAAGTTTTTTCGTCGATAAAAACATTCCAGCCCCTGCAACAACGGGCGTTGCATTTTGAGCCGTCGCATTTAAATTTTTCGACGTACCGGGGTTGAAAGTACAAATATTTTTTCTGCATGAAATGCCTCCGCGAAAAATTTTCTGTCAGTTTAACACGGGCAAAAAAATTTGTCACTTGACGGCGAAAAATTTGCACGAAAAATTTTTTGTGGTATTATACGGCGCGGGAGGGCGGCGGTCATGGATAAATATTTCGTCGCGTCAATCGCCGGCGCGAATTCTTTGGGCAACAAACGCGTTAAACGGCTCGTGGAATTTTTCGGCAGCGGACAGGCGGCGTGGACTGCCGAAGTCGCCGATTTAAAAAATTCGGGTTTGACGCCCAAAGCTTTGGAATATTTTATCGAGTGGCGACAAACTCATCCGGACGCGCCCGAACAGCTTGCCGAATACTGCCAACGAAAAAACTTCGGACTGTGCACTATTTTTGACGAAGATTATCCGCCGCTTCTAAAACAAATTTCTGTTCCGCCCGTGCTTTTTTATTATCGCGGCAAAATTTTTCCGGACGTTGAACGCGTGGGCATTGTCGGCACGCGCAACAACACGGATTATGGCAAAGGCGTCGCGATTGCTCTCGGCAGAGAACTTGCGGCGACAGGTTTGACGGTTGTCAGCGGAGCGGCTCGCGGCATTGACACTTTCGCACACACGGGCGCGCTTGAAACCGGTCGCACGGTCGCCGTTTTGGGGCAAGGGTTAAGCGTGCGCTGTTCGCGTGAAAAAGAAAAGTTGCTCGACCGAATTGCCGAAAACGGTCTTGTCATGAGCGAATTTTCTTTGAAGACCGTAGCGAACGAAGGCACCTTTGTAACGCGCAATCGAATCATCGCGGGACTTTGCCGCACGGTCATTGTCGTCGAAGCGGGCGAAAAAAGCGGCGCATTAAACACCGGCGATTGGGCAATTAGTAACGGTCGCGAAGTTTTGGTCGTACCCGGCAGCATTCATTGGAAAAAAAGCGTCGGCTGTCACAATTTGATTCGCGAAGGCGCAATTTTAATCAAGAACGCGCAGGACGTTTTGGAGTTTTACAATTTGGACGTGCCGAAAAATTTTTCTTCGGAAATTGTCGACGCGAACATTCCCGATAAAAAAATTCCTGCAGATATTCCCGAAAAAGTTCCCGCAAAAAATTCCGTGCCGCCTGCAAATTTGTCTGTTGAAGCCGCGAAAATTTTTGAACTTATACCTTCGGGCGATTTTATCACGGGCGACGAAATTTTGAACGTTGCGGACGATATTGCGCCCAATGAACTTCCGAAAATTATTCTTGAACTGGATATAAAAGGTTACATTATCGAGGACGCGGGACGCTACACCCGCAAGTAAAAGTTAGGAATTAGCTGAACAATGGAGGTTGAACGCGTGGCAAAGAAAACTTTGTTGAAGTCGGTGATTCTGGTCGAGAGCACGGCCAAGGCACGAACCTTGCGCAAATTCATCACTCGCAGTTTCGCCGTCTTGTCCACCGAAGGCTTTTTGAAGGACTTGCCCAAAAGCCGAATCGGTGTCGACGCCGAAAAAAATTATTCGCCCGATTACATCACCGTGCGCGGGCAAGGAACGCTTTTGGCTCAGCTCAAACGCGAAACGTTGAACGCTCGCCGAATTTTTTTAGCGACAAATCCGGACGCTCGCGGAGAATTTTTGGCGCGGCAATGTTGCGATATTTTCGGCGTCAACCCGAAATCTTTTTGCAGATTGCGGCTCAACGAAATGACGCGTTCGGCGTTTAAGGAGGCTTTGGAAAATGCCTGCCCGATTGACGAAAATTTGGCGAATTCTTTCCAGGCGAAACAAATTCTGGACAAATTTGTCAGTCACCGCGTCGGAGAATATTTTGAGCGCAAAATTTATCGCGGCACGAAAGTCGGCAGATTTCGCGCAATGCTTTTGAAGTTAATCGCCAATCCGCCCGCGAAAAATATTTTGTCGCCGAAAGAAAAATTGACGCCCGAAACGTTGCAAGAAATTGCGTTCAAAGAGCTGAACTATTCGGCGGGACGCACGCGGCTTGTCGTCGAGCAACTTTACGAGGGAATTAAACTTGACGGCGAAGACGCGGGACTTGTGACTTATCCCGCCGCCGAAGAAATTTCCCTGTCGAGTGCAAATCGCAAGCCCGAAGACATCAGAGAATTTCTAACCGATCATCAATTCAAGCTGTACAATTTGATTTACGCGTATTGTAACGGGCAGAAGTTTGGAACTTGCGAAACGACTGCCCCCGACGACGCGAACTTAATGGCGGCTTTGGATTCTCTCGGCGTCGAGTGGGCGGAATATTACGCGGGCGGCATTTCCAGCTTGATTAAGCGAAAATATATCGTCAACGAAAATTCTCAATACACCGTCACCGAACTCGGTCATAAAGTTTTGGACGCGCTTAACGGTTTCTTCGACGAAGTTTTTTCCGCAGACGCTTACAACGCCGTCGCCGCGCAGATTCGTGACGTTGCGGCGGGCAAAATCAAAAAACTTGCCGTCATTGAAAATTACTGCGAAAAATTTAATCCCGCGTTCGATTCGGCGATGGCAACTTTGGGCGAAGATTCCGCGCCGATTAATGAACCCGTCGTTGAGTCGGATATTGTCTGCGAAAAATGCGGGCGCAAAATGATGATTCGACACGGGCGTTACGGAATTTTTTTTGCGTGCCCCGGCTATCCCGAATGTAAAAATACAAAGCCGTTTTTCGAGACGCTTGAGCAAAATTGTCCGAAATGCGGCGCGAAACTTTTGAGCAGGTCGTTGCCACGCGGACGGAAATTTTATTGTTGCGAACACACGCCCGATTGTAATTTCATGACGTGGGACGAACCGCAGGCGATTAACTGTCAGACTTGCGGCTCAACAATGTTCGTGCACAAATTCCGCGGTCGTGCGCCGATGTTTTATTGCGGCAACGAAAATTGCCCGACGCGGGCAAATCACCCCGTCAACAAAATTTTGGCGGACATGCAGGCACGTGCCGAAATTCGTCGCGAACGTAAAGAAAAACTTGCGGCAAAAGCGGCTGAAAAATCAGCTGAACCTGCAAAGTCAACGAAACCTGCGCGGAAAAAATCGAGGGCAAAATAATTTTGGCGGACGTTAAAAAATTTTCGGAGGCTACAATTTGAAAGTTCACATTATCGGGGCGGGACTTGCCGGCTCGGAAGCGGCGTGGCAGGTCGCGAAACGCGGCGTTGAAGTCGTCTTGCACGAAATGCGCCCGAAAAAATTTTCTCCCGCACACAAGACCGCAAATTTCGCCGAACTCGTCTGCAGTAATTCACTTCGGGCGGCGGGCTTGACGAATGCTGTCGGCGTACTCAAAGAGGAAATGCGTCAACTTGATTCGGCAATTATGTCTGCGGCGGACGCGGCGAAAATTCCTGCGGGCGGTGCGTTGGCGGTTGACCGTGAAGAATTCGGCAAACTCGTCACCGAAAAAATTAAATCCGTTGCCAACGTCGTCGAAGAGGAAATCACAAGCCTTGAAAATTTTTCGGACGACGTGACGATTATCGCCAGTGGTCCTTTGACGGATGGCGCACTTGCTGACGAAATTAAACGGCTCACGAGCGGCGACGATTTTTATTTCTACGACGCGGCGGCTCCGATTGTAACCGTTGATTCGATTGATTTCGGCAAGGCGTTCAAAGCTTCGCGCTACGGCAAGGGCGACGACGACGCTTATATCAACTGTCCCATGACTCGCGACGAATATTTGACTTTCCGCGCAGAATTAATTGCCGCCGAAAAAACTAAGCCGCACGAATTCGAAACGGAAATTTTTTTCGAGGGTTGCTTACCCGTAGAAGTTTTGGCGGCTCGCGGCGAAGACACAATGCGTTTCGGAAATTTGAAACCGGTCGGACTGCCTGACCCGCGCACGGGACAAATTCCCTATGCCGTCGTTCAGTTGCGGCAAGATAATCGGGCGGCGACGCTTTACAATCTCGTCGGCTTCCAAACACATTTGACGTGGCCGGAACAACGGCGCGTCTTCCGCATGATACCGGGACTTGAGGCGGCGGAATTTGTGCGTTACGGCGTCATGCACCGAAACACGTTTATAAATTCGCCGAAACTTTTATCACCGACATTTCAGCTGAAATCTGCGCCGAAAATATTTTTTGCGGGACAAATCACGGGCGTTGAAGGTTATGTCGAATCTGCGGCTTCGGGACTTGTCGCGGGCATCAACGCGGCTCGACTTGCGAAAAATTTGGAGCCGTTAATTTTCCCGCCGACGACTTGTCACGGAGCTTTGGCGAATTACATCACCACGGCGGACGAAAAAAATTTCCAGCCAATGAATGTGACTTTCGGATTGTTGCCGCCGTTGGAAGGACGCACGCCGAAAAAATTCCGCAAAGAAAAATTGGCTACGCGGGCACTCGACGATTTGAAAATTTTCTGTAACGAAACGGAGTTGATATAAATGGAATTTCATGCAACAACAATAGTCGCCGTTAAGCGCGGCGGCAAAGTGGCAATCGCGGGCGACGGGCAAGTTACTTTCGGAAACTCAACCGTCATGAAGTCCACGGCAAAAAAAGTTCGCCGACTTTATCACGACAAAATTATCGCGGGCTTTGCAGGCTCGGTTGCCGACGCCTTCACCCTGTTTGAAAAGTTCGAGGAGAAACTTGAATCGACGCACGGGCATCTTATGCGGGCAGCAGTCGCATTGGCAAAAGATTGGCGCACGGATAAAATTTTGCGTCGACTGGAAGCTTTGCTTTTGGTCGCGGACAAAGACACAATTTTGTTACTTTCGGGCAACGGTGAAGTCATTGAGCCTGACGGAGATGTTGCGGCAATCGGTTCGGGCGGATTTTACGCGTTGGCGGCGGCACGGGCTTTGACTGCTCATACCGAAATGACCGCGCCCGAAATTGCAAAAGAGGCACTGTCAATCGCGGCGGATATTTGCGTCTTCACGAATCAAAATATAATCGTCGAAGAATTGGATTGAGCTTTTAAGCTGTAAGCTTTAAGCTTTGAGCTTTGAGCTTTGAGCTTTAAGCTAAAACAACGGAGGACAAATTCTATGGCAACCAAGAAAAAAACAATTCCGCAGGAACTCGGTATCAACGACCAGACGCCCCGCGAAATCGTCGAAGAACTTGACAAATTTATCGTCGGGCAGGACGAAGCTAAAAAATCCGTGGCAATAGCGTTGCGCAACCGTTGGCGCAGTCACAAACTCCCTGACGAAATGCGCGACGACGTTATCCCGAAAAATATTTTGATGATCGGTTCGACGGGCGTCGGCAAAACAGAAATTGCCCGCAGACTTGCGAAACTCGTCAAGGCACCGTTCATTAAAGTTGAGGCGACGAAATTTACCGAAGTCGGCTACGTCGGGCGCGATGTTGAATCGATTATTCGCGATTTGGCACAAACTGCCGTGCGCATGGTTCGCAAGCAACGCACCGAAGAAGTCAAAGAAAAAGCCGCCGCCAACGCCATTGAACGTTTGCTTGACGTGCTTGTTCCGGAGCCGAAACGCTCACAAAATCCGTTGGGAAAACTTTTCGGCAACGCGGAGCCGGACAATCAAATCGAAGAAGAAGACACGTCAAAAAAACCCGGTCGCGAATTCGTGCGCAAACGTCTTAAGGCGGGCAAGCTTGAAGACCAAGTTATTGAACTTGAAGTTGCAGACCGCGGCAAGCCGATGGTCGGAATGTTCAGCGGCTCCAGTCTCGAAGGCATGGGCGACAATCTTCAAGACATGGTCAGCAGTTTAATTCCCAAACGGATGCGCAAACGCAAAGTCACCGTCGCCAACGCCCGCAAAATTCTTGAGCAGGAAGAGGCCGAAAAACTTATCGACATGGAAGAAGTTTCCGAAACCGCCGTTGAGCTTGCCGAACGTAGCGGAATTGTCTTCCTTGACGAAATTGATAAAGTCGCCGTCAAAGGTTCAAGTTCCGGCCCCGACGTGAGCCGCGAAGGTGTTCAGCGCGACATTTTGCCGATTGTCGAAGGTTCAACCGTCATGACGAAATATGGCCCCGTGAAAACGGATCACATTTTGTTTATCGCGGCGGGCGCATTCCACACCGCCAAGCCGTCGGACTTGATTCCCGAACTGCAGGGACGTTTCCCGATTCGAGTCGAGTTGAAGTCACTGCTCAAGGCGGACTTTGAAAAGATTTTGACCGAGCCGCAGAACGCGTTGTTGAAACAGTACAAGGCCTTGCTTCAAACGGAAGGGCTTGCGTTGGAATTCGAGGCGAGCGCGATTGAACGCATTGCCGACCTTGCCGAACACGTCAACGAACAATCCGAAGACATCGGGGCGCGGCGACTTCACACCTTGCTTGAAAAACTTTTGGAGCAAATTTCCTTCGAGGCTCCCGACATGGTCAAAGACGGCAAAACCGAAATCACAATCGACGCGGCTTACGTCGACGAACGCTTGAAGGACATCGCCAAAAACCGCGACTTGTCGCAGTTCATTCTGTAAGAAAAACTTTTCGTCGCTCACCAACGGGCGGCGATTTTTTTTGTGCGACGACGTGTTATAATCTGCGCGGCAAATTTTTTGCGAAGGAGGCGAACTACATGCAAAGCGGCACGTGCGGAAAAAATTTGCGCTGGGAACTCAACGGCGATACGCTCATAATCAGCGGCACAGGTGAAATGGAAAATTATCAGTGTGGTATCCGTAGCAGAACAGCCCCCGCACCTTGGTTCGATCTCAGCGGGTCAACAAAAAAAATTATTGTTAATGACGGTGTCACGACTATTGGCAATTCAGCTTTCTATAATTTCACAAAAGTGACGGACGTAAAAATTCCAAATTCCCTTACAAAAATTGGCGATGGAGCTTTCTTTTATTGCTGGAGCTTGAAAGAAATACAACTTTCCGATAGCGTTTTGAAGATTGGCAACCGGGCTTTTGGGAGTTGCTGGGCTTTGATGTATGTCACAATACCCAACAGCGTCGTCCATATTGATGATTGGGCTTTTAGTTCTTGTGAAAGCTTAAAGAGTGCTACAATCCCTGCTAACGTCCTGAAAGTTGGCGAATCTGTTTTTGCAACCTGTTTGTCTCTCAAAGAAATTCATTATCCTGCGGGGCGCGGCTTTGAAAAAAATTTGTCGCAGGGCAACAACGCCAAGCTGATTCCGTACAATGTCGCGCCGCCCGTCAACAAACCGACACCGCAACCCGTCAAACCGACAACTCAAACAGTCGACGCGACGAAATTTTATCCCGTTCAGCCGACGAAGCAACAACCGAAATTTTATCCCGTTCAATCGACAACAAAAACTGTCGCCGAAAAATTGACGTGGAGTTTCGCGGGCAAAACTTTGACCGTCGGCGGTGTGCGCGTGATAGAAAATTTTCCGTATGCGCAAATTCCGTGGCTCAAACACCTGCACGACATTCAACGAATTATCATCGGCAACGGCGTCGAAAAAATTTCCCCTCATGCCTTCGACGACTGCACGCGCCTTGAGATTCTGGAATTGCCCGCGAGCGTCAAGACAATCGGCGATATGGCGTTCAGCGTTTCTTTCTGCGGGTCGATCAACGGAATCAAAAATGTTTTTTGGTGCCTCGAAGACGGCGTACTTGTCTTGAAAAAAAATCCCGACGTATCGCCCGCCGCAGATTTTTCAACGGGTTCGATCTCGTGGGTTTTCGCCGAAAAAAATATTCGCAGCATCAAAATTGAGGACGGAGTTAAACCGACGGGAAAATTTTTTGAGTGGATGGTTCAAAGATTTAACGGCAAAGAAATTTCCTTTGGCGAGTAAAAAATTTCGTCGGAAAAAGTTATCGCGTTGAAATTACGTTATCGCAATGCTCAAGTGCGGCGTTTGAGGTCGTCATTCGTGACGGCCTTTTTAAAGTTCGGTGATGTCGAGAAATCTGCCAATCGAATTTTCGGCGGCTCAAACAACATTGCGCGCAAATCCGTCGCCAAAACGTCAAGCAACAAAATTTTTTGCGGCGGCGTCAAAGTTCGCGTTCGTTCCGTGATGTCGCGGCGATTTAAATGTTTGGTGACTTTCGTGACGACGGGCGCAGAAATTTTTTTCAACAAATTTCGTCCACGCTCATTGAACGCCAAAACTCTCGCGCAGGTTGCCCCGTCGAGTTCGGAAATTAATTCGCCCGTCACGTTAAGCAACGTGTGCAAAAGCAATCGGCGAATTCGGCTTTCGGTAAAACGTCGCCCAATGCACAGCGTCACCAGCTCCGAAAAATTTTTTGCCGTCGACGCGGCGTTGAGCAAACGGAATTCAAGCCCCTCCGTCATGCCGTAAATTTTTCGCAGATCGGCGGCGGTTGTCGTTAAAAGTTTCGTCAGCAACGGACGGAACAAAAATTTTTCGTCGACAAACCCCGAAATTTTTTCGTCGCGAAGTGCCGTTAAAGTTTCGTCGTCAACTTGAATTTTTTGCCACGACGGTGACGGTTGCCGAATTGCGTTGCGAATTGCCGACGCGCTTGAAAATTCTTCGTGCAAATTTAAATCGTCGTAAGCCGCGCCGCGTCGCTCAATCAACAGCGGTGAAATTTTTTCGGGCAGGGCGCGCAGATATTCAATCGCCAAAATTGTGTTCGGTTGCCGCAAAAATTTTGCGTCCGTGTTAGTGACTTTAGCCAAAATTTTCGTGACTGCCGCCGCGTAGGAAATTCCCCGGGACATAAGCGCGTGCAGTTCGTCAGCGAAAAATTTTTCGTCGAAAGCAGAGGCCGCAAGTTTCAACGCCGACAAGTCCACAACTTCCGCGCCGAATGCCAACGTGTCGATGACGCCCAAACTTTCGAGCAGACGAATTCCGCCGCGTGCAAAATCTTGAGCACTTCTGACCGCCGCAACGAACGGCAATTCAAAGATTAAATCGACGCCGTTTGCAACCGCAAGCCGTGAGCGCGTCCACTTGTCCAAAATTGCAGGTTCGCCGCGCTGTGTGAAACTCCCGCTCATTACGGCAACAATTTCCGCGTCCGAAAATTTTTTAATCTGCGCGAGTTGATATGCGTGTCCCGCGTGAAAAGGATTGTATTCAGCAATTATCCCGACAGCCAAAGTTTTCGCCTCCAAAAAAATTACTGAAACGTCTGAAAGTTGAGCGGCTTGACAAATTGGATGCAACGTCACGTTGCTCAAAGTTTTCGCCTCCAAACTTTACGGAATTGTGCAAGTCAATCAGCGCGTCGCAAATCTGCAGGAAAATATTTTCGACAAGTAAGCGTCATCGAGCAGGCGTCGCGTTCCTTAATCATGCAAAGACGTTTGGCGTGCTTGTCGTAAGCCGTGGCGATAAAATTTTTCCCGTCGAATTTAATCACGTCGACGAGATCATAAGACGCGCCGAAAAATTTATCAAAGTCGTTCATGGCAGTTTCGTCCTTGCAAAAAATTTTTGTTCATATATCATATCAAAAAAAGGGGTGATTCGCTCGCCGAAAAAAATTTGTAGCGAAAAGAAGTTATCGACGCGCCGCAACTTTCGACAAAACGCCCGCACAAAAAAATTTCCCGCCTAAAGGATTTTCCGCACGCAAGTTGAATAATCTTTGCCGTAAAGCAAAACGGTCTTTATTTTTTTTGGCGCGGTAATTATAATGTGGTAAGCTTTGCAAATAACATTCGAGGTGATTTTTTTTATGGAACACTCTCCGGTTACGACGAATCCGTTGATTATCATGGTAATCAACATGACCGTCGTGTTTATCGTGCTCGTGTCGCTGATTTACTTGATAAAGCTGATTCACTTTATCGACCCGACAAAAGAGCCCGAAAAGAAACCCGAAGATGGCGTTGCGCCCGGCGAACCGCCGCTTACAGTGGTAAAATCTTCGTCGCCGCCGCCCGAACCCGAACCAGTCGAAGAGGGCATTAATCCCGAAGTCATTGCGGCAATTTCAGCGGCAATCTCGGCTTACGGCTTTTCGGGGCAAGTCAAGGCTGTGCGAATCGTCAATCACGAAGGAACACCTTGGCGCGCCTCTGCAAAATTCAACAATCTCAAACGCAAGTAGAAAGGAGGGTGATCGATTTTGGAATTTTTTAATGCGTTTGCCGTATCGCTTCAAGCGGTTTGGAACGACAGCGGCTTTTCGTCCTTCACCACGGGCAACGGTATAATGATTCTTGTCGGATTGCTGTTAATTTATATGGCGTTCGTCAAAGAATTTGAACCGCTGTTGCTCGGCCCGATTGCTTTCGGCTGTATTTTGGCGAACTTCCCGAACACAGGCTTTTTCGGCGAAGAAATGAACGTCATGAAGGCAATTAACTTCGGTATCACCAATGAAATTTTTCCGCCATTAATTTTCTTGGGCATCGGCGCAATGACGGACTTCAGCCCGCTTTTGGCTCGTCCGTCGACTTTGCTTTTGGGCGCGGCGGCACAAATCGGCGTGTTCGTTGCTCTCGGCGGCGCAATGGTTGTCGGCTTCAACGTTCATGAGGCGGCGGCTATCGGAATTATCGGCGGCGCGGACGGCCCCACATCAATTTATTTGTCGACGAAACTTGCCCCGCATTTGCTCGGAGCCATCGCGGTCGCGGCGTATTCTTATATGTCGCTTGTCCCGATGATTCAACCGCCGATTATGAAACTCATGACGACGCAGGCGGAACGCGAAATTGTCATGCAGGAACTTCGTCCCGTCACGAAATTTGAGCGAATTGTTTTCCCGATTGTTTCGACGATTTTTATCAGCTTGCTTTTGCCGCCGATTGCCGCGTTGCTCGGTTGCTTGATGCTCGGCAATTTGTTCCGTGAATCGGGCGTCACCGACAGACTTTCGGACACCGCGCAGAATTCTTTGATTAATATCGTCACGATTTTCCTCGGCACGGGCACCGGCATGACCATGAGCGCGGAAAGTTTCCTGCGTGCGGATACTTTGCTGATTATCGGACTCGGTCTTGTCGCATTTATCGGCGGCACGGCCGGCGGCGTCCTCTTCGGCAAAATCATGTGCAAATTCACGGGCGGCGCAATTAATCCGCTTATCGGCTCGGCGGGCGTCTCGGCTGTCCCGATGGCGGCTCGCGTCAGTCAGCTCGTCGGCATGAAATCCAAACCCGGCAATTATCTTTTAATGCACGCAATGGGACCGAACGTCGCCGGCGTTATCGGCACGGCGGTTGCGGCAGGCACCATGCTTGCCATGCTCAAATAACCTGTGCGTCAAAAATTTCAAAGCGGACATCCTAAGCAATGCCCGCTTAATTTTTTAATCAAACGATAACGAAACTTCGCCGCCGCGATTGGTTATAATAAGGCGCAAGAATTAAGGAACGCTTGATTTTCGACGATTTATTTTTCGGAAGAATACGCGTTTGATTGTGCGTTGCGAATCAATTACGCATTACGCATTACGAATTACGCATTGAATTTTCGGGAGGTGGGGCTAATGAGCGAACTTGCGGAATGTTTTTTAAGAAACGAAATGCGGCTCAGATTTTTGCGACTCAGGAGGCCTTGACCTCTACAATCACGGAAAGGAGACCAATTCTTATGGATGAATTTATTTTCGACCTGCAACGGTTTGCCAACGCTGTCGTTTTGACGTGGGGAACACCATCAGGTGAATCAGAAGCAACTTTGCTGGCGGACGGCGTGAAAGTTGAAAAATCTACAGGCAACAACACCAACGCTTACACGCTCACGGGTGATTCGTATACTGTCGCTGAAGGCACAACGCTCAACCTTGACGCGCCGCTTCTTTTCACGGACACGACAACGCTAACCGTCAACGGAACAATCCAAGTCAACTCAAGCACAACAAGTTATGGAGATGGCTCGGCAGATGATTTCGTCATCGGTGTGAAAGCAGGCGGCAAGCTGACAATCAACGGCAGCGGCACAATCGACGGCTCGACTGCTTATAATTCCGACAAGCACCTTAACTGCGCCGTGAAAGTCACCATTAAAGGCGACGCAACATCTACCGAAAACGGCAACACGACGTTGACTGTTGGCGGCACCGTAAAGATTAAGGGCTACGAAAGCGGCATAAGCGGCAACGGCACACGCCACGGCACGACGATTACAATAAACGGCGGCGAAATTTCGGCAACCGCGACGCCTGATATAAGTGGCGATGGAACTCAAAGCACGGGTATTTATAACCCGCAGGACGGCATACTCACAATCACCGGCGGTACAATCACGGGCAAGGGCTCCGGCGTCGAAATGCGTTCGGGCACGCTTAACGTCAGCGGCGGCACAATTTCCTCGACGGCAGAAAGTTACAGTACCGCAAAAAATAAAAGCTCAGCAAGCGGTGCAACAACCACGGGCGCGGGCATTGCCATTGCTCAGCACACGACCAAAAAAGAAATCACCGCGAACATCACGAGCGGCAACATTTCGGGCGTGGTTGCGCTTTCCGTCACCAATCCCGAAAGCAACGAGGCTACTGCGGGTGACGTTTCCGTTGACATCAAAGGCGGCACGTTCGAAAGCACGACCGGAGGAATCGCAATCGTCAACACCGACACACGCACAGAAGAAATCGACACTTCAAAAGCGACTGTCACCGGCGTGTTATTGACGTGCGAAAAATCCGAAACTGACAACGACGGCAAACTTAAAGTCACGAATGCCACGCTCAGCGGCACGGGCGAAATTGAACTTGCCAAAGGCAGCACGATTGTCTTCGGCGGTAAGACGTTCACTTTGTCGGAAAAAGCGGAAGTCACCGTAACAAGCGACACTGAAATTACAATCGGCAATACAACATTCACCATTTCGGATAATGACGATGTCGTTGCCACTACGGGCAGTGCCAAATTTGTTGCCGCTGCGGATACAATCACAATCGGTGCGGACGGAGCTTTGACGACGGCTAACCAATGGTACAAAGTCATAGCTGTCGACGGAATGCTTGAGCTTGCCCCAACAGATTTTGGCACTACCGACGGATACAAAGGCAGTGTCGTAACGAGCAGCGACGGCAAGACGACATACGCCACGTTGACGACTAACGAAGGCGGCAAAACTTACTCTTTCGCGGGAACAGATAAGGCGTCGGCACTCACCGCAATTACTTTGACCGGCTTCACGGACAAAAGCGTGGAGTTCGGCAATGTCGCGACGAGTACTTCAATTACGGTTGGCAGTACGCCGCAATTCACGGTTGACACTTCGGACTTTACTCTTGCAGTCGGTGCTGACGGCGGCGTTTCGGTCAACGGAAATGTCACGTTGAATGACGGCACGCTTGCCACTTCGGACAAAAACACAATCACGGCGAATAACAAAGTAATCCAAGCCACGTCGGGCAACGGCATTACCGTTACCAACAACAACAATACTGTCACAATCGGCGGGCTTAATGCTGAGGACACATTCAAAGTAGGCAGCACGACCTACACGATGAAAAATCTCGGTGACACGCCCGTTGCTTACACTGGCAGCCAAATTCTCCTCGACGACGACAACAATACCATTGCGGGCACTGACAGCATTGACGTTGCCACGCTTGAGGCGGCGACGGCTTATACCGTCAGCAACGTCAGCAACTTAGACATCAGAAATAATCCGACGGTTCCTGTCGTTGTCATCAGCAACAATAAGCTTGTCGTAAAACTCGAAAAAGACGGTACTGCTTACAAGTTGACATCCCTTACCGAAGAAAAAATTGACAACTTCACGGTCAATATCGGAACCGGCTTTGTGGTCAACTTTGAGGAATTTACGTCGACGACCGCCCCGACAATTACGGCGAAGAGCGCGACTTTCACCGTCACCCCGACTTCGGATACGCCTTTCACCGTCAATACCACGAGCTCTTGTGCGACTATCAACGATGCGTCCGCAATTGCTTTGACGACGGGAACAATCAACGCAACTTCGGGCGTCAAAATTACTGCGAGCGACTACACCGTCACGGCGGACACGGGCGCAACAATCACCGTCAGTAGCGACGGCAAAGTCGGCGGCATTGACAACGCGAAAACCGATAAATTCACTGTCACCAAAGACGAAACACCGACAACTTATCAATACATTTCCGGCGACATCGGGCTTGCCACGACGAACGGCACGAACATCACGGGCATTGTCAAAACCGACAGCTTTAGCAAAAACACGCTCACGCTCGAAAACGTCGAAATCACGAATGTTATTGCTCCCACCGAGAAAGTTCTCGACCTGACGGCGACAAAACTTGCGGCAGGCGACTATACGGTTCTGAACAGCACAACCGCTAACAACATAACCAAACTTGCCACGCTCACTTACGTGGCGGCGACGGAAGGGGAGAATCCAACTTCCGCAACTTACGAGCTCAAGAAAGTTGCGAGCGATGTTGCAAGCAAAATTACTTCCGTCAACCTCAAAGACGCGGCGGCAACCGTCACGACAGATTTTGACACGAACGTCACCACGACAGCGACGACGGGCGGCACTTTCACCGTCAACACCCAAAAATTTGTCGGCACGACAGGACTTACAATCGCGGCAAAGAGTGACGGCAAGACCGCCACGCTCACAAGCGGCACCGTCACGCTCGCCGCAGGAGAATCCGTCACCGACACGAGTGCCAACAAGACCGTCACCGCAGGCACGGGCACAACGCTCACTTACACGGCGGACACCGACACAATCACGGTCACCAGCGAAAATGGTGGCACGTTCACCGTTGACGACACCACTTACACGAAGAATGCTAGCGGCTACTTGACGAAGGGAACCGGCACAGACCTTAAACTCTGGAAAGGCGAAGAATACACTTTGGGTGATCTTGCTTATCAAAGCTCTTGGAGCGACATCACCATTGCGACTGACAACATTATCCAAATCACGAACAACACGGACACCATTTTTGCCACTGAAGACGGAACGCCCCTTGCTGTGTGCACAAAGAAACAGTCTAATGGTAGCCAATATGTTGAATTGGTTCCTTATGGCGATTCATCGATTGATTTGTCGAAGTACACCATCAATGTCAGCGATCTGACGTCTCATCTCTTTCTCCGCCACGCTTCTTACAGCGATAAGGAAACTTCCCCGACGATAACTGTGAGTTCGGGTGCAAAGCTCAAAGTTATCAGTTACACAAAGCCTGCTGCCGGCTTCGACGTTTACGACAGTACCGAAACTACTCCTGCATGGATTAGAAAATCAACCAGCAATACGAACGCATCAGATGAGATTAAGTTCATTTTGTTCGACGGCGAAATTCAGCTGAAGGAAAAACAAACCGTCTATTTTGGCTCGAAAGAAGGTAAATCGCTCGAAACGAATGTCAACGATTTCATTGTCAGCTATGAAACCGCCACCTCCGACGGCTCTACCACGACGACGACAAAAATCACTCCGCCATCAGGCAAGACAACGTTCACATTCGACGAAAAAAACTACACGGCTTCCAATTCCATCACCATCGAACAAACTGTCAAAGGCGAAGGCGAAGACGCAACAACAACCAAAGTCACCGCAAAAAATGGCACTTCGTTTACAATCGGCGATACAACATACAACGTCACTTCAAACGGCGTAATTACCACCACCCAAGACAACGCCACTAAAGTTTACACGGGCGAAGTTACGTTAGCCGGCACGACGGCGGTTACTTTTGATGTCGACGAACTCACCAACGGCGAAAGTATGGTCGCGGTGAAGGAAGCTCCCGACGGTGACATAACTATCGCGGCGAACGATTTATCTAAGACGGGCGAATATCTTGTTTTGGTCGACAGCACAAGCACACTCTCAAAACAATACGGCGTGCTCGAAAAGACAGGCGACAACACTTACACGCTCACTCAGCCGGATGATAAAAAAATTCTGGAGAACTACACCGCGCCTTCTTCCGTGACAATCGATTCAGCTGTTGCACAAAGCGGCACCGTCACTTTCGATTCCGCGTTCGTCGGCAAGAAAATTTCCGTCGGAGATAATCAGATAAACGCCTCTCTCGTCAGTGATTCCGTTTTCGCGGTCGGCAATAAAGACGGCATAGCTTACGTCACGGGCGCCGGCGTAGTCACTTTGAGCGGTGGCAGTATCAGAGCGGACAACTCCACTCAAACCATTGCTTTGAGCAAAGCCTATTCCATTTCGAGCAGCAAGGGCGACGGTGACAGCCTCGACGGTGTCGTTGTTTCGTCCTCCGGCATTGTCGGCGATATCGAAAACGGCGAATCTTTCTCGGTCAACAGTGCCGAATACACGTATAACGCAAAATTTGGTTTAAAGACTTCCGACAGCATTCTTTCGAACAGCGTTGCCACGGTGGACAACAACAGTGTCATGTCCGTCAAACTTGCGGATCTCTCCAACAAAGACAAGTTCATGGCCATTGTCGCTCCCAAAAACAGTCTTTTGGCTATCAGTTCGTCAATTCCGAGCAACGGTATCATTGTCGACGATAAAGACGATATGTCCGTCAAATACGGCGACTTCAAGAGCAGTTTGGTCAGCGGCACAAAGTACGTCACCATCTCAAGTGACGCCGGTAACTTTGCGAGCGCAGATAATCTCAGCATTTCCGTCGGCGACAACACAGACGCTTTCTTCAGTCTCAATTCGGCGGATGAATTTAAAGACGTGACGATTAACGCCAATTCGCACGCAACTTTCAAAGTCACCGCAGTTGGTTCTGCAAAGACATTCACCGTCAGCGGCAAAGATGAGGAACCGACCATCACGGGCGCAACGGAAATAACTTTGATCGACGGCACAATCACCGCTACAGACGGGCAAAAGGTCAAACTCGGCGAAGGCGACAACGCTCAAACGCTTGCGGTTACCGAAGGCTCCCTCGTCATTACACAGGACGACGACGATAACTGGACGGTCACGGGAACAAGTGCCGCCAAGTTCAACTTCAACGGTAAAAATTACGAGATTAACGCCGTCACCGACAAAGTTACTTTCACACTCGGCGAAAACGATGTTTCAATCGGCTCGCTCAGCGAAAACGAATCCTTCACTTACGGCGAAAATCAATACTCGCTCAAGAGCGCGGGACGACTGATTACCTCCGACGACGACAACGCTTACAAAGTCTACAAAGATTCTTTAACCGACAGCGTCACTACGATAGAACTTAACGACAACGAAAACTGGAACGGACTTGTTACAATTTCTTCGGATAATCTTACGGCGTCCATTCCGCCCGCAAACACGGCGCAGACCGCTATAATCATGGACAGCGGTTTCACCAAGACTTACGGCACACTTACTTCGGATGGCAAAAACTGGTCGATTGACTCAACCCAAGAAGAAGATGCACTGAATAAAATCTTCATCGGCAAGGGTAACCGTTCCGTCAGTCTTTCAAATTTCTTTGCCTCATTGCCTAACCATTCCACCTCAATAGAAGCGGAGGGCGTGGCAACCTTCACTGTCGCCGACAACGAGACCCTCGGATTCGTCGTCACGATTGACGGCACTGCGGCAAGCGTAAGCGACGTGTCGTCTGTCTCTCTGCTGAGCGGCTCGCTCACGGCGGACGAAAATATTCCTTCCGTCAAGGCGAACAACTACGTCGTTGCGGAGGCAAGCGAGAACGACAGCATAATCGTCGTAAATGACGGCAGCGGCGTTTCGGTCGGCGGACTCAACGAAGGCGAAAACTTCAAAGTCAACACCAAAGGTTACAGCATGACGAAAATCGGTGTCACCGACGGCGTATCACTGTTGGCGGACACCAAACCTACTTCAAACGAGGACAAGTACACTCTCGCGCTGTCGGATTTGCAGGACGGCACGTGGAAAAATTTGATTACCGTCGGCAACGGCTTATCAGTCGACGCGAACTCAGATACGGGCTTCGTCGTCAGTGAAAATAAAGAAAGCCTCTATGCAGAATTAACGGGCGATTCCGCAACCGGCTTTACCTATGCTTCGGTCGACAATGCCGACGAGTGGACTGATGGCAAATCAAGTGCCGTCAGCATTAACAACACGACGCTCACTTTGCCCGACGACTTTGCCTCAATCAAAGCCATTCAATCGCAAGCGGAATTCTCCATAACTGCGGCGGGCAACTCAACTTACACCGTCAAAGATTCTTCCGACGGTGCGTCAATCACGGGCGCAAATTCAATCACCCAAACCGCAGGCAATATTTTGCTCAGCGACTCGGCTCAAAGCGTCACGGCCGGCGAAGATAAAATTTCTTTCGCAAGCGTCAACAGCTCTGCAACAGAGGCGGACGGCATAATCAATGTTTCCGTCACCGGCGAAAATGTTTCTGTCGGCGGACTTGACGACGGCGAATCGTTCAAAGTCGACAACGAAACTTATACCGTCACGGGCAACAAACTTACCAAAGGCGACAAGCTGTGGAAAGATTCGATTGATTCTTCCAACAAAGCCGTGGACGTTTCCAAACTCGCAGACGAATACTGGACAGCGCAGATTGTGGCTCCCAACGGTGAACTTAATCTCACCAAATCAAATATTTCACTTGCGGCGGGCGGCGCATTCATTGTCGACAGTTACGGCTCCGATAAAATTTACGGCACGTTGATTTCGGTATCGGGCGGCGAAGCAAATGCCGGCTATAGTCTTTCAGCCGACGGCGCGACTGCGAGCCTGTCTTCGATTACAATCGACAACATTTACTACGGCGGCAGCGGAAAAGAAACTGCAGTTCCTTTCATCTTCACGGAAGACTTTGCCAACGTTTCAATCACGGCGGGCGATCACGTTTTCGCCGTCACCGACGATACTGAGGAATTCGTCGTTAAATATCAGCCGCAATATCCGAAACTCTCCGTTGAAAATGCCGCAAGCGTCAGTTTAATTTCGGGCGAAATTACCCCGTCCACGGAAAAGCAAAAAATTTTCACGGGCAACGATTCAATCACGGCGGCTCAAGGCTTGAACGTCACCAACGACGGCACTGTCATTAAAATCAGCGGTATCGGCGTCAACGTCGGCGAAGGCGGCGACACGGACGGCAAATTTGTCGTCAACAACACGAATTACCAATACATTGCCAAACTCGGAAGTCTCGTCACGACGGATACGCAAGGCACGTCAATCACGGGCGTTGTCGGCTCCACTGCCTTTAATTCGGTTTCGAGTGGGAACAGCACGGGCGGCAAATTCACGCTCGGCGTTGACGATACTACCAACGCCATTGCTCCGACGAAGGACGACAGCACGCTTGACCTTACGGAAGTCGACGAAGAAAAAACCGTTTTGAGCAGTCTTAACCCGAATGATGAAAACATCACCAAACTTGCCGACCTTACTTACTCGGCAACTGCAAACGCCGTGACTTTTGAACTCAAACAAGAGGAAGGCTATAGTGGGGCAATTAATTCCGTTTTGCTTGGCGCGGAAGATACCAAACTTGAAACCGACTTCGCAATTCCCGCCGTCAAAACGAGCGAGCATAACTACAAATCTCTCACTTACACAATCGGCGACGCAACTTACAAACCCGACAAATTGAACAAAACCAATCCGAATTCTACTTCTGCGATAACCGTTGCCGTAATCGAGGACGGGGCGTCTTCGGCGTTGACGGACGGCAAAGTTGTTCTTGACCCGGACAGCACGGATACAAATTTCGTCAAAGTCTCCACCGACGGCGAAAATACCAACACAATCAAGGCGACTGAGGGCGACGGCATGACCGTTGAAGTAGCGACTACGGGCGAAGGCGACGCCGCCGAAACCACAGTCACAATCGACGGGCTTGCCAACGACGATAAATTTACCGTCGACGACAAGAGCTATCAGGTTATGTCCGGCAACCTCATCAACGTCACCGACAAATATCTCTGGACAAACACAACCGATACATTCTCGGACGGCGTCACCCTTTCCGAACTTGCCGACCTCGACGAAAACTGGCTTAAGATCCGCACAATCGACGGCAACCTTACAATCAATGACGACGAACTTTTCGTTGACGGCACAAAACAGCTTACCAAAGTTGATTTGTACAACAGCGAACTTGACAAAGGAATTACTTACGGCAAACTTACCAAGAACGAGGACGACAGCGGAAAAGTCACGTCTTACACGCTCAAAAAAGTTAAAGCCGATACTGATTTGACTTCAATCACGCTGGACAATACGAAATTCAGCGCGACTCCGACGGCGGCTAATGACGGTAGCGGCGAGCTTACAATCACACCCGCAACTGAAACCGACGCCTTGAAAGTCACGGGCACGGATAAAGTCACACTCGAAAGCGGCACAATCGACGCGACAATTCCCGTCACGGCGGGCGACTACACCGTCACCGCTTCCGACGGCGCAAAAATCACCGTCACCAAAGAAGGCGACGCAATTTCAATCGGCGGCATTGACGGGGCAACCGACAAATTCACCGTTTCGGACGGCAAGAACACAACGACTTATCAATTCGTCGACAATATTCTTATCAAGCTGGGCACGGACGGCAAAACAATCGAAGGCGTTGTCACTACGGGCTTTGACACCGACGAAGGCACGCTCTCGCTTAATGACGCCGTCACTACCGACGCCATTGCTCCGACAGACGGCACGCTTGATTTGACCACTACGGCGGCAACCACGCCGGGCACGAAAACTGTTTTGAGCAGTCTCGACACGACGAAAAACGTTACCAGACTTGCCGACCTTGAAGTCGAAGACGCAACTTTCACATTCACCAATCCCGCAGATAACGTTGAAACTTCAATCACTTCAATCAAACTCGGCGCGACGGCGGCAACTGTCGATACGCCTTTCAACACGCTCGTCACCACGACAGCGGGCACAGGCACTGTAACCTTTGAAGTCAACGGCAACAAATTCGCGGCGGAAAAATCTGCTCTCGAAATTAAATCGGGCACGGCAAGCGGCGAATCCACGCTTACTAAAGGTACCGTCACGCTCAACGCAGAAGAATTCGTCACCGACACCGACACAGGCAAGACCGTCACCGCAGGCACGGGCACAACGCTCACTTACACGGCGGACACCGACACCGTTACCGAACTTTCGGACGACGAATCTTTCACTGTCAAAACGACCGACGGCACCTCGACCGAATACACCATGAAGGGTATCGGCTTGACCACCACCGAAGTCACGGGCACGGGTTCTACCGCTACAACCACCGATAAAGTTTGGACGGCGGATAACGAAACTTCCTTCACGCTGGCAGACCTTGACAACTCAAAAAACTGGAGCACTTTCGCGACAGCAGACGAGGACGGCACATTGACGATTGACGGCGATTCGACTGCGGGCATTATCGTTGCCGACGACGAATCTGCGCGGCTGGCAAATCTCGAAGGCACGGCGGCTACGGGCTTCACTTTGACGCCTTACACCGGCAGCAAAGAAACTTTGAGCGGCGTCACCGTCAACGGCGTGATTGCAACGTTGGATCCGAGTTACACGAACATCACCGCCAACTATACGACAACTTTCACCGTCAACCCGAACGGCAAAAATACGTTCACTGTCAACGCTTCGGCAAAAGACAACGACGGAACCGCTTCACCTGCAAGCGTCACGGGCGCAACGGACGTTAATCTTACAAGCGGCTCGCTTACAATGAAAGGCACCACAAGCAATGCGACTGAAGTTCCCATCACGGCGGGCGGCTACACAATCAGCAAACTCGGCGGCAGCGGCGGCGGCACAATCGTCGTTTCCGCAACCGAAAGCGGCGACAAAACAACCGTCACTGTCAGCGACATTGTCGCCGACGAATACTTCACCGTTACCGACGGCGACGGCAATGCCACAACTTACAAAAAACCTAAAGGCGATGTTGGTCTCGTTGCCTTTGACTCAGAAAACAAACTTAAAGGCGTTGTCGAGGGCTTTAATTCGACCTCGAAATCTGTCGAACTCGGCACGGATATAACGCCCGCACTTGTTCCCGACAAAGGCAAACTCGACTTGAGCAAGGTGACGACGAACGCCACGATTCTCGACAGCGATACAAATCCCACGAATGTTATCGGCACGCTTGCCAAAGGCGACAGCGGCAACTTCACGCTCACGCCTGCGGATGGCTTCCCGAATTTCACAATCAACACCACAAAATTAATTGACTCCGTCGCCATGAGCAAAAACGGCACGGGCGTCGATAAACTTTCCGTTGCAGTGGCGGGCATTAAAGTCACCACGACCGACGCAGACGCTTACACCGTCAACGACATTACTTACACCGCGACGGCTCCGCTGATAATCACCACGACCGCCGACAGCTCCACGCTCGACACCGGTACCGTCACGCTTGGCACCGACGCGCCGAAAGTCACGGGCACGAACGAACTTAAGACCGTCGAAGTCACCGCCGGCGAAATTACTGCCACCGCTCAAAACGGCGCAATCACTTTGTCGAACATCGGCACGGGCACAACCAAAGATAAATTCACCGTCACCACCGCTGACGACAAGTCGACTGATTACGAAATGAACGGTATCGGCTTGACGAAGGAAAGCGGCAAAAAAGTTTTGGGCGACACTCAACCCGAAGACGCCGAAAACTTCAGCGTTGCAGTTGCAAGCCTCGATACGGAAACTTGGCTTGACGTTGTCAGCGAAGCTCCGCTCACAATCAACGCCGAAAGCAAAGACGCCGTTGTTGCCGACGAAGATTTGACTAATCGTATCGGCACGCTCAAGAAAAATTCCGACAATACTTTCACGCTCACCAAAGGCACAACCGACATTTTGAAAGAAGTCACCGTTGACGGCGTGACTGCCAACTTTGATAAAGATTTCGCCAATCTGCTCGAAATCACGGCGACGGGCGGCAAATTCACCGTCACCGAATTAACCGACACGAACGCCAACTTCACCGTCACCGACACCGCCGAAAAAACTACCCTCGCGAACGCGGCAAAAGTTTCTTTGACGAGCGGCACACTTTCCGACTTGACGAGCACAACCGAAGTTACTGCGGGCGACTACACCATCACGGCGGGCAGTGAAAAAATTGACATCACCGTTGACGGCGACACCGTTAAAATCGGCGGCATTGGCGCGAAGGACGAAACTTTCACCGTCACCGACAACAGCGCAGATTCGCCCAAATCCGTTACTTATCAATATTTCAACGGCATTCTCGTTACCGTCGGCACGGACGGCAACACGACCAAAATCACGGGGCTTGTCGCAACTGAGGACTTCGACGCGACCACAGGCACTTACACGCTCGGCAATCCGCCCACCAGTGTTACCGCGCCTGAAGACGGCTCACTTGATTTGTCTGACGTCACCGAATCGAAAACAACGATTTTGAGCAGCACCGATCCTGCCGCCACAACGACACCGACCAAACTCGGCGAGATTACCGTTAACGAAGATGGCTCCATTGAAGTTACCGGCACGGCGAACGACATCAACGAAATTAAACTTGGCACCGCGCCTCAAACCGTCACCACGAAATTTGACACGACTGTTACCACGCCCAAAGCTGGCGGTATTTTCACCGTCAACGGCGAAAAATTTGCGGCGACCAATGATCTCAAAATTGCGGCGACTTACGATGAAGCTGAACAATCGGGCGACGCCACACTTACAACAGGCACTGTCGAACTTACCGAAGGCGACATCGCATCCGTCAAGACAACCGCAGGCAAAGAACTTACTGCGGGCAAAGTCGCAAGCGGCTATGACAACGCCGACGGAAAACTTATCGTCACCGCAACGGCGACCGAAGCCACAATCACCGACTTTAACGAAGGCGATACCGTCACAATCACCGACGCAACCGACAACACAACCGTCTACACAAAGACAAATATCGGATTCGTCAGCCAAAACGAAAACAGCGACGTTTACAATTTCGCCACAATCGGCGGCGACATCACCGCCACCGCACTTGCCAACGCTGATTGGAAACAGGCTATTGCCACGTCAACCGAAAAGTTCACGCTCGGCGAAAAAACCATTCCCACCACCTACGACGCCACAAAAGATATTGTCGTGCTCGGCGGCGCGGAAAACGTCACCGACGCGGCAGTCAACAAAAATTACGGCACAATCACGCTCGGCGACTCGACCGATAAATTCACCTTCAAGCTCACGGGTAAAGACGTTCCCGATGAAATCACCGTGAATGATAATTACGGCGTTGGCGTTGTCGCGACGATGAGCAATTACACAGACGACGGCATTGACTTTACCGCCAAAGACGCAAGCTTTACCGTCAAGGCGAAAACTTCAAGCGCAAACGGCGATATTGCAAACGGCGACGGCGAAGCGGCATTCAACGTCGACGCGGCGGGTAATTATGCCAAAGTCACAGGCTCCGACATCACCGTTGACTTGACGAGCGGCACTCTCGACGCCACGATTGCTCTTGAAATTTCGGTCGGCGAAAATAAAGTCACCGTCACCGAAATTGTTCCCGACACCGCAACCGACAACAACGCCGTCACCGTCATCACCACCGACGGCACGGATTTGCAAATCGGCGAACTCAATACGGGCGACACATTCACTATCAACGAGGTAAATTACAAAATGAGCGACATCGGCTTACTCAAACAAAAGGGGGACGAGTGGACGTTCGTTGCCGAGGGCGTCACGAAGACGGGCGACCTTGCCACCTACGATTACGCGGACAAAGACGGCGACGAGCTTATTGCTGTCAAAAATGGCGCAATCGACTTGAAAAACGTCACGGGCAACGCGCAGATTGTCGACAACAAAGACAATCCGCAAGTCACTTACGCGGAACTCACGAAGACGGACGACACTTGGACAATCAATAAGCAAGACGACAACTGGGACGACGCTGACCCGCCCATTAACACAATCAATATCGGCGGCTCCGTCAAAGATTTGATGACGGACTTCGGCGCGACCGTCAACACCGCTGCCGGCACGGACACTTACACCGTCAACGGCAACACTTACACGCCCGCAACGGCGACCGGCACGCTTGCTATCGCGGCAACTTACGACACCACGGCGGATTCAACCCTTACGACCGGCATTGTCAAACTTGCCAAAGGTGAATTCGTTACCCCGACAAGCGAAAACGAAGGCAAAATTACTTGCACCGGCACGCAAGACAACGCCTCAATCGAAGTTGAAGTTTCAAACGGCGAGGCAACCATTAAAGACCTTGACGCGAGCGAATCCTTCAGCATTGAAACGGCGAATGGCACTGCGCTTAACTTCACGAAGAGCGATCTTACCTTGCTCAACGACGATAAAGCTCTTTGGGTCGGAAGTTCGATTAAAGGCAACGACGCTTCAATCGCGGCAAATGAATTGCTCAATGCCACCAAGGACGATTGGAAAGCCACCGTCGAGGCAACCATTACCGACAACATACCCGACGAAAAAGCCAACATCACGCTTGGCGGCACAACAATCGCAAACGGCGATTATATTGTCGTCAACAGCAAAGACAATCCCTCGAAACTTTACGGGCAATTAACCGTTGACAGCACCGACGATACCGCACCTTACACGCTGGCGACTCCGGATCCCGCCGTTACCAAAGTTCTCGGCGCGACTACGGCTTTGGATTCAATCACCGTCACGGGCGTTTCCGCGTCCATTGCCAAAGATTTCGCCGAAGTTCCCATTACCGCAAACGGCGCAACTTTCACCGTAACTTCAAACGCTAACTTTATCGTCAATTCTCCCACCAACACCAGTGCACATGCCTCCGTTGTCGACGCCACAAGCGTTGCTCTCACGGCAGGCACTTTAACCACGACCAATGAAAATCAAGTTGCCATTAACGGTATCACCGCCACAACCGGCGATTTCGACATTACCGCCACAACGGAAGGCACGACAACCACCACGAAACTTGAAGGACTTACCACGGGCGACGCCTTCACCTATGGCGACGACACGAACGAATACACTTACAACAGCAACGTCAGCGGTTTCGTTCACGATGAAAAACTTTATGCCAACGTCGATTTGACGACCAAAGACATTGCCGACATCACAACCGACGCCAATTATTCGACGATGGCGGAAGCGACAACCGACAGCGGCGTTACCACGCTTGAACTGCAAGAGGCAACCTCAACAGATTCGGCTTTCGTTTTCGTCAACAGCACCGACGCTGAAGAACTCAGAACCGTTTACGCCACGCAGACTGCAGGCACCGCAGACGAAGGCACTGTTATTGAACAGGTTGCAACGACGGGCAAATTTGCTGTTGACGCCTCCGGACTCGCAAACAACGGCAAACTTACCGTCAAATTCGATGCGGACGTCACACTTCCCGAAGGACAAGCCACTGTCAACGGCGTTGCCTTCAACGCGGCGGAAGATATCACCGTTGCGGCAACCTACACTGACGACACAACCAAAGACGCTACACTCAGCCTGGGAACTGTCACGCTCGACGCCACAACCGCCACCGTCAACACCACGAACGGCAAATCGGTTACCTTCATCAAAGGCGATGAAATTACCGTCAACGTTGACGAAGATAATGTTGTCACGGTCAACGACCTCGACGAAGGCGATTCCTTCACCATCAACGGCGACGATGAAACCGTTTACACCATGGGCGACGGCGTCTTGATGAAAGGCTCCGAAATTTGGACGGGCGACATTTCCGACGGTGTCAACATTGCCGATTTGGACGCTAGCTGGATGTCCATGATTGCTGCAAACAACGGCGACATTGCAATTCCTGCTGAAGGCGTAACCGAGGGCACAACTTATATCGTCGTCGACAGCTTGACCAGCCCCACGACGGCTTACGGCATGTTGAATCTTAACGGCGAAACTTACGCGCTCACCGCGCCCGACGAAGAAAAGATTGGCGACTTGTCCACCGACACGCCCAATTCAATTACCGTCACGGGCGTTTCCGCGACAGTCGATGAATCTTTCGGCGAAGTTCCCATTACCGCAACCACAGCTCCTCAAGACGGCTCCGCGGCAGTCTCCGCGACCTTCGGCGTTGCTTTTGTCGATGACGGTTCTGTTACCGTCGATGCCACGGGTGACACTCCCAAAGTTTCGGCGGGCAACGGCGTTATCGAAAGCGTTGCTCTTACCGACGGAACACTTTCGACACTTGCTAACGTTCCCATTAACGACATCACCGCAACTGTCGGCGATTTCAACATTATCGCCACGACTGACGCCGACGACGAAACAACTACCAAACTCGGCGCACTCAGCACGGGCGACGCGTTCACTTACAACGATGAAACTTTCACTTACAACGACGCCGTCAAAGGCTTCGTTACGGGCGACACTGATTCGGGTTACAAACTTTATGCCGACGTTGATTTGACGACCACGGACATTGAGGCCATCACCAACACCGACGAAAATTATCTGACGATGATTGCCGCCACGGGCACCGATTCAATCAACCTGGAATTGCAAGCGGCAGAAGACGGCGGTTGTGTCTTCGTCGACAGCACCGACGCTGCAACGCTCACCACGATTTACGCGAAACAAACCGAAGATGCCGATAACGAAGTCACCGTCATTGACAAAGTTTCGGACGCTGAAAATTCCTACACCGTCGACGCAACCAACCTCGCGGAAGGCGGCAAACTCACCGTTAATTTCGCGGCGACCGTCACTGTTCCCACGAACGAAACCAATTCAAGAATCGCCACAATCAACGGCGTTGACTACGACGCAAACAGCGACATCACCGTTACAACGACTTACGATACCACGGGTGACACGCCCGTTGCGTCCTCCGAACTTGCGGCGGGTACCGTCAATCTTTCGTCGGCAACTGAAGACAAAGTTGCCACAATCACAATCGGCGACAAAGTCATTACCGCGCTGGGCTATGTCAGCGAAGAAGACGAGAAAATCGTTACCGAAGTTACCGTTTCCGTTACCGATGAAACAGTCGACGGCGAGACTAATAAAGTTGTTTCCGTCGGCGCGCTCTCCGATTACGACAAATTCAGTGTTACTTTCCCGAACGAAGAAAGTGCCAGCGGCTCGACAACCTACAATTACAACGTTATGCCCAACAACGTGCTCAGACGCGTCGCAGAAGAAGGACAAGACGGAAAGACTTTCGCGGGCGAATGGTCTGAAACTATTCCGCTTGACAAAATTCTCGACGAATCCAACTGGGGCGGCACAATCGACCTGCTTAAAGACCCGACGGATCTCGATTTAACCGAACTCGACGATGACCAGAAAGAATTACTCGAAAGCGGCGAGCCTGTTTCCATCATGGGCAAGGACGAAAACGACAACGACAAGAAACTTGCCACGATAACCAAAAAGGAAGACGGAGACGGCAACCCCTACTACGAACTGAGCGACAACAAGGGCATTGAAACCGTCGAACTCAACGACGAATTCGACAAGCTCACAACGCCTGATTCTTCCGTCACCGTCACCACGCCCGCGGGCACGAATACCGGCGAAGACGCCAAAACTTACAGCGTCAACGGAAACGAGTTTGAACCTGCGGCAGGCGAAGATGGCTCTTACGGCGCACTCGAAATTCAATCGGGAGCTGACGGCGAAACTGCCACGCTCAGCGACGGCAAAGTTAATCTCACTGCCTCCGAAGATGAAGAAAATCCGAGCGCAACCGAATCCGTCACCCCGACCGACGGCGAAAAAATCACCGCCAAGACGGGCGACCTTACTGTCGACGTTGCCACCGAAGGCGAAGGCGAAGAAGCCAAAACCACAACTACTGTCGGCAACATTCAAAGCGGCGAAAACTTCACCGTTGGCGAAGATGAATACGCGGCCGGCAACCTTAAGGCGGGCGACCTCATCTTGACGAAGACCGAGACCGACGAAGAAGGCAACACCACGCATAAAATTTTGAATCAGGACGGTCAAGACAAAGACAACATGTCCGTTAATACCGACACGCTCACCGGCGAAGATGAATGGTTGACTGCACTGCCCACCGACGAAGAAAACGTTTTGGCGATTGACGGCACCACGCAAGCAGGCGTTATCGTCGACGACGAAGACGCGCCCACCGCTGTTTACGGCGAAATCACCAACGTCACCACCGAAACCGACGACGACGGCGAAAAAATCACCGACTGCACGCTTGAGGATACGGAAACTTTCACCAGCAACCCGACGGCTCTTGCCGGTATCACAATCGGCGACAACCTCAAGGCAATTATTTCCGCCATCTACAAGACAATCCAAATCACCGCAACCGCAATTGACGACAACAACGAAGAACGTATCGCGACATTCTTTGCAAACATCACTGCGGGCGACAGTTCCGACGAGGACGGCGAATCTGAAGCCGAAGAAACTACCTTCACCGTCACGACGGGCGGGCAATACGTCAAAGTCTCAACTGACGTTACACTTATCGACAGCGGCATCATCGGCGTCAACGCGGGTCAAACGATTATCGCAGGCTCCGACACCTTCAAAGCAAATTCCGTCAACGGCAACATGGCTTTGATCTACACCGCGCCCGCTTCCGAAGAACCCGAAGAAAACGGCGAAGACGACGCGGCAAACTTTGAAACTGTCGGCGAACTCAACGTTACGAACATTAAAAGCGGCGACGACTTTGAAATCAACGGAACGCAATATTTGATGACTGACGTGGGCTTGTTCGTTTATAACGGCTCCGACACGCTTCAAGAATTCGTTACCGCGAGCCTCGACGAAAACGGCAAACCCGTTACCTCGATTCTTAAATCTGCGCTCACCGCAACGCAACCGCTCCTTGAAGTTAAAACAGTTGACGGGCTTGAAACTGCAAATCTTGCCGACGACGCGACAACCGACGGTACTTATGCGCTCGTCAACTCCAAGTCCGCTTCAACAATCAGCAAAATGTATGGCACGGTTACCAAAGCCGATACCAATTTCGACTTCGACCTTAACGATTCGGCAATTTACGCCACGGCTACCGGATCCGTTACTGTCGACGAAAAAACCTACGCGGCGGGAACCGATCCAATCACCCTCAAAACGAACGGCACTGCTTCGACGCTCTACGCGGGCACCGTCACGCTCACGGGGGGCGATAACACTGCAATTGCTTCCGTCACCGATTCGGCAACCACGCCCAACACAATTTCTGCGGCAAGCGGCACGGAATTTACTGCCACGGCTGAAGGCGGCGCACTTAAATCCGTTGCGGGCATTGGCGCGGGCGAATCCTTCACCTACAACGGAACTGTTTACAAGCAGACTGCCGCAGGTATCACCAACGAGGCGGGCGACAAGCTCAACGAAAGCTTGAGCAGCGGCACATTCGATTTGAGCGAACTCACAACCGGCTTTGCTGACGTGCTCACTCCCGACGAAACCAAAGCCATCATTCTCGGCGACAAGACCGACGCTGTTGTTTACGACACGGCGGAATTGACTAACAAACTTGCCACGCTCAGCGCAGACGCAAGCGGTAACCTTAAACTCTCGAAAGTGAAAACCGACTTGTCTGCCTCCGACATTGCAACCGTCAACGTCAACACCGGCGCAAACCTTACCACGGACTTTGCAACCAACGTTGCCACGGGCGCGGCGGGCGCGGTTACCGTCAACACGGCGGCTTACAACGGCACTTCCGACACGGGACTTGTCATCAACGCCACAGCCGACGGCTCCACGCTCTACACCGGCACCGTTGCTCTCGACAACGCCACTTACAAGAAAGTTGCGGGCGCGAACGACACAATCGAAGTTTCGACGGGCAACCTCACCGCCACGGCTGATAGCGGTGCTTTGACTATCGGCGGCATTGACAGCAACGACGCCGACGAGTTCAAAGTCAACGACATCAATTATAAAATGTCGACGGCGGGACTTTTCGCGGACGTGACGGGCGGCAAACTCTGGACGGGGGCAACCGACGTGACCGACGGCGTCAACGTCACCGACCTCACCACAGCCGCAAATTGGACGACGATGGTTGCGGCTCCGAGCGGCGCACTTGCTCTTGACGACGCGGCGGCAAAACTTTCCGACACCGTTACCGCAGTTGCTCTCGTCAACGACACTGCCAACCCGACGGAAAATTACGGCACGGCGACTTTCGACACGACAACCAGACTTTACACAATCACGAAGGGCACGGCTCCGAATACGCTTGCTTCCGTCAGTCTCGACCTCTCGGCACTTGCCACGAACGTTACTTTGACGGACTTCCCCGCGACTGTCACCACGCAACTCGGCACTTACTCCGTCAACGGCAACGACTTCAACGTTACGGCGGCGGCAACCTTCAGCGCAACGAGCGGCACGGCTGCCACGCTCACGAACGGCACGGTTAATCTTTCGCCCGACACCTCCGTTGCAAAGACCAATATCGTCACCACGACGGGCGACAACACCATTACCGATTTGGCGGGCGACGGCATTACCGTCAACGTCAACGGCTCTGCAGTCACTGTCGGCGAACTTGCCACCGTCGGCGATAAATTCAGCGTCGGCGAAAACACTTACGAAGTCACCGCGCTCGGTTTGGTTACGGGCGATTCAATCTGGACGGGCGGCGATTACAGTTCCGTTACGCTCACCGCACTTGCGGGCGACACTTGGGGCGGCATCGTCACTCTTGACACCAACGATACAAATCTTACCGTCACCGCCGATAACGTTACTGCCGTCGTCGTCAACTCCGACAAAGATACGACTTACGGCACGTTGACAAAAGGCACCGACGGTTACACTTTGACCAAAGCCGCAAACGACGCGGGCACTTTGCCTAAAGTCACCGTCACCGACACGAAAATTAATGTTGCTTCCGACTTCGTTGGCACGGGCTTTGACGTCACGGCGGGCGACGCAACCTTCACCGTCACCGAGGCGGCAAGCGGATTCACTGCCGACGACACGGGCACCAATCCGACTGTCACGGCAAGCAAACTTACTTTGACGAAAGGCGCAATCGACGCGGGCAACCAAGAAATTACCGTGGGCACTCACGTCATCGAAGCGAACGGCTTGACTGTCAGCGCGGACGGCAAAATCAGCGGCGTTGAAACGGGCGACACCTTCACCGTCGACGGCATCACTTACACCGCAACCACCGCCGGCTTGTACAACGAAAACGGCGCACTTGTTCCGAGCTTCGCGGACGGCACTTACAAACTCGATTCCGCTGAAGTCACGACCGTTGCAGTCGACGCCGCACAAAATCTTGACTTGACCGAACTTGCCGCAGGTGTCTACGTTGTTGTCGACGACGCAACCGCTCCGACGAAACAACTTGCGGGACTTGTCAAGACGGGCACGACTTACGCCTTGACGAAAGCAACCGGCTTTGTTGACGGCGACATTGCCAACCTTGAAATGGCGGCTGAAAATGCTACCGTCACCACGAACTTTGACACGGGCGTCACCACGGCTCAAGGTTCGAACACTTATACCGTCAACGGCAACAAATTCGCGGCGAATAATTCCGCGCTCGAAATTCAATCGGGCTCGGCAAATAAAGCCTCCACGCTCAACGAGGGCGCGATTGCTCTGGCGAATAATGATTCCGTCACAGGCACCAACGATACCCAAACCGTTACGGCGACAGCGGGCGACGGCTTGACTGCCACGGCGGCGGGCGGCAACATCACATTGACGGGACTTAATTCCGGCGACGCCTTCACCGCAGGCACGAACAATTACCGCGTCACCGATTTGGGCTTGCTCGATTCCGATAACGATTTGTGGACGGGCGACGCCATCACCAACGGCATCAACCTCAGCGAGGAGGGAACTGACGCTTTGAACGAAGATTCTAACTGGACGGCGACCGTCACTGCCAAAGATGGCGCACTTTCCGTTGACGATAAGACGCTTGAAAAAGGCGAAGAAGCTATCGTCATAAACGACCCCGAAGATACAACGACTTACGGCACCTTGACACGCGACGCCGACGGCAATTATGCCTTGACCAATGAAGTTGACGGCGCAGAACCCACGGGCGATCTTTCATCCGTCTCCGTCGACGGGCAAGCAGTCACCATGGACGACGACTTTGCCGACGTGCCTGTCACCGCTAAGGCTTCCGACGGCTCGGCGGACATCACCGGCATTACACCTTCGGGCGAAACCTTCACCGTTGACGCGACGGGCGACGCTCCGAAAGTCACGGGCGCAGATGAATTGACCATCGCCGACGGCAACACAATCGAAGCCGAGGACAGCGACCAAGTCATCAACTACCCGACCGACAAAGGCACTTCCGCAACAATCATTGAGCCCGCCGATTCGTCCGGCAACGCCACTTTCCAAGACGCAACCGTTTCCGGTCTCAAGAACACCGACACCGTTGCATTCACCGTTAAAGACGGCGTACTCGACCAAATCGACGATCTCAAAGAAAATGAAACCGTCACCGTCGGCGAAGGCGACGACGCGCAGACTTACAACGTCACCAAAGATACCGGCTCCACGCTCGCCAAAGAAGACGACGGCTGGAACTTCGGCGACTACACGCCCGACAGCGTTGTCGTCAACATCGACGCGGACGGCAATATCACGCTCAGCGAAAGCGGCGTTAAGTTCACCAACGTCATCGACGGCACGACCACGATTGACCGCACGGCGACAATCACGTTGGCGGATACGTTCAAACTTTCCGACGGCAAGTCAATCACGTTCAACAACAACTACACTCGTCGCCCGCTCACAATCAATGACAGCGACGGAAATACCTTGGTTGACACGCTCGGCACGGCAAGCGGCGTAACCTTCAACAAAGACGGCGTAACGGTTGAAAAACTTTCCGACGTTGAAAGTGCAAACTTCTACCTCGACCTCGATCAGGCACTTAAGGCAACGGATTCCGACGCGGGCGCGACCGTCACCAGCAACGCCGACGATAACCAAATCGGTATCATGGGCAGCGGCGCAACGGTTATCGCTCAGAAAGACGCGGAAATTGACGTACCTGCCGCCGTGGCACTCAATCTGTCGAAAGGCGCCTACAACGTCAACGACCTCGACCTTGCAGTTGCGGGCAACACCAACGCGACAGTCACCTCCGACGGCGCAATCGTCGACTTGACTGAAAACGCAGTTACCGCTGCCGATATGAGCTTCACGGGCGCGACGGCAACTAAAGCCACGTTGACGAACGCGGACGAAGTTACTGTCGACAACGGCGCAAGTATCACTGGCGCAACGGGCAAAGCCATCAACCTCACGGGCGAAGTTAAACTCGACGACAACACGATTAACGCGGCAGTTGCAACCGACGTTACCGCCACGGGCACGGGCTTCAACATCGGCGAAAACGTCAACTTCACCGTCACGGGCGACACGGCTTACAAAGTCAACCTCGACAGTCTCGGCGCAGTCACGACGCTCGAAAATATCGGCGCAACGGGCGGCGTCACGATTGAAGGACTTGAAGACTACACGATTAAAACCGACAAGGCGGGCAAGCTCACTGTCGGCGACCAAACCTTTACATCGGCGGGCGATTCGACAATCACCTACAGCGTCGACAGCCTCGGCGCAATCACCGCAATCAGCGATTTGGCGAACGGCACGATTGCCGGCGACTTCACAGACGGCTTACTTGTCAACAACGACAATATCAAAGTCAGCAACGGTACGGCTCCGATTTCCGTCAGCGCAGATACCAACGGCAAGAAAACAATTTCGGGCGTCGGTGCAAATGCCAGCGTTACGGCGGCTGAAGGCGTTACCCAAGTCAAGACGAATGCGGCGGGCGAATTCACCCTCGGCGACAAAGTCTACACGGTCGGCGGCGACGAAGCTGTTGCGTTCAACATGGACGACGGCGCAGTCACGGGCGTTGAAAGTCTCGAAGCGGGTATCTTCATTATCGCGCAGGACGAAACGGACTTCGGCGTCAACGCGGAAGACATCGACATTGCGGGCAACAGTGCAGTCACGCTCACCATTGCCAACAGCAGAATCGTCAGCGTTGCGGGAATTGACGGCATGATTGACGGCGTTGAGGACGCAACGATTGACGCGGGCGGCACGGCAACGGTCAACGGCGTTTCCTTGAGCGGCAACGACGGAAATGTCACGCTTGAAACTTCGGGCGGCACCGTCACCAAGGCGAAGGGCGTCACCGGCTCCATCAGCGGACTTGCCAACGCGACTGTCGAAGATTTGAGCGGTAAAGCTTCAGTCAACGGCACGGAACTTGAAATTGACGGCTCCGACTACGACGCACAAGTTGCGGGCGGCAAAGTTGCTTCCGTCAGCGGCGTTAAAGACGGCGCGTCAATCAAGACGGCTCCGAATATGGCGGTTGTCACGGACGGCGACGGCGAATTTACATTCGGCGACGATGAATATTCAATCAGCAACGGCGACAATGATGTCACGTTCCGCACGGACAGCGACACCGACGCCACGTCGATTGACAGCTTGAGCGGCACTTTGACGGGCGCATTTGACGAACCGTTGAAAGTTGCGGGCGCAGACTTCATCACGGGCGGCGAATCCGTCACGGTCGTTGCGGCGAACAACAAAGCTACGTCAGTCGCAGGCGGCAAAGAAGTCAGCGGCCTCGAAGACGCGACAGTTACAGCGGACGGCGACGCGACAATCAACGGCGTTGAACTCAGCGACAACAGCGGCAAAGTCACGCTCGAAACGGCGGGCGGCAAAGTCACCAAAGCCAAGGGCGTCGACGGCTCGATTGACAACCTTGAAAATGCGACAGTCGAAGGAATTGCCGATAAAGCCACCGTCAACGGCAAAGCTCTCGACGTGGAAGGCGACGAGGACGGCTACAACGCGATTGTCAATGATTCCGTCACAAGCGCGATTACCGACCTTGACAGCGGCGCAAGCGTTAAATCTGCTCCGAATATGGCAGTCACCACCGACGGCGATGGCGAATTCACATTCGGCGACGACAAATACACAATCAGCAACGGCGGCAATGATGTCACCTTCGCGACGGACGGCGACAGCGACGCGACTGCGATTGACAGCCTGAGCGGAACTTTGACGGGCGCATTTGACGAACCGTTGAAAGTTGCGGGCGCGACCCTCAAGACCGACGGCGAACCTGTAACCTTGGTTGCGGCGAATAACGTTGCCAACTCCGTTGCGGGCGGCAAAGAAGTCAGCGGTCTCACCGACGCGACAGTCAGCGCGAACGGTAAAGCCACAGTCAACGGCAAGGCGATTGACGTTGAAGGCGACGAAGACGGCTACAAGGCGATTGTTGCGGACGGCGTGGCAAGCTCGATAACGGGCGTGGACAGCGGCGCAAGCGTCAATGCTCCCGACGCGGCGATTGTCACCAACAGCGACGGCGAATTCACAATCGGCGATGGCAAATATTCCGTTGCAAATGCAAATGATGCGCCTGTCACGATTGACACGAACGATCTCGGCAACGCAACGCAAATGTCCGGCTTGAGCGGCGTCTTGAGCGGCACATTTGATACCCCGTTGAAGATTGGCAACACCTCAGTTAATCCCGATGGCGCGGCTGTCACGGTTACGGCGGATGATGACGTTGTCAACGGCATTGTCACCAATGATGGCAACAACATCACCGGACTTGAAAACGGCACGATTGCGGCTACGGGCAGAGCGACTGTCGACGGCAAAGTCTTCGACATTGACGGCAGTAACTACACGGTCAGAGCTGTCGACGGCGAAGCGGTTGCGGTCAGCGGACTCACCGACGGCGCGTCAATCAACAGTGCGCCCGATGTCAACCTGTTCACGGCGGGCAACGGCACGTTTACTTTCGGCGACGATCCTTACACAATCAACGACACACTCGACGGACAAGTCACCTTCACCACCGACGAGGCGGGCGACCTTACAAATATCGGCAACCTTGCGGGCGTAATCAGCGGCGCAATGGACGAGGCTACGATTAACGGCAATCCGTTCGCGTCAAGCAACGGCAATGTTACTTTGACGACCGACGGCACGGACATTACCGGCGTCACGGGTCTGGAAAACGGCGACAACATTACGGGCACACTCGACAAAGCTCAAATCGCAATGCCGGGCAGTGCGGGAACGACGGCTTTGAGCGTCAACGGCACGCCATACTTCCTCAGCGGCGACGAAAACGGCGTTGTGCTCTCGAACGACGGCAAGACAATCACGGGACTTGCCAAAGACGCAAGCCTTGCAATCGGCGCGGAAGGAACTTACACCGTCAACGGCAAGACTTTCGCTGTGGACGAGGACGGCGACGTTATCATTGCCAACCGCGACGGCGCATATCGCTACGACCCGAATAACAAGCCGATAACCGACAAAGCTTCGGCGAACGGCTTGATTAACAACATTTTGGGCGCACCTTCACCGTCGACAGAAAGCTTGACGGCGGACGAGGCGGCAAGCAGAATCGAAAGCGGCGAACTCGATGCCCCGTTGGCGATGATTCTGGACAACAGCGAAGGCGAAAGCGTACAGGCGGCAGACTTCAGCAAGTCGACGTACTCCAAGCGCGTCACCTTGCAGGGCGGCGACCAAACAGTCAAGTTCAACGACGAGGGTAGCAACTCGGCTTACGTGGCACCGACTGCAGAAGGGCGCAAGGCAATCGATTTGGGCGACGGCGACGACCTTGCAATCGTCGACAGTCAATATGCAAAGACAAGCGTCAAAGCAGGTTTGGGCAACGACACAATCGCTGTTCGCAACGACGCACGCGCAACAATCGACGTTTCCGACAACGGCGACACGAACATTCTTGCGACGAGCGGCCGCGTGACATTGACGGGCTACACCGACGACAGCAACGCGAAAGTTCAAACGTTCGACTACAGCGACATTGGTGCGGCAGTTAAGAGCAACGAAATTAAATTCGGCTCCGGACGCATGACAATCGGCGACGCGGCTATCGTGCTGAAAACCGACGCGGAAACCGAAGGCGGCACGTTTGTTGACATTGCAGGCACGGACGGCGAACCTCATGCAGTCGGATTCACGCACACGGCGGGCGGCGTCCTCAACGCTTCGGCAAGTGCGGACGATTACATCATGAAAGGCAACTACGCCGAAAAGACTTCCGACACGACCAAGAGCGGCGGCTCAAGCTTGATTTCCGGCGCGGGCGACGATACCTTGTTGATTGGTGCGGCAGACTTCGCAGACGCGGGCAACGGCGACAACCAGATTTACATCACCGATGAAAACCTGCGCAGAACTTCACCCGACGGCGCAGTTATCGCTTTGAGCGGCAAGGGACATGACACAGTTCACAACTTCCATGCGGGCTTTGATGACAATTCGGATAAAGTTCAAGTCAATGCCTCCGACCTGTCAAATCTGAAATTCAGCTACGACACAGACGGCCTGCATATGCGTTTGGGACAAGCTCAAATCACGTTCGACGGCATGACGCCCACGCTTAACGCCGAAGAAACTGAGGAGAGCGCAGATCTCGTCGAAAGTGCAGACATCGTCGAGAGCGCAGACGCCATTGACGACGCCGACGCGAAGAACGCCAAGACCGTTGCACAGCGCGAAGAGGAAGCCTACGCCGTCAACGACACGGAAGACTACACCGTCAGCGAAACTTACGACGATTTGGTTATCAGTGCGGACGCGGCGACTATCGGTCTCGGCAGCGCGGCATTCCAGAAACTTATCTTGACGGACGGCACCAACGACTACAACGCGGCTATCGCTCAAGACAACCAGGCAATCGCGGTCACCGACACGGACGACGAAGCAGACGTTTACTACGGCAACCGCAGCGGCTTGAACTTCAGCGAATACAATGGCGCGGTCGAAGTCAACCTGAATTCCAACACGGGCGCAATCAATGGCAGTGCGGCACTGTTTTACGGAATCAACAAACTGCAGGCGGGCGGCGGCAACACGACGTTAATCGGCGCGGCGTCACAGCAGAACACGTTGATAGCGGGCACCGGCAACGCCAGCATGTGGGGCGGCGGCTCGTCGAAAGACTTGCTTGTCGGCTCGGCGGACGCTGATAAGAACGGCTCGTCGACATTCTTCTATCTTGCGGGCGACGGCAAGGACACCATCACGAACTTTTCGTTCACGGGCGCGGAAAGCGACTACACCTCCGACATGATTAACATTTCGGCGCAAGGCACGGTCACTTCGGTCTACATGCACGGTTCCGATGTCGTCATGCAGTTGAACGATTCCGACAACGATTATCTTGTCTTGAAAGACGCGGTCGGCAAAGACTTCAAGTTGAATCACTTGACGGCGAAAGTCGACAGCACCGAAGTTAATTTCGACGGCTTGGCGAACTGCTACGTTGCCACGGGCGACAATGCAACGATGAATGTCGGCAGCAATTTGGGCGACGTGCAAATCTGGCTCGAAGACGGCTACTACGGCGATTATGAGCACGGCATTGTATATCGCGGCGACTTCACCGTCATCAACGCG
This sequence comes from Selenomonadaceae bacterium, assembly GCA_017515635.1. Taxonomy (GTDB): domain Bacteria; phylum Bacillota; class Negativicutes; order Selenomonadales; family Selenomonadaceae; genus Quinella. The sequence goes on from JAFWFO010000024.1 coordinate 67,453, forward strand.
ACGACGGCGAACGGTCACAACACGCTTGTCGGCAACGAACTCGACAACGTCATCTACGGCGGCACGGGCACCAACAGCATTTGGGGCGGCGCAGGCTACTCGAACGATACGTTGGTCGGCGGCAGTGGTCAGAATACGTTCTTCTTCGGCAACTACAATGGCAACGACACCATTACGGGCGCGAAGGACGGCGATGTTGTTGACATGACGAGCGTAACCGAGGCGCAAATTGCGGACACGCAGATTGACGCGGACAAAGTCACGATTTACCTGGTCGACGGCTCCAGCCTTGAAGTCCAAAGCAATGCGGATATCGAATACAAACTTGCTGACGGCACGAGCTACAAAGCCGACCACGAGAACAGCACTTGGACGAAGAAATAAACTGAAACGAAAAACTCAAAGCTTCACACTTTTTGCAGGCTCCGACTTCGGTCGGGGCTTTTTTTTATTGACGAATCAGCACACGCCGTATAAAATTGCGACTGAATTCACTTAAGCGGAGGTTTGAAAAAACGTTGGACAACATATCGAAAACTTACGAGCCGCAAAAATTTGAGCGGGAAATATACGAGACTTGGGAACGCGACAAAAATTTCCACACCACGGCAGACCGCGACGGTGCGCCTTATTGCATTGTCATTCCGCCGCCGAACGTCACGGGACAACTTCACATGGGTCATGCGCTTGATGAAACCTTGCAGGACATTTTGATTCGTTATCACCGCATGAAGGGCGACAATACGTTGTGGATGCCCGGCACGGATCACGCGGGCATTGCCACTCAAGCCAAAGTCGAAGAATCCCTGCGCAAAGAGGGCACGAATCGTTACGAACTTGGACGCGAAAAATTTCTGGAACGCGTGTGGCAGTGGAAAGAAAAATTCGGCAATCGAATCAGCTATCAACTTCGCACGTTGGGAAGCAGTTGCGATTGGGAACGCGAACGCTTCACCATGGACGCGGGCTGTAGTGCCGCCGTCAGGAAAGTTTTCGTCACGCTTTACAACGAAGGCTTGATTTATCGCGGCACGAGAATTACCAACTGGTGTCCGAAATGCAACACGGCGTTGAGTGACATTGAAGTTGAGCACGAAGACGAAGCCGGACATTTGTGGCATTTGCGCTATCCGTTCGCGGATGGCACGGGCTACGTTGAAGTTGCCACGACGCGCCCCGAAACGATGTTGGGCGACACGGGCGTTGCGGTTCACCCAGACGACGAACGCTATAAAAATCTTGTCGGCAAAACTTTAATCTTGCCGCTTGTCAATCGCGAAATTCCGTTGTTTGCCGATTCATACGTCGATAAAAGTTTCGGCACGGGCGCGGTTAAAGTTACACCCGCTCACGACCCGAACGATTACGAAATGGGATTGCGCCACAATCTGGAGCAGATAAAAGTTATCGACAACCTCGGCAAGATGATTGATGTCGGCAAGTACACGGGCTTAGACCGCTACGAATGCCGCAAGCAGATTGTCGCCGATTTGGAGGCGGGCGGCTTCCTCGTCAAGGTAGAAAATCACAATCACGCCGTCGGGCACTGTTCGCGCTGTCACACGACCGTTGAGCCGCTTGTCAGTGAACAATGGTTTGTCAAAATGGAAACGTTGGCTAAGCCCGCGATTGAGGCCGTCAAAACGGGCGCGATTAAATTTGTTCCCGAACGTTTCACGAAAATTTATATCAACTGGCTTGAAAATATCCGCGACTGGTGCATAAGTCGTCAGCTGTGGTGGGGACACCAAATCCCCGCGTGGTATTGCGACGACTGCGGCAAGATGACGGTTTCCGAAACGGACGTGGACGAATGCCCGCATTGCCACGGAAAAAATCTGCGCCGCGACGAAGACGTTTTAGATACGTGGTTTTCAAGTGCGCTGTGGCCGTTCTCGACGCTCGGTTATCCCGAAGAGACTGCGGAGCTTAAGAAATATTATCCGACAAGCGTACTCGTCACGGGCTACGATATAATTTTCTTCTGGGTCGTGCGCATGGTGATGATGGGCTTGAAATTCCGTGGCGAAGTGCCGTTTAAGCACGTCTTCATTCACGGGCTTGTTCGCGACGAACTCGGGCGCAAGATGACAAAATCGCTCGGCAACGGCATTGACCCCGTCGAAATAATCGACACATACGGCGCGGACAGTTTGCGTTTCACGTTGGTGACGGGCAACACCCCCGGCAATGACATGCGCTTTTTCCGTGCGAAAGTCGAGGCGTCAAGAAATTTCGCGAATAAAATTTGGAACGCGTCAAGATTTTTGCTGATGAATTTGGACGGATTTGATGCGACGTTTAAACCTGCGCGGGAAGATTTGGAGCTTGCCGACAAGTGGATTCTTCAACGATTGGCGTACCGAATCAACGCGGTGACTGAAAATCTTGACAAGTTTGAGCTTGGCGAGGCGGCACGGCAACTTTACGAATTCATCTGGTTTGAATACTGCGACTATTACATTGAGCTGACGAAAGCGCGACTTTACGGCGACAACCAACGTGCGAAGGCAACGGCTTTATTCGTGCTGACGACGGTGCTTGAAGCGGCATTAAGATTGTTGCATCCGTTCATGCCGTTTTTGACGGAAGTCATTCGCCAAAAATTGCCAAGCGCAACCGGCTCAATCATGCTTGCGAAATTCCCGACGGTTGAGGAATTGGGCGACTTGCTCGACAAAGACAAAGCCATTGCGGACGCTGCGAAATTGATTTTGAACGTCGTTAAAGCCGTGCGCAACATCAAGACGGAAGTCGGAATCGATTCGCGCAAGAAAACCCGTGTCGTGCTTAAAGCGTCGGACGCGGCGAACCAAAAAAATTTGAGCGACAACGCCCGTTACTTGACGGAATTGGCGGCGGCAGATCCGATTGAATTCGCGGACGAAAAACCTGCTCACGCGTTGAGTGCTGTGGTTGACGGCGCGGAAATTTTCTTGCCGCTCGAAGGATTAATCGACACGGAAAAAGAAATTGCTCGCCTGACGAAAGAGCGCGACAAGTTACAGAAATTCATTGCGTCAACCTCGGCGAAACTTTCCAATGAAAAATTTGTCGGCAAAGCTCCTGCGAACGTCGTTCAAGCTGAACGCGAAAAACTTGCCGCGTCCGAAGAAAAACTCACGGCACTCGACGGACGAATTGCGCAGTTGAAATCGTTATGAGCAACTTTGACGACGCATTAAAATATCTGGATTACCTGTGCACTTTCGGTATCAAAGCGGGACTCGAACGAATCACCGCGATGACCGACGCACTCGGTAAGCCGCAGAATTTTTACCGCACAATTCACGTCACCGGCACCAACGGCAAAGGCTCCGTTTGCGCGATGCTTGCGGAAATTCTTCGGTCGACGGGCTTGAAAGTCGGGCTGTACACTTCGCCGCATTTGGAAAGCTACTGCGAACGAATCAAAGTTGACGGCGTCGACATTTCGGAAACTGATTTTGCCGAAGAAATTTTCCGCGTGAAGGCGACGGGCGTCACGGGCACACACTTTGAAGTTTTGACGGCGGCGGCGTTCGATTATTTCAAGCGGCGCGGCGTGGACATTGCCGTTATCGAAGTCGGTTTGGGCGGCACATGGGATTCGACAAACATTATCACGCCTGAAGTTTCGATTATCACGAACGTTGCCCGCGACCACGAAAATATTTTGGGCGACCTTGACGGCATTGCTCGCAACAAGGCGGGCATTATCAAGCCGAATGTTCCTTGCGTGACGGGCACGACGGGCACGGCGTTGGAAATTATCCGTGAAGTTGCCGCCGAAAAAAATTCGCCGCTTTACGAAATCAACACCTTAAAGCTTAAAGCTCAAAGCTTAAAGCTCAACCTGCGCGGCGATTATCAAAAATTTAACGCGGCGATTGCGATTGAAACTGCGCGGTTGCTCGGTGTGGACGACGAAACAATTTTCGCGGCACTCAAGCGCGTCACATGGGCGGGACGGTTTGAAATTCATGATTCGCTGGTAATCGACGGGGCGCACAATTCACACGGAGCAACGGCACTGCGCACGGCACTCGACGAAACTTTTCCGCACGGGCGACGGGCATTTGTATTCGGTGTTTTGGGCGACAAAAATTTTTCGGACATGATTAAGATTTTGTTCCGCACGGACGATTTTGTTATCGTGACGGAGCCGCCTTCGGAGCGCGCCGCCTCAACCGAAACGATTTGCGCATTGCTTGCCGAAAGAAAAATTTCCTGCGTTGCGGTCAAAGACAATTTCGCGGCTGTGGAGAAACTTTTTTCGACGCCCGCCGACGTGAAAATAATTGCCGGCTCGCTGTATTTAATCGGCGCGGTTAGACAATTCGCAGTGCGAAAATTTTCCCTTGTCACCTAAGGAAGTGATTCATTGGACAGAATCAGCGTATTTGTCAGACGCCGCAGAATAAAAAATCTTGAGCAGTGGACGATGTACGCGCTTTTGGCGGAGGCGTTTTTCCTTGCGCTCAGCCCGACATTTGCGGCGGCGGCGATAATGATTGGCGTGGTGACGTGGTTTCTGCGCAGTCGAATCGATTCCAAATACAAAATCCACAGTTTGCCGTTCGACGTGCCGATAACGATATTTTTGCTAATCGGCGCGCTAAGCGTGATTTTGTCGTCCGTGAGTTCGTTCGCGCTGGTTTATAATTACTGCATGTTGGTCGGCATTTACGCGCTGACATATTTCGTCGTAGGGCAAACGGTTCGCACGCCCGAACAAGTCAAGCAAATGGCTCAAGCACTTGCCGCAGGCGCGGTGTTGGTCGTGCTGTACGGATTATTTCAAATTTTGTTTGGCGTGGACGCGGCGGACGTGAAATGGACAGACCCGGAAGCCTTCCCGCAACTGAAGAAAAGAATTTTTTCGACGCTGGAAAATCCGAACGTGTTGGCGGGCTATCTGGACGTGATGATCTGTTTGGCGTTGGGCGTGCTCGCGAAAGTCGAACGCAATTCGCAGAAAATAATTTTGCTCGGCGCGATAATTTTGATGGCCTGTTGCCTGACGATGACTTATTCGCGGGGAGCGTTCCTGACAATGGCGGTTGTCTTCGCGGTTTATGCGTTCCTGCAAGATTGGCGAATGCTGATTTTGTTCGCCGTGGTGACGGGAATTATCGCTTACACAAACGCGACGTTTTTGGAGAGAATTTTTTCCGCGTTCAACATGGGCGATTCTTCCGAGGGCGTGCGCTTGGGCATTTGGGTTTCGACAACCGCAATGATTAGCGATCACCCGTTCGCCGGTATCGGTTGGGGAGCTTATCAATACGTCTACCCGCAATACAATTACTACATTGCCGATGAGAACGTCACGATTTATCACGCGCACAACATTTATCTGAACTTCGCGGCGGAAGTCGGCATTGTCGGTGCGTTGGCGTTTTTCTGGTATTTTTTCGGGACGATGTTTATGTCGCTTGCGTTGGGGACAAATGCCCGTTACGCCAAAATTCGCGACAGTGCCGAAGAATTTGCCGAAAGAAATTTTTTGGACGCGTTCAAGTCGAGCCGATTTATGCAGGCGTTGGCTGAGATAAAAAATTTAATCAACGCGAAACTTGCCGCGTTCGCCGAAGCCGTGTTAAATTTGTTTCCGAGTAAAAAGCCGATTGTCGTCAAGAAGCCGCGCAAACGTTATCGCGAAGTCATTCACAACGAAGAATTAAATTTCAGCGAACACACGCGCAAAAAATTCGCGGACGCGGACAAAGCTGACGACGAAAAATCTGCGGACGACGATACCGGTTTTGTTGACGGTGACGAAAAAGTTTCCTCGATAGAAAAAATTTCCATCGGCGGCGAAAAAGTTTCGGTTAAGCGCGTGCTGTTCAAAAAATTTCCCGACAACGACAAGCCGGAAAAAGCTTCATTTTTCGATTGGGACGGCGTGACAAAAATTGACGACGAAAAATTTCTGGACGGCTTTAAGCTCGGAATCGGGCTGGCGTTCCTGTCCATGGCCTTAAACGGTTTGACAGATGATTTGCTGTTCAACATTCCGAGTGCAATTTTAATGTGGCAACTTGGCGCGTTGGCGGCAGCGATAAATTCAATTAGGAGTTAGGAATTAGGAATTAATTTCGCACATCATTCCTCATTCCTAATTCCACATTCCAAATTGCTTTTCGGGGGTGGCGACTTGAAAAAAATGATTTCACAAGCAACGATTGACCGACTGCCGCTGTATTTCAGGACATTACGGCTGGTCGAAGACGAAAAAATTCCGATTATTTCTTCCGACGAACTCGGACGACGCCTTGACATCACGCCCGAACAAATTCGTAAGGATTTGGCGACTTTCGGGCAATTCGGCAGAAAAGGTATCGGCTACGACGTGCACGACTTGAAAGAAAAACTCGCAAATATTTTGGGCTTGCCGAATAATTGGCGGCTTGCGATTGTCGGCGTGGGACATCTCGGCGGCGCGCTCGCCAATTACGTCAACTTTTCGTCGCTGGGCTTTTCGGTCGTCGCGCTTTTGGACATCAACAAGAATCTTATCGGCAAGAAAATCAACGACATTACCGTCAATAACGTCGCGAATATGAAACAAGTCATCAGAAAATACAACGTTGACATTGGAGTTATCACCGTGCCGGCGGAAGAAGCGCAGGGCGTGGCGGATTTGCTTGTTGCGGCGGGCGTCAGGGGCATTTGGAATTTCGCGCCGACAAAAATCACCGTGCCCGCAGAAATTCCGCTCGTCAACGAAGATTTATCAATCGGCTTGAGCGCGCTCAGTTATTACATGTCTCAAGATATGACGGAGGTCTATTAATGCTTACAGTTTTAATGGTTTTGGATGCAATAATTTCAATCGCTTTGATTTTGGCGGTGCTCGGTCAGGAAGCAAAATCCGGCGGCATGGGCGGCATGGACGGCGGAGCAGATACAACTTTTTCGGGCAAAGTTCGCGGCATGGACGCTTTACTTGCGCGAGTGACGGTCGTGCTCGGAATTTTGTTTGCGGCAATCACGCTCGTCATTGCAAAACTTTCAATGTGAGGTCGGCTTATGATTGATGGCGGAGAATCTTTTTTTCTGAGCGGCTCGCTCAAAGCTCAAAGCTCAAAGCTTAAAGCTCAAAACACGGGCGTGTTGTTGATTCACGGCTTTACGGGACTGCCTGCGGAAATGAAACTGCTCGGCGAACATTTAAATCGCGCAGGTTTTTCCGTGTTGTGCATGAGATTGGCGGGTCACGGCGTCGACGAAGAAAATTTAATGCGCACAACCCAAAATGATTGGTTTAACTCGGTGCTTGACGGTTTTAATATTCTGCGCGGAGTTTGCGAAAAAATTTTCGTCGTCGGTCACTCAATGGGCGGTCTGCTTGCGTTGAAATTGGCGACAGTTCAACACGTCGAAAAAATTGTGACGCTCGCCGCGCCGATTTTCATTGATGACGGTTTGGGTCTGCGAAATTTGCCGCCGCGTGAGTTTTGCGGTAATGCTTGCGTCGTTCAACCGCGCAAAAAGTTCGATAACGTGCCCGCAGGTGTCAACAACGTTTACAAACGGACGCCGCTTATCAGTGTGCATGAACTCGTTGATTTAATCAATGACGTGAAAAAACTTTTGCCGACAGTCACCGCGCCGATACTCGTCATGCACGGCGAAGAAGATCACACCGCTCAACCCCGAAGCGCAAGATTTATCATGGACAATATCGGCTCGAAGTCAAAAACGTTCGTCATGATTCCGAACAGCGGGCATCTTTTGCCGATGAATGAACAACGCGAACTGGTTTTTGATTTAGTCGCAGATTTTTTGAGTAATGACAATGAAAAATGATTCCCGGAGAATTTACGCGCTGGATAATTTAAAATGGTTCATCATTTGGCTGATGGTCGTGTTTCATGCCGCAATGTGTTACATGGCCTTCGCGCCCGAATGGTGGTACGTGGTTGACGCCGCCGATCCGCAACTTTCGGCGACGATTTTTGTTTGTTGGGCGGATATTTTCATCATGCCCGCAATGTTTTTCGTGTCGGGTTATTTCGGGCTTGCTTCGTTGGCAAAACACGGCGTAAAAAAATTTTGGCGCGGAAAATTCGTGCGGATAATTTTGCCGTGGCTTGTCGGAGCAATTTTTGTTGCGCCGTTGGTGACTTACATAATTTTGGCGAGCCGCCACGCACCGATAACGTTTTGGAAATTTTACACGGAACTTTTCTGGGGCGTGTTCTATCAGCAGGCTCAATATTGGTATCTCGGCGCGTTGACGGCACTTTATTTGTTGCTGGTGTGGTTTTGCGACCTGTTCCCGAAATTTTTGACGCGGGCAAAAGGACTTCCGACGCTGAAATTTTTCGCGACGATATTTTTTATTTCGGCGGTGACAATCGCGTTAATCAGTCAAAAAATGCCGCCCGACACGTGGAAATTTTTCGGTTACATTTTGGTTTTGCAACCCGTGCGAATTCCGACGTATATCGCAATATTTTTCGCGGGCGCGCAGGCTTGGCGTCAAAATTGGTTCACAAACGGCGGATACGTCCCGAAACTTTGGAGCTGGGGAATATTTTTCGTGCTGAGCGGCGCAATTTACATTTCGCAACGATTCGGCTTCGTGTTCGCGGAATTTGACGATCTCGAAAAAATTTGGCTCAATGCAATTTGTCAAGCGGCGTTCACAATCGCGGCGGTATTCTTTTTGACGGGATTTTTCGTGCGGAAATTCAATTTCACGTCAAGAATTCTCGAAAATTTGTCGGCAACGTCCTACGCGGTTTATTGGCTCCACATGCCGATTTTGTTTTTCGTCGCGTGGATTTTCGTTGCAGTGCCGCTCGGCGTGTATCTGAAATATTTTTCGGTGTGTGCGGTGACGTTGGGGCTGTGTTTTATTTTGAGCCGCGCAGTTTTTATCCAACTGCCCGGTTTTTCGTCGAAAAAAATTATTTAAGGAGTTGATTTAATGGGTGACGATTACTGTTTCGCTTGCGGCGAAAAAAATCCGATTGGTTTGCATTTGATTTTCGATTTTGACGGCGAAACTATCACGACACGAAAAATTTTGCCGAAAGAATTTCAAGGTTACAACGGCGCGGCGCACGGCGGAATTATTTCGACGATTTTGGACGAAACGATGTGCAAATTTATTTCCGCGAAGTATAACGAACGGGCAATGACGGCGAAACTCGAAGTGCGTTACAAATTTCCGACGCCGATTGAACAAGAATTAAAAATTTCTGCGCGTGAAGAAAATCAGCGGCGAAATATCATCACGATGCGGGCGACGGTAGAAACTTCGGACGGAACAATCACTGCGGAGGCGACGGCGAAATTCGCGGTCGTGGCGTTATCATGAAGGCGAGAAATGTTGTCGGTAAGTTGAGCGTCAATCAACGCGGCTTCGGATTCGTAACGCCCGAAGACGGCGGCACGGATATTTTTGTTGCGGCGGAAAATCTGCGCGGCGCGTTCAACGGCGACAAAGTTAAAGTCCGAATCACGAATATTTTTCGCGGTCGGCTTGAAGGGCACGTCACGGAGATTCTTGAGCACGCCAATCAAATTATCGTCGGGAAGTTGACGCATTTCGGCAAAAAAGTTGCGGTCGAGCCTGATGACAAACGAATCAGCCGCGAAATTATTTTGCCGGGACAAAAATATCTGCCGAATACAAAAGTTGTCGTCAAAATTACGTCGTGGGAACCGTTGCGCGGCAAAGTCGTCGAAATTATCGGCAAGGTGAACGGTGTCGGCGTCGAAGTGCGCGGGATTTTGCGAAGTCACGGCGTCGAAGAAAATTTTCCGTCTGAAGTGCAGGCCGAGGCGTCACGCGTCGAAACTGAGCCGAGCGAAAAAGAAATTTCCCGCCGAATTGACCGACGAAATTTAAAAATCGTCACGATTGACGGCGAGGACGCCAAAGATTTGGACGACGGAGTTTTCGCCGCTGAAACTGACGACGGCGGATTTTTTTTGGGCGTTTACATTGCCGACGTGAGCTTTTACGTGCGCCCGAAAACTTTTTTGGACGCCGAGGCCTTCGAGCGCGGCACCAGCATTTATCCCGTCGACAGAGTTGTCCCGATGTTGCCCGTGGAGTTGTCGAACGGCATTTGCAGTTTGAATGCGGGCGTAAATCGTTTGGCGATGGCTTGCGAAATGATTTTGGACGCAACCGGCAAAGTCACGAGCCACAAAATTTTTCCGACGGTGATTAAAGTTTTTAAACGGCTGAGTTACACGCAAGTCAACAAATTTTTGGACGGCGACAAAATTTTGAGCGACTGCGCCGAAAATCTCAACGCGCTGAAAAAAATTCACGGCTTGCGCAAAAAAATTCGCGAACAACGCGGCTCAATCGATTTCGACATCCCCGAAATGAAAATTATTTTGTCGGAGGACGGCACGCCGATTGAAATCACGAAACGAATTCAAACCGTCGCCGAATCGATAATCGAAGAATGCATGTTGCTTGCAAATGAAACCGTGGCGCGACACACCGTCAAGAAAAAAATTCCGAGCCTGTACCGCGTGCACGAAACGCCTTCGCCCGAAAAAGTTCAAACGCTCAACCAACTTTTGTCGATTTTCAGCTTACACGTGACAAAATCGGCGAATCGGGAGCTTGAGCCGCGAGATTTCCAAAAAATTTTGTCGAAAGTCAAAGGATTGCCCGCCGAAAAAGTCATCACGGGCTACGCACTGCGAACAATGCAACAGGCACGTTACGCGGCGGAAAATTTGGGACATTTCGGCATCGCGGCGGAATTTTACACGCATTTTACGTCGCCGATACGCCGATACCCCGATTTAATCGTTCATCGAATGTTGCGAGCGAGTTTGGAGACGCCCGAACAGCTTCCGACGCTTGCAAAACGTTTGGACGAGGCGGCAAAACACAGTTCCGAGCGCGAACGGCGTGCGATTGACGTTGAGCGCGAAACTTTGGACTTGAAAGCGGTCGAGTTCATGAAAAATTTCGTCGGACAAATTTTTGACGGAGTAATTGATAGCGTGACGAATTTTGGCTTTTTTGTCGAGCTTGATAACGGAGTTGACGGGCTTGTTCGCGTTGCAAGCCTGTACGATGATTTTTATGCGTTCGTCGAAAATAAATTTGCGTTAATCGGTCAATCGACGGGCAAAAGTTTTCATATCGGCGACAAAGTGCGCGTAAAACTGTCGAGCGTGAACGTGACGTTGAGACAGATAAATTTCGCGCTGATTGACAAGTAACGATTTTTTATCGCGTGTCAAAGGCTGATAACTTCGTCGGCGAATTCGATAACGGTTGCTCTGTGTGTGGCAATTACAATCGTCCTGCGCGGGGCGATTTTTTTTATCAGCGACAAAACTTTTTGCTCCGTGGCGGCGTCCAAGCCCGCAGTCGGTTCGTCGAGCAAAATTATCGGCGTGTCTTTGAGTAATGCGCGAATCAAGCCCAAACGTTGAAGTTGTCCGCGACTTAGTTTTTGCGGCGAATTTAAATCGAGCGTCGACAAGTTCAGCGCGTCCAAAAAATTTTTTAAGTTCATTTCGTCGAGCGTGTCGAACATCAAAAAATTTTCCCGTAACGTCGCGTTGAACAGGTGCGGAGCTTGCGGCACGTAAGAAATTTTCGACAGCCGCGAAGATTTTTCCATGCGCGAAGTCGGCAGATCATTCCAGAAAATTTCGCCCGCCGTCGGTTGCAAAATTCCCGCCAAAATTTTTAGCAACGTCGATTTTCCTGAGCCGGACGCGCCGATTAATGCCGTAACTTTGTTCGCGGGAAATTTTAAATTCACATCTTGCAATGTCGGCGAAAATTTTTTCGGGTAAGTAAAATTTACGTTGTCGAGCGTGATTGTCGGTGGCATCAAAATTTTTTCGATAGTGCCGGAAGTTTTTTCCGCGTCAGCCAAAAATTTTTTCAGCCGCTCAAGCGCAGACTTCGCCGAAATCATCACGTGAAACGCCACGCCGAATTTTCGCACGGGCAAGAAAAATTCCGGTGCAAGTAGCAACAGAAACAACGCCGCTTGAAATTCGACGCCGCCCGAAATCAAGCGCAAGCCCAAAGTCACGGCGACCAGCGCGATTGACAGCGTGGTTATCAGCTCCAGCGCGAACGACGACACGAACGCCAATTTCAGCACGTCCAAAGTTGCCGCAGACGATTTTCGCGACGCCTCACGGATTTTTTCTGCGCCCGCGTCGACACGCCCGAACATTTTCAGCGCGGTTATCGCCGACAACAGTTCGCGAAATTCTCCGTTGAGTTTTTGAAGTTCAGCCCACGCCCGCGAATTTTTTTCGGAAGTTGCCTTGCCGATTAGCCACAACAGCAACGGAGCGACCGGCAAAGTCACGAGCAAGATTATCGCCGTCAACAAATCCGTCACCGCCGCGCAGATTAAAAACATCGGCAGGAAAATTATCGCTGAGGCAATTTGAGGCGCGACTTTTAGAAAAAATTCGTCCAGTGCTTGAAGCGTGTCGAAAGTCAACGTCAACAGTTCGCCCGAAGAAATTTCGTCGGCAAAAATCTGCGCGTGGATTTTTTTTCGGAAGTCAGTTTGCACGTCGACAGAAAGTCTTGCAAAAAATTTTTCCGTCATGCCCGACAAAATAAATCTTCCCGCGAAAAATCCGAACGTCAACGCCAAAAATTTTTCTGACGGCGCGTTGATGAATTCGACCAAAAATTTCGCGGCGAGCAAAATAAAAAATCCTTCAGCAAACTTGCACAGCGCAATTTCGCCGAGGATTTTTTTATTCGATTTGATTAAATCAATGAGCATTGACATCTTGCGGCGTCACGCGAGCTTTAAAAATTCTGTACGTCCAGAATTGATAGCAAAGCACAATCGGCACGAAAACGCAAGCCGCGCCCGTCATGAGCAACAGTGTATGCGGCGTCGACGCGGCGTTGTAAATGTCCAGCGACAAATTCGGCGACAAACTCGACACCATCAGCCGCGGGAACAGCGCGTTGAAAAATCCGATTGTCAAAAATGCAATGGCGAGCGTCGACGAAGCAAACGCCTTGCAACCGCAACCGGCTTTCGCCCCTGCACAACTTGCGATAAGTGCCGCGATTGACAGTCCGAGGAAAATTACCGTCGAAATTTTTGCGAGTATGTCGGTATCGTGAGCCGCCGCCGCCGCGAACAACACATAAGCAAACAACGTCGCCAAACCGAGTTTCAAACTTTTCTGTCGAAGTTCATGCAACAAACCTTCGTCCGCGATTTTAATCAACAAGAAATTTGCGCCGTGAAATGCGAACAGCAACACGAAGAAAATTCCGCCTGCCAATGCGCACGGGCTGAGCAGATCCAAAAATGTTCCGACGTAATGCATTTGGAAATTTATCGCGACGCCGCGCAGGAGATTCGTCACCGCAACGCCCCACAGCAATGCCGGCACGAAACTGCCGAACATGATACTGCAGTCCCAAAAATTTACCCAGTCGGAGGATTTGATTTTCCCGCGCAGTTCAAACGCCACGCCGCGCATAATTAACGCCAGCAACATCAAAAACAGCGCAAGATAAAACGTGCTGAACATCGTCGCGTAAACGTGCGGAAATGCCGCGAACAGTGCGCCGCCCGCCGTAATCATCCAAACTTCATTGCCGTCCCACACGGGGCCTATCGAGCGGATGAATTGAGCGCGTTCATTTTTCGGGCGACCGAGCAACAACATGCCGACGCCGTAATCGAAGCCTTCAAGGATAAAAAATCCCGTGAACAGCACCGTTATCAAAATAAACCAAATGATATTTAAGTCCACAATCCTCACTCCCTTGCGAAAAATTTTTCAGCGCGTCAAGATCGAGTAAATGACGGTTATGGCGATTGTCCCGACTCCGATAATAGTTGCGACAGACAAATTTCGGACATGTTTACCCATGCCGTCGAGACTCGCACGAATTTCTTTCATGTCGGCATCTTGTTTCTGTCGCAATTCGCGAATTTCCGCCGCTCTCTGATTGTCTCTGTCGCGTATTTCCGTTTTGAAGTCTCGCATTTCCTGCTTGAATTCGCTCATTTCCCGCACGAAAGCGTTAAACATTGTTTCAAGATTGCTGACGCGTGATTCGATGTTGTTGATTCTTTCTTCTTGTTCAGTCATTTCAATCAACCTCCTTGCGAAAAATTACGCCTCCTCCGTGATTTTTGTGCGACGAATGAACATAACCGCCGCGAAGACAGCCAAAACCGCAAGGAACAAATAAATTGCCGTGAAGCCGATTAACGTTACCCAAACTTCATTCGCGGACAAATTCGGGCTGACGGCGACGGCAGTTTTTTGCAAGCCGACGACAATCCACGGTTGACGCCCCGCCTCGGCAATGTACCAGCCGACCGAATTCGCGATAAACGGGAGCGGCAACAACAGCGGCATCAACTTCAGGCAACAGAGATGTTCGCGAATTTTGTTGCGTTGGAAAAATACCAGACAACCCGTCACGAAAACAATCAGCAACATTAATCCGCCCGAACCGATCATTGCACGGAAACTCCAAAACATGCCGCGCACGTCGTTGGGAATGTAATAGCCGCTGCCGTATTTTTCGACCGCCTCGCGTTGCAAATCGTTAATGCCTTTGACTTCGCCGTCAAAAGAATTGTGCACCATAAAGCTGAACATTTTCGGGATTAAAATTTCCGCGTCATTGCGTCCTGCCTCTTGATTGATGTCGGCGACGACGGCGAACGGCGCGGGATTTTCCGTCTCCCAAAGAGCCTCGAACGACGCCAATTTCATCGGGTTAGCTTGAGCCAAATATTGCGCGTGCATGTGACCGGAACCCATGACGCCCAAAAGTCCGACGAACGTGTATAAAACTGCGCGGCGAATCGTTTTAATAAACATTTCACGCGAAACGTCATCGGTTGCAATTTTCCACGCGCTCACGACGATAACCAAAAATCCGCCGGTCGTTATTCCCGCGAAAAATGCGTGCGAATATTCACCGACGACGTAAGGATTTGTAACGAGTTCAGCGAAATCCGTCATGACGGCGCGCCCGTTTTCAATCGCGTAACCTACGGGGTGTTGCATGAACGAATTCGCGACCAAAATCCAGAACGCCGAAAGGTTACTGCCGAATGCGACAATCCAAATGCACAGGCAGTGAAGTTTTTCGCTGAGTTTGTCCCAACCGAAAATCCACAGCCCGATAAATGTCGATTCGATGAAAAATGCCGTCAACGCCTCAAGCGCGAGCGGTGCTCCGAAAATGTCGCCCATGAAACGCGCATATTCCGACCAGTTCATTCCGAAATGGAATTCCTGCACGATACCGGTCACGACGCCCATTGCGAAGTTAATCAGGAAAATCGTCCCGAAAAACTTCACAAGCTTTTTGAGTTTGACGCGCTCCTCGTAACTGCCGCTGTTGATATACCACGTCTCCAGCAGCGCGACGAAGATTGACAGCCCCAACGTCACGGGCACGAACAAAAAATGATAAATTGTTGTTATTGCGAACTGCAACCGCGATAAAATCAATGCGTCCATAAAATCACTTCCCCTCGCAAAAAAAATTTCCGTTGCGCACTACGTCTTGCACATCAAAAGAGCGTTGCCTATTCGCCGCCCGAAAGCGACTCAATGAACAAGTCAAAGCCGAAACGACATCGGTGACCCGTGGAGGCGTGTTTTTGATTTTGTGAACTTGCGATTTGACGAGCTGAAGATTTTGCGATTTGATGAGATTGCGAACGAACGTTTAGCCTGACGGAAGATTTTATCGTCACGGGCGTTATCACACCGTAACCCATGTCAAAGCGATTTATTCTTTCGCAAAAGTGTGCAGCCTCTCAGTTCATCTGCACCTGAACCGGCTTCGCTCAATCAATGCGCAAGACGTAATGCGCAACGGTTAAATTCAATCGCTGACGAATTCTTCCAGAATTTCAAATTCGCTTGCGTGCGCGTCGAAGGGCAACTTGTAATTGACGTTCGTCGACAAAAGCGCAACATCAATTTCGTTGGAAACTTTGTCGGCTTTCTTCTGCAACTTTTTAATCAGCTTGCGGACGCGGTTGCGATCGAAATCAATCGTCTTGACGCGTTCAATGTCGTAGCGGTAAGTTGTCTGGTTGCCTTCCTTGTTGAAGACGTAGCCGACGCCCGCGTTCTTTTGAATCAAACTGGAACTTTTGAACTGCAAAAGCGCACGCAGTTTTTCAAGTGCCTGATGGCGTTTTTTGTTCACATCAACCGCGCTGTCCAAATCGAACTTCATGGATTTTTTCGCCGCGTGAATCGCCTGCGCAATTTTTTCGCGCTCGTCAATCAAAATCAACATGAAATCGATCATTTTATCGGGCGGAAATTTTTCTTCGACGACGATGTTGATTTTTTCGTCGGGTTGACCTTCCGCCGCCTTGGAACGAAAATGTTTTTCCGTGACGCTTGTGAAATATTTTTCGTCGCCAAGGTATTCGCTCACGAACTCGAAGAGTTTTTCGATTTTGTTTTGAGCTTGGAACGCTTCTTTCAGATTCATAACGGTTCACTTCCTCATAAAATTTTTTCGCGCTTATTAAATCATAAATCGCCGCCCTTGACAATGAATTTTGCAACAAAAAATGCGAGTACATTTGTCGTCCCGCAAAAAAATTTCGTCACGTCGCACAAGCAAAAATTCCCGCCGATTGAAGGATTTTACAAACCTTTCAACGAATATTTAGGCAACTGAAGGCACCGCTTGAAAATTTGTGACGAATTCATTGCCAAAAAATTTAAGGGGGAATTTCAATGGCGAACAACAAAATTTACGCATTCTTGGGA
This sequence comes from Selenomonadaceae bacterium, assembly GCA_017515635.1. Taxonomy (GTDB): domain Bacteria; phylum Bacillota; class Negativicutes; order Selenomonadales; family Selenomonadaceae; genus Quinella. The sequence continues at coordinate 84,199 of JAFWFO010000024.1, forward strand.
CCGCACGCGTCCGGAAAGTCAACAATGGTTTCTCAGCTCATGTCAATGGGCGTGCATTACATTCCGACTGTCACGACCCGCGTTTTCGACGACCGTTACGGTTACAAACGCCGCCTTTACAAGACCGTGAGCAACGACGACTACAGAAAAGAAAAACTCATCGTCAACAACACTTATCAGGCGAACAATTACGGTTTGCGCAAGGCGGATGTGCTCGACGCGTACTCGAATCACAAAGTCAGCATCACCATCATGCACGACCCTTCCGCAATCAAACAGTTACAGAAATTTGTCAATCAAGACCTCGTGACGATCTTTTTGATGATTGATGACGTGGTTTTCGTCGACAGGTTGCTCCGTTCGGGCTGTCTCAACGACGAAATTCGTTATTACGTCGAAACCGCCGAAGAGACGGGCGAGTTTGAAAATTGGCGCGATGTTGATTTCGTCGTCAAAAACACGTCGACGGCACGCGTTGCACTCGAACAAATTTTGGCGATAATGGGATTGGTTACGCTCGTCCCGCAAGAAGATTTCGACAATCTCGTTAAATAATTTGCCTCTCGTCGAAAAAAATTTCCCCCGTGAATTTGCGGGGGATTTTTTTGATTCGGGATTATGAATTAAAACTCAGTGCGAAAATTATCAGCACGCACGTTTCGGACAATGTCGTTACTGCGCCGTAAATGTCGCCCGTGACACCGCCGATTTTTTCCGTCGAAAAACTTGCGAATCGCCACGTCACGAAAGCCGCGCCCAAAGTTGCAACCAACGCCGCCACGAAAAATTTCACGTCGAAAAAGTTCAGTGCCGCAAGAAAAATTATTGCCTCGATTGTCGCGAAAATTACCGTGCGCCGCGTGGTGAATTGTGCGAACGCTTTGCCCATGCCTTCGCGCCGTGCGTAAGGGAAAATTCCGATTGTCGCGACCATCATCAGCCGCCCGATTATTGGTGCCGAAAAAATTGCCGCGCAGATTGCCGCCGTCGAAATTTTTGCAAGCTCGGAAAGTGCCGACACGTCCAAAGCCGCAACCAAAATCATCGACACGACGCCGAATGAGCCTGCCCGCGAATCTTTCATGATCTCCAAAATTTTTTCGCGCTCGCGTCCCGAAAACAAGCCGTCAGCCGAATCCATCAGCCCGTCGCAGTGAATTCCGCCCGTCAACAAAATCAACGCCGAAAATCCGACTGCGCCCGTCAAGAGCGGCAAATTTCCCACCGTAAAAAAATTCAGCACGCCGACAATTCCCGCGCAAAAAATTCCGAGTACCGCGCCGACTGCAGGGAAAAATTTTACCGATTCGCCGAAACTTTTTTCAGTCCAGACGGTTTGTTTCACAACGAAAATTCGCGTCAAGAACTGCAACGCGATTAAAAACGAATTCATCAATCTCACCACAATCAAAAATCCCCGCCGACGTGACGGGGAAAATTTTTTCAACGCAAAATCAAATTACCACGGTTGCGGCGTCATCGGCGTCACAACACCGAATTTGTAGCCCCAATCGCGCAGGAACCGAATAATTTCCGGCAGAGCTTTGACTGTCTCGGTTTTGTCGCCGTTGCAGTGCATGAGCAAAATAACCGTGCGCGGCGGTTGTTCGCCCAAATATCCGAGGACGTTGTTAATTTGCTGTGAAGCGTTCGGGCGCGAAGGCGTCGCGTCTTCAGTCAAAACGTTCCAGTCGTGTTCGACGTAGCCGCAATCTTCAACCATCGAATAAAAATTCGCGGTGAACATGCCGTTTGCTCCGCCCGGCGCACGAATGATGAACGGACGCACGCCGATAATATTTTTTATCGAGTTGTCGGTTTGAATGATTTGCTCCATGAAACTCCACGGGCTGGCGTAAAGTTGGTTATAATTGTGATTGTAGCTGTGATTTCCTATCGCGTGCCCTTCGTCAAAAATGCGTTTCAACACGGCGGGATAAGTGTCGACCATGTTGCCGCAGACGTAGAAAGTTGCCTTAACGCCTTCAGCTTTAAGGATGTCAAGAACTTGCGGCGTAACTTTATCGTCGGGGCCGTCGTCGAACGTCAAATAAACCACGGACTCGGCTTCGTAAGGCGTAAGCGCGGGCAGAGCAATGGGCAAACCTTTTTCCTGCCGCTCCCAAATGGTATATTTGTCGTAGACGGGAATTGTCGGATCTGTGAGCTGAAGATTAGACAAATTGTCGTCGGCGACAACATAATCTTTGCCCGCTTGCACCGTGGCCGTCGGTTTGACTTCGGGTTTTGTTTCGTCAATTTTTGTATCGGGTTTAGTTTCTGCAGGTTTTGTTCCGTCAGATTTTCCGTCGTCGTTCGGCTCGACAACTTTTCCAGTCGCAACTTCGGTCGGAATGTCTTTTACGTCGGTTTCTTTTGCCGAATCGCCGCAACCGCCCGGAAAAATCGTCAACAGTAACAAGATCGTCAAATAAAAAAATTTTTTCATTGACATACTCCTCTCAAGGTGAAAATTCTTTGAAACTGCCGCTAACTATAACGCAAGACGCATTTAGAATCAAGCGCGCAAAAATTTTTTCGCCGAATAAAAGGGTTGACGCGAAACTTAGGGAAATAATCCGCGAGGTGATTTTATGGTCGACAAAAATTTATTCCCGTACAATTTGGCGGTCGTCGCGATTTTCAAGGACGAGGCACCTTATCTCCGCGAGTGGCTTGATTATCATCTTTTGGCGGGCGTCGAACATTTTTATTTATACAACAACGATTCAAGCGACGATTACGAAAAAATTCTTGCGCCGTATGTTGAAGCGAATTTGGTCACGCTGATTGATTGGTCGGGCAAGGCAATGCAGATGCCGGCTTACAATGACGCGCTTGAAAAACATCGTTCCGAGTGTCGATATATGGCGTTCATTGATTTGGACGAATTCATTTTTCCGAAGACGGGTCAAAGCATTGTCGAAGTCGCGGACGAAATTTTTTCGCGTGATTCAAAGATTGCGGCACTTAAATTCAACTGGCAATGTTTCGGCTCAAACGGTCATGAGAAGGCGGATTATTCCAAAGGCGTTTTGGAACGTTTCACCCGCCGCGCTCCAAGTGATTGGGTTTTTGAGGACGAAGAAATCAACAAAACCGTCGCCAACTGCAATGCTTACGTGAAAATTATCGTGAATCCTCGCGCCGTGGATTGCGTCTTGAGTCCTCACCACGCGATTTGCTTTGAAGGTCTGCATTCCGTGAACACCGACGGAGAAGAAAACGAAAAGCCGATAAATTACCCGGTCGCGACGGACAAAATTGTTGTCAATCATTATTACACGAAGTCTCGCGAAGAATTTATGACAAAAATTAATCGCGGAAGTGCGTATCGCTTATTAAAACGCAAGGATGTGAAAAATTTCGAAGTCTATAATCACAATGAAATTTTCGACAACGGGATTTTAAAATATCGCAACGCCCGCGCAGAAAATTTTTCGTTGGAAAGTGACGAACAACGTCGAAGCCGCGTTGAAAAAGTTTTGATTGACATGCTGACGAAACAATCGCCGTTCGACGCGCCACCGGAATTTTTCACAGGCAAGCTTGAAACTTTTTTGACGTGCCGAAAGTTGCTGGAAGTCTTCGGCTCGCGAATCGGTAATCGGTCGGCGGAAGAATTCGCGCTGGTGTGGATTTATCAAACGCTCACGCAGGCACCAACGATAGCTCACGCGGAAATTCAAATGTTCTTGAAACATTTGCCGGAAATTTTGTCGCGTCCGTTCCCGTTGAGCCAAAAAATTTTGCGGCTGACTTGCGACGGACTTATTCCGACGTTTTGCGAGGCGTTGAAAGAAAAACAACAATGGGAAGAGCGCACTCGTTTGCTTGATCTGCAAAAATTTTTACGCTTGATAAAATAAGTTGCGAGGTGATGACGTGGACAAAAATTTGTTCCCGTACAATTTGGCGGTCGTAGCCATTTTCAAAGACGAGGCGGCTTATCTCCGCGAGTGGCTTGATTATCATCTTTTGGCGGGCGTCGAACATTTTTACTTGTACAACAACGATTCAAGCGACGATTACGAAAAAATTCTTGCGCCGTATGTCGAAGCGAATTTGGTCACGCTGATTGATTGGTCGGGCAAGGCAATGCAAAATCCCGCTTACCTGGACGCGCTGAATCGTTTCAGATTTTTTTGCCGATACATGGCGGTTATCGATTTGGACGAATTTATTTTGCCGCTGACAAATCAAAGCATTGTCGAAGTCGTTGACGAAACTTTGTCGCGTGACAATCGGGCGCAGGCTTTGGCGATAAGATGGCGAATGTTCGGCTCGAACGGTCATGAAACGGCGGATTTTTCACGCGGCGTATTGGAACGTTTCACGCGGCGCGCTCCCGACGAGGACGCCGTTGCCGAACCTTACGTTAAAATTATCGGCAACCCGCGCAGTATGAAATTTTTTTCCGGCTCGCACTTCAGTCATCATTTCGGCGGAAATTTCACCGTCGACGAATTCGGCAATAAAGTCACCACTTACAGGACTGCGGGCACTGTCGTCGAAAAAATCACGCTCAATCACTACGCCGCCAAGTCGCTCGAAGAATTCAGCCGCAAAGACAGTCGCGGCGTCGCTGACAGATTAATTACCAATCTTTACACGAAAGATTTGTTCGATTCGCTTGACCGCAATGAAGTTTTCGACGACGGGATTTTGAGATACCGCGCCGCCCGCGCTGAAAATTTTTCGTTTGAAAGTGACGAGCAAAGAATTTTCCGCACTGAAAAATTTTTGGTCGACACGCTGACAAAATGTTCGCCGTTCGACGCACCGTCGGAATTTTTCACGGACAAGCTTGAAACTTTTTTGACATGCCGAAAGTTGGCTCAAGTCCTCGGCACCCGAATCGGAAACAAATCGGCGGAAGAATATGCGCTTGTTTGGATTTATCAAAGTTTCGTGACGCGGCACCCGTTCAATTACGCCGAGTTGCAACTTTTGCTGAACGAATTGCCCGCGCTGTTGAGTCGCCCGTTTCCGCTGTGCCGAAAAATTTTGCGGCTGGTCGACGAAAAACTTTTCCCGCTGATTGACGAAAACTTAAAACAGGCGCAAAATTGGGGCGGCTTGTATTACATGAATTACACGCGACAACTTTTGAATTCAATTTTGAGGTGATTTTTTGGTCGACAAAAATTTGTTCCCGTACAATTTGGCGGTCGTCGCGATTTTCAAAGACGAGGCGGCTTATCTCCGCGAGTGGCTTGATTATCATCTTTTGGCGGGCGTCGAACATTTTTACTTGTACAACAACGATTCAAGCGACGATTACGAAAAAATTCTTGCGCCGTATGTTGAAGCGAATTTGGTCACGCTGATTGATTGGTCGGGCAAGGCAATGCAGATGCCCGCTTACAACGACGCGTTGGAACGTTTCAGATTTTTTTGCCGATATATGGCGTTCATTGATTTGGACGAGTTTATTTTTCCGAAGACGGGTCAAAGCATTGTTGAAGTCGCGGACGAAATTTTGTCGCGTGACGACACTGTTGCGGCTCTCGGAATTAACTGGCAAATTTTCGGCTCAAACGGTCACGAAACGGCGGATTTAAGTCGCGGAGTTGTGGAACGTTTTACGCGCCGTGCCGAAAAAAATTGGGCTCCCGTGAGTGCCGAAAAAATTTACGAAGGCAACACCGATAAGCCGCTCGGAAACATTTTAATTAAAACAATCGCCAATCCTCGCGCAACGCATTATTTTTATAATCCACATTTCGCAGTTCATTTTGTCCATTTTCGTGCGGTCAATGAGAATGGACACCACGTCGAAAAATTTTTCAACCTGCCGATAACTGCTGACAAAATCGCCATCAATCACTACTCTACGAGATCTCGCGAAGAATTTTTGAAAAAATTTAATCGCGGGCGTTCGGATATCATTGGCGGATATTCTTTAAATACGTTCGACAGTTATGACCGCAATGAAGTTTTCGACGACAGGATTTTGAAATACCGCGCCGCCCGCGCTGAAAATTTTTCGTTTGAAAGTGACGAACAACGTCGGAATCGCGTTGAAAAAGTTTTGGTCGACGCGTTGACAAAATGTTCACCGTTTGATGCGCCACCGGAATTTTTCACGGGCAAGCTTGAAACTTTTTTGACGTGCCGAAAGTTGGCGGAAGTTTTCGGCACGCGAATCGGAAACAAGTCGGCGGAAGAATATGCGCTGGTCTGGATTTATCAGACGCTCAACACGGACGGAGTTTTGACTTACGCGGACTTACAACTTTTCGCGGACGAGTTGCCCGAAATTTTGTCGCGCCCGTTCCCTGTGGCAAAAAAAGTTACGCGGCTGTTTTCGGAAAAAGTTCTGCCCGCAATGAGCGAAGCCGCCAAAATGTCGTGCCCGTGGAAAGAGCTTAAGGACATCAAATATTTGCAACGCATGTTGAATTTAATTTTGAGGTGATTTTATGGTTGACAAAAGATTATTTTTGCATGACCTGTCGGTTGTGTCGTTCCTGCGCAAAAACGAGGGGCGTTACTTGAAGGAGTGGCTCGATTATCATTTGGCGGCGGGCGTCGATCATTTTTTCCTGTACGACAATGTGCCCGTTGACGAGACAAGCGAACTGCTCAAGCCTTATGTCAAAGATGAGCTGGTCGACTATTTCCCCGTGCAGGGCGAATTGATGCAAATCCCCGCTTACAACGACGCGGCGCGCAGATTTCGTTACGTCACGCGGTACATGGCTTTCATCGAATTGGATGAATTTTTGTTCCCGAAAACCGAACAGAGCATTGCCGAAGTCGCGGACGAAATTTTTTCGCGTGATGAACGTGCGGCGGCTTTGGTCGTCAATCAACAAGTTTTCGGCTCAAGCGGACAAGAATCGGCAGATTTGTCTAAAGGCGTGCTCGAACGTTTTACCCGCCGTGCTCCGCGTGACTGGTTTATCGCGCCTGCCGAAGGTGTTGCGCCCGCAGGAAATATTTTCGTGCGCACGATTGCCAATCCGCGATACATTCGTTACATTGTCAATCCGCATTTCGCTTACTACTTCGACGGGAAATTTGCCGTCAACAGCGCGGGCGGTCGCGTGACGCATTGGGGCTCGGAACCGGTCTTGAGCGATAAAATTGTCGTCAATCACTATGTCAAGAGCAAGGAAGAATTTTTCGATAAATTTAACGACGAAACACTTTTTGAAAAGCTCGACCGCAACGACGAAGTTGACGAAGACATTCAGATTTATCACGAACTGCGCGCCGAAAATTACACGCCGCCGAAAAAATTTGAGCGCGAAAATTATTTCCGCACACTCGAACAAATTATTTTGCCTGCCGTGCGTTCGGACGTGCCGCAAGATTTTTACGAAGGCAAGTTGGAATTATTTTTGACGTGCAGAGCTTTGGCGGGAATTTTGAAACGCCGTTACCCGAAAGACAATCGCGGCAAATTCATGGAAGAGGCCGCCTTGCGCGCCGCTCACCGCACACATTTCAGCAAGATGACTTTCGCCGAAACAATGTTGATGATAAATTCGTTGCCGCCGATTTTGTCGTTGCCTTATCCCGTCGTCGAAGACATTCGCAAAAACTGCATGAGTTTCGCCCGCCAAATAATGAACGACCTGAAACGCAACATGCGCTGGGATGCCTTCGTCGAGATGGGAAACTATATGGATTTGCTCAACGCGTTCGGAGCAAAATGACGCAAGCATTTAACAGCTGACGGAGACGGCGAAGACAAGCCCGAAAATAATAGGAACAAGAAACTAAACTTGTTCCTTGTTCCTACTCACTCGTTCTTAATCGGGATTTTTCGGCGTCACAACCTTGGGCGGTTTTGCGGGTTTGGGCGTCACGACTTTGGGCGGTTTTGCGGGACGAGGTTCTTCGGTTTCGGGAACTTCGTCTTTTTTCGGCGGATTGTTGTTTTGAGGCTCGTCGGGCATTACCGTATCGCGGAACTTTGACCAAAAATCTAAATATCTGCAATTGAATTCGGGACAAAGCGTCATTGATTGTTCCGAAATTTTTTCGTTTAAGTTTGAGGCTTCGGCAGACGAGAGGTCAACGATAAATATTGCGCTGACAACTGCCGTTGCCAATATTAAATTTTTCGCTAACCTTCTCATCGGAATTCATTCCTTGTGGAAAATTTTTATCTGTGCGGGGCACGCGGGACGAATCTTCCGCGATTGTCGCGACCGGGTTGCGGTTTGCTTGGGAGATAACGCGGCGTCGGTCTTACGGGCACTCGCGACGGATAAACTTTTGCGGGCTTGGCGGGGTCGCGTCTGCCCATGTTTATCGGCGGTACGAACGGGCGGCGAAGTCTCGGCGGCACGACGCTTCTTTGTTCGACGAAGATTTTTCCGTCAACATTTAAATCTGTCGCGTGAACTTGAGCCGCAAAAAAATTTATGATTGCAACGACCGAGATTATCGCTAAGAAATTGGCGATTTTTTTCATTTTAGCACGTCCCCCAAACGCCGAAAAACGGAAAGCCTGTTTTGGCTGACTTCCCGCTGTTTCGCTATTTACTGAAGAAACTTTGACTTAATGTCTGTGGGGAGGCGGCGGGGGAGGCGGCGGCGGAACATGTCCGTGACTCCAGTCGTCGTCATATGGATTCGGAGGCAGTTGATGATGATGTGCAGGCGGTGGCGGTGGCGGAAGCAGTGCCATTTCGCTTAATTCGATTCCTTTCAAGCCGGTTGACGAATCAAGAACGGCCGCTTGCGCGTCATTCATCAGCCCAAAGTTCAGCGCACCGCAGATAGCAAGAGCCGTCAAGCCCGCAAAGATTTTTTTCAACGTGGTCACTTCCTTTGATGGATTCATGCGACTTCGCGCAGGAAGAAGATTGCCAAAAGCCCGCCGACTATTTCGTTCGGAAGACCGAGGGCAAATCCAAGCAGTGCCAGAATCAACAACAACATTTGAACTCCCTCCTTCCGTCGACTTCGTTTACAATCTTCAAGTTGCAATGATTGTACAAACTTCGCCCCTGTTTGTCATTAGCTGAAGATTAAAATTCCCGCGAAAATCCTTCCCGTCGTGACGCCAACTTTCCCGCCGTGACGCGATTTTAGTTCGTGGGCGGTTCCGTTCGTTTCGGTTCGTAGCTTTCAGTTCCTCCTTGTGGTGCCTTTCAAAAGAATCGGTTCGCAAATTTCGCGGCAACGGTCGGCAATTCGTGAGCCGTTGAGATTTTGTCCGTCGCTGGCATTGTTCAAGCGGTAGGCAAGTTCGTCCGGTGAAAGGTTCGACGTGATGATTGTCTTGCCGGTCGGGTTGTCGTAGCGCATATCCAAAACCTTGCAGAGCGTTGAGCCTGCCCATTGGGTGGGCTTTTCCATTCCGAAATCGTCAAGCACAACCAGATTCGCCGCCTGCAGTTCGTCCAAAAGGTCAAGTTCCTTGCCGTTGCCGTTGAAAGTCGCTCTGATGTCGTCAAGCAAACTCGGTACCTTCGTGAACAGGACAGAC
>JAFWFO010000025.1 GCA_017515635.1 Selenomonadaceae bacterium
CCTTTTTTCCCACTTACGATTTCTCATATTGACGAACAAGGGAGCGATAACCTCCCATTGCTCATCCGTTAAATCTGTTTCATATTTTTTTCTCATAGTAAGCCCATTATACCACTTTTTTTCTATGAACACACGTTCTTAACGTCCAGAAATGGATTACGCTCGATGGCAATCCGTTGTTCGTTCAGGTCGTTTCCGATGCAACGCGTAAGAACAAAAATGGCAAAAAAATCGGCGGCAACGATATATGCTTGTCTCCCATTTTGCTCAACGGCGAACCGTACAAATTATTCTTTTCGCGCAGCTATCCCAATGAAAAAGTGACGCTGATCGGTGTGGTTAAAAATGACGGAGAAGTAACTCTGCCGAACGATGATCTCAAAAGTCTCAAAAAAGGCGATGTCGTGGTGCCGTTGTACTTCTACTTGAAAGCGGAAAACGTCGAAAACTCCAAACCCGTCGAAAGAATGACGCCTGAAGAACAGCGCGCTTTCGCCGAAGAAATTGCCGCAAGAGGTAACTCGATAACAATCGGCGACAAACCGAAACTCGAAATGCGCACTCTTGACAACGGCATATTCGGTTACGCGTTCGAGTTTGTCAATCCCATCGGCGGCGAAAATGCTTTCACACAGGAAGGAGCTGTCTGCAAAATCAAAAACGGCAAAATTGTCAAAGTGATTCATTCTGACAATTTCGAGAACATTCGCGATTTGGAAGCCACCGAATAAATCCGCCGCCCACGGACGCTCAAGGACTTTTGTCAAGCGGTGAGATTTTTCGGCAACCGCACGAAAAATCTTTTGCGCCGCCCGATCTTGAATTGTCGGGTTGATCGGGCGACGCGCCGTTTTTCAGCTTGAGGAGGGATTCGCATGAAAAAAGTTTTGCGGTCATGTTGGTTCTCATCACGTTCGTCGTCGCGGGCACGGCTTTAGCGGCAGGCCGAATAATGATGTGTCCCAGTTGCTTCGGAGCGAGATATCATACGGAAACACACTATGAATATCGGCAAATTCCCGACGGCAGGGGCGGATTTATCATGCAACCGTATGAAGTTTCAGTTCAGGTTCCATGTCCCGTTTGTTACGGCACAGGATGCGTTCCGGCTCCATGAGGAAATTTTTCGGCAGTGATTGAACACAAAAAATCCCGTCGCTCTTTTGAGTGGCGGGATTTTTTTTTGCGGATGAAATTATTTCGACTTGATGTAATTGATAAGCCCGCCCGCATCGGCAATACCTTGCACGAACGGCGGCAACGGTTGCGCTTTGAACGTGTCGCCCGTCGTCAAGTTTTCAATCGTGCCTGTTGACGTGTCGATTTTCAAAACGTCGTTCGCGGAAATTTTTTCAACGGCGTCGCCAATCTCCAAAAGCGGCAAACCGATATTGATTCCGTTGCGATAAAAAATTCTTGCGAAACTCGCGGCAATGACGACGGGAATTCCGGACGCCTTGATTGCAACGGGCGCATGTTCGCGACTGGAGCCGCAACCGAAATTTTTTCCGCCAACCATGATGTCGCCCGCTTTGACGTTCGCCGCAAAAGTTTCGTCGATGTCAACCATGCAATGTTTCGCCAATTCCGCAGGATCGAACGTGTTCAGGTATCGTGCGGGAATTATAACGTCCGTGTCGATATTGTCGCCGTAACGCCAGACTTTGCCTTCAATTTTCATGACCAATCACCTCTTCGGGCGTAGAAATTTTTCCCGTAATTGCAGACGCCGCCGCAACAAACGGGCTTGCCAAATAAACTTCGCTGTCGACGTGACCCATGCGCCCGCGGAAATTTCTGTTCGTCGTGGAAACGCAACGTTCGCCCGCGCTCAAAATTCCCATGTAGCCGCCCAAACACGGTCCGCACGTCGGACAGCTCACGACACAGCCCGCGTCGATAAAAATATCAATCCAGTGACAGTTGACGGCCTCTTTATAAATTTCCTGACTGCCTGGAATAATTATGCAACGAACGTCGGGATGAATTTTTCGCCCGCGCAAAATTCCCGCCGCAATGCCCAAATCTTCAAGTCGTCCGTTCGTGCAAGAGCCGATGACAACTTGATTGATTTTAATTTCGCCGAGTTCTTCAACGGTCTTGACGTTTTCGGGCAAATGCGGCAACGCAACGACTGGTTTCAGTTCGCTCAAATTAATTTCGACGGTCATGCAATATTTCGCGTCTTCGTCCGCAGTGACGGGGTCGAAAGATTTTTTCACGCGACGAGTGACGTAAAGTTTCGTTCTTTCGTCGAAAGGAAACACGCCGGCTTTCGCGCCCGCCTCAATCGCCATGTTTGAAATCGTTAAGCGGTCAGTCATTGAAAGTTCGGCAACGCCTTCGCCCGTAAACTCCAAAGCTTTGTATAACGCGCCGTCGACGCCGATTTTTCCAATCAAAGTCAAAATAACGTCCTTGCCGCAAATATTTTTCGGTTTCTTGCCCGTCAAGTGCACGTTAATCGCTTCGGGAACTTTAAACCACGCCTTGCCCGTCGCCAAACCGACAGCCAAATCAGTTGTGCCGACGCCCGTCGAAAAAGCGTTGACTGCGCCGTAAGTGCAGGTGTGACTGTCCGCGCCGATAATCAACATACCGGGAGCGACAACGCCGAATTCGGGCAAAATAACGTGCTCAATGCCGACGCGTCCCTGTTCGTAGTAATGACGGATTTTATTTTTGCGTGCGAAGTCGCGCATAATTTTTGCAAGGTCTGCGCTCTTGATGTCTTTGGCGGGTTGAAAGTGGTCGGGAATCAACGCAATTTTTTCCGCGTCGAAAACGGGACGCCCGATTTTTTCAAACTCTTTGATTGACGGCGGCCCCGTCACGTCGTTTGCCATAACGAGATCTAAATCGCAGATGACGAGTTGTCCCGCCTCGACTGCATCAAGTCCCGCATGACGCGCCAAAATTTTTTCGCTCATAGTCATGCCCATAAAGTTGCCCTCCTAAAATTTTTTGTCAGTTATTCAGCACGCTTTTAACGGCAGTTTTCAGCAAATCAAGTTGCGTGGACAATCTTGCGTCGACACCGCCGTTGGGCGTTTCGATAACGCAATCACCGGGCTTTAACGCTTCGTCGCTCACAACTTCGATAAGTGCCGTGCCGTCAGTCAACATGGATTGAAATTCGGAACGCGCCATCAAAACCAAATCATAGCTGTCGGGGTCGACGTGAACTTTAATTTCTTTTTGGTCGCGCACGTAACTAATCGCCTCACGAACGAGCGGCAAAACCGTCTGCGGCACGTCAAGGAAATGTTGCGGCAAAATTTTTTCAATCGCCATCATCACCACGGCAACAATTTCGTCCTCCGCCCGAATGAAATATTCCGCCGTCTGTTCTTTGGCGTCTTGAATGGTTTTCTGCGCCTTGTCATTGGCTTGGCGAACAATGTCGGCAAGTTCTTCCTCAATGTGTTCTCTGCCGTCTTTAATGCCGTCTTCTTTGCCTTCTTCGTAGCCGGCGTCGTAACCTTCTTTGTGCACGCGCTCCAAAAGTTCTTCGGCCTCTTTTTTGGTGTCTTCGATAATTTGTTCCGCTTCGGCTTTAAGTTCTTCGGCTTGCCGTTTTATTTCCTCGGCTTGAGCTTTAATCGCGTCGGCTTGAGCTTGAGTTTCGTCGGCGTCCTGCAACTTTTTTTCCAACAGCAGTGACTTGCGCTCAATTTCGTCGATTTCCTCGTAAACTTTTTCGAGAATTTCGGGCGGTATTCCCGGTTCGGGTCCAAATTCTTCCTCTTGATTTTCGTCGAGTTCTTCCGATTCGGGTTCCGGTTCCGGCTCTTCGGGTTTCGCGCCGATTAAAACGGGTTGACCGACCGTCATATAGCGCACGATATTTTTAGGATGCTGTATCAATCAATTCGCCTCCGAAAAAAATTTGCGGTTCACAAAATAAATTACACCAACATTTCGTCGCCTTGTCCGCGAGCAACAACAATTTCGCCTTTTTCTTCGAGGTCGCGAATTCTGTTGACAACTTTCTGTTGCGCTTCTTCCACGTCGCGAATCTTGACGGGCCCCATGTATTCGAGTTCTTCGCGGAGCATGTCGGCGGCGCGTTTGGACATGTTTTTGTAAATCTTTTCGGCAACTTCCTGCGGCGTGGCCTTCATTGCCAGTGACAAATCTTTCGTGTCGATGTCGCGCAAAACCAACTGCAAAGAGCGGTCGTCCAGCATGACAATATCTTCGAAGACGAACATAAGTTTCTTGATTTCTTCGGCGAGTTCGGGGCTGTCGACTTCCATGGATTCGATAATTGCGCGTTCTGTCGTGCGGTCGACGCGGTTGAGGACTTCGACGATAGCGGGGACGCCGCCTGCCGTGGTGAAGTCTTGCGTCATCATCGAGGACAGTTTCTTTTCGAGGACGCGTTCAATTTCGCGGATAACGTCCGGACTTGTCCTGTCCATCATTGCTATACGTTTTGCAACGTCGGCTTGCGAATCCATTGACAAACCGCTCATGATAATTGCCGCCTGGTCGGGTTCGAGATAAGCCATAACCAGCGCGATTGTCTGCGGGTGTTCGTTCTGCAAAAAGTTCAAAAGCTGCGCGGGGTCGGTCTTGCGTAAGAATTCGAACGGACGCACCTGCAAACTCGTCGTCAAGCGGTTGAGGATGTCCATTGCCTTGTCTGCGCCCAAAGCTTTTTCCAAAACGTTTTGCGCGTATTCGAGACCGCCCGTAGAAATGTAGTCGTTTGCCATCATCAGCTGATAAAATTCGCTGATAACTTGAGCTTTCTTTTCCGCGCTGACTTGTTTGTTGTTGGCGATTTCCAGCGTGATTGTTTCAATTTCGTCGTCGTCCATGTGTTCAAAAATTTTTGCCGCGTAGTCGCCGCCGAGCGCGATAAAAAGAATCGCCGCTTTTTCGCGTGAAGTCATCGGCTTAGGGTCGCTGTACATGTCCGGTTGGTTGGGCATTTAGATTCCTCCGTTCAAAAGAAAAAGCGATTAACGATTAGCAAATTGTGCACTAACCGCCAATCGCGGGAAAATGTCAATCGTCTTCGGCAAGCCACGTTTTGACAAGCATGGCCGCGTCGGCAGGTTTTTCGTCGATAAATTTGAGGATGGCATCCTTTTCTGTCATCTGCTGTCTTTCTTCGGGTGTGAGGTTATCCTCTTCGATTTCGTTGGCTTCGAGGGCGCGTTGACGTTCTTCGGCTTCGGCTCTGCGTTGAGCTTCTTCGGCGCGTCTTGCTTCTTCGCGGGCGCGTCTTTCGGCCGCAAGTCTTTCGGCAATTTCCGCCTGACGTTCTTTGCGTTTCTTCCAACGATACATGAGGAATCCGCCCAAAACCAACGCCGCAATTAGAATCATCGCCGCAATCTCCGTGTACAAAATTCTGTCTTTGCGCAACTGTTCTTGCCGCTCTTGAGCCAATCTCTGATCACGCAACTCGGTGTTGAACGGCATCGGCTCAACCGAAATTGTATCTCCGCGATCTTCGTTAATGCCGGCGGCTGAAGACACGGCGCGCAAAAGTCCTTCTTGTTGAAGTTCGGTTATAGAATCGTTGACCAAAACGGCAACGGTGAGACGGCGTATTGAACCGGGCGACGCGATAATTTTTTGATTCTCTTCGTTTATCTCGTAGTTGCGCGTGGATTCTTTGCGCTCGTATTCGGCGTTGGCAGTTCGGTCTTCAGCCACGTAACCTGGAATGTTCGCCTGCACGCCTGCGGGGCCGCCGGGGATATTGGATTCGCCGTTATAACTTTCGCTAATATCTTGTTGCGAACGAATAATACCTGATTCATCAACTACGGGCGTAAAAGTTTGGCGGTCAATTTTTTTGTCGTCGAAGTCCAATTCCACGCTCACGCGCACGAAGGCATTTCCTTCGCCCAAAGTTTTATCGAGTAAAGTTTGGACGTTCTGTTGAATATGATCGCGAACTTTTTTGGTCATCTCAATTTGATTGAGTGCCCGCATGTTCATCTGAGCTTCCCGCTCAAGAGCGTCGTCATCGCTTTTGTTTAAAATATTTCCTTCCGCGTCGACTATCGTGACGTTTTCGGGATTAAGCCCCTGCACGCTGTGGCTGACCAAATTGACTATGCCCTTAACTTCAGGTTGCGTCAACTTTTTTTCGGGCGCGAGCATCAACAGAATTGAGGCCGTCGCGGGTTTTTCATTTTTCTTATAAAGGCTGTCTTCCGGCAAAACGATATGAACGCGTGCTTTTTCGACGCTGTCGAGATGTTCGATTGTTCGCGTCAATTCGCCCTGCAAGGCCTGCAGATAATTGATTTTGTTTTGAAATTCCGTGACGCCCAATTTACTGTCGTCAAACAGTTCAAAGCCTTTGTTGCCGCGTGGCAAGCCCGCCGAGGCCAAATCCAAACGCAAATCGTGAACTTGCGGCGCGGGAACCAGGATTGTTGCGCCTTTGCTGTCCTCGACCAACTCATAGGGCACGCCCGTTTCTTTCAAGTTGTTTACAACGTCGCCGGCGTCTTTCGTCTCCAAATTGGTATACAGCGGCACATAATCAGGTTTGGAACCGTACCAAAAACTGACGCCGACAAAAGCCAAAATCGCGGCGATAAGCGCGCCGAAAAATATAAACTTATGTCGTCGGTCGTACCTGTTCCAAAGTTCTTGGAGCCGCTCTCTCCAATTCGCCAATAAACTCAGTCCTTTCGAACCGTCCGAGGTTTAAGGTTATTTTGCCCGGGCGTCATACCTGCATACGCATAATTTCTTGATATGCCGCCGTTGCACGGTTTCGCAACTGAAGCGTTAATTGGATCGCGAGTTCCGCTTTTTGAGAGGCAACCACAACTTGAGAAACGTCCTCTATTCTGCCCGCCGCCAGTGCTGCGTTGAGGTGTTCGGATTCGAGTTCAAGCTCGTTTACTTTTTTCAATGAATCAACAAGATATTCGCCAAAACTTTTGACCGGTTCTTCGACCGGCGTTTCGCCGAGATGACTGCGTGCGCTCATGTGCACGGGCGTCATTTCCAATGGCGTTATTTCCATATCGTCACCGTCCCCGTTCGTCAACCTTCATAGTTTCGATTTAAGGATTATAGCACGTTACAAGGCAATTTCCAAACAACTTTCAGCCAATGACCCAAAAAATTTACCCGCCGATTTCCAGTGCTTTGTTGAACATGGCTTTCGCCGAACTTATCGCCGTGGAATTTGCTTCGTAAGCGCGCTGGGCGGTTATCAAGTCGACCATTTCGGCAACGATATTGACGTTAGGTTTTTCGACGTAACCTTCGGCGTTGGCGTCGGGGTGCCCCGGCTCGTAAACAAGCGGCCCTTGCGTCGGATCTTCGGCGATGGCAACTGCGCGAACACCGTCGCCCATCTCTTGACTCAAGCCGACTGCTTTCATGAGTGTTTGCTCAAAAGTTTTCGGCGTACGTTCACGCGGTTCGAAGACGACATAACGACGATGATAAGCTCCACCGCGATCCGTGCGCGTCGTGTTGGAATTGGCGATATTATTTGATATAACGTCCATTCGCAAGCGTTCGGCAGTCAAGCCCGAAGCCGCCGCGTCAATTCCCAAAAAAAGTCCCATGATTATTACCTCTTGAAATTACTGACCGCTGGTTATGACGTTCTTCAAGCGCGTAACATGTCCGCCCAGTTCCTTCGCCAACGCGTTGTAGTAGAGCTGATTTTTCGCCAACGTCGCCATTTCAATATCGATGTCAACGTTGTTGTCGTCCGTGCGCATAATCGTCGTGTTGTCTTGGTAAATCGTCGGTTCGGCGTGGAAGGGGAGCGGCTCATGTGGCAAATGTTTATCGTGCGTGCGCACCATTTTTAATTTGCCGTCGGGTTCTTCGCCGTAAATTTCCCGCGCCAAAAGTTCCTCGAATTCCAAAACCGATTTGCGATAATTCGGCGTGTTGACATTGGCGAGGTTGTTCGATATGACTTCCTGACGCATACTCGCCGCCGTCATTGCACGCGGCAGGTAATTAAAGTTCGGTGAGTTAAAAATTTGCTCAAGCACGCCCGTTTCACGCACCTTTCCGTATTGATGTTTATCTGCACGAAAAAAAATCTGAAATAAATTCGCCAACCGATTGTACAACATAAAAAAAGTTTCTTCAACCTTGCACAATGAAAAATGTCGCCAAACTCTTCGACGGGACGCGCCCGCTTGTCAAAAAATTTTTTAGCTGATATATTTTCGACGGTATTATTAACAAGGGAGCCATCAATAAATGAATCGCAGAAATTTTATCCGAAACTTTTTATTTGGCGCGGCAGGTACGGCGGCACTTGCCGGCGGCGGAATTTTTTATTACGTGCACCGTCCCGAATTCGGGCGACTTCCTTCAGGTTCGCGGCTTGAAAAAATTTTGGCGTCGCCACATTATTTCATTGACCACTTTGAATGTTTGACGCCCGTGCAAGTCATGAGCGAAGACGTTGACGAAAAAGAAAATCGAATCGTCGCAACGTGGAAATTTCTTTTCGGCGACAAAACGGGACTTGTGCCGCCGAAACCGATTCCGTCCGCGAAAACCGATTTAAATTCGCTCGGCGACCGTGACTGCGCGATTTGGCTGGGGCATTCGTCAATTTATTTGCAACTGGCGGGACGAAAAATTTTAATTGACCCCGTGTTTTCGTCGTATGCGTCGCCAATTTTTTTCGTCAACCGCGCTTTCGAGGGCAGCAATGTCTATTCGGCGGCGGACTTCCCCGCAGTGGACATTTTGGCGATAACGCACGACCATTGGGATCATTTGGATTATCCGTCGATTATGGCACTCAAGCCGAAAATTAAAACCGTGTTTTGTCCGTTGGGCGTCGGCGAATATTTTGAGCAATGGGGCTTCGACGCGGACAAAATTATCGAGGAAGATTGGGATTCTGAAATTGATTTCGGGCACGGATTGATGGCGCACATTTTGCCGAGCCAACATTTTTCCGGCCGCATGTTGACGCAAAATCCAACCGAGTGGTGCGCGTTTGCCTTCGTGACACCTGCGCGGAAAATTTTTTGTTCGGGCGACGGCGGTTACGGCGAACATTTCAAGGACATTGGCAAAAAGTTCGGCGGCTTTGATTTGGCGTTCATGGAGAACGGGCAATACAATCGCGCTTGGCACGCGATTCATCTTTTGCCCGACGAGACCGCGCAGGCGTCCGAAGATATTCACGCTGAAAAAGTTGTGCCTATTCACGCGGGAAAATTTGCTCTTGCCCGCCACGAATGGAACGCGCCTTACAAAGATTTAATTGCGAACAGTGCCGATAAAAATTACGAGCTGTTGACGCCGAAAATCGGAGAGCTTATCGACTTTGCCGCCGAGCAAAAATTTTCGCCGTGGTTTGAAGAAATTACTTCGGAGATTTCGCAATGATTTACGTAATTTTCATCGCGGCAACGATTGCGCTTGCCCTGCTGTACAAATTCATGGCGACGCGGAAAAATTTTTTTGTGATTTGCGCGGTGATTGTCGTCGTGTTCGGAATCAGCGCGTTTTTTCACGGCCGGCAAGTTCAGCAGGAAGAAATTTCGCGGGCGCAACTTGAAGAACTTCACGAACGCCAAAAAATTTTCGGCGAGTGGTACGCATCCTATCAGCGCAACATTGACAGCCTTGATCGAAATTGGCAGACGTATCACAACATAATTGACGGCCTGCAGACGATGGACGCGGAAAGTTTCAACGCCGAGGCGGTTTATTTGCGGTTCAAGGAACTTGAGCAAGAATCGATTGACGAACAGATAAAAATTTACGGCTTGACCGCGCCGCAGTTGCTTGACGAAGAAAGTCGCACGCTTGTTGAAACGGTTATCCGCAAAACGAAAGATTACGTCGACGCGCAGACGCGAACAATCAGCCTGTCCGCCAAAGCTGCTCAATCGGTGACGGAACTCGAAACGCTCAAGCTGAAACTGCACGACATCATGATTCGCGAGTCGCCGGAAGGTCTTTTCACCGCGCAAGAAATTTCGGCGATACGTGACATCTTGGGGGATTGATGGGCGATTTTTTTGGAGGTAACCGCATGAAAATCCGCATTGCAAATTTGTCCGCCGCGCTTAACGACGAACGCCCGATTAAAGAACTTGTCGCCGAGCACTTGAAAATTCCCGTTGAAAAAATTTTGTCCGCGCAGATTGTTCGACGTGCCGTTGACGCCAGACGATTTCACGGCGCACCGATTAAATTTAATTACGTCGTCGACGTTGAAATTCGCGGCAAAATTCATGGGAAAAATTTTCGTCCCGTGCCTGAAAAATCTGCAGAAACTTTCGCGAAGGTCGAACGCGTACCCGAAAAAAATCCGATTGTTATCGGCTTTGGCCCCGCGGGAATGTTCGCGGCTTTGACGTTGGCGCGGGCAGGTTTGGAGCCGATTATTTTTGAACGCGGCGGCGACACCGATTCACGAGTTGCGGCTGTCGAAAAATTTTTCGGCGGCGGTGAACTCGACGAAAATTCCAACGTGCAATTCGGCGAAGGCGGCGCGGGAACTTTTTCGGATGGCAAGTTGACGACGCGGCTTAATGATCCGCTAATTGATTTCGTGCTGAAAACTTTCGTTGACGCGGGCGCACCGGCTGAAATTCTTTTGGAGCAAAAACCGCACGTCGGCACGGACAAATTGCGCACGGTCGTTAAAAATATCCGCAAAGAAATTCTGTCACGCGGCGGGAAAATTTTTTTCAATGCACAGGTTACGGACATTGAACTTGTCGACGGAAAAATTTCGGGCGTCATCGTCAACGGCTCGGAAAAATTTTCGGCGGACGCAATTTTTCTCGGCGTCGGTCACTCGGCTCGCGACACTTACGAAATGTTGAATCGGCGCGGCGTGGCAATGACGGCGAAAGATTTTGCTGTCGGCGTGAGGATTGAACACCCGCAAGAATTCATCAATCGCGCTCAATACGCGGAAGATTTTCGCAACCCGAAATTGCCCGTCGCCGAATACGTGCTGACTTTCAAAGACGAAATTCGTGGGCGCGGCGCGTACAGTTTTTGCATGTGCCCCGGTGGTCAGGTCGTTGCGGCGGCGTCGGAAGTCGGACACGTCGTCACCAACGGCATGAGCAATTTTCGGCGCGATTCGGGCACGGCAAACGGCGCATTGGTCGTCACCGTCGGCGGGAAAGATTTTGCTGATTTCGGCGGCGACGTTTTAAGCGGCGTTCGTTTCCAAAAACATCTTGAGCAACTGGCGTTTGAATTCGGCGGGAAAAATTATCGCGCTCCCGTGCAAACCGTCGGCGACTTCATCAACGGACGTGTCGGCTCGAAAAATTTTTTGGTCAAGCCGACTTACTCGATTGGCGTCACGCCCGCCGATTTGCATAAATGTTTGCCGCATGAAGTTTGTTTGACGTTGTTTGACGCACTGAAGTTTTTCGACAAAAAAATTTCGGGCTTCGCGGCGGAAGACGTTCCATTGACGGGCGTTGAAACTCGAACAAGTTCACCCGTGCGAATTTTGCGCGACGAATCAACGCGACAATCCGTCAACGTAAAAAATTTCTATCCGATTGGCGAAGGCGCGGGTTATTCGGGCGGCATTACCAGTTCCGCAATCGACGGCATCAAGTCCGCAAAAATTTTTTTGAAAAAATTTCTCCAAAGCACTTGATAATTGCTATCAAGTCTGCTATACTGCGTTCAGGCTTTCGTTAAAGCTCTCCTAAAATATAATACATACGCTTGAAAAAAGTCCCGTGCTGCTCACATGGGACTTTTTTGATGGCGAAAAATTTTTCTTCCCAAATAAAATCTTCTGTGTTATAATCCGCACTAAGCGTATGAATCAAAAATTATATTTGGGAGGTTTTTAACCATGGCGAAATATGTTTGCAGTGTTTGCGGTTACGTCCACGAAGGCGACGCTCCGCCGGCCGAATGCCCGCTTTGCAAGGCTCCTGCGGAAAAATTCACCAAACAAGCCGGCGAAATGACTTGGGCGGCTGAACATGTCGTTGGCGTTGCGCAAGGTGCTCCGGAAGACATCATGAAAGATCTTCGCGCAAACTTCAACGGCGAATGCATGGAAGTCGGCATGTATCTGGCCATGAGCCGCGTTGCCTATCGTGAAGGCTATCCGGAAATTGGCGAGTACTGGCGTCGCGCCGCGTTGGAGGAAGCCGAACACGCCGCCAAATTCGCGGAACTTTTGGGCGAAGTTCTCACGGACAGCACTGCGAAGAATCTTAAAATGCGCGTTGAAGCCGAAAACGGTGCCACTGCCGGCAAAACAGATCTTGCCAAACGCGCCAAGGCTCTCAATCTCGACGCAATTCATGACACCGTACACGAAATGGCGCGTGATGAAGCTCGTCACGGCAAAGCTTTTGCGGGCTTGTTGAAGCGTTATTTCGGCGAATAATTTTGCTTGACAGAAAAAATTTTGCGTGGTAACATTGCACGCGTTGCGGAGGAGCTATTCTTCCGAAAACATACCCGTTCGTTAGCGGGGAATTCAAGCCTGTGGAGCGTTATAGCAAACACAAGTAGTTTCGACAAAAGCGGACGCGTTGAAGCAGGAATGAGACAGAATTTATTTCGTAAGTTCTCAGTAACGGTGTCCGAGTGGTTGATACGCTAGTAAACCACTCTAGGTGGAGAGGTGTCCGAGAGGTTTAAGGTGCCGCTCTCGAAAAGCGGTGTGGCCAAAAGTCACCGTGGGTTCGAATCCCACCTTCTCCGCCATAAAATGAAATTTACAAGCTCGTCGAACAGACGGGCTTTTTTCGTGCAAAAAATTTACCGAACAAAAGAGGCCGTCATGGATGACGGCCTCGCCCGCAACTGAAACTTCACTTGCGGGCACGAGCGGCACGCGTTGCCAATCACTTCGAACGACGACAACCAACGCCCCGCGAGGGTCTTTTCTTTTGGTTACTTTTCTTTGGACAAGCAAAGAAAAATAACATCTAAGAACGCGTGTTCACAGACGCTTGAGTAAAGTGTGAATATGAGAAATCTTAATCATCGTTTCAGCGGATGACGTAAATAACTCGTAATCTTTTAAAAGCCGGCGAGAATGGTTGAGCCAAGCAAAGGTTCGCTCAACCTTCCATCTTTTTGGCAATACTTGCCAACTGTGCGCTTTCAACTTCTTCGAGATTTCTACTTCCAAGTCGAAATATTTATGCGCCTCGTAAACGAAGGAGCCGCGATAACCGCCATCACCGCATATCTTTTTCAACGTCGGATAAGTAAAAGTCGCCAAGCCCGTTGCCCAATAGCCCATTTTCGTATCATGTAAATTCGCTTTGTGAATCACGACCGACAAAAGACATCCAATATCGTCGACGATAAAAGCTGTGCACCGTAAATACCGGTGGAAAATCATGCGGCAAATTCCGCCATTGACAACCTGTTTTCACCAGATACAACACGGCATTTACCAATTCTCGCTTTTCCCACTTATATTTGCGCATATTGCTGAACAAGGGCGCAATGACTTCCCATTGCTCATCCGTTAAATCCGTTTCGTATTTTTCTCTCATAGTGTGATCATTTTACCACCTTTTTACTGTGAACACGCATTCTTAAAATCCGCTGTTCGCCGTGTGAGTAAATTTCATAAATAAATCTTTGCTAAATCGTTAATGGGAATGACATATTACAAACGATTTGTTTTCTTTTTGCTATACATAGATTGATAACATTTTTTATATGTATACTTGAATACAATAGTTAGTTCGATTGACAGCCAAAAATGTTATGGTTATAATTGCCGCGTCAGCTGATAAAGATTATTGTTAAGAAGTGATGTTTTATGAACAACGGAGACACAGCTTGGGTTTTACTCAGTGCGGCGTTGGTTTTCATTATGACGCCGGCAGTTGCCCTTTTTTACGGCGGCATGGTCAGGAGCAAAAATGTTTTGTCGACGATAATGCAGGCAATGTTCATTCTCGGCATGATAAGCGTCGAATTCGTCTTAATCGGTTACACGCTGGCTTTCGGCTCGGACGTGAACGGATTAATCGGCGATTTGTCAAAGGTCGGATTGCAAAACGTCGGCTATAACCTGCTCGACGGCGGCACGATTCCCGAATTGGCTTTCGTAGCATTCCAGTGCATGTTCGCGGCGTTGACTCCCGCGCTGATAACGGGCGCATTCGCCGAACGCATGAAGTTTAAAGGCTTCGTGTTGCTGATGTTGCTTTGGGCGATTTTCATTTACAACCCGATGGCGCATATGATCTATTGGGTATTCTGGGCTTTCCTCTTTGCCCAACTCGCTTTAAGTCCGGCTGAAATGTTTGCTTTTTCTTCTTCTGTGCGAGGCCGTCCGGGACGCCCCGTCAATGTCTTTGAAATTTTGTCGCGAACAGATTGAGGTACTTCATGTCCCATTAATGCGGCTGATGTTTTCGCTTTTGTTTCCGCTTTGTGCTTCTTGCCTTTAATCCACGGAATTTGTCCTTTGTTTGCCGCCGAAATCTTTGCACATTCTTCCGCTGTATGAGGACATCCCGCTCTGCCGTCGCCGCCGTCGGTCATATTGTAACCGTGCGGATGTTTGCAGTTGAATTCAGCGATAAAATGTCGTTCGAGTTCATTTGCTTCATCAAACGAATCTGTTTCTGCGATAATATCGATTTTGAATTGTTCCTTGCCGTGAGCGCGAATCGCACGCCCCAAAAGTGAATCTGCGCGACAATGTTCTTGAAATCTTTCTTGCGGAGTGCGTTGCGTTCGCCCAACATAAACTTTTCCGTTGCTAAGGTCGGTGATTTTATAGATTTTAAACTTTCTCATAACCTGCCTGTCCTTTCGTTTGACAAGCAAGGCGCGAGCGTGCTAGAATTTTTTCGCAAAAACGGCTCTGCGCCATGCTTCAGATTAACTTGTAACGGTTAAATCTTAGCACGCAGAGTTTTTTGTTGTCAATAAATCGTCGACGCGATAACTTCACTGCGGGCGGATGATGCCGACGAAGTCACCGGACTCGACTTGACCGAACACGGCGAACGCGGCTACAACGTCGGACTGTTCGCGGGCACGCCAAACTTTTTCGGCGATTCGGAAGCTTACAGCTTGAAGTTGTTTCCGAGCGTTAAGGGTTCAGAAAGTTGAGGTGCGCTTATGGACAGAAAAATTACCAAGATTGAAATCGTGACTCGTCCGTCAAAACTTGAGGAGTTAAAAGACGCGCTGAACTCAATCGGCGTGCTGGGCATGACGGTTTCTCAAGTCTATGGTTGCGGCCTTCAGCGCGGGCACAAAGAAGTTTTTCGCGGCCACGAATACGAAGTTAATCTTGTTCCGAAAATAAAAGTTGAAACGGTCGTTTGCGAAGTGCCCGTCGAAAAAGTTCTTGAAGTCGCTCAAAAAGTTTTGCGCACGGGAAGATTCGGCGACGGAAAAATTTTCGTCTACGAATTGAGCGACGCCGTAAGAATTCGCACGGGGCATCGCGGTGCCGAAGCGATTATGGATATACCGGGCGAGCGTCCCGAATAGAGGAGGGCAATTAACATGAAAAATTTGCTTTACACAATCAAAGCGAACACGCCGAAAGAAGAAATTATTCAGCAGTTGCGCGAACACCCCGAAATAAAATTTGTGTCGCTGGTCGGCATTGATCTTGCAGGCAATGACACTGACGAAAAAATTCCCGTGCGCCTTTTTCTCAAGGACATCGACGAATTCTACGCGGGTCGCGCTGTTCAAACTGACGGCTCAAGCGTCGTCTTGCCCGGTATCGCCACGCTCAACAACGCGAAAGTTGATATGCCCGTTGATCCTTCCGTCAACTGGTTCGTCGATTACAACTTCGAGTATTTCGACGACGAGACCAACAAACCCGTCGGCACGTTGCGCATTCCGAGCTTTTTGATTCACGAGGGTAAGCACGTCGACAGCCGCTCAATTCTTACCGACACGCTGACTTTCGTCAAAAAAGAATTGCTTGATCTTTTCCACAAACAAAACGAAGTTGACGGGCTTGACGTGAACGGCTCCGACATAACCGACATCGTCTTTACTTCGGCGACCGAACTTGAATTTTGGGTAAAAACTCCGCTTGAAGAAGCGGCTATCAAAGAAATGAGCGCGTCGCAGGTTCTTCAAGAGCAGTATTGGGAACGCACGCACGGCGCAGTTCGTTGCGCTTTGGAAAAATGCGTCGTGGCTCTGGACGAATACGGCCTGGGCGTCGAAATGGGGCACAAGGAAGTTGGCGGACTCAAAGCACAAATTGACGAGTCGGGACGCTTAACGCACGTTTGCGAACAGCTGGAAATCGATTGGCGTTTCGCGGACGCCGTGCAAGCTGCCGATAATGAAATGTTCGTGCGCACAATCGTCAAAGAAATTTTCCGCGCAGAAGGTCTCGAAGTCAGTTTCAAAGCAAAGCCGATGATCGGACTTGCGGGCAACGGCGAACACACGCATATCGGACTTGCCGCCATGACGAGTGACGGAAAAATTCATAATCTCTTTGCGCCGAAAAATCCTTACGAAGATTTCATGAACGCTATCGGCTACGGCGCGATTATGGGCTTGCTGAAAAATTACGAGGTCATCAATCCGTTCGTCAGCGCAACAAATGACTCGCTCAACCGCTTGAAGCCGGGTTTTGAAGCTCCCGTTTGTATCGTCACTTCACTCGGTCACACGCCGAAAATTCCCAGCCGTAACAGAACAATTTTGGCGGGACTGATTCGCGACTTGAAAAATCCGATGGCAACACGTTTTGAACTTCGCGCCTGCAATCCGTACACGAACACTTATCTGGTTTTGGCAGCGGCTTATTCGGCAATTCTCGACGGCATCCGTTATGCGATTGAAAAATCTTCCGTCGATTTGCTCACCGAACTGAGCAAGAAGGCGGGGCAAGACGGATTCTATCTTGAGAAAAATCGCGCCTATCGCTCTGAAGCCGACGTTTTCGAGGACTACACCGCCGAAGAACGCGACGCAATGTTTGGAGCACCGCCGGCGACCGTTTGGGAAAATATGCAGGCGTTCGACAATTATCCCGCTAAAGTCAAAGTCATCACGGCGGGCGGCGCACTTCGCACACAAATTATCAAGTCGTTCAAGGCGGGAGCCATTCTGCGTTGGAAGACCGAAATTATCGCTCGGATTCTGCCCGAAATGCGCGACATCGTTCGTCATGCTCAGCTAATCGAAAGCAATTCCCGCACCGACCAAGATTCCTACAACTGGAACAAAGTCAAAGATCTGCGCGAATATCTTGCCAAAGATTCAATCGACAAAAAATCGCTGTTCACGCGTCTCACCAATGCTCTCAAAAGCGGCGACTTCGCGACAGCTTCAAAATTGCAAGTCGAAATGTACGACAAGATTGAGGAGCTTAAAGCCCTTTATGATGAATACGTCAACAATAACATTTGACGGCTAATTTTCGGGGCGGAGAATTGTGACTCTCTGCCCCTTTTAATTTGGAGGAAATTTTTATGTGCAGAATCGGCGCGGTAAAAAGCAAAAAGCCCGTGTACCCTTCGACGGCACTGCGATTGATGTTGCCGCAACAGGAAGGCCACGACAATTCGGGCTTCGCAATGGTCATGCAAGATTTGGCGGGCGTTTTCTCGCTCTATAAAGATAAACCGCTTTTGTCAATGGCTTGCACCAAACAGGGAGCGCGGCTCGTCGAAGATTACATGTCCGCAAAAAATTTCGTCAAAATGGCGGAGTGGTTGCCTGTCCCCGACAAGAAAAAAGATTTGGACATTCAGGCAATGCCTTACTACATTTTCCGCAACTACGATTATCCCGAACACTATGACGACGAAGAAAGTCGCGAAGCTCTTTTGCTCGACACGCGGCTTGCCTTACGAAAAATTTTGACCGAATCAAATCAAGGCTACGTTTATTCTTTTTGGCCGGACGTGTTGACGCTTAAGGAAATTGGCGACCCGCGAGACATTGCAACTTATTTTCGGCTTTGGGACGACAACGGCACTTTACTTGCGAAAAATATTATCGTCCAATGTCGACAGAACACGAATTATAAAATTGTTCGCTACGCCGCGCATCCGTTTTTCCTGCAAGGTTACACGCTCTGCGCCAACGGCGAAAACACTTTCTACACGAAAAATAAAGAATTCCAGAAAAATCTTCATCGCGGCTATATCGGCTTTGAATCCGACTCGCAAAATTTTTTATACACGTTGCATTACGTCCTGCACGAACTGAAATGGTCGATTCCGTATTACAAGCACGTCATAACTCCGTTGCCGTTCGCCGAAATTGAAAATCGTCCAGACAGAGATATTTTGTTGTCGATTCGTCAATCGCTGGCACATTTGGAAATTAACGGCCCGAATACGATAATTGCCGGATTGCCTGACGGTCGAATGATGACTTGTTGCGACTCGAAAAAACTTCGTCCCGTGGTTGTTGGCGGCGACGATACGACGATTGCAATTTCTTCCGAAGTCTGCGGCATCAACGAAATTTTACCCGACAGAAATGCCGAGCGCGATATTTACCCGAATGAGCGCGAAGTCGTCGTTATCGACAACAATTTGGAGGTGATAAGATGGAAGCAATAAAAGTTCAAGACATCGCGGCGAATGATCTGCCGTGGAAAATCGAATATGACGCCACTCGTTGCACCATGTGCGGCAGTTGCGTTGCGTCTTGCACCTTCAAGGCTATTAAAGTCGAAGTTCAGCGCAAGTCAATCACGGTGTCGGAAACGAATCAGCCCAAACCGCTTCATCATCAATGCGCAATTCCGGTTATCAAGCAAGTTGCCGACATCAACAACGCTTGCAGAGGTTGCGGCATGTGTGAGCGCGTTTGTCCGAACAATGCAATTCGCGCCGTGAGAAATCCCGACAATCGCAGAAATTTACTTGCGGCTCGCCCGATTAAGCGCGGCGGTCGTACAAATCTCAACGCTCAACGCACGCTTGACAAAATAATCGTCGGCAGAATTTCTCAAATGACTGACCCGTCGCTTGATTCGATTCGCCACACTTTCGACATTCGTTCGCCGCTCGGCAGAGTTTTATCACCGAAAGAATTGCCCTTTGAAGTTGTCGACGGCAAACTTGTCGCCGCAAAAAAAACTCCGCCCGTTCGCTGGATTTATCCGCTGATTTTTTCGGATATGTCAATCGGCGCATTGTCGACGCGGGCTTGGGAAGCTGTTGCAATGGCGGCGGCTTACCTCAACGAAAAATGCGGCTTGCCCGTGCGAATGAGTTCCGGCGAAGGCGGTATGCCCGTCCCGCTCATGGAGTCCGATTATCTGAAGTACTTCATTATTCAAATCGCGTCGGGACATTTCGGCTGGAACAGAATCATCAAGACGATGCCGCGCATGAAAGTTGATCCTGCTGGCGTGCTGATAAAAATCGGGCAAGGAGCAAAACCCGGAGACGGTGGTTTACTTCAAGCGGAAAAAGTTGCGCCGCACGTTCAGGCAATTCGCGGAGTGCCGAAAGCAACACTGTCATCGCCGCCGAATCATCAGGGGCTTTACTCAATCGAAGAATCTGTTCAAAAAATGCATTTGTCTTTAAACGCGGCGTTCGGTTTCAGAGTTCCCGTGGCGATTAAATGCGCGGCGTCATCAACGTCGGTGTCGGTCTACAACAATCTTTTGCGCGACCCGTACAAAATTTGCGGCGGATTTTTTATCGACGGAATTCAAGGCGGCACGGGCGCGGCAAATGAAATTTCGCTCGACCACACGGGACATCCCGTCGTTTCAAAAATTCGCGACTGTTATCTTGCGGCGGTTGATCAAGGCGCACAAGGACAAATTCCGCTTTACGGCGGCGGCGGTATCGGCTTGACCGGCAACGCGGCGGCCGATGCGTTCAAAATGATTTGTCTCGGAGCTAATGGCGTTTTCTGCGGCAAAATTTTGATTCAACTGCTCGGCTGTGTCGGAAATGAAAACGGACGTTGCAACGCCTGCAATACCGGCAAATGTCCGACGGGAATTTGTACGCAAAACCCGCGACTCGTCAAGCGGCTCGACGTTGACAGAGGCGCACAACGAATTGTCGATTACGTGCTTGCCTTTGACGCGGAGTTAAGAAAATTAATGGCTCCAATCGGCAACAGTTCCTTGCCCGTCGGCAGAAGTGACGCGCTTGTTTCCACCGACAAAGCTATTGCCGACAAGCTCGGAATTCAGTACGTTTGCTGAGGAGGTTTTGAGATGTTGAAAATTGAAACGATTAGAAATCATGAACGCATGTCGACGCAAGACCTTCTGCTTGAGATTGAAGCGGCTGTTCAGTCGGGCGAAACGGATTTTGACATTGCGGCAAGTGGTCAACACGATATTGGCGGCCCTTTATGGCACCCGAACGGCAAAACGCTGAAATTCCACGTCACGAACGCGGGGCAACGTGTCGGCTCAATGTGCTTGCCGAACACTGAAATTATCGTCGAAGGCTCCACGTCTGCTGATGTCGGCTGGCTCAATTCCGGCGGCATTATCACCGTCAAAGGCGACGCGGGCGACACGGCCGGACATTGCTCAAGCGGCGGCAAAATTTATATCGGCGGGCGTGCGGGAACTCGAACGGGTTCGCTCATGAAACATGATCCGCTTTACGAAGAGCCGGAACTTTGGATTTTGAAAAATGTCGGAAGTTTTTCGTTTGAATTCATGGGCGGCGGACGTGCTGTTATTTGCGGCGTCGACAGCGAAAATTTTTCTTCAGTGACCGGCGAGCGTCCCTGTGTCGGAATGGTCGGCGGCGTCGTCTATGTTCGCGGAAAAATTGCCGATTTCCCCGAAGATATTTTGTGCCTTGAACTTGACGCGGACGATATTCAATTTCTCAAGAGCGGCATGAATCATTTTTTGAACGCGGTCGAGAAATCTGAACTTATCGCCGAATTGTCCGATTGGCACGAGTGGAAAAAACTTCGCCCGCTGACTTTCGACGAAAAGAAGCCTAAAGTTTTGCCCGATATGTCTGCGTTCAGAAAAAATGATTGGATTAAAGGCGGCATCTTCAGCAATGTCGCGACTGATGATTTTGTCGTCTTGAATACGGTTAATCGCGGAAAATACCGGTTGCGCGTTCCGAGTTGGGACAATGCAAAATTCGCCGCGCCGTGTCAATTCATGTGTCCGACGGGCATTCCCACTCAACAGCGGATAAATCATTTGCGTCAAGAAAAAATCGACGAAGCTTTAAAACTTGTTTTGAAGTACACGCCGTTTCCCGGTTCGGTTTGCGGAACTCTCTGCCCGAATCCTTGCATGGAAGGTTGCACACGCGGCACGATTGACGAATCGATTAAAATCGGCGCACTCGGTTTGGAGTCGGCTTACGTTGAAATCGAATCGCCAAAAGTTTCGACAGGCAAACGTGTCGGAATAATCGGCGGAGGCGTTGCGGGATTGACTGCGGCTTGGCAGTTGCGGTTGCTCGGTCATGAAGTCACGGTTTTTGACGAGGCGAACGAAATCGGCGGCAAGCTCGCGCAAGTCATTCCGCATTCCAGAATTTCTCACGACTTGATTGTTGCGGAAGTGAATCGCATTGAAAAACTTGGAGTCAAATTCGTGACGAATTGCAAAGTCGACGCCGACAAGTTCAACGAAATTTGCAATGACTTCGACGCGGTTTTGGTTACGACGGGCGGTCACAAAGCTCGATATTTCCCGTGGGAAGGCGCGGAACTTTTGACTCACGGCATTGAATTTTTGAAAGCCATCAATCGCGGCGAAAAACCTCAAGTCGGTAAAAATGTCGTCGTTATCGGCGGCGGAAATTCCGGCATGGACGTTGCAACTTCCGCTTACGAACAAGGTGCGGAAAATGTTGTTGTCGTCGACGTGGTAAAGCCTGCCGCGTTCGCCAAGGAAATTCAACGGCTTGAAAATTTTGGCGGAAAAATCGTCTGGCCGTTCATGACGAAAAAAATCACCGACGAAGGAATTTTTTCCGACGACGGCAGATTTATCGAAGCGGATCAAGTTATTGTTTCAATCGGTGAAGCTCCCGTGCTTGACTTCTTGCCCGAAGTAAAAAAATTCCGCGACTGGTTAGTTCCTGACGCGGAGAAAAAAATTTTGCCGAAAGTTTTCGCGGCGGGCGACGTTATCAAACCCGGCAGATTGACTGACGCTATCGGCGACGCAAGATTGACGGCTGTTGCCATTGATGAATTTTTGCGCGGCGAAAAAATTTCACTGCCCGCCAAGAAAAAAATCGTTCCGTCGGCGAATCTGTCAAAAAAATATTTCGAGAAATGTCATCATTGCGACCTGCCCGACCCGATGCATGAACATTTGCGTTGCGTCAGTTGCGGTACTTGTCGCGATTGCAGAATGTGTTTGAATTCCTGCCCCGAAAAAGCTATCAGCCGAATCGAACACGAAGACGGCTCTTGGGAATATGTTTCCGACGAATCGAAATGTATCGGCTGCGGAATTTGCGCGGGCGTTTGTCCTTGCGGCGTTTGGAATCTTCAAGACAATCCCGAAGAAATCAAAATGTACAGAACTTACGATGCCGGCTGATTCGAGGCAGGCGAAATTTTTCAACCAGAGCTGCAAAAGTTTTGTCGGCGGTCTCGTCATTGGCGAATTGTGCGACAAGCCGTCAAGCTCATCAATGCAACAAACTTTGTCCGAATTTCTTGGAATGCGTGTTCACAGTAAAAAAGTGGTAAAATGATCACATTATGAGAGAAAAATACGAAACGGATTTAACGGATGAGCAATGGGAAGTTATTGCGCCCTTGTTCAGCAATATGCGCAAGTACAAATGGGAAAAGCGAGAATTGGTAA
>JAFWFO010000026.1 GCA_017515635.1 Selenomonadaceae bacterium
CTTTTTTCCCACTTACGATTTCTCATATTGACGAACAAGGGAGCGATAACCTCCCATTGCTCATCCGTTAAATCTGTTTCATATTTTTTTCTCATAGTAAGCCCATTATACCACTTTTTTTCTATGAACACACGTTCTTAGCAATTCGGATTTGTCGTCTGTTGCACTTCGCTTGACTATTCACACCGACAAATAAAAGTAACATAAGACGCCCCTTGACACGCCGAAAAGTTTCAATTAAAATCGCACGAGTATGGCGGGTTGCCTTTCGTTTCCATTAGCCCCGGACAAAAGCGAACTTCGTCGTGCGTTCCAATAAAGTCAAAGTCATGGAGGAATTTTCGTGAAAGATACGTACATGGCAAAGGCGGGCGACGTTGAACGCAAATGGTACATCGTCGACGCTGAAGGAAAAACCGTCGGACGCCTGGCAGCGGCAATCGCCAACGTCCTTCGCGGCAAAAATAAACCTGTGTTCACGCCGCATGTCGATACGGGCGACTTCGTTATCGTCATCAACGCAGAAAAAGTTGTCTTCACCGGCAAGAAACTTCGCAAGAAAGTTTACTTCCACCACACCGGCTATCTCGGCGGCGGCAAATATGCCACGGCGGGCGAATGGATGAAAAAATTCCCCGAACGCGTCCTTGAGCACGCAGTTAAAGGCATGTTGCCCAAAAACAAACTCGGCGCGGATCTGTTCAGAAAACTGCACGTCTTCACGGGCGACAAACACCCCTACGCCGCGCAGAAACCCGAAGAACTCAAAATCGAAACGCGCTAAGGAGAGATAAATTATGGCACAAGTCAGCTACTACGGCACAGGTCGCCGCAAAAGTTCCGTTGCACGCGTGCGCCTCGTCCCCGGCGACGGCAAAGTTACAATTAACAATCGCGCAATGGAAGAATATTTCGGTCTGAAAACTCTTGAACTTATCGTTCGTCAACCGCTCGTCCTCACAGAGATGAACGACAAATACGACGTGATTGCTTCCGTCAAAGGCGGCGGCACCACGGGACAGGCGGGCGCGATTCGTCACGGAATCACCCGCGCATTGATGGAACTTGATGAGGGACTTCGCCCCGCGCTCAAAAAAGCCGGTTTCGTTACTCGCGACCCGCGTGAAAAGGAACGTCGCAAATACGGTCTCAAAAAAGCGCGCAAAGCTTCCCAGTTCTCGAAACGTTAAAAAAATTACGGCTCTCGTTCACAAACAACGGGAGCTTTTTTTCAATCGTCAATTACTTTTTGGGAGGTTAAAAACATGCGTGGTATTGATGTTTCGGTTTTCAACGAAAATGTCGATTGGCAAGCCGTCAAAGCGGCGGGAATTGATTTCGTGATTTGCCGCACGGGCTTCGGTCGCACGGACGCCGACGAAACTTTTGTGGCTCAAGTTGACGGCGCACACAAAGCCGGCTTGATTTGCGGTGCGTATCATTTTTCTTACGCGCTCGACACTGCCGCCGCCGCTGAAGAGGCTCGTTTCTGCAAGTCGATTATCGAACGTTCCGGCCTTATGCTCGAATTGCCCGTGTGGGTTTACATGGGCGACAGCGACGGTTACAAACAGCGCAAGGGCTTCGATTTTTCGCGGGCGAACGTCACGGCGATTTGTCGTGCATTCCTCGACAACATTAAACCGCTCAACTGCGGCGTTTATGCAACTGCGTCGTGGCTGAACGATTTTATTGATTGGCAGGCTCTCGGTTGCCAAGTTTGGAATGCCGAATGGGGCGCACAAGATTCGTTGCATCGGAATATGTGGCAGTTCACCAACGCGCTCACAATCGGCGGACAAACTTTCAACGGCAACGAACTTTACGACAAAGTTCCGACCGCGATTCACACGTCGACAACGCCGCAACAACCGGCCGCACAAAACGCGCAAGATTTGATTCACAACATTTTGAGCAACAGACCCGGTGCCTCGCAACAGTCGACGCCTGCTCCGGCGGCTACACCTGCTCAAACGACAACACCTTCGCCCAAACCGCAAAATTCTACGCAAAATCTGGTTCAAAACATTTTGAACAACAGACCTAACAACGCGCAATCAAGTACGGCCGCTCCGGCTGCTCCGACCCAAACGTCGACGAATGCCGCGCAAAACTTGATTCACAATATCTTGAGCAATCGCGGCAAATAATCTGTTTTCGACTTCGCTCCAAAATATTCGTCATGCGCAATGTCCTATGTTAATTTTGTAGGTTGACAGAAAAAATCTTCGTGACTATAATTAACTAGCTTGCGCACAGAGCGATATAATTCATTGGAGGTATTAAGGAACATGGCAGTTGGTAAGGTAAAGTGGTTCAGCGCAGAAAAAGGTTACGGATTCATTGCCCGCGAAGAGGGCGACGATGTTTTCGTGCATTTCTCGGCGATTCAAAGTGACGGTTACAAGACTCTTGACGAAGGTCAGGAAGTTTCATTTGACATCATCGAGGGCGAACGCGGTCCTCAGGCGGCCAACGTTAAAAAACTCTAAGCGTTGAATTGCGAAAATCTTGCTACATAGAATGGCTTGTTTCCGAAGGGCGTTTGTCGGAGACAAGCCGTTTTGGTTTTCGGGGAGGTTTATCAAATGAAATTTGCCTCGTGGAACGTCAACGGGTTGCGCGCCTGTTTGAAGAAAAATTTTATGCTTGCCTTTCGCGAACTCGACGCGGACATTTTCGCCGTACAGGAAATTCGTATGCAGGAAGGTCAAGCGATTGTCGAACTGAACGGCTATGAACAAATTTGGAATTACGGCCGGCGCAAAGGCTACGCGGGCACGGCGGTTTTCACACGCGTCAAGCACAAAGGTTTCACGCTCGGTATCGGCGTCGACGAATTTGATGACGAAGGCAGAGTTATTACGCTCGACCTTGGAGAAATTTTTTTCGTCAACGTTTATGTTCCGAATTCGCACAATTTGGAGTGGCTTGAACGCCGCTTGAATTGGGAAAAAATTTTTCGCGAATATCTCAAAAAGTTGGACGCCGACAAGCCCGTTGTTGTTTGCGGGGATTTCAACGTCGCTCATCAACCGATTGACTTGAAACATCCCGACCGCAACCACAACAGCGCAGGTTTCAGCGACGACGAACGCAACGAATTTTCCGACTTGCTCAACGCGGGTTTTGTTGACACGTTTCGGAATTTGTATCCGACGACGACGGGAGCTTATACGTGGTGGCATTATCGCAGTAAAGCGCGGCAAAATAATTCGGGTTGGCGTATCGATTATTTTTTGGTCTCGGAACGATTGCGCGAAAAAATTTCCGACGCGACGATTGAAAATGAAATTCTCGGCAGTGATCATTGCCCCGTTACATTGACGCTCGCATAAAAAAATTACCCTCCAAAGCGGGGGGTTTTTTATTGAAAATTTTTACGGACAAATTAATTCCAAATTCCTAATTGCATTTCAAGCGGCTGCGTTCGTCGACAAGGTATAGTAAACTCCGCGACGCGCCATCAAATTTTCGTGCGTGCCTTCTTCGGTAATGTTGCCGTGTTCCAAAACCAAAATCCGATTCGAGTTGCGCACGGTCGCCAATCTGTGGGCAACGGTTATCGTCGTGCGGTTTTCGGAAAGTTTTTGCATGGCGCGTTGAATTTGTCTTTCGGTTTCGTTATCGAGTGCGGAAGTTGCTTCGTCCAGAATTAAAATTTTCGGGTTGCGCAGGAACATGCGGGCGATTGCCAAACGTTGCTTTTGTCCGCCGCTGAGTTTAACGCCGCGTTCGCCGATGAAAGTGTCGTAACCGTTCGGCAAAGCCGTAATAAATTCGTGAGCTTCTGCAAGTTTCGCCGCCTCGAAAATTTCTTCGTCCGTTGCGTCCGGTCGCCCGTAAGCAATGTTGTCGCGCACGGTCGCCGAAAAAAGGAACGTGTCCTGCTGAATCATGCCGACTTCGCGGCGCA
Organism: Selenomonadaceae bacterium; assembly: GCA_017515635.1. Taxonomy (GTDB): domain Bacteria; phylum Bacillota; class Negativicutes; order Selenomonadales; family Selenomonadaceae; genus Quinella. The sequence goes on from JAFWFO010000026.1 coordinate 3,917, forward strand.
GGCTGTCGGTTTTGACGGTTTTAATGTCGCGCCCGTTGATTGAAATTTTCCCGCCGTCAAGGTCGTACATTCCCAAAAGCAATTCGCACAGCGTGGTTTTGCCGCCGCCGGTCATCCCGACAATCCCGACGTGTTCGCCCGCCGCAATGCTCAAATTGAAGTCGCGGAAAATCGGCGGATTGTTTTCGTAACCGAAATTGACGTGCGAAAACTCAATCGATTGTTCGTCGACGTTGCCTTCAATTTGTGCGACGCGTTCGGCGGAAAGTTCGCTTGATTCGGGCAGGTTCATCAATTCGCGATAACGGTCGACGCCTGCCATTCCGCGCTGATAAGTTTCCGTCAACATCATCAGTTGAAAAACGGGTCTCATGCAAAGCATCATGTACAGCAGGAACGCAACCAAATCGCCGACGGACATCAGCCCGAACGTTATCAGCGCGCCGCCCAAAACGATTATCGCCAAGTTCATGACGTTGGAAAAAAATTCAACGCCGCCGTGAAGTTTGCCGACGGTTTTAAATGACGTTTCCTGCACGGACAAAAGATTTTCGCCTACGCGAATCATCTTGTCGAGTTCGCGCTCTTCCGTGTTGAAAACTTTCACCAGACGAATTCCCTGCAAGCTTTCGGCGATTTGTCCGCTCAAGTCACCCGTGTTTTCGCGTGCCTGCATGAAAAGTTTTTTCATGTTGCCGTTTAATCTAATCGTCGTGAAAGTTTTGATTAGCAACAACGTCGTCACAACGAGCGCAAGTTGCCAATTCAGCCAAAACAAAAGTGTCGCCGAGCCGAGCAAAGTTACCGCGCAGGTTATGAGCAGGTGCGGAATTGCGAACATCAAATTGCCGACTTCCGCAATGTCGTTGACGAGCCGCGACAAAAGTTGTCCGCTCTGCGCGTTGTCGTAAAACGAATAGCCCATGCGCAACAGGTGGCGGAAAAGTTTTTCGCGCATGTTGAATTCGATTTTCGCGCCCATGCCGCGCCCGACGACTTCGACTTTGTAATCGAGCCGGTAACTTGCCGCGTAGAGCGTGAGGAGAGCCGCCGCCGTCAAAAGCATTTCCGTTGAAATTCCGTGCGGCAAAAGTTCATCCATGAGCCGACGAATCAACATCGGCGACGCAAGCCCGACGCCCGCGCCGATTAAAGATCCGAGTGCCACGAACGCAAAACTTTTTTTGTGCGACGCGTAAATTTGAGCGAAAAATTTCAGTCTGTCCTTGACCACAAAAAATCCCTCCTCACGCAACAAAACCGTCAATCAATATTATTTTTAACTTCAGTCTCGACTTCGTTTTCTTCTTCGTCGTCTTCTTCGACTTCGTTTTCGTCGTCTTCGTTTTCAAAGGCGATAATCAATTCTTCCAACTTCACGCCGATTTTTTGGAGCAAGTGTCTCAAGTTTTCGCGTTCGCGGTCGCTCATGTCGCTGAACAATGCTTCGTAATAAGGTCTGTTTCGTATAAACTCTTCGCCTTTTTCTGTCAGCTCGACAACTAACGACCGTTTATCTCTCAGTGACTTGCGACGCGAAATGTAGCCGTTCGCTTCGAGTTTCTGCACCAGTTCGCCCAAAGCCTGCGGCCGCATGTTCAAAATAACTCCAAGTTCTTTTTGGGTGACGTAGTCCTTTTGGCTCACTGCCGTCAAAATTCGTCCTTGCCCGTGCCGCGGGTCGATGCCGCCGAAATTTCTCCTGTACCACGCCATTTGATATTCGTACATCAGGTGATGCGCATCTAAAAAAGTTTCCGTCAAATTTTCAGTGCCGTCCATTTTCCCCACCTCCGAAAAATTTTCAGATTGTTTGCGGGCAAATAATATACAGTCCCCTGGAGATAGTCAAGGAGGGTTGTAATTTTTAACCAAATTGTATTTTTTGAGCGGGGTTTTTCTTCTGTCGTACTTCGCTTGACTATTCAAGTGTGTCAATTCAAATCTGCGCGGCGCATTAATAAAAAGCAGTAGTCGGATAATCTGTTGAGAAAAATTCTGTCGGATTCGTGAACGGGTTCCGTCTTCGCCAGCTCGCAGCAAAGTCTTTCGGCGCGTCGAGTTATCGTGCGTGCCAAATCCAGAAATGCTCCGCCTTGCGAATTGCCCGGGATTAAAAATTCTCTCAACGGCGGCAAGAAATTTTCCAGCGCATCCATTTCCGATTCGAGTTTTGCAACGTCGGCGGCGGTTATCGTCGGCTCGCGATTCAAACTTGCGAAGTCCGCCATAAGTCTCGGCAAAAGTTTCTGCAGGGCGAAAATTTTTTCTCGCACGTCGTCGACCGTCGCGAATGCCCGCGCCAATCCCAAAGCCGAATCAGCTTCGTCAATCGCTCCGTAAACTTGCACGCGCAGAGAATTTTTTTCGACGCGTTCGCCCGTGTACAAACTTGTTAAGCCGGCGTCGCCCGTCTTCGTGTAAATTTTCATTGCGTCACCTCAACCAATTAAAACTTGCCCGAAATAAACGACCAACGCCATAAAAATTACAAACGGCACATAAACTTTCACGGCGAACGCCAACAACTGAGCGTCCGCGCCTTTGACGCCGATAGCCGCAGAACCGATGGCGATTGACAGCGGCGAAATCATTTTGCCCGCGCAGGCTCCCGTTGCATTTGCGGCGGCAACCCACGCTTGAACAGATTCGTTCGCGCCGATAGCCTGACTTGCGATGACTTGCAACTTGCCGAACAAAACGCAACTCGACGTAGCCGAACCCGTGATGTAAGTTCCGACCGAGCCGAGGAACGCCGCGATTGCAGGATAAGCCGCGCCCGTCGCCGCAACTGCCGTGTCAGCAATTTGTCCCGTCATGCCGCTGTAGCCCATGACTTTCGCCGTGGCAATGACCGCGATAATCGTGACCATTGTGAATTTCAAACCGTTGACAGTTTTTTTCAGCACGCCGAGCATTTCGCCGAAAGCCGCGCCCTGTTTCGAGCCGGCAATAAACGCCGCAAGCATAATCAAAACGCCCGGTGTATTTATCCAAACGAAAGTATACGGCACGCCGCCTTCGCCCGTGTAAATCGGTACGCTTGTTTTGAATTGCATCAAGAACGAATTTATCGGCGGGACAAGTTTACTCGTGAACAGCAGGAAAATAAAAATTAAAATGAACGGCAAGCACGCGTTGATTGCTTTGGAAGTGCTGATTTTGGGATGAACGTGATCTTCCATTGCGAATTCGGGATCGTTGACGGGGAATTTTTTCGCAATGAAAACAATCGTGCCCATCGTGCAAATTGCGCCCGCGACAACCGCAAGTTCCGGCCCGACAAACATTGACAACGCAAGTTCCGGCACGAAAAACGAAATGCCCGCGCCCAAACACATCATCGACATGCCGCGCAGACCTTTCATGCCGCCGCCCGAAACGATAACTATCAGCCACGGACAAAGCAACGTCAAAACGCCGAGTTGCAACGAAGTAAATGTCGCCAACTGAATTGAATCAAAGCCCGTGACATTTGCCAACGTGACGAGCGGAATGCCGATTGAGCCGTAAGCCGTCGGCACCGAGTTTGCAATTAAACACACGGACACGGACAAAATCGGGTTGATGCCGATGCCCGCAAGCATACCGGCAGGAACCGCGATAGCCGTGCCGAAACCCGCCATGCCTTCCAGAAAACCGCCGAAGCCCCAAGCAATCAGCAGAATCAAGACGCGTTTGTCGTGGCTGACGCTTGTCAACATGTCTTTAATCGTGTCCATTGCTTTGGTGTGCAACGTCAGGTTGTAGGTGAAAATCGCGGCGACGATGACGAGCAAAATCGGCCAACACGCCAACGCCACGCCCTCCAAGACGGATTCAATCGCCCGTGCGCTTTCCATGTTCCAGACGCCCATACCGGCCGCCAGTGAAATTATCAGCGCGACCAGACACGCTTTCCACGGTGCCATTTTGATAACGCTGAGCGCGACCACAAGCCATAGAATCGGCGACAGCGCAAGTAAGAACATCAATTCCTTCGACCTCCTTAAATAACTCGAAAAAATAAATTCACGCGGCAAATTTCTATGACGGGCGAAAAAAATCCTGCACTGTTGAAAATTTTCTGTCAACAAGGACTAATAAATCTGCGCGGAAAATTTTTATGCGCCGTTAAAATTTTGTTGATATAATTTCGCACGAGGTGATAGACATGAAAAAGTTTTTCTTGAGTGTTGTAGCGATTTTTATTTTGTTCGCGGGCAATGTTGTCCACGCCGAAGAAAATTTCGCGGTCGAAGTTTTGAATTTGTGTAACGTCGAACGTGCCAAAGTCGGTGCGCCGCCGCTTCGACTTGCCCAAGATTTGCAACAGGCGACTGCGATTCGTGCGCGGGAAATTATTCAACTCTTCAGCCACACGCGCCCCGACGGTTCGGATTGTTTCACGGTCATGAGAAATCGCGGCAACACGTGCGGCGAAAACATTGCGGCGGGACACGGCACGGCGGCGGAAACCGTTGAACAGTGGATGAATTCTCAAGGGCACCGCGAAAACATTTTGAATCCCCGTTATCGTGAACTGGGCGTCGGCTATGCTTACGAAGATTATTCGACGTATCATCATTACTGGGTTCAACTTTTCCGCGGTTAAAATTTTTTTGGAGTGATTGGCGATGAAGAAATTATTTTCAATCGTCGCAATAATTTTCTTTGTCGCCGCAATAAACGTTACGGCTTCGGCGCAAAGAGTTATCGTGACTCGAACATCAACGGCGCGTTGGACGCAGGATGTCAATCCCGAAAAATTTGCGGCGGAAGTTTTGCAGTTGACGAACAAAGAACGCGCCAAAGTCGGGGCGCAACCGCTGAAATTTTCCAAAGACTTGACGGCAAGCGCGCTGATTCGTGCGCTGGAGTTGCCGCAAAAATTTTCCCACACGCGCCCGAACGGTTACAAATTTGATTCGGCTTTCGTCACGGGCAAAGGACACGTTATCGGCGAAAATTTGGCGGGCGGTCAAAAAACTCCGAAAGAAGTCGTTCAAGCGTGGATGGATTCGCCCGGTCACCGCAAAAACATGTTGAGCAAAAATTTCAGCGAACTGGGCGTTGTCTACTGTTATTTTCCAAACTCGAAATACAAGCATTACTGGGTTCAACACTTTCGCGGTTGAAACTTTCGCACAAATTTTTTGACGGCGGCAGGGGAATTCAACACTGCGGCGAATAGTCAAGCAAAGTGGCAGTTAAAGCCATCATTCTTTGAGGAGGTTACTATCCATGGAAAACGAAAAAGATTTGGTGAAAAACGACTCCGGTCTCGGCGCGATTAAAATTGCGGACGAAGTTGTCAGCATTATTGCGGGTCTTGCGGCGACGGAAATCGAAGGCATCGCGGGCATGAGCGGCGGCGTTGTCGGCGGTATTGCCGAAATGCTCGGTCGCAAAAATTTCTCCAAAGGCGTCAAGGTTGAAGTCGGCGAACGTGAAGCGGCGGTTGACCTTTACATCATCGTCAAATACGGCGCGAGAATCCCCGACGTTGCTCTTTCGGCTCAAGAGAACATCAAAAAAGCTATCGAAACAATGACAGGTCTTTCGGTCGTCGAAGTCAATGTGCACGTGCAAGGCGTCCACTTCCCCGAAGACGAAGAAAAACCGGAAGAGTTGCGCGTCCGTTGAGTTCAAAAGTTGTACAGTTTTCGGGAGGTGAGAAAGTTTTATGGGGATAATTCGACGCCTTATACTGCTTTTTTACATCCCGATTGTACTGGCGGCATTGGTCGTTTGCGCGGGCGTTTGTCTGCGTTTGATACCGGAAAGAGTTTGGCAGAGCGAACTTAACTATTGGATCGCGCAAGATGAAACTTTGGTGGCACTGGCTGTAATGGCGTTGGCAGGTTTGATTCTTTGGACGGCAGTTTTTTCCCGCAAGGCAAGCACAGATTTAACGATGGCTTCGGGAGATATTCCGTTTGAAGTCGGCAAGCCCGGCGAAGTCAGAGTTGCAGTTTCCGCGATAACAAGCGTTGTCGAAAGTGCGGCGGTTACAGTCAGCGGAGTTCGTGCGGCGAGTGCGTCCGTGTACCGACAAAGCGGAGAAATACCGATAAAAGTTCGGTTGGCGATTGTGCTCGGTCAAGGATTTTCCGCGCCGAAAGTCAGCGCAGCTGCAGTTGCCGCGATTGACGACGCATTGTTGACGGTTTTGCATTTGCCGAAAGTGCCGGTGGAAGTTTCGGTCGAAGAAATTACACATGCAATAGTTGAGCGCGATAAACGCGTCGTGTGAGGTGCCGACATGTTTAAAGATTTGATACACAAGATTTTAAAAAGCACGGTCTACGCGTCGCGTTCGTCAAGCGGAGAATTTTTGCTGAAGAAAACGGATTTCGGGCTTGTGCAGTCGGAATTCGCGGTTGTTCAAAGTTTGGCGGAACGTGCACTTAAATCGGTTGCGGGGATAAACGAAGCGCGAGTTGTCGTCGAAAAATATTCCCACGCAAACCCGATGAAAATTTTATTGACGTTGACATTGACCGAAATGCATTCCGCGCCGAAAGTCAGCGAAGCGGCGGACAAAGCGATAAACGACGAATTGCGAAATATTTTGGGTGTGGAATTCTACGTGCCGATTGAAGTCAGAGTCAAACAAATTGCGCCTGCCGTGCCCGCGAAAAGGCGGGTGAGATAAGCAATGTCAAATGTACTCGACAGCGTCAAAAATTTTTTCGACGATTGCTTTTCACGATACCGCACGCGGAAAATCGGCTTTATACTCGGCATGGTAACGGGCATTGCTATTTTGCTGTTCGGTTTCTTCAACACGATGTTTGTGGCACTGTGCGGACTTATCGGGTTGTTTGTCGGCTCGCGGTTCGACGGAAAAGATGATCTGGTTGAAAAGCTGATACGCAAGCTTGATGAAATTTTGCCGGAAAGAATTCAGCGTTGGTAAACATGTTGGAAGGATGAATTTATGAGCCGCAAAGTGTCACGAATGAGCCGCATAACGGCGCAACGGAGTCGCGTAATGGCGCGTGAAACGGCGTTCAAGGCGTTGTTCCAGCTTGATTTTAATTTTGCTGCGGAAGGTGAAGACAGCACCGCTTACGAAGACTTGGCGATTGAAACAATGATTGACGACGCCAATTTTTTGACGGAAGGTAACGACCCTCGAAAATTGACGGAAGAAGATCTGTTATACGTCGAAGAGACAGTTAGAGGAACGCGGGCTCACCTTAAAGAAATTGACGCAATCATTTCGGAGCATTTGAAGCAAAGCTGGCAACTGTCGCGAATTATGGCGGCAGACAGAAATATTTTGCGGCTGGCCGTCTACGAGATGCGTTTTGTCGAGCCTCCGTTATCGAAAAACATCGCCATAAATGAGGCGGTGGAGTTGGCAAAAATTTACGGCACCGACGATTCGAGCCGATTCGTGAACGGAATCCTTGAAGCAATTTCAAAGTAGAATTTTTCTGCCGGACGCCGAGTCCGGATTTTTTTTTCAAACGGTCGGGCGAAAATTTTTATACGGGGGATTCAAAAATCATGTTCAAGGAACAGTGGAAGCGGCGAATAAAACTCGTCGAAGCGGATTTGGTCAAAGAACTGCGCCGCACGAAATCGCTTGACGAAAATTTAAAACAGGCGATGGAATACAGCTTAATGGCGGGCGGCAAGCGACTTCGACCGTGTCTTTTGATGGCGGCGGCGGACGCAATCTGTGGCGACGGCGAAAAATTTATCAAAGTGGCGAGCGCGATTGAAATGATTCACACGTATTCGCTGATACATGACGATTTGCCGGCAATGGACAACGACGATTGGCGACGCGGCAAATTGACGAATCACAAAGTTTTCGGCGAAGCGACGGCGATTCTTGCGGGCGACGCGTTGTTGACGTTGGCATTTGAAGTGATACTCCGTCAATCGAACGTTCCGCACGAAGTTTTGTTGGCGGTACTCGAAGAAGTCAGCACGGCGGCAGGCGCGGCGGGCATGGTCGGCGGACAATCGATTGATTTGCGTTCGGCTGGTTCGCAAATAGATTTGGCGACGCTCAAGCTAATGTACTTAGGCAAAACGGGCGCGCTGTTCCGTGCGGCTATTCGTTCGGGCGCAATTTTGGCGGAAGCGTCTTCGAAGAAGTTAAACGAGTTGACACGCTACGCCGACGCATTCGGATTGGCATTCCAGATAACCGACGACATTTTGGACGTGACGGGCAACGATGATATTTTGGGCAAGTCAACCGGCTCCGACGAAAAAAATTCCAAGGCGACTTTCGTCAGTTTGACTTCGATTGACGAAGCGAAACACCATGCGCAAATGGCGGTTGACGAGGCGATTGACGCGTTAAGATATTTCGGAAGTGAAGCGGATTTTCTGCGCGAACTGGTTGAATATCTGGTTGAGCGCCAAAAATAATTTTCACAAAAGGATTTCCTCGACATGCGGCGAATATGGCTGTTACAAAATTTTTTAAGGAGTTGATTTACATGAGGAAAGTTTTCTTAATGACGTTGCTTATCGCAATGATGAGCGCGGCGACGGTTTTGGCGGCAAGTTGGGTTCAGGTTTACACGGATCAAAACGACAACGAAATTTTCTTCGACACGGATTCGGTGAAAATCACCCGGATGAATGAAAATCGGGATAACGTCACGTTCAGCGCGGTGTACCGCATGAATTACAGCCAAAAGGGTCGTGACGCAACAATCGCTTGGTACCGCGATTACTCGATCGTTCCGGCGGGCATTGAAAATTTGGCTTACGACATCACGACGATTAATTTCAAACGCGAAGGCGGCAAAGTTTACTACGGCATTGTCAGCCGTGTTTCCTACGACGCCGCAGGGCGCAGAATTGCAAACATGGATTACGAAGAACCGAATCCGCAATGGCAGGAAGTTCCCGTGGCGTCCGTGGTTGATGTCGAATACCGCGAAGCGTCTTTGATTGTCGACGGCAAAAAATACGACGCGAACTATTGATACCGCGACAATTTCCGAACAAAGAATTTTACAGGCGACGCGACATTTTTGCCGAGTCGCCTTTCGTTTGTTGGTGACGATATGAAACAACGGCTTGATATTTTGTTGACGGAGAAAAATTTTTTCGACAGCCGCACCCGTGCGCAATCAATGATTATGGCGGGGAAAATTTTAGTCGACGGACAGAAAGTTGACAAGGCGGGCACTCTGGTTGCTACCGACGCAGAAATTCGCGTGCTCGGCGAAGAAATGCCTTTCGTCAGTCGCGGCGGCTTGAAGTTGCAAAAAGCTTTGGACACGTTCAAAATTGTTTTGAGCGGAAAAATTGCGGCGGATGTCGGCGCGTCGACGGGCGGATTTACCGATTGCATGTTGCAACACGGCGCGAAAAAAGTTTACGCGATTGATGTCGGCTACGGGCAGTTGGCGTGGAAACTTCGCAGTGATGTGCGCGTCGTGAACATGGAGCGGACGAACATTCGCAACGTCACGCGGGAAAATTTTCTTGACGAATTGGATTTTATTTCGATTGACGTGGCATTTATTTCGCTGGAAAAAGTTTTGCCCGTGGTCTTCGACGTGCTGAAAGATTCGGGCGAAGTTGTTGCCTTGATTAAACCGCAATTCGAGGCGGGGCGCGAACACGTCGGCAAAAAAGGCGTTGTCCGTGACAAAAAAATTCATGCGGCGGTTATCGAAAAAGTTTTAAATTTCGCGACCGAAATTGGTTTCGGAGTTTGCGGCTTGACTTTTTCGCCCGTCAAAGGCCCCGAAGGCAATATCGAATATCTTGCGCACTTGATAAAAAATTCCCCGACGACGTTCGCGGGGCAGATAGTTTCCGTTGTTGATAAAGCTCACGAGGAGTTGGACTGATGGCACGACCAAATATTTTCGGGACGGGATTCGGCGTTGATGCCGGCATGATGCAACTTGCGGTTTTTCCTAACCTGAGCAAACGGCGGGCGGGTGAAATCGTCGACAGAATTTTTAATTTCTACCACAACAAGGACGTGCGACTTGTCATGCCCGCGACTGAGGCGCGTCAATTCCGCAAGGAGGAATACGGCCTGCCCTGCGTTGAGCGCGTGCATGTCGACATGGCGTTATCAATCGGCGGCGACGGAACTTTATTGGGCGTGTGTCGACGTTTCGGCGATCAAAATGTTCCCGTTTGCGGAATAAATCTGGGCACGTTGGGATTTCTTGCCGACATTGAGCCACGTGAACTTGAAGGACGTTTGGCGAAAATTTTGGCGGGACAATATCGCGTCGAACGGCGTTTACTTTTGAGCGGCTATGTTCGCAATGATTTGGGCGAAAAATTTTTGGGCAACGCGATTAATGACGTGGTCATCTCGAAAGGCGGCGTCGCCCGAATGTTGCGGCTCGGCTTGTACATTAACCAAACGCATTTGATGGACTACAAGGCGGACGGTCTGATTGTTTCAAGCCCGACAGGTTCAACGGCGTATTCGTTGAGCGCGGGCGGCCCCATACTCAATCCGACGATTCGCGCATTGCTGTTGACGCCGATTTGTGCGCACACTTTCCAAATGCGGCCGCTTGTCGTCAGCGAAGACGACGAAGTCTTGATAAAAGTTTCCGCAATGCAAGATGTTATCGTCACGCTTGACGGGCAAGTCAGCCACAAAGTTCAGCCGAACGACGAAATTGTTGTGCGTAAATCGAAGGCGACCGCGCAGATTGTCAAGTTCGACGACAAAAATTATTATGACGTGCTTAAGGCGAAAATGTGGAGCTGAATTATGACGGACGAAAACATTACCAAACTCACGACGCGGGCGACGGAATTACATTTCGCCGAAAATCTTCCCGCAGAAATTTGCGGCTTCACGACGGAAAAAATTTTTGCGGCGGACGGCGACAAATTTATTTTTTTCACCTGCACGAACGACGAACTTCATTGCGCGTTGAAAACTTACTTTCACGAGGAGACGGCAGAATTTAAAGTCAGTCAACGTATCGGCTTGACGGAATTTTGTTTGACGAAATTTTTCACGGAGGATTTTGCCGCGTTTCAAAAATTGATTGACGCCGAACTTGAACACGCGTTGAAAAATCTGCGCGACGTTCGCAACGGCAACTTTAATCGTTTCCTGCGCGAAAAAGAAATTGACACGTGGACTTACGGCAAAAATCTTCCCGCGACGCTTGAAGACTTCGAGCTGTTCATTTCGCCCGAAAAACCCGTTGAAGTCACCAACGGCAGCTTTATCATCATCAATTACGTAGACTTCGCGGCGGGCAGTGATTTCGTTTTGTACTATAACATTTATGGCGACGTGTTCAGTGCCGAATCGCGAATCAAAGGCGACACGCAAGTCAGTTACGCTTTCGAGTCGACGACGTTGCCCGAACTTGAAGAAAGTCTCAAGGAAAATCTTTCTGCCGAGTTAAAAAATATTCGTCGCTTGTCGCAATAAAAAAATCCCCGTTCAAACGAGCGGGGAAATTTTTTTCGTGCGTGATGAAATGTTTATCTCTTGTAAGCGGTGACTTGCCGGTAATGTTTCTTGAAGAATTCTTCGGCGACCTGCGGGAAGAGCGCGTAGCTCAGAACATCTTCATCAGTCGGATTGAGGAAGCCTTTGCCGATAACTTCGTCTTTGAACTGCGCGAAAGTCTGTCCTTTGGCGTCTTCGATTGAGCAATCTTCGATGATTTGGTCTTCGGGAATTTTGAGCGTGTTGAGGATAAAGTCACGGTCGACGGGCACGGGCGTGCGACCAAATTTGCCGCGAACCATGTCTTTGAATTCGTTCGGAACCATCTTGTAACGTTCGCCCGCCATAACGTTGAAAGTCGCCATAGTGCCGACGATTTGGCTGGACGGCGTGACGAGCGGCGGATAACCTGCATCTGCGCGGACGCGAGGCATTTCGTCGAGCAAGTCTTGATATTTGTCCTCCATGCCCGCTTCTTTGAGCTGGTTGGCGAGATTGGACAACATGCCGCCGGGAATTTGGAAGTCGAGCACGTTGACATTGATGTCGAAGTAACCTTTCAGCCCGAATTCTTTGATGAGTTCCTGTTTAACGCCGAGGAAATGTTTTGCAATCGGAGTCATTGCCTGACGGTCAAGTTCCGTGTCGCGTTCGGTGCCTTTAAGCATTGCCACAATCGTTTCCGTGCAGGGTTGCGACGTGTCACTTGAGAACGGGCTTAACGCGCAGTCGACAATGTCAACGCCCGCTTCAATCGCCTTGAGGTAAGTCGCGTGCCCGAATCCCGACGTGCAATGTGTGTGCAATTCGACGGGAATATCAAGCGCGGCTTTGAGTTTGCGGACGAGATCATCGGCAACGTAAGGCGCGAGCAAGCCCGACATGTCCTTAATGCAGACGCTGTGACAGCCCATTTCCTGCAACTCTTTGGCAAGGTCAACGAACATTTCATTTGTGTGCACGGGGCTAATCGTGTAGACGAGACAGCCTTGCACTTCGGGTTTTTCGGGGCATTCGAGAGCGGCTTTAATCGCTACGCGCAGATTGCGAACGTCATTGAGCGCGTCGAAAATGCGGAAAACGCCGATACCGTGCGCCGCCGCGTGCTGAACAAATTTTTCGACGACATCATTTGAATAGTGATTGTAGCCGAGCAGATTTTGTCCGCGCAGAAGCATTTGAATCGGAGTATTTTTGAGGTTCGCTTTGAGTTTGTCGAGACGTTCCCAGGGGTCTTCGTCCAAAAATCTCAAGCAGCTGTCGAAAGTCGCGCCGCCCCACGCCTCCAGTGCTTTATAGCCGATTTTGTCGAGACTTGCCAACATCGGTTCCATTTGACGATAGCGCATACGCGTCGCCAACAGCGATTGATGACCGTCACGCAGAACAGTTTCCATGATTTGAACTTTCGCCATAAATTTCGCCCTCCCAAAGAAAATTTTAACGTCAATTAATGTGATTATAGATTTTCCTTATTACAATGTCAATCGGCGCGGCGAAAAATATAAATGAAAATTATCAAGCAATTATCTTTCGCGGAAAAGTGTAGTCTATTCGCCAAAAGTGACGATTGACCTTTGACTTGCGGCGGAATAAAATTCAACTCAAAAGGAGACTGATAACATGAAGAAAATTTTTTTGACGGCGTTGCTTATCGCAATGGTGAGCGCGTCAACAACATTCGCGGCGGAAAATTTTTCTGCGGCAAACGTAAATTTCGGCGTGACGGGAAATCAATCGTTCGTCCAAATGGCAAGCAATAGAGCTAAGGCGACGGCGACTTTCCAAAACGACCTTAATGCGCGTCCGGCGTCGGCTCTCGTTATGACTGCGTCAAAGTTCAAATCTAAGAACGTGTGTTCATAGAAAAAAAGTGGTATAATGGGCTTACTATGAGAAAAAAATATGAAACAGATTTAACGGATGAGCAATGGGAGGTTATCGCTCCCTTGTTCGTCAATATGAGAAATCGTAAGTGGGAAAAAA
>JAFWFO010000027.1 GCA_017515635.1 Selenomonadaceae bacterium
CTGGCGGCTTCGGCGGCAAGTCTAATCGTCTGCGGCGCGGACAAAGTTGTTATGGCGTCAAATGCGTTGATGATGTTGCACATGCCCGCGACGATTTTGAACGGTTATTACACGGCGGCGGATTTAACCAAAGCCCGCGACATGCTCACGGCGGTTGAAGACGCGATTGTCGACACGTATCAGAGCCGCATAAACCGCGCTGACAGCCCGCTGAACGCACAGATTAACCTGCGCACGATGTTGGAGTCGGAAACGTGGCTGAACGCCCGTGACGCGCTTAAATGGGGCTTTGCGGACGAGGTTGCGGAAGCTGTGGATATGCAGGTCGACAACTCGAAAAAAGTTTTGGTCGTCAATTCGATACATGTCGACATGAAAAAATTCGACGAAGTAAAACTTCGCCGAGCTATGGAGGCAGAAAATATGTCAAATGGAAAAGTTTCGTCCGTTATCAACAACACGGGCACTTACAAAGAAGTTACTACGATTACCGAAACACCGGCTGTCGACGCAAAAGAAATCCTCAAGCAGGAACGCGCCCGAATCGGCGGCTTGATGAAACTTCGCGGCACAAATTCAGCGGTCAACGCGATTGTGGACGCGGCGATCGAGAACGGCGACACACTCGAAAAAATTCAGCCGTATTTGGACGCGGTGAAAAATCTTGTCCCGAAAGAAAATTCGGCGGCTCAACAAATTACTGCGGTTATCAAAGACCAAATGACAAGCGGCGCGGAAGGCGTTGCCGGCGGACAAGAAGGCGTCGACCCCGTCAAAGCTCAGCAAGATTTGATTGTTCAATATGCGAACGGAGGTAAAAACAATGGCTGAATATTTCGGCACGTTCGACGGCATAACTCGCGATGAGTTAAGTGGCGGCACGGACGGTTCGTTTCAAACGATTTGGAATGTCAACGTCGGGGCAAGCGCGGCGATTAAGCGCGGAATGTTGCTTGCAAGCGACACACCGACGGGCGAATTTAAACTTGTTTCGCAGGTTTCGGACGCGGCGAAAGTTTTGGTTATCGCCCGTGACGATTTCACTGCCGATGATTACCATAAAGTCACGCAGGCTTATGCAAGCGGAAAATTCAATCGCGAAAGAATTATCCTCGGCGGCACGTCGGCTTTGACGATTGAGCCGTTTGAAGACCAACTGCGCAAGTCAAATATCCACGTTACAAGTATCAAAGATATTTTCGGGAAGGTGAAATAAATGCAGAATCCTTGGCTCATAACCGACCAATTTCAACTGTTGCAAACGGTTGAAAGAATCAAACCGCCGGCAAGTTATCTTGTCGACACGTGGTTTCCGAATCAAATTACGTCGACGCTGACCAACGGTTATATGGCAGTCGAATATCGCAAGGAAGGCAGATTGCTTGCGCCGTTTGTTTCCAAAGGCGGACGCGGCGTGAATGTCAACCGCGGTTCCAGCAGAATTCGGCTGTACAAAGCTCCTATGGTGGGTCCCCGCAGAGTTATCGGGCTCGGTGATATTGAATTGCGTCAATTCGGCGAACAACCCGTATTTAGCAACGTCACACCCGAACAGCGCGCTGCCAAAATGCAAGCGGAAGACATGATGGATTTGCTTCGCATGGTTCAAAACAGCAAAAGCAAAATGGCGGCCGACATAATTCAGACGGGCAAGACAATAATTCGCGGGCTTGCCGATGACGGCGTCACTGAAGAAGTCGACGAAATTACTTTCGACTGGAACAGCAAAGTCAACGCGTCGACCGATTGGGCGAATTCGACCGCCGATATTTACGGCGACATTAAAGCAGTTTCCGAACGAATTCAGGAAGACAGCGGCTTTATTCCTACGCTCATGCTCTGCGGCAAAAATGTCGAGAAAAAACTTTTGAACAACTCGGCAATTTACAAGTGGTTGCAAATTCCGAATCGCGAAAATCTTGCAATGGCAAGTTTCAGCCCGCACTACACCAGCCCGCAAGCTCGTTTTATTGGATATTTGAGCGCGCTGAATATCGAAATTATTTCCTACGCCGAAACTTACACGGACACCGACGGCAAAGTCAAACCGTTCCTTGATCCCGACGTTGCGATTATCGGCGTGCCGGGTGTCGGACGTCAGCTTTACGGTTCAGTTACTTGCATGAATCAGGCGGGCGATTGGCAAACGTTTGTAGCGAATAATGTTCCCGTTTACCACGCGGATTATCTTGCGCAACAAAGCTCGCTGACGATTTTCAGCCGCTTCCTGCTCGTTCCCGAAACAATGGCGGACTGGGCGGTTATCAACACGGGCGCAAGCTCCACATCTGGCGACGCTTCCGACGGCGACCCGCTCACCAATGATGACGTTGATAACATTTTCAAACCTTGAGGAGGATGAAACATGTTTGGAAAAATCAACCTTGAGAATTTTGACGGTATGACGAAAATGCCGCAAAAAGCGGCTACGGCATGGGCGGGCGCGTTTGGTGAACCGCTTGCCGGTGCAAGTTTCAAGCCGCTTTTGTATCTCGGCGACCAGCTCGTCAACGGCACAAATTATTACTTCATTGCCGAAGAAACTTTGGCGACGCGCTGCCCGATTCGCCACGTTGTCAAACTCGTTATTTTCGGCGACGGCGACGAATACAAGTTGCTCGATGACAGCATTACCGAAATTGCTTAAAACGTCGGCTGAGTGCACGCGGCGCGGCGTTAAATAAAAATCACGGAGGTTTATTTTTCATGGGAGTATCCAAAGAGGAAGTTTTAAACGGTCTCAGTCGTTTCAAAACGCGGCAGGACGAGTACAACGAAACCAAATTCGCGCAAAACAGCGACCTTGTCGGAGCAATGCGCTATCGCGGCTCGGTCGACAGTTTCGCGGATTTGCCTGCAAGTGCCACAACGGGCGACGTTTATGGCGTTCGCAACGCGGGCGGCACTGATGATTTCGGCACGGCGATTAAGGCGGGCGACAATGTTGCTCGCACGGCGGACGGCAAATGGGATTGTCTCGGCGGCAACTACGTTTCCGAAACAATCACGCAAGCCGACATTGACAAGATTTTCGACGGCGAATGATTAAGCGCGACTAAAAATCACCACTGAATTTTTTCGGGGGTGATTGTAAACCACAACGCCCCCGACGAAAGGGGGTGTCTCAGAGTGGTTACCAAAGAGGAAGTTTTAAACGGTTTGGATATGTATCATGACAGGCTAAAAAGTGAAAACAACGTGATTTTGGGCAGAAAATCTTTGACGACCGACGGTGCAATGTGGTTTACGGTCGACGACGATTTGTATTGGAGTTTGTATATTTGCATTAACGGTGCACGAATTGAAGTTGCTTACGGGCAACTTAAAAACAGAACTTGAGGTGTGACGAATGAAAGTCAAAGCACTAAAAAATTTGATATATGACGGCACGTTTCACAAAGCCGGCGAAGTTTTTGACATGGCTGATAAAGATGTCGTCGATTACGAAAATCGACATTGGGTAATTCGCTTGTTGCAGGGTTCAAAACCCGCGCTTGAAGCAAACGTGCCGAATGCATTACCGCCGCTCACGGTCGACGGCAAGAAAAAGAAATGAGTTTCCGCGACGATTTACGCGACGACTTGAATGTTTTTGTCGAGAGCGAAGAGTTTGCCGAATTCGTGACGCTCGACGGGATTTATTTGCGGGCGCAGGTAAACGCTCATACAGCTCAAAAATCCGGCAACGAGAAATACAATTTTGAAGGTTTGCACGGGGATTTTGTAACCCTTCATTTCAAAACTGCGGATTATTGCGGGAAGAAACAGCGACTGCCGCGCCACGGCGAACAAGTTTGGGTTAATAACGTTCGCTACGACGTGGAAAGTTGCGAAGACCAGCTGGGCATTGCGAAATTGGTTTTGAATGCTTATCGGCAAAATACTTTGCGCCCGCATCCGTTTAGAGGTGCTGATCCTTATGCTACTTAAAGATGTATCGCCGATAAATTTTGCAACCGCCGATGCCGAAGAAATTGCGATTGAAGTTGTTTCAACGGTTGAAAAACTTTTGGGGCGGCCGCTTGAGCGCGGTGATCCGTTGAGAATTTTTCTTCGCGGTGTAGAGTTATTGCTCATGCAACAGAGGCTTTTGATTGACTCTGTCGCAAAACAAAATTTGCTTGCGTTTGCAACGGGCGAAAATCTTGACAGACTCGGCGATTTGGTAGGTTGCGAAAGACTTCCCGCAACTGCGGCGTGGACGACGCTTGAAGTCAGGATTTCGACGGCGCGGGAAGTTTCCACGATAATTAAACAAGGAACACGCGTGACGGCTGACAACCAAATTTATTTTGCGTTGGATGAGCCGTTGGTTTTTTTTGCGGGCGAAACGGTCAAGCAAGCCAAGGCGACCTGCACAATCACGGGCGAGAGCGGTAACGGTTTTGCGGCGGACGAACTTTGCAACATTGTCGACCCGCAACCGTTTTTGCAATCGATGACGAACATAACAACTTCGGCGGGCGGCAGTGACGTTGAAACCGACGACGATTTTCGCGAACGCATTCACGAGGCTCCCGAAGCTTATTCCTGCGCCGGCAGTGAAGGCGCATATATTTATCACGCAAAATCTGTTTCCGCGCTGATTTCGGACGTGGCGGTTGATTCGGAGACGCCCGGCACAGTGCAAATTTATCCGTTGCTCAAAAACGGCGAACTTCCGACCGAAGAAATTTTAAACGCGATTGCCGAACATTTGAACGATCGGACAGTTCGTCCGTTGACGGATTTATTGACCGTTCGCGTCCCGACAATCAACGAATATGTTTTGGATGTGAAATATTGGATAAGTCGCGAAGACGTGACGGCGGCGGCAGAAATTGAGCAGTCAGCGCGTGATGCGGTCGACGAATTTGTCGAGTGGCAACGCTCAAGACTCGGACGCGATTTAAATCCGTCAAAACTCGTACACTTAATGTTGACGGCGGGCGTTAAGCGCGTCGAAATAATTTCGCCGCAATTTCAGGCGACAGATAAATTCACGGTTTCTATACCAAGCTCCGTAACGGCAACGTTCGCGGGGCTTGAAGACTTTTAGGAGGAAATTTCTATGGCGATTAATATCGGATTCAAACACGGTATTTATACAAGCGAGTTGCCGACTCCACTGGTCGCGCTCACGCAAATTACCACGCCGACGGTTGCGGTTGGCACTGCGCCGATTCATTTGGCAAGCGAACCTGCGGCGGCGAATACGCCCGTACTTTGCTCGACGTTGGCTGAATTTGTAAAACAATTTGGTTGGAGCAACGATTTTGAAAATTATACGCTCTGCGAAGTTGCGAAGGCACATTTCACGCTTTACAACGTCGCGCCCGTAATTTTTATCAATGTACTTGATCCGATTAAGCAAGCCAAAACAAGCACGGCAGAAGTTACGGTTACAACCGCTTCGATTAAACTTTCCGCGCCGGTAATTATTAGCTCAATCAAAATCGAAACGGGCAACGACGCCACGGTCAAAACTTTAATTGGCATCACGGACGAAGATTCGCCGATTGACATTCCGAGTGACGTGACGGGCAGTTTCACTTTGTCGGCGGGCGAAACCCCGTTGATTTTGACGACCGATTACACCATTGCCGAAAACAAAATTACGTTGACGGCTTCGGGCAAAGAAAAAGTTGACGGCTCGATTACGTTCACGCTCAACGACGCAACGAAAATTACCGTGACTTCGGGAGCAGATTACACTGCGGCTTACGACACGGACGGCAATACCGTTATCACGTTCACGACGGCGGGCACGGCGAAAATTGTCGACGATAAAGTTGCTATCACTTATCGCGAAATTGATCCGTCTGCCGTAACTTCAAGCACGGTCGTCGGCGGTGTCGACTTAATGACGGGCGACAACACGGGGCTTGAATGTATCGACGATATTTATCCGAAACTCGGCGTCGTGCCCGGCACGATTATTGCTCCGAAATTTTCTGCAAGTTCGGACGTTGCGGCGGTTATGGCGGCGAAGGCGAACGGCATTAACGGCACGTTTAAAGCGATTGCGATTGCGGATTTGCCGACAGCGACGGCGACGCGCTACACCGACGTTCCCAACGTTAAATCGGGCTCGAATTTTGCAAACTCATTCCTTGTGGCGACGTGGCCGAAAGTTGCGCTTAGCGGCGAACAATATCACTTGAGCACACAGCTTGCGGCTTTGATGTGTGTTGTCGACGCGGCGCGTGATAACGTTCCGTTTAAATCGCCTTCAAATGAAAATTTGCAGTGTGATTCGGCGGTTTTGGCGAGCGGCAAGGAAGTTTACCTTGGCAAAGATTTGGCAAATTACGTCAACGGTCAAGGCGTCGTCACCGCGCTCAACTTTGGCGGTTGGCGCAGTTGGGGTAACCACATGTCGGCTTATCCGACGGACACAGACCCGATTAACTTTATCGCCGTGCGTCGCATGATGAACTGGATTTGCAACACGCTGGTTTTGAATTTCTTCAGCCGAATTGATAGCCCGATGAACCGCGTTTTGGTCGACGCCGTACTTGATTCTGTACAACTGTGGCTGAACGGGCTGACCAAAAGCGGCGCAATTCTCGGCGGTGAAATTGCATTCCTTGAGGATGATAATCCGCAAACCGAATTGTCGGCGGGCAATATGCTTTTCCGCTTGAACGTCGGCTTCGCGGTGCCTGCGCAGGAAATTGAATTCACTGTTCAGTTTAACCCCGAATATTTCAGCAGCCTTTTCGAGTGAGGTGATTTAAATGGGTATGCAAGACACTTTGGAACAAGTTATAAATTATGAAGTCTTTGTCGACGGCGGTCGTTGTCTCGGCACTGCAAGCGTTGACTTGCCCGAAATTAATTATATGACGCAAGATATAAAAGGTGCCGGAATTGCGGGTCAATACTCTGCCCCGACGTTAGGGCACCTCGATAGTCTTGAAATTAAGTTGACGTTCCGCGCAATTTATGAAAGCCCGATTTCTCTTATGGAGCAAAAGGCTGTAATCTTGTCCCTGCGCGGGGCAATTCAGCAATACGATTCGGCGACGGGCGTACTTAAAGCGTTGCCCGTGCGAATTGACGGTCGCGGCAGAATCAAAGGCGGCGCGATGGGCAAATTTGAGCCGTCCGAATTGACGGACACAGAAATTACTTTCGAGTGCGACGTTATCAGCATTAAAGTCAACAACGTCGAACTTTTCATGCATGACAAATTGAATTTCGTCAACCGCGTCAACGGTCAAGATTATCTTGCGCCCGTGCGATTGGCTCTTGGAATTTAACGGAGGCTAGAAAATGGATACCGGTAAACTCAAGGAAAAACTCGGCGAACTTCGCGGGCTTGATTTTGAACTTGCGGAGGCGCAGGAAAGAGCGGCAGGCAATAATTTTCCCGACGTGACTTTTACAAAAGGATTTCAGGCGCGACTTGCGGCAATGGCTTTGGGCGTTCCAACTGCCGACATTAAAGAACTGCCGATCAGGGATTATCAAGATGTGTGTTCGCAGGTATTTAATTTTTTATATCAACCTTCGGACGGCGCGACGCCGTAAATGAAATCCGAAGTCTGACGCTTGAACTTACGCGGGCAAATTGGGGCAGTGCTGATTTTTGGATGAGTCGTCCGATAAACACACTGCCCCGTTGGATTAAATTAATCAACTCGAAAGTCAAGAAAATTAATCGCGAAATGAAGCGCAGGAGGTGAGCTTGTGGCACGTTCATTTACGGTAAGTTTTAATATCAATGGCAGTTTGGACGGCTCGTTACAAGCGGCACTGAAAGCGGCGGCAAATGCGATGCGCGGTCTCGGCAACGCCGCCAAAAATGCTTCGGCAGTGGCGGCGGCGTCGAAGTCGGGACTTGCAAGCATGGCGGCGGGTTTGAATCAACTGCAAGCGGCGGCTCAGCGATACAAACAAATTCAAGACGCGCTGAAACAATCTTCGACGGACTTCGCGCTTGCGAGGCAAAAAATTTCTGCGGCGAAAACTCAATACGAAGCGGACGCGGCGGCAGTCGACAGACTCAAAGCGAAACTTGCCGAACTTCAAAAAACGCAAGCCAAACTTGGCACGGATAAATCGAGCGGCAACGCGACGTTAAAGCAACTGCGTCAAGATTTGGCGAATCTCAAAAAAGCTTACGCAGATGCGAAAAAAGCCGGCGACGCAATGAAAATGTCGACGCTCGGCGCACAAATAAAATCGACTCAAGGCGCAATCACCGCCCAACAAGCAAGCGTCAAAGCAATGGCGCAAGCTTATCGCGAACTTTCGGCACAAGTCAAACAAACAAAATCCGAACTTTCGGCGGCAAACGCGGCAGCTCAAAAATCGGGCTCCGATTTGTCGGCGGCAAGGTCGAACATGCAACGGTTGACGCAAAATTATCAATCGCAAATTTCGGCTTTGCGCGGTCTGCAAGCGTCGTTATCTGCGGCGGGTTTTTCCACGTCGGGATTTGCGGCGGCTGAATCACGACTTGCGGCCGACATTGATCGCGTCAACGCGGCTTTGCAACGTCAGCAAGCTTTAACCAACGCTCAACGGCAATCGTCACAGGCGTCGCAAGAAATGTTCAATGCCTATAACAATTTCCAAAGCGCATTGAACACGGCAAGCACAATCGCACAACCGTTCAAAACCGCGACGGAAAAAGCCGTAGAGTTTGAACGCGTCATGAGTGAAGTTAAAGCACTCACTCAAATGGACAACATCAAAGCCGGTCGCACCGACGTTATCGAAAAAGAAATGTCGGCTTTGACGGCGCAGGCGAAAGAACTTGGCGCGACGACGATTTACACGGCTCAACAAGTCGGCGAAGCGCAAGCTTATATTGCACGGACGGGCTGGACGGCGAATCAAATTTTGGCATCCACACCGTCATTTTTGAAACTTGCGGCGTCGGGACATATGGACATGGCGCGGACTGCCGACATTGCCACGAACATAATGACGGGCTTTGGAATCAGCGCGGAGAAAGCTCAGCACGTTTGCGACGTGCTTGCCTACACCACGACGCATTCAAACCAGAATTTGGAAGAAATGGGCGAAGCGATGAAATATGCCGCGCCCGTTGCCAAAATGTTTGGTGCAAGTCTCGAAGAAACTGCGGCAATGACCAAATTCATGGCGGACGCAGGCATCAAGGGCTCAATGGCGGGTACCTCAATGCGGCAGACAATGTTGCGTCTGGTTGCTCCGCCGAAAAAAGCCACTAAGGCAATGCAGGAATTTGGCTTGACGGTCGACGATGCAAATGCCGCGTGGCAAAATGCGAACGCTGTCGCCAAAGAATACGGCGTGACTTTGGACGAGACATTGACGCCCGGTCGCCAAATGTTGTCGATTGTCAAGCAGATTGACAAACAAATGGCGGGCGCGTCGAATCATGAAAAAATGGCGGCGTTGTCTGCAATTACGGGCGTCAATGCAGTTTCGGGCGCGATGAACGTTTTCGGCGCGGGAGCTAAGGCACTCGACGAATTCACGACCGCGCTTGAAAATTGCGACGGGGCACTTGAGCAAACTTACGGTGTCATGACGGCGAACACTTACGGCGCGTTGAAGTCAATGGAGTCGGCGTGGGAAGCCATACAACTTTCTGTCGGGCAAGCTTTATCGCCGGCGGTTGAACGTGCGGCGAACGCGATAACTCCGATGATGACGGCGTTTTCGCAATTCATAGACGCTCACCCCGAAATTGTTCAGGCGGCGGCGGCAATAGCGGCGGCTTTGGCGTCGTTGGTTGTCGGCGCGGCGGCAGTTAAACTTGCATTCGCGGGCTGGAATTTCATAACCAGTTCAATCCTGCTCGTTCGCACGGCTTTGGCGACTTTGGCTGACGGGGCACTTTTGGGCGGATTAATCGCCAGACTTGCGGCACTTCGCACGGCGTTATTGGGTTTGACGGCGGCGGGTGGTCTTGCAACCTTCGGTGGATGGGCAACAATGTTCGCGGCAATTTCAGCCAAAGCAACTGTGGCGGCGGTGGCGATTCGGACGTTTTTCGCGTCGCTGACGTTGGGTTCAATGGCAAGCGGTATCGCGGCGACAATTTCGTCAATCGGCACGGCAATCGCGGGCGCGGCTCGTGCGGCAATGAGTTTTGCATTTTCGCCCGTTGGCGTCGCGCTGATGGCGTTGGCTTTGGCGGGCTTGTACTGCTATCAAAATTGGGACAAAGTTTCCGCCGCGTTTGGCAAAATTGCGGGAGTAATCACGGGCGCACTTTCCCCCGCGATAACTCAAATTCAAACGGCGTTAAATGCGTTGTCTTCGAGTGGCGGATTTGCAGCGTTGAGCAACGCGGCAAGTCAAGCGGCGTCGGTTATCGGCGGCACTTTGGTTAAAGCGTTCGCAGTCGTGTTGACTGTGGCGGCGTCGGCTATCGCGACGATAATTCAGTTGCTCGCAGACTTGGTGACGATAATCGCCGACATAGGCACGGGACTTTCCGACGCGATAGGAAAAATTTCGGAAGGCGACTTTTCGGGCGCGTTCGACGCGCTGACTTCGGCGGGCTCAAAAGCTTTTGCAGATTTAAAGCAAATGGGCAACCACGTCTTTGACGGCGTGGAGCAAGGCGCGAAAAATGTTCAA
>JAFWFO010000028.1 GCA_017515635.1 Selenomonadaceae bacterium
GAAAAACGGCAAGTCTGTCCTGTTCACGAAGGTACCGAGTTTGCTTGACGACATCAGAGCGACTTTCAACGGCAACGGCAAGGAACTTGACCTTTTGGACGAACTGCAGGCGGCGAATCTGGTTGTGCTTGACGATTTCGGGATGGAGAAACCCACGCAATGGGCAGGCTCCACGCTCTGCAAGGTTTTGGATATGCGCTACGACAATCCGAGCGGCAAGACAATCATCACGTCGAACCTTTCACCGGACGAACTTGCCTACCGCTTGAACAACGCGAGCGACGGACAAAATCTCAACGGCTCACGAATTGCCGACCGTTGCCGCGAAATTTGCGAACCCATATTACTCAAAGGAACCACGAGGAGGAACTGAAAATGTTGGTATTGACAAAAGACGGAAACGCTCTGGAGCTGAGCAAAAAAGACAGCGTGGAATTTGATGCTGTCACCTATGTCGGACATCTTAACTTCAACGTTTACTACGTCGAAGCACAATTCCGCCCGCAAGGCACGAAATACAGCCGCGTTACGGTCTGCCTCGGCGAATACAAAACGAGAGAGGTTGCGTTCGCGGCGGCGGAAGAATTGAAAAAGGCATGGAAACAAACACGCACAATGTTTGTCATGCCGGAAAACAAAGGCGTTGTGCCCTCAGATGATTTGTCCGATTCGCTCAAGTCGGCGGTTGCGTTTTTGAAAAAGGACGCGGGCGAATTCATGCTTGATGTCGGAACGCCAACGGGCTTGACGAAATCGAACTGTGGCTTCAACCCCGACAAGAACGGCTCTTACACCAAGGCACTCAAAGCACTGACAGGCAAATACAGCACCGCACAGACAGAGGCGCAGGCGTCATGAAAATTTTCGACGCGAACGGGCATTTGCTCGGCGAACTTCCAGACAAGCCTAAGAACTTCAACGGCGGACACAAAGCGGGCGTCGTCGACATCATCATCGGCGAAGACAGCGTCAAACTCGGACGCTACACACCCGAAGCCGCAGAGCGAATCGTCCATGAACTTTGCAAGGCTTATGTCGGGAATCAACCCGAATTCACAATGCCTGAGGAGACTTGAACAATGACTGAAAATTTCGGAGCACGATTGAGATTCATACGCTTGAGCCAAAAACTTACAGAAGCGGAATTGGCGAACGCGGCGGGCATTAAGGCGGCAACCGTCAAACGCATTGAACGGCGCGGAATTCGCCCGTCGCTCGACATAGCGAAAAGACTTGCCCACGCTTTGGACATCCCGACCGCTTTGCTTTTAGGAACGGAGGCAGAACAATGACAAAATTGGAATTTCTCAAAAACGCGATTGATACCCTTCGCGAAATGGAGCGCAACGCCCGCGAAAATTCGGAGGAAAATCTGCGCTACTTCGACCGCTTTGTCCGCACGGAGATTTTCGGCGGCAATAAAATCGAATTGACGCCCGACGAACGCGACGCGCTTCAAGACTACTACATCGCGACGCTTTAGGAAAAAAATAAGCCGTCAATAGGCGGCGAAGAATCCGAGCAAAAATTACCGAATTGAAAATAACACGAGACGGGCGGCGGCGTCAAGAAAAAATTTCCCGTCGCCCGCAAAGGAGGTTTTCAAAATGGCGAACCAATTACCGGCAATGCTCCAAAGCGAGAAAATCAAGAAGCGTTTCAAGGAAGTCAAAGGCAAGAACGCGGCGGCATTTATGTCGGCACTTTTGGCGGTTTGGAACGGAAACGCGAAACTTCAAGAGTGCGACGAGTATTCGATTTTC
>JAFWFO010000003.1 GCA_017515635.1 Selenomonadaceae bacterium
GTAGCACAGGCATCCGCGATTGAATTTGACGACCAAAGTATTCCGCTCAAAACGGATAAGGTCACCTTCAAAAATCTCGCGCCCGTTTTTGTCAAGGACACCGCTGCCGAGTTCGCCGAAAAATTTTTCAACCTTGGTGACGTGCCCGCGAATCGGGTCAACCGTGTGCGATCTGATTGTATGTTTCATTTCGTGCCCTCCTTGAGCTGAAGTTTTGAATAATGTCCGTCGGAAAGGTGGCGCAGTTGCTGAAAGAGATTGACCGCAACCGCTTCTGCTTGCAGATAGGAGCCGCCCGTTTCCAAAGCGTGATTGAGAATCGCCGCGCTGTTTTTTTCGCCGAGTGTCAAAGCCGCAAGTTGTGCGCCGTTCGCCGCGTCACGCCCGCCTTTCGGAATTCCGAGCGTTTTAATTTGCGTCTTGAAAGTGTATGCGGCGTAGCGTTTGCGTCCTCGCGGGTCTTTATCGCCATCCTTGAAGTCGCGCTGATTGAGCAGGTGAATCGCTTCCGTAACGGGTTTTCGCCCAATCTCTTTTCCTACTTGACGCAATTGCAAGCGTTGAACTTCATCTGCGCCGAGTTTCTTCAAGGTGTCTTCCATTTTGTTGAAGGCGGCGAAATATTTACGCTTCCATTCGCGAGCTTTTTGACCGTTGAGATTGCCGACGAGTTCAGTAAAAGCGTCGCGGTTGAGCAAGTACATCGGATAAGTTTTACCGCGTTCGTCGACGTAAGTGTCTTCTAAAAATTGAGGGGAGTAACCTTTTTCCATTTTCGTGGCGGAAATTTCCGCCGCCAAAAGTCGAATCTTTTCAAGAATGTCTTTGTGTTGTTTCTCAAAGACTTCAGCGATTTTGAGCGAAGTCGTCAACGCCTGATTGTTCTCGAAGAAAACCAAACTGTTCATTTGAATTGCTCCTTAAAACATGAACATTTTTTTGCCTGAGCGCAGGCGCGGTATCGAAACTTTTTGCACTTACGTGGTGCGACGAAATAAATCAAGCGTTTGTCGTGCAAGATGACCAATTCACCGCTTCCGAAAAGCATTTCATTAAGGAAACACCAAAGATTTGCTTGTTCAAACAGCGACAATCCGTCGGGCACCGCTGTCGACCGAATCAACTTTTTCTTGAAACTCAAACCGAATTCCCGCCCTTCAACTTGTACAAAGACATAGCGGCGCACAAGGACATATCCGCAACCAATTCGCCGCCGTGCGTTTCAAGCAAGTCGCCTTCGTAGATTTCATTGCCTGCCGAATCCAGCCCGATAAACTGAGCGATTGAATTTTCGTTGACGGGAATTGTTTCGCCCGCCGTACAGTTGCCCGTGGCTATCGCGTAACGTATTTCGCCACTCGAACGAATTTTTTTCTTTGTGAGCAAGCCATAAACAAAATCGCCGTTCATGGCTCGTCCGCGAAATTTAATTGTGCGCATCTCAGTCACTCCTTTTTGAAGAACCGGGCTGATTCGGTAATCGGAATTCCGGCTTCGGTCGGTACGTAAACGACGGCATTTGTTGTTTCGCGCAACGCCTCAATCCATAAATAGTGAATATATGCGTCATTGTTTTTGAGACTGTCGCCGATGATTTTGTTGGCTTCGGCGATTCCCTGAGCGCGAATAATTTCGGCATTAGCCAACGACTTGGCAGATTCTTCCTTCGCTTTTGCTTCCTGAATTGCAATTTGGCGATTTTGTTCGGCACGGGCAAGTTCGGCTTCACCAACTTTGTTTTGTTGCCAAACGAGATAAGTCGGGAAACCATAAGCAACCAGCATACCGACAGCGACCACAATCAACATGAACAACGGCGATTTTCCAAATCTCACGTTAATCATCCCTCCTCAAGTTCGATTGAGTTTTACCGGCGGCAAAGTCGCGCCGCCATGCCTGCCATTCACGCTCGAACCACGTTTTTAACTTTTTTCGTTCAAGGGCGGCTTTCTGTTGGCAACGTTCGGAACAGAATTTTTGATGCGGGTTACGACGTGAAGTCTCGAACAGAGTTTGACAAGTTTGGCAGTGTTTAATCAAAGGTGCGTCTCCCCAAAACCTCTGTTATGAGCGTGCGCGGATGTGCAACGAATTCCGGCAGTAGCCTTGAGTTCCTCGAAAGTTTTGCCTTGCTGTTCAACCAGTACGCGATAAGTGCCGTAATCCAAATTGCAAGCCGCTGCCTCGCGTGACCAATCTTCCAGCGTTTTGACGGGCTTGCCTGTCGCCTTGTCAATTTTCAAATTCTTTTGCCGCAACTTCGCCTGACGCTGTTCTTCTTGCCGCATAAATTCTTCGTGTTTGATGCGCTTGCATTCGGGACAAATGGTTGTGCGATTAATCGAAGTAAATTTTCCGTGGCAATATCGGCAGGTACGAGTTTTTGGTTGAGGAACGTATTCGGATTTAGTAGTCGGCTTTGGCTGAGCTCGTTGCTTTAATCGTTCTCTGGATCGGCGGTCTTGTTCACGGTTGACGATTCGTCGGCATTCGTCACACCATTTGCAATTACGGCGTTTGCCGATGAGGGTCTTTCCGCAACGCTGGCAAATCACAGTCGCGGGCGGAGCTTGTTGGCGTCGTTGCTGTTTGTACTGCCGTAGCTGTTCGCGCTGAACGATTTTTCTGCAGTCGGCACAATATTTTGCACGCTTGAAGTTGTTCGGAGTGACTTCAAAATCGTTGCCGCAACGCTCGCAAGATTTAGTCATGGTCGTCGTCCTCTATGCGGAATCAACGTGATAAAAATGCTGATTATCATTTCAGCACGCTTCGTTCAGCAAGAAGACGGGTTGTCCGCAAAGCAAATTGTTCAGATTGCTCAACTGCAGGATTATTTGCGCCTCGAAGTCTTCAAGGTTTTTCGCCCTGCCCAACGCGATTATGTTGAGAATCAGACTGGCAGTCATATTTTGGCACATGTCGCATTTGTTCAGATTCGCAACGGACGCGCCGTCGCGTTGTCCCTTAATAATGCCGCAAGCGTTCTGAACGATGTTGGTGATGTGCCCGTAGACGTAACTTTCCTTGTATTCTTTGTCGCAGTGGTCTTTGAGATAAGCGAGCATGAGTTTAATGGCGTAGGTGAACGGCTTGTGCGAAATTTTGGTGTTCTGCCGAGTTTGTTCCCAGCGCGGGTCGTCTTGTACCGAATAACTTCCGGTCTTGCGAATCGACGGCAAAACATCATTTGTTACCCAACGCTTGAACTGTTTAGCCGAATCAAGCTTGCTTCCGAAAACCAGCGCGTAAACTCCGCTTTCGTTGATGACGGTTGCTTTGGAACCATGGGTGGTGATTCGCCACCCTTGCTTATCCTCCGCGTCAACATGCGATTTCAATGCGTTCTTGTGGTCTTTGTAACCGAGAGCGATTGCAACATCTTTGCCGACAAACCAAGGCACACCATCGATTAGAATTGCCCGCACTTTGCCGAATTCGGCATTGTCGAAATTAATCAGCGCGTTGTTTTTATTCATGCCGATTGCTCCTTTCAAATTCGCCGTTGTCCGCCAACTTTTGACGGAGCCAGTACAGCCCAACAAGTCCCGACCAACACAAGCCGGTAAGAATCCCGAATGCGTAGGCGATGAACGCGGGCGGTTCGTGTTCAACCACGGCGTAAATCATCAAAACCGTCCCGAAAATCGCCAATGCGACGAGCGAAAGAAATTTCATCATGCCGACGCCTCCTGTTGTATCCAAAACTCAATACACTTTTGCCGATAGCGTTTGCGCATGTACTCACGATGACGGGCAAGTTTTTCCTCGCGGTTTACGTCGCGATTTTTGACGTAACTTCGGCGGGCAATTTCGCGCCTTTTAACGTTGTGTCGTTGATTGTAGCGGTGATAGGCTTCGCGCCATTGTTCGCGCTTAACGATTGGTCGGCACTCGATACAATATTTCGCACGTCCCGGAGCGTCATAGAGTTCGCCGCAACGTTCGCAGTTTTTTATCATGTCGTTACCCATTGACGCGCCACGGTTTCTTTCGCGGCACTTTCATAACTTCACTTAACCAGAAACGGCGTTGGTCGGAATTGACGTAGAGCGGAGTAAGCAAGCCCGCCTTGACGAATTCGCCGATTGCCGCCTTGTTGACGCCCAAAATTTCTGCCGCTTCGTGTGAACGAATCAATTTGTCAGTCGGCATCGTCAGTTCCTTGCCGTCGAATGTGTTGATAAGTTCAAGGAACGGCTTAAGTTCATCGGCTATTGCTTGAAGTTTTTGCGCCCTGCGGATGAATTTTTCCAGCGCGTTCAAATCCAATGTGTTCATTTTTCAAAAACCTCAACGAAAGGGTCTGTGTCGCCGTTTTTCATCATGAAAGACAAATCCCAAAGCATTTCGCCGTTGTCGTCCGTCACTTGAAAAAAGCCATCCTTCATTTGAGCCGTGCCAATGATGTCTTCGTCGTTTAATACGCCTTCGGGCAGGTCGTCACCGTAACTGTCGAGCAAAAGTGCGTTGAATTCTTCGGCTACCATTTTCACGCGGTCACTCGGCTTTATTTCGCGCCCATTACGGTCAAAAATTTGTGTCGGCTTCATGCCGTTTCACTTCCGATTAAAAGTATTTGTCCACAAAGTAAGTTGTTGACATTGTTCAATTGCAGTAGAATAATCGACACGAATTCGGACAGCGATTTGGCTTTACGATGCGCAAAGATGTTGAGGATAAGGTTGGCAACCATGGCTTGATATTGGTCGCATTTGTTGAGGTTTGCGACGGGTGAGGAATCACGCTGACCTTTGATAATGTCGCAAGCGTTTTGAACAATGTTGGTGATATGCCCGTAAACGTAACCTTCTTTGTGGACTTCGCCGAACTGTTTCAGATACTCAATCATGAGCTTAATCGCAGCTGTGAAAGGCTTGTGTGAAATTTTGGTATTTTGGCGAGTTTGTGCCCGGCGCGGATCGTCTTGAACCGAATAACTTCCCGTCTTGCGAATCGAAGTCAGAACGTCTTCGCAAACCCAGTCGGAAAATTCTTCCGCGCTTTCGAGTTTGCTCCGCATGACGAGCTTATACATGCCCGCCTCGTTAATCAGCGTCACACTGCGTCTTTGACCTGAGGTAACGATTTGTTCCGTCAGCTTGTACTTGTCGGGCACATGGTCTTTCAGTGCTTTGCGCGGGTTTGTATAGCCGAGCGCGGTCGCAACATCTTTGCCGACAAACCACGGCGTGTCGTTGATTAATATCACTCGGACGTTTCCGAATTTTTCGTTCGAGAATTTGACGATTTTGTTTCCCATGTGAATTCCTCCGTGTGACGCTCGTTGTGCTTAGCGACCATTTCGATTGACGTTGATTTGGTTGCTGAAGCCGCTTTGATTGTTGCCGTAAAGGGTGAACGAATCGCCGCCTGTGGTATTTTTTTTACCCGCGTTAAAGACGTCCTCGACAACAAAACTGAGTTCGCCGCCGGGATTGTTCGCCGCAATTCGCTTGATGAGTTCGCAAGCCGTTTGCCAAGTGCCGTCGGGCGGATTAATTTTCACCGTGATTGTCATTGTGTCGCCTCCTTGGTTAAGGAGCGCAAGTTGGCATCTTCGGGCAAAGGAATATTCAAAGGATTGGAAATATCGTCAGCAAAAAAAATCCGCTGTTGTTCTTCACAAGACGAAAGCTTCAACAACTTATAAAGTGCGGCAATTTCGCTCGCCCTGAACTCAACCACATTGGTGGCTTTTTTACTGAAAGTTGAACTTGCCAGATTAAGTTGACGTGCCACTTCTTTGTGTGTCAAACCCGCTCGTTTAATTGCGAAATCAAGTAATAGAGCATTTGTCATAATTTCACCTTCTACAATTTCATTCACTTTAAAAGTACATCAAGCTTATCATTTCGTAACCTTAAAGTCAACACACTGCAAAAAACAATTTTTAATTGAAATGTGCCTTGTTGAAGCGTATAATTTAATTTAAACATTTGCGTATTCGGAAAGGAGGCAGGGCTATGTTGGAACTGTACAAGCGAATCCGCGAACGCCGCGAAGAGTTGCACATATCACAGGATGATTTGGCAAGAAAAGTCGGCTACAAGTCGCGAACTTCCATTCACAAAATCGAGATGGGCATGACGGATTTATCACAATCTAAAATAATGGAAATAGCAGACGCTTTGTCGACCACACCCGAATATCTGATGGGTTGGACGGATTATTCACCGCCGCACATAACCGAAGAGGAATTTGAACTGCTCGAATGCTACCGCCAGCTCACTCCCGAAAAAAAACAACTACTCAAGAGCGTCGCATCCCACTTCAGCGACTACACACCAAACAAAATCACTGCGAACGTCAGCTCGAAGGTAATCAACGGCAACGTACAAAACAGCGGCGGCACGAACATCGTCAACGTCGGCAGTGGCAATTTTAATTCGCCCGTCACGTCGCAATAAAAAAAGCCCTCCGTAACGGGAGGGACGGAAATGTTTCGGACGAGTTTAATCGTTAAGCACGCGGTCAAGAATAATTGCTATGACCCATTCGGGCGGCTTGGATTTGGTTGCTGTTTTTTCAAGCAGTTTATCTCCGACGCCGATTAAATTCAGAACTTCGACGCCGGAAACGCTACTCGTACGAAATCGATGCACAATTCGGTTTCGCGGGCATAATAACCACCTCCTTTGAATTATGATAATACATTTTCGAGGATGGACACCACGGAAAACAATCGGAAATAAAAAAGCCCTCCACCTTTGGGAGGGACGAAATTTTTTCGATTATTCGGCGGCGGCTTGAATTTCTTTGACGATAAGGCGTTCGAGCCACGGCGCAGGTTGGCGCGTACCGTTAAACCAATTTTGAACCGTGCGATACGGTGCGCCCAAAAGGTCGGCGGTCTGTTTGATGTTTAGTCCGGCTTTGTGCGCCTCGTAGCGGATTGTGTGAAAATATTTTTCCGTGTCGAATTCAATGATATTAACGAAGGCATCATCGGGAAATTCGGACAGATCAAGGTCGGCAACCTTCGACGGCGCGGGATAATCTTTTTCGTCAAGCCCGTCAAGCCACGTGCCAATCGCGTCGACAATCCAAAACATTGCGTCGGTCAAATCGTCACCTTGAGTAAGACAGCCCTGCAAATCGGGCACGACCGCAATGAAATTTTTTTCGCCGCGATAGAATATTGTCGGATAATAAAATTTTGCCATGTAAATCACTCCGCTCAAAGCAAGGGCTTTCGCCCCTGCCCGTGTTTTGTCGGCACCCGCTTACTTTTTCAAACCTGCCTGTTTCAGTATCGCATGTTCCAAGCTTTTATCGAGTTCGCGTTTGCTCATTGGTACCTCGGTTGTGCGCCCTGTTACAGAGTTTTTCATTTTTTGGTGACTGCCTTTGCCGCCGTCGACTTTTTTGAAGCCGTTTTTTTGCAGGTGCCGAACCATTTCTTTAGGCGTCATCGGCATTTACTATCAACCTCCTTTCGATTATTATTATATACCCAACGGGTTTAAATGTCAATGCTTTTGTAGAAAAAATTTCTAACGTTTTTACAATAGAAAATTTATCAAAACGCAAAAGTAATTGAACGGTTCAGCTTTTGGGATTTACGAATACGACAAGCCAAGCTATAATTTGAGGTAATCAAGGCTGAACTTTCGCAAAAGAGGCAGTGATTGATATGAAGCTGATGATTCCGTTTTACTATACTATTGTAGCTTTGCTTTTGGGTTTGGTCTGTGGTTTTTGTGTCAGATGCTATCAATACAGCGACGACGATTATTTTCGCGTTCTCAAACGTTCCATAAGCCTTTTTGCCAAAATTTTGTTTGCCACGTTTCTGTTGCCGTTACTCGTGACGGTTTCCGAAGACTTCCGCAAAAGATTGCTTGAAGTTTTGATAGCTGGAGCGGCGGCGGATTACAATGAAAAAGAAAAGGGCTCGGTCAACCTTAACGCCAACGACATGGCGAGCTTGGTCAACATCTTTTTGAATGATATTTCCGTCTTTAATTTCGTGAGAATCGCGGCAAACATGTCGCTGTTTTACTTTTTCAATCTGGACGGTGTCGCAAACGCGATAATGAAAAATGTTGCTGAAACGCCGCAGTCACCCGATTTGAACGTGTACAGCAACTCATTTTACAGAAACAGCGTTTTGGCACGAACTTTGTTTTGCTTGTGATTTTTGGTCAGGTGATTGTGATGGCGAAAGTGGCACAGGTACGAATGCGTAAGCGCGGTAAAACTTTCAGCTATATTTTTGAGGCAGGCAAGACCGCCGACGGAAAGCGCAAGGTCGTGGAAAAAGGCGGTTTTGCAACGAAAGACGCGGCATACAAGGCGGGCGTGGCGGCTTACAACGATTATCTGCAC
>JAFWFO010000029.1 GCA_017515635.1 Selenomonadaceae bacterium
CATTATTGAAAATCCGCAGACCGAAGTCTTCACTCTTTGCTAAGTGGACAGCACCACACGGAGGTTGAAAGAAGAATTCTGTCCGCTCGGATTATATCAAAACCCTTTCGAGTTTTAACTTTTATTTTTATAACAGGAGGTTTTCGACATGCGGATGGAATTTGTCACAACCGAAGTCACGCGCTACGACGCGGCAAAAAATATTTTCGTCACCGATACAAAATGACGACTTGGCGATTGGAATTCTTGCGCAGGCGGAAAAAATTTCTTCAATCGACGACGTGATTCGTTTGGACATTGACGCGGAAAATTTTTTGATTGACGTTGAGACGGCTCCCGTCGAAAAACTTCCTGCAGACGAAAAATTTCATGACGACTTGCATTTCAACGCGAAAAATATTTTGGCTTGCGCGGACAAACTTTTGGGCGAACTTTCAATCACGCACAAAAAAAAACAACGGCGTGCACAGCGGGCTTTTGTTCGACGGCGAAAAAATTTTACTCGTTCGCGAAGACATCGGGCGGCATAATGTTTTCGACAAAATTCACGTCGGTTTGTCACTTTTGCGCGTGCGGCTGCGGCGTCATCGGCTACGTCAAAGACGGCAAATTGATTCAGCTTGAAGGCGCGGACGATTGCCCCGTCAATTTCGGCGGACTTTGCTCGAAAGGTCTCGGCTACGCGCACATTCCCAATTCAAAAGAGCGTGCAACAAAACCGATGTATCGCGCTCCGAATTCGACGACTTGGCAAGAAATTTCTTGGGACGAAGCTATTGAGCGGGCGGCTCGTGCACTCAAAAAAGCTCGTGACGAAAACTGGATTGCCACCGAACAAATCAACGGCGAAACAGTTAAAGTTCAGCGCACGGACGCTATCGGCTTAATCGGCGGCTCGCAAGTCAACAACGAGGAATGTTATCAGCTCGTCAAAATTTTCCGCTCAATGGGCGCAATGTCGCTCGACAATCAAACTCGTGTCTGTCACGCGAACACCCCGCCGGCAATGAGCGCGGCTTTCGGACGCGGCGCAATGACAAATCCTTGGTACGACTTGAAAAACACGAAACTTGCTTGGATTGAAGGATCGAACCTTGCCGAATGTCACCCGATGGGATTAAAAAATCTCATGAAGGCGAAAAAGAACGGCTTGAAAATTATGCATGTCGACGTTCGTTTTACGCGCACATCAAAAATCGCCGACTACTTTATCCAGATTCGCCCCGGCACAGATATTGCGTTCCTCGGCGCGATAATCAATTACGTCATCCAAAATCGCAAGTACGACGAAAAATATTTGCGCCTGCACACCAACGCGGACTTTTTGATTAATCCGAACTTCAGCTTTGACGACGGAATTTTCAGCGGCTACGACGAAAAGAAACGCAAATACGATATGACGACGTGGAAATATCAAGTCGACGCGAACGGCAAGCCCATGCGTTCGGCTGATATGTTCGGCTCGCAAACCGTCATGAGCATTTTGAAAAAACATTACGAACGTTACAGCTTTGAAGTTGTCTCGTCGATAACGGGCGCAAGCGTCGCAGATATTAAATTCGCGGCGGAATTGTTTTGCTCCGTCAAGCCTGCCGTTTTCATGTACGCGCTCGGAATGACGCAACACACAATCGGCGTCGAAAATATTCGTTGCTTTACCGTCCTGCAACTTCTGCGCGGAAATATCGGCGTGCCGGGCGGCGGAATTGATGCAATGCGCGGACAACCCAACGTGCAGGCTTCGACCGACTACGGAATCATGTTTCAATATTTCCCGGGCTATCTTCCGTGGCCGACCGAAAAAACAAATACGCTTGCGAAGTGGACGCAGAACAGCGGCACTTTCCGCGCAAAATTTTTGATTAACTTGCTTAAAGCTTGGTTCGGCGACGCCGCGACGAAGGAAAACGATTATTGCTTCGGACTCTTGCCGATTCGCAACACCACGCAAAACGATTCGATTTATGTCCAGTTTGAAAAAGCCATTGAAGGCAAGATGAAATGCATTTACTTCGCGGGACAAAACCCCATGGTCTCCAATCCGAATTTGGGCAACGTTCATCGCGGCTTGCGCAGTCTCGACACGGTTATTGTCGAAGATTTATTTATCAACGAAACTGCCGGCTTTTGGGAACGCCCCGACAATCCCGAAGGCTCAACCGAAGGTTACAAGCCCGAAGAAATTAAAACCGAAGTTATTTTCCTGCCCGCGTGTTCGTATCTTGAACGCGAAGGAACAATGACGAATTCAATGCGCATGATTCAATGGCGAATGAAAGGCCCCGACCCGCTCGGCGACTCGAAGCCCGATTATTTGAGAACGGTATCGGCGAAATTAAAGACGACGGCACCACGAATTCCGGCATG
Organism: Selenomonadaceae bacterium; assembly: GCA_017515635.1. GTDB lineage: Bacteria > Bacillota > Negativicutes > Selenomonadales > Selenomonadaceae > Quinella. The sequence goes on from JAFWFO010000029.1 coordinate 2,368, forward strand.
TGGATTTATGCGGGCGTCACTCGCGACGGCGGTGTCCACATGGCAAAACGACGCGGCCAAGAAGACGAAGGCAACATGGGAATTTTCCCGAATTACGGCTGGGTGTGGCCTGACAACATTCATCTGCTGTACAATCGCGCTTCCTGCGACGAAAACGGCAACCCCTTCAATCCCGACAAAAAAATTGTTTGGTGGGATTCTGCGGCGGGCATGTGGAAAGGCTACGACCGCCCCGATGTCGGCAGTCTCACGGCGGCACCGAACACGCCTGCGGGACAAAAACCTTTCCGCATGGTTGGCGAAGGTGTCGGCAGAATTTTCGCGGCAAGTTACAAAGACGTTGAAAACGGAATGACTCGCGACAGTTCCTCGACGCCCGTTGACGGCCCGATTCCGGAATTTTATGAGCCTGTCGAATCGCCGACGAAAAATTCTTTGCACATGAACCCGAATGCGCAATTCAGCCCGTGCGTCATTTATCCGCGAATGCCCGACTTGCAAAAAATCGGCACGAAAGACGAATTCCCCTACGTGCTGTGTTCGTCGTCTATCGCGGAACATTGGTGCGGCGGAACAATCACGCGTCACGTCCCGTGGCTCAACGAACTTGTCAAAGAACCGTTTATCGAAATGCCCAAAAAGCTCGCGGAAAAACTCGGCATCAAGAGTGGCGATGAAGTTATCGTCCGTTCGACGCGTGGGCAGATTAAAGAAAAAGCAATGGTCACCGAACGAATTAAACCGCTGTGGATTAACGGCGAAGAAGTTTTCGTGACGTGGCAGCCGTACAACTGGGGCTTTAAAGGACTTTCGACGGGGCCCAGCGGCAATTACATCACGATTGACGCGCTCGACCCCAACGCACAATCGCAGGAGTTCAAAGCCTGTTTAATCGACATCAAAAAGGCGTAAATCATGGGCAAGTTACAAACTCTTGACGAATATCTTGCCGAAAACGAATTCTTGCGGGAGACGGCGGAATTTCATCTGCGGCTGGAAAAAATTTTGTCGAACGTTCAATCGCTCGACTTGCCGGCGCGTGAAAAAGTTTTGGAGCTTGTAAACGCGGACAAAATCCCGTTACTTCAGCGCGACGACTTCCGAAAAAATTTTCTCGACGCCGTGAACGAAACTTTGACGAAAAAATTTCCCGAACAAAAAATTTCGCCCGAACTCGCGGAAAAACTTTTGCAACAAGACAATCACGCCGTCAACGAAATCTGCGCGTCGTCGGAACTCAACGAAACTTTGACGCGAAAAATTTTTTGGGCAACTGTCGACAAGCTTGTTCCCGAAAATTTGAAACGTTTGGAGCGCGACGATTGGTCGGAAAATTTCTGTCCGATTTGCGGGCGTCGTCCCGTCATGGCACAGCTGAAAAAATTCAACGAAGGTCGGGCGCGTTATCTGTCGTGCGGCGCTTGCGGGACGTTGTGGCATTGGCGGCGAACGAGTTGCCCGTATTGCGGCTGTGACGACTTGGAAAAAATTCATATCTTTGAATTCGACGGCAAGCTGACGATTCGATTGGACGTGTGCGACGAATGCGGCGCGTATCTGAAAACTTACGGCGAAGAGGACGCGGAAAATATTTATCTGCGCGATTGGGCGACGTTGCATTTGGATTTGCTCGCCGAGGAAAAAAATCTCCGCAAGTGCGGTGCCGTCGAACTGGAATAATTTTTGAGCTTTTAGCTTATGAGCTTTAAAACAAGATTTCTACAACGGCGGTGAAAAAATTCATATCCTGTTGCAAGGGACGGTTGGAGCAATTCTCGTCGTTACGGGCTTGATTATGTGGCTCGGCGGCGGAGTGATTGACCCGTCGATTCGCGCCTGGATGATTCCGCTTCACTCAATCGCGGCGGCTTTGGGACTTGCGGCGGCACTTTCGCACATTTATCTTGCCGTCGTACAAAATCCCGATTCCGTGCGCGGCATGACCGAAGGCTCGATTCACGCCAATTACGCCAGCCATCACCACGGCGCATGGGTCGACGAACTCATCGAAAAAAGCGTCGTCACCAAAAAAGAAATTGACGCCGTTAGCAAAGCCAATTAACTTCAAACTCCCTATAAATTTCGGACTGCGTTCAAAATGACGCGGTCTTTTTTTTTCTGTGGACAGTTTCTGTAAAGAATTGTACAATCAAGCAACATGAATTGAACAACGCGGCGCATTGGAGGCGATATTATGAACGACAAGGGCAAGCCGCCCGTCACGATAGAATCACTCATTACGACTGTCAAAGGTTACATGCCCGAAGCCGACACGGATATGATTGAACGTGCTTGGCTCGTGGCGAAGGAAGCTCACGCGGATCAAAAACGCTCGTCGGGCGAACCGTACATAAATCACCCGCTCAACGTCGCGGCGATTTTGGCGGAACTGCAACTCGACGACAAGACGATTGCCGCCGCGCTCCTTCATGACGTGGTTGAGGACACAATTTTTACTTTTGAAGAAATGGAAGACATGTTCGGCAAAGAAATTGCGTTGCTCGTCGACGGCGTGACGAAAATCGGCAAAATTTATTTCAAGACCAAAGAGCAACAACAAATCGAAGCGTACAGAAAATTAATCATTGCGACGGCAAGAGATTTGCGCGTCATACTGATAAAACTTGCCGACAGACTTCACAACATGCGCACGTTAAAATTCGTCAATCCGGACAAACAACAGCGCATTGCAAAAGAAACGCTCGAACTTTACGCGCCGTTGGCAAATCGGCTCGGCATCTCGAACATCAAATGGGAACTCGAAGATTTAAGCCTGCGTTATCTGGAGCCGGACATTTATTATGATTTGGTCGAACACGTCAAGCAGAAACGGCAAGAGCGGCAAATTTACATCAGCGAGGCCGTGCGGTTAATCGAAGAGGAATTTGACGAACTGGAAATTCATGCGTCAATCAGCGGGCGGGCGAAACATTTCTACAGCATCTACAAAAAAATGATGCGCGACCACAAAGGCATTGGCGAAATTTATGATTTGTCCGCCGTGCGAATTCTTGTCGACGACGTGAAAGACTGCTACAACGTTTTGGGCGTGATTCACTCGAAATGGCGTCCGATTCCAGGCAGATTCAAAGATTATATCGCCGTCCCGAAAAGCAATGGTTATCGCTCGTTGCACACGACGGTTATGGCTTTGGGCTATCCGCTCGAAATTCAGATTCGCACTTACGCCATGCACAAAATTTCCGAATACGGCGTTGCGGCTCATTGGAAGTACAAAGAGAGCGGCTCCAGCAAACCCGCCACAAGTGACCGCGATCAAAAAATTTCGTGGTTGCGGCAAATGGCAAAGTTGCAGAAAGAAATTAAAGACCCGAATGAATATCTTGAGGCGTTGAAGTTGGATTTCTTCAGCGACGAAGTTTTTGTTTTCACGCCCGGCAGAGATTTGGTCGTCCTGCCACGCGGTTCAAACCCGATTGATTTCGCGTACAGAATTCACACGGAGGTTGGTCATCACTGCGTCGGCGCGAAAGTCAACGGGCGCATCGTTCCGCTTGAATACAAGTTGCAGAACGGCGATTTCGTCGAAGTCGTTACGAATAAATCAAATAACGGCCCCAGTCGCGATTGGTTGAATATCGTCGCGTCCAGTGACACGCGTGCAAAAATTCGGGCATGGTTCAAACGCGAAAACCGTGAAGAAAACATTCTCCACGGGCTTGAACAGCTTGAGATCGAATTAAAAAAACTCGGTTACACGCCGAAAGATTTTCTCAAGAAAAATCGGCTTGAGGAAGTCGCCAAGCTGATGAAAATCCCGAACGAAGAAGATTTACTCGCGAGCGTCGGCTACGGCGGCATTTCGGTTCATTCGGTGATAACGAAGTTGGTCGAACTTCACAAAAAAGATTTGGCTGAACACATGCCGTCCGAAGTTTCCGCGTTGCTCGCCGAAATAAAAGTTATTCCCGAACGCAAAATCAAAGACTCCGAACAAGGCGTTTTGGTCGAAGGCGAAAGCGGTTTTGTCGTGCGGCTGGCGAAATGTTGCAACCCGATACCGGGCGACGAAATTGCCGGCTACGTCACTCGCGGGCGCGGCGTTTCCGTGCACAGAGCGGATTGCCCGAATGTTTTGAACGGCATTACCGATGTCAATCGCATGATTGAAGTCAGCTGGGAAACTGCGGGCGATAAAGTTTACGTCGTGGAGCTGGAAATTGTTTGTGCGGATAAATCGGGCGTGCTTTCCGAATTGATTGCCGTGCCGACGGAAATGAAACTCAACATGCATTCGATTCACGCCGTGCCAAATCGCACCAACAAAACGTCGACGGTGTTGCTGGGCATCGAAGTCAACAACGCCGCGCAGGTTGATACGCTGATGAACAAATTGCGGCGCGTCGAAGATGTTTTCAGCGTCACGCGACCGATTACCAGATTAAAAGATGAACAGATCAAAAGATCATAAGTTAGTTGAGAGTTTTACTTTTAATCTTTTGATCTCAAAAGGAGGCTCGTTGACAGCTAAAGAAAAATTGTAATAAGTTATAAAACGTTGTTGATTTTTGAAGGATTGGCGGTGAGTAAAATGATGAAGACGTTTAAAGTCATGCTTGTGCCGAATAATGAACAGCGCACGCGTTTGTTTCAATTCGCGGGGACGGCTCGTTTCGCTTATAATTGGGCACTTCAAAAAGAACGCGAAGCTCACGACGCCGGCGAAAAATTCATCAGCAATTTCGATTTGCGCAAGGAATTCACCGTGCTCAGAAACTCCGCCGAATATCCGTGGCTCAAAACGATTTCAAACAACGTGACGAAACAGGCGATAAATGATTGCGTCGACGCGTTCATCAACTTTTTCAAGAAGCAAAGCCGTTATCCGAGATTCAAGAGCAAACGACGCGGCGATTTCAGTTTTTATCAAGACACAGACAAAATCCGGATTACGGCGACTCACGTCAAACTTGAGATGATTTCGACAAGTCGTCGCAAAAATCGGCGACAACTGAATTGGATACGGCTTGCCGAAGTTGAACGAATTCCCGTTGACGCGAAGTATAAACAACCGCGAATCACATTTGACGGCTTGAATTGGTGGCTGAGCGTGGCGATTGAATTTGAAGCTGAGAAAACGCAAGCTGACGGCGAACCGCTCGGCATTGATTTGGGCATAAAAAATTTGGCGGTGTGTTCAGACGGGACAGTTTATCCTAATATCAATCGAACTACGACCGTTCGGAAGTTGAAAAAAAAACAGCGTAGGTTGCAACGCTCCATCTCGCGCAAATACGAGATGAATAACACGAAAGGAGAACGTTACTCGAAAACACGCAACATTATAAAGAGTGAACGAAAACTTTTACGAATTCATCACCGATTGGCGAATATAAGGCAGAATTACCGCCACCAAATCACGAGCGAAATTATCGGACGAAAACCAAATTCGATAACTCTTGAGAATTTGAACGTGCAGGGCATGATGTCGAATCGTCATTTGTCCAAAGCGGTGCAGGAACAAGGATTTTACGAGTTTCGGCGACAGATTGAGTACAAAGCTCAGTGGGCGGGAATAACCGTCATAATTGCGGACAGATTCTATCCGAGTTCCAAAAC
>JAFWFO010000030.1 GCA_017515635.1 Selenomonadaceae bacterium
GATTTCCGGTCGATTCGCGACTATCTGATTCAAGGCAATGACGAATTCTTTATTCTCAAAGACTTCAACTCTTACATTGACGCTCACGAAGAAATTTACGCTCGTTACTCCGACCGCGCCGGCTGGCTCCGCTCCGTGGCTATGAACATTGCCAATTCCGGCAGATTCTCTTCTGACAGAACCATTGACGAATACGCCGCTGAAATTTGGAACATCGCACCCTGCAAAGTTCAGTAAAGGATTCAGGATTTAGGTTTCAGGATTCAGGGGAATTTCCCTAACACCTGACACCTAACACCCGACACCTATTCGAGGGGGGAACTTGATGCAGACATCCAACCTCAACGAGTATGATCTCTACTTGTTTCACCAGGGCACGAACTGCCGCGCTTATCAAATGTTCGGCGCACACTTCATGGAGCGCGACGGCAAAAGTGGCGTTCGCTTCGCCGTTTGGGCACCGCACGCCAAATCGGTCAGTGTCGTTGGCGACTTCAATTTTTGGGATACTCGCGTCAACCGCATGACACGCCTTGACGACGGCGAAACTTGGGAACTGTTCATTGAAGGACTCAAGCAGGGCGACAATTACAAATTCGCGATTCTGCCGCAACACGGCAAGGCGCACATTTTGAAAAGCGACCCTTACGGATTCTTCGCGGAAAAACGTCCCAATACGGCGTCGAAACTCTACGACTTGAAGGGCTATGAATGGACTGACGGCGATTGGATGAAACGCAAAAAGCGCGAATCGTCTTATAATCACCCGATGTTGATTTACGAAGTGCACGCGGGTTCTTGGCAACGCAACGACAAAGATTGGTTAAGTTATCGCGAACTTGCCGACCGTTTGATAAAGTACGTCAAGGAAATGAACTACACGCATATTGAGTTCATGCCGCTGACCGAACACCCGCTTGACAGTTCTTGGGGCTATCAAACGACGGGTTATTTTGCGGTGACAAGCCGCTACGGTGAGCCGAATGACTTCAGGTATCTCGTCGAGACCGCGCACAAAAACGGTATCGGCGTCATCATGGACTGGGTGCCGGGACATTTCTGCAAAGATGCACACGGTCTGCGCGAATTCGACGGCGTCAATCTCTACGAATCCGACAACCCGCAACTTTCCGAAAATCGCGGCTGGGGCACAGTCAATTTCGATTACGGTCGCACGGAAGTTCAAAGCTTCTTGATTTCAAACGCGATGTTCTGGTTTGATGAGTTTCATATTGACGGCTTGAGGATTGACGGCGTTGCAAATATGTTGTATCTTAACTTCGGTCGCGAAGAGGGCGAGTGGACTCCGAATCGTTACGGCGACACGGGCAACCTTGAGGCGGTCGAATTTCTCAAAAAACTTAACGAAACGGTTTTCAAGTACAACCCCCAAGCGTTGATGATGGCAGAAGAATCCACGGCGTGGCCGCTCATTTCCAAACCTGTTTACATGGGCGGCATGGGCTTCAATTACAAGTGGAACATGGGTTGGATGAACGACATGCTTGACTACGTGAGTCTTGACCCAATTTATCGCAAGTGGAATCACGACAAAGTTACTTTCTCGTTAATGTATGCCTTCGCGGAAAATTTTATTCTGCCGCTGTCGCACGACGAAGTTGTTCACGGCAAGCGGTCGTTGATTGAAAAAATGCCCGGCGATTATTGGCAAAAGTTCGCGGGTTTAAGATGTTTCTTCGGTTACTGGATGGCACACCCCGGCAAAAAACTTTTGTTCATGGGCGGCGAATTCGCTCAGTTTATCGAGTGGAATGAACACGCCGGCTTAGATTGGCACCTCGTCGAGCAATACGAAAAACATACGCAGATGCAAAATTATTCGCGGGCATTGAACAAGTTTTATCTGGATAACAAAGCCCTTTGGCAAGTCGATTTCGATTGGAACGGCTTCCGGTGGATTGACTGCAACGACAACGATAACAGCGTAGTTTCCTTCATTCGCAAGGCGGAGGACGACGCAGATTATTTAATCGTCATATGCAATTTCACGCCCGAAGTTCGTCACGATTACCGAATCGGCGTCCCCGACAAAGGTGCTTACGTCGAAGTTTTTAATTCGGACGCGGAAGAATACGGCGGCAGCGGCGTCAAAAATGCCGATGATCTGCAAGCTCAAAATTTTCCGTGGCACAACAATAGTCATTCAATACAACTGACAATACCGCCTCTGTCGACGATTTACCTGCGAGGCGGCAAAACGGTAAATCAAGTCTCAAAGATAAACACATAAAACAGGAGGGAGTTCTCGATATGAAAGTTCTTTACGTGGCGTCGGAAGCGGTTCCGTTTATCAAAACCGGCGGACTGGCGGATGTGGCTGGATCCCTGCCGAAAGCACTCAAGGAGCAAGGTGTAGATGTGCGCGTTATTCTCCCGAAGTTCAGCAAGATCAGCGAGAAATACCGCGACGAAATGGAACACGTTTACGACGGGACAATTCCGGTATCGTGGCGCACGAAATACGTCGGCATTGACAAATACGAGTTGGACGGCGTGACATATTACTTTGTCGACAACGAGGAATATTTTGCCCGCGAAGGTCTCTACGGCTACGACGATGACGCGGAACGTTATTCGTTCTTCTGCCGCGCAATCTTGAATTGTCTGCCGGCGATAGACTTCTTCCCCGATGTCATCAATGCCAACGACTGGCACGCCGGACTTGTCCCCGTCCTGTTGAAACTGGAACATCAGGGCGACGAACGCTACGAAAAAATCAAGACAATCTACACGATTCACAACTTAAAATATCAGGGCGTCTTCACCAAAGATGTCATGAGCGACGTGTTGGGGCTCGATTGGAAATATTTCAACAACGGCGATTTGGAATTCTACGATGCTGTCAACTTCATGAAAGGCGGCATAATCTACGCCGATTACGTGTCGACGGTCAGCAAAACTTATGCGCAGGAAATTCAATACGAATATTTCGGCGAACACCTCGACGGACTTCTGCGCAGCCGCAAAGATGATTTGTACGGCATCGTGAACGGCATTGACTACACCGTCTTCAATCCGGCGACCGACAAAAATCTTTTCGTCAACTACGACAACAGCGACGCAATGGACGCGTTCGACAAGAAATGCGAAAACAAAATCCGCCTGCAAGAACTGTTGGGACTTCCGCAAAACCGTAAAATTCCGATTGTCTCGATGGTAACGCGTCTGGTTTCGGCGAAAGGTTTGGATTTGGTCGTTCGCATGATGGATGAACTTCTGCAACACGAAGATTTCCAATTCGTCCTTTTGGGCACGGGCGATAAAGTTTACGAAGACTGGTTTAAAGGTTTGGCGTGGCGTTATCCGCAAAAAGTTTCGGCGAATATTTATTTCTCGAACGAACTGGCGCAGAGAATTTACGCGTCGTCGGATATTTTCCTGATGCCGTCGAATTATGAACCGTGCGGAATCGGTCAGCTTATCGCCATGCGTTACGGCGCGGCACCGGTCGTTCGCGAAACGGGCGGTCTGAAAGACACCGTGCAACAGTACGACAAGTACACGAAACAGGGCAACGGCTTTGTCTTCTCGAACTACAATGCGCATGAAATGATGTACGCGCTCAAACGTGCTTTGTCGACTTACGCGCAATTTGATGTTTGGCTCCAAATTTCGTCCAACGCAATGAACAGCGATTACAGCTGGAAAAATTCGGCTCGCGAATACATTGAACTCTACGAGAAGTTGATTAACGCGTAAAACTTTTCGATTCGGGACGTTGAAGCTGTGGTCATGGTCGCCGAGGAAAAATTGGCGGTCGTGACTGCAGTCGAGACGCCCGAAATCCGGCGAGCTGCTTTCGTCGGATTTTTTTATTGACAACTTCGCGGATTTTAGTAAACTATAAACAAAGGACGCGGGAAAAGCAATTAGGAATGAGGAGTTAGGAGTTAAAATCACAACTTCAAACTCCAAACTCCAAACTCCAAATTGAATAGAGGTTTTTGGGACAATGATAAAAAAAGGATCTCTTGACGGCAGGACGCGAGTCGGTAGTAGGCCGTGTGCCGGTTGCGGAAAGCCGATAAAAAGCGGGATGTATTGCGCGACATGCCTTGAAAAACTCCGTCAGCGAGCGAAAGTGCAAGGCGAGCGGATAGAAACGCTCAAAACGAATGCGCTCAAAAGAGTGGCCGAAGAACGCCGCGAACTTAATGTTATGATCGTCAACAGCGACGAACTAAATTTAAACATTTCCAAAATAGTATTGGAACGCGGGTTGCCGGAATGCAAGGTAATGGCGATGAATAATCCGTTGAGCGCGATAAACACATTGATAAGTCGCGAGATAAGTCTGGTGATATTGGACGCGGATTATAACGGATTGGACATGTTGAGGCGAATCCGGGAAGATGAGCGGTTTAAAGAAGTTCCCGTGATGATGATGTCCAGTTCCACAAAGCGCGAAGTTGTCGCGAATGTCTTTTCGTTGGGAGTACAGGACTACGTTACGAAACCTTGCGAGCCGCGTGATTTGGTTGAGCGCGTCGACAAAATGTTAGGCATAAGCGAAAGCGAAGGCGCAGGTTCCGAAGGTAATCAGAAAACTTCCTTCAGCATTTTGTTGATTGACGACGATATTTTTGACTTGCGCCAAGAAAAAGACACGTTGCAAAGTCGTCTGCCCTGCGAAGTTACCACAGCTCAAAGCGCGGTCGAAGGTTTAAAAATTCTCGAAAACCAAGGCGCAGATTTGGTGCTTGTCAGTTTGGATATGCCATTCGTCAACGGCATGAAATTTTTGTCGTTTATCGACGGCAACAACAAACTGAAAAATATTCCCGTAATTATTATGACTGACACGCGGGACTTTTCCATTCTCAGCGAAATCAGCAAATCTTCAGCGGCGGGCTACGTGCGCAAACCCGACATTTCCGAAGACGGTCTGGCTTTGATTGAGGAGCGGCTCCGTCAGCGCAGATAAATTTTTGTCGAGGTGGCAACGTGGATAAAAATTTGTTTCGGTATGATTTGGCGGTCGTTGCGATTTTAAAAAACGAAGGACGTTATATCAAAGAGTGGCTCGACTATCACCTGCTTGCGGGCGTCGACCACTTTTATCTTTATGACAACGATTCGACCGACGATTACAACGAAATTATTGCGCCGTATGTCGAAGCGGGTTTGGTCACGAATACGCCGTTGACGGGCGGATCGGCGCAATTCGCCGCGTATGCTTTTGCTTTGCGCGATTGGCGATTTTTTTGCCGATATATGGCGTTCATTGATTTGGACGAATTTATTTTTCCGAAAACGGGTCAAAGCATTGTCGAAGTCGCGGACGAAATTTTGTCGCGTGACAAGTCGGCGTCGAGCGTGGCGATTAATTGGCAAATGTTCGGCTCAAACGGTCAAGAAACTGCGGATTATTCACGCGGCGTATTGGAACGCTTCACGCGGCGCGCTCCCGTCGATTGGGTTGTCCCGATTCCGCATCGCGACATACCGGGCGGCAATTCGCAGATAAAAACTATCACAAATCCGCGCAAGGTTTATACTTTTTTCAACGGACACAACCCGATTTATTTCGGTGCCGAATACGCGATTAACGAAATTGGCGAACGCGTTGATTCGTATTACAACGAGCCGGTCACCGCAGAAAAAATCGCCGTCAATCACTACAACGTTAAAAGTCGCGAAGAACATTTGAAAAAAGTCGCCAGAGGTCGCGCCGACAAAGGCGGCATTGCCAAAGAACTTGCCGACAAGGGCGAAAATTGCATAGACCCTACATGGTTCAACATGTACGACCGCAACGAAATTTTCGACGACGGAATTTTGAGATACCGCGCTGCACGTGAAAAAATTTTTTCGTTGCCAAATGACGAGCAAAGATTTTTCCGCGTGCATGACACGTTGACAAAAATTCTTTCGGCGTATGCTTCGGGCAAAAAATTTTCGCTGGAAACGGCGTTGACGTGCCGAGCCGTAAGTTCATTGTTGCGGAAAAATTTTCCTTACGACGAGCATTTTAAAGTTTACGAAGAGGCCGCACTTGCCGCCGTGCTGAATTCGCTTGAAGAGCTGAGTTTTGCGGACGTGCAACTTTTGCTGAGCGAACTGCCCGAAATGCTCAAGTTGCCTTATCCCGTCGTCGACGAACTGCGCGGCGCGTGCCTGCAGATAATTTCGCGGACGTTGGACTTTCTGCGCGAAAGCGGATTTTGGAAAGATTTCGTCGACATGGACAATTTGCGGCGATTTTTGGAGGCTTGGCGATGAATTCCGCGATTGTTTACGCGGCGGACACGTCACGGCTGAAAAATTTTTTGACCGACCCAAATTATCTCGACTGCGAAATTTCGGCGGCGGTGCTTGAAAATTTTTCAGGCGAAAAAATTACCGTGCCCGAACTTGATGCCGTACGAAAGTCGCGCCCGAATTTTCCGCCGACAATCGACGCGATTTCGCCGCAAGACGTGAGTATTTCCGTCGACGCGGTTTTTATTTTGTCTGCAAAAAATTTTCCCGCAACCGTCAATCAGCTAATCAAAATCGGAATTCCGCCGCGAAAAATCATTTGCTGGCACGAAAACGAAATTGAGCCGCTGAGTTTTCAACTGCGCGACGGTACGCAACTTGTCTGCTTCGAGGGGCTGGAGTTTCACATAAAAAATCTGCGCGATAAAGAATTTGTCGACCAAACTTTTTTCAGGCTGACGAATCAAAAAAAATTACGCCGCAAGTCACTTGATGAACTGCCGAAACTTTTGCAGGCGCGTTATCGGGAAGTCATGGGCAGAAAATTAAACCTTGCCGCGCCGAAAACTTTCACGGAAAAATTGAATTGGCTCAAGCTGTACGATTTGACGCCGATGAAAGCGCGATTGGCGGATAAATTTGCCGTGCGCGATTGGATTGCAGAAAAAATCGGCGAACAATATTTGATTCCGCTTTTGGGCGTGTGGAATAATTTCGACGAAATTAATTTTGATTCATTGCCCACGCAGTTTGTTTTAAAATGCAACCACGGTTCCGGCATGAACGTTGTTGTCGCCGACAAAAATTCTTTGGACGTGCGGGCGGCTCGCGAACGTTTTGCGGCGTGGCTTGCCGAAGATTATTCCGCGACGCAGTTTGAATTGCATTACGGCGCGATTGACAGGAAAATTCTTGCCGAAAAATTTATCGGCGCGGCGGAGGCTGAACTCGACGATTACAAAATTCATTGCTTCAACGGCACGCCGAAATTTATTCAAATTCTCGGATGTGAAAATCCCGCGACGGGCACGCGCTATCATGAAATTTTGGATTTCGACGGCAAACATTTGGAGCGGCCGCCTTTCGCGAAACAAAATTTTTTCCCGACGCCGCCCGAAGGTCTCAAGCATTTGGACAAGTTCAAAACCTGCGCGGAAATTTTGTGCAAAGATTTCGCTTACGTGCGGACGGATTTTTATTTCGTCAACGGGCAAATTTTTTTCGGCGAAATGACTTTCTGCCACGAGGCGGGTTTTACGCCGTATGATAATTTTTGGACGCACGAACAAGATTTAAAATTGGGCGCGATGATTTCATTGAGTTGAAACCTCAAACCTAAAAGCTAAAACCTAAAAGCTCAAAAAGGAGTTGGTCTCTTGCTTCTGGTGATTGACATTGGCAACAGCAATATCGTCATGGGCACTTACGGCGGGAAAAATTTGCTGAAACATTGGCGAATTTCGACCGACAGCCAAAAGACGGGCGACGAATACGGCATGTTGATTAATGATTTATTCCGCTATCAGGGCGTGAATATTTCGGACGTGCGCGACATAATTATTTCGACGGTTGTGCCGCCGCTTGTCGTGCCTTTCGTGAAAATGTGCGAGCGTTATTTTAAAGTTAAGCCGCTTGTTGTCGGTCCCGGCATCAAGACGGGCATAAAAATCAATTACGAAAACCCGCGAGCTATCGGCGCGGACAGAATCGTCAACGTCGTCGGCGCGTTTGAACATTACGGCGGCCCGCTGATTGTGATTGACATCGGCACGGCGACAACTTTTGACGTGGTTTCGGAGACGGGCGACTTTTTGGGCGGAGTCATTGCGCCGGGTATCGTTGCAAGTTCCGAATCGCTTTTCACGTCAACGGCGAAACTTCCGCGCATTGAACTTATCCCGCCGAAAAATGTTATCGGGCACAATACAACGACTTGTATGCAGTCGGGGATAATTTATGGCTATGTCGGGCAGATTGACGCGATTGTCCAAAGAATTCGCAACGAAATGGGCGAGGATTGGCACGCAAAAGTTATCGCGACGGGCGGGCTTGCGAAAATGATTATGCGCGAATCGAAGACGATTGATAAAATCGACCACTTCTTGACGCTGTCGGGCTTGCGCGTCCTTTACGAAAGAAATTCGCAATGACTGTCGAAAAAATTTTTGAAAGACCCATTTTTCTTGCGCCCATGGCGGGCGTCACAGATACCGCGTTCAGAATTTTGGTACGCGAATTGATTGACGACGACTTTTCGCGAAAAAATTTGCTGATGTTTTCGGAAATGGTCAGCGCGGCGGGCATTCACTTCCGCAACGAAAAAACTTTGCAGATGTTGCAGACCGTTGACGACGAACGACCGACGGCAATTCAAATTTTCGGTTCAGATCCGAAACTCTGCGCGGAGGCGGCGGCTTTCGTCGAAAATCTCGGCACGGCGGCAGTTATCGACTTCAACGCAGGTTGTCCCGCGCCCAAAATCGTCAAGAACGGCGAAGGTTCCGCGTTGATGAAAAATCCGCCGTTGCTTGAAGAAATTTTGTCTGCCGTAAAAAAATCCGTGAAAAATTTGCCCGTCAGCGTGAAAATTCGGCTCGGTGTCGACTCCGAACACATTAACGCCGTCGAAGTCGCCAAACGCGCCGAAAATGCCGGCGTCGACTTCATTGCCGTTCACGGGCGCACACGTGAGCAATTTTATTCGGGCGTCGCGAATTGGGACGAAATTGCCCGCGTAAAATCCGCCGTGAAAATCCCCGTCATTGCAAATGGTGACGTGCGTGATTTCGATTCGCTGGACAAAATTTTTTCCGTGACGAAAGCTGATGGCGTCATGATTGGTCGCGCCGCGCAGGGCAATCCGTGGATTATCAATCGCTTGCTGAAATATTTTTTGACGGGCGAAAAACTTCCGCCGCCGAATCTTGACGAACGCGCAGAAGTTTTGAAACGTCATCTGGAAAAAATTATTCGCTTCAAGGGCGAACAAGTCGGCGTCCGCGAAATGCGTGCACATGCCGCTTGGTACACCAAAGGTTTAATTGGCGGTGCGGAGTTGCGAAATTTGTTTAACCGCGCCGAAACGGCCGAAGATTTTTTGAAGATCATCGAGGCTTATTGACAGCTGAAGAAAAATTATAACAAGTTATGAAACGTTGTTGATTTTTGAAGGATTTGCGGTGAGTAAAATGATGAAGTCGTTTAAAGTCATGCTTGTGCCGAACAATAATCAGCGGTCGCGCTTGTTTCAATTCGCGGGCACGGCTCGTTTCGCTTATAATTGGGCATTGAACAGAGAACGCGAAGCTCACGACGCGGGCGAAAAATTCATCAGCAATTTCGATTTGCGCAAAGAATTCACCGTGCTGAGAAATTCCGCCGAATATCCGTGGCTCAAAACCATTTCAAACAACGTGACGAAACAGGCGATAAATGATTGCGTCGACGCGTTCATCAATTTTTTTAAGAAGCAGAGCCGTTATCCGCGATTCAAAAGCAAAAGACGCGGCGATTTCAGTTTTTATCAAGACACGGACAAAATCCGAATCACGGCGACGCACGTCAAATTTGAAATGATTTCGACAAGTCGCCGCAAAAATCGCCGACAACTGAATTGGATACGGCTTGCCGAAGTCGAACGAATTCCCGTCGGCGTGAAGTACAAACAACCGCGAATAACATTTGACGGTTTGAATTGGTGGTTGAGCGTCACGGTTGAATTTGAGTCTGAAAAATCGCAAGCCGACGGTGAACCGCTCGGCATTGATTTAGGCATAAAAAATTTGGCGGTGTGTTCAGACGGGACAGTTTATCCGAATATTAATCGAACCGCGACCGTTCGGAAATTAAAGAAAAAACAGCGTAGGTTGCAACGCTCCGTCTCGCGAAAATACGAGATGAATAACACGAAAGGAGAAAATTACTCGAAAACACGCAACATTATAAAGAGCGAAAGAAAACTTTTACGAATTCATCACCGATTGGCGAACATTCGGCAAAATTACCGGCACCAAATTACGAGCGCAATTATCGGACGAAAACCAAATTCGATAACGCTTGAAGATTTAAACGTGCGGGGCATGATGTCGAATCGTCATTTGTCCAAAGCGGTGCAGGAACAAGGATTTTACGAGTTTCGGCGACAGATTGAGTACAAAGCTCAGTGGGCGGGAATAACCGTCATAATTGCGGACAGATTCTATCCGAGTTCCAAAAC
>JAFWFO010000031.1 GCA_017515635.1 Selenomonadaceae bacterium
CAATTTTTTTCGGACAGCGCGGAAATTTTTTTGTGCACGCGCCTTTGAATCACGGAACGATACGGCGCATGTTCGCGGGTGGTCGGCGCAGATGTCTTTGCGTCAGTCAAAATGTCGCCCCCTAAAGAAAATCGCGCAAAATTTTTTCGGACAGTACGGAAATTTTTTTGTGCACGCGCCTTTGAATCACGGAACGATACGGCGCATGTTCGCGGGTGGTCGGCGCAGATGTCTTTGCGTCAGTCAAAATGTCACCTCCTCAAAGAAAGTCGCGCAGTTTTTTTGAGCGTGCGGGATGACGGAGTTTGCGCAACGCCTTCGCCTCGATTTGGCGGATTCGTTCGCGAGTGACGTTGAAAATCTTCCCGACAGCCTCAAGTGTGCGCTCGTGCCCGTCAAGCAGTCCGAATCGCAAACTCAACACGGCGCGTTCCCGTTGCGTCAGCGTCGTTAAAATCGCGTCAATCTGTTCGCGCATAAGCACGAGTGTAACGGCGTCGTCGGTCGGATTTTCGTCGCTGATGATTAATTCCGCAAGCGGCGTGTCGCTGTCTTCGCCGACGGGCATATCCAATGATGCCATGTTTGTGTAAACGTCGCGCAGTCTGAAAAGTTCGCGCACGTCCTCGGCGGTAATGTTCATTTCCTGTGCGATTATATTGTGCCGTTCGCGCAAGCCGATGTCGCGCAGTTGAAACGCCTTGTCGAGTTTCGTCGCCTTGTTGACTTTTTCGATGATATGTACGGGCAAACGAATCGTCAGCCCCGTATCGGCAATGGCGCGTAAAATTCTTTGCTCAATCCACCACGAAGCGTAAGTGCTGAACTGCGTGTCTTTGCTGAAGTCGAATTTTTCCGCCGCCCGCAACATGCCGTCGTAGCCTTCCTGCATAAGTTCTTCAAGCTCCAATCGACCGTGAAATTTTTTGTGATGGCGCACGGCGAATTTTCCGACGAGCCCGCTGTTTTTAACGCACAAATCTTGACGCGCCTGTTCGTCGCCGTCTTGAATCAGTCGAACCAAAAATTTGTTCGGAACTTTTATTTCGTGCGGTTGACGAACAATCAGCGGCGCGACTTCGGCGGGAACGTCTTCAACGGGCGGCTCGTCAATTTCGTCGACAAGCTCAACGTGCAAATCGTCCTGTACGGCATCACAAATCGGATATTGCTCCTTAAGCGGCAGTTGCCCGAAAATTTTATCGAAGTCGTCATACGTCAGTTGGTTATTGACGACGAACGGGCGAATTTTTTTCTGCAGGTAGTCGAGATTCATTGGTCGGCGATTTTTTTAAGCAGAGATTTACAGCCTTGAACAATGTCGTCGTAAGTCGTGGCGAAGGCGTTTTTGTCCCACGGAATGTCGCGGTCGAGGAGCGTGGAAATTTTCCCGTCGGGGTCGCCGCCGATAAGTTCTTTGGCTTGCGCGACGGCTTTTGCGTCCATGCAGACGATAAGGTCGCTGTCGGCGTAATCAGCGGGTGTGAGCGTGTGAGCAACGTGCGTATCGACGGGGATTTTTTCCATGCGGAGTTTGGCAAAAATTCCTTGGTGCAAAATGCCGCCGTCGACTTGAGTGCTTGCGGCTGAAGATACGGAAATTTTATCGGCAAGTCCCGCATCGGCAATGAGCTTCCGCATAACGAATTGTGCCATCGGCGAACGTCCCGTGTTACCGCTGCAGACAAACATAATCTTCATTTGAAACGACCTCCCAAAAATATTTTCGCCGCAATTTTATCGCGCATGTGAATTCGGCGCAACGCCCGCTTGTAAAAATCTTGCGCAACAGTCATAACGTTGAAGGCCGCCCATGGACGGGCGGCTGTCTTTTCTTTTGCTACTTTTCTTTTGGACAAGCAAAAGAAAAGTAGATTCTAAACACTAAGAACAGGTGTTCATAAAGGGTAAAAAGTGATATAGTAAGTGTATTATGAGAAAAAAAACGAAACAGACTTAACCGACGAGCAATGGGAAGTGATTGCGCCTTTGTTCGTCAACATGCGAAAACGCAAATGGGAAAAGCGCGAATTGGTCAATGCGGTGTTGTATCTGGTGAAAACGGGCTGTCAGTGGCGTAATTTACCGCACGATTTCCCACCGGTCTTTACCGTGCACAGCTTTTATCGTCGTGCTCGCCTTAACGGACTTTGGGACAAAATCCTCGAACACCTCGTTAAGCTGACGCGCCAAAGAGCAGGCTTAAGCGAAGAACCGACCCAAGCATTAATTGACTCTCAA
>JAFWFO010000032.1 GCA_017515635.1 Selenomonadaceae bacterium
CTGTTTTCACCAGATACAACACGGCATTTACCAATTCTCGCTTTTCCCATTTATATTTGCGCATATTGGAGAACAAGGGCGCAATAACTTCCCATTGCTCATCCGTTAAATCCGTTTCGTATTTTTCTCTCATAATTCATTGATTATATCACTTTTTACCTGTGAACACCTCTTCAGAGATTTCAAGAAAAAATACAACGCGCTTGTCTACACCGTCGTTCGCGGGCGATACTTGGAAATCGGAACACTTGACGCGTACCTTTACGTCAGCGATGAAAAATCGGAGTGGGAGTACGACGAGGAGACTTTCGGGCACGGCGAGATATTCGCTTATGTCTACAATCAGGATTATCCGTACATGTCGGAATTCGGCTACATTGGCATTAAGCTGGGAGCCGCCGCAGGATTGGTTCGCACGTGGTAAACGCTGAATCTTGATCGAGTATAAGGCGGGTTATTCGTTAATTTTGGATGTCTATATCGATGGCACCAACTGCGTAATGCGCGATCGAGTTTTGCTCAAAGAGAAAATGCAGGTGAAAATCTTCGTCGAAGTAAAAATTTTCGGGCAAGCTGGTCACTTTAGAAGCTTTGAGTTCTCTGTTGGCGTTGAACTCTTCAAGCTTGAGCGAAAGTTTTTGGAGCAACGAATTTGAATCGCCGTAGCCGAATTTCGCCAAATCGCTCGTTGTAAGGCGTTCGCCGGTTGTCAAGTCGAAAGTCAGCGCGTGTGCATAATTCGTGGGATGAGCGGGGCCGTTGCTGCCGTATTTGCTTTGAGACAAAATTATGCTCAGCACGTTGCTGTTTTTCGCGTCATTGCACATGACTTGGAAACTTGCATTCTCGACGGTGATGTTGATCCCGTGTTCGCGTCTGTCGGTCTTGACTTCCATGGCGAAATTTTGCATAAGCCCGTCAATCACCGAATTTATCTTCTTGTCGACAGCCGCGTTGCCCGTGTGAACAATCGGATACTTCAAATTTTCGTTGCCGTTGAAAATCGCCTCGTCAACAGTCGCCGCCGCGCCGCAGAAACTTTGCAGAGACAAAATCACAGCGACAAGCGTTACCAAAAAAATTTTTCTCATAATGAATTCCCCTTTCGATTAAAAAATTTTTTTCACAGCGCGAAATGTAACACACTTCCGTTGCGTTTACAAGCTACAGTTTTAGTCAAATGCCTGCACTTTTTGCCGCCGCTGTCGAACGTTAGATTTTTTCACGGAGTGACGACGAAATTTATTTTCAAAAACGCGGGCGGTGACGTTTCAAACAGCGAACTTTTCAGCGAGCCGAGTAGCCGCGACAAATTTACCGTTTTTGAGCCGTCGAAATTTCTTGCCGCGCCGTCAACGTTCATGCTCCACGCCTCGACCCACGAAGGCAATCGCAACGCGTTTTCCGTCGGCGAAATTTTTATCCGCACGAAATTTGCCTTGCCCTCCGACAGTGATTTTTCGGGCGTCAACGAAACTTTTGCCAAAAATAAATCTAATTGTCTGTCGTCCCTGAGCAAAGTGGCGCGCACGTCGTTTTGTTCACGCGGCAACCAATTTTCGCCGTCTGCCGAAAAAATTTCCGCGAACGTTTCAACTTGCGACAAATCCAGCGGACATTCGCCCAAAGTCGGTTGGTAAGTCCAATTCACCATGAACGACGCCGCGTCCGCGAAATTGTCCAAGCCGAATTCTTTAATTCGCCCGTCAAGCCCCAACGTGTCGTCCGAATAAAAATTTTCGACTTCGCTCAGCTCAAACGTCGAAAAATCCGCATCCGAAAGATTTTCCGACAGCAACAAATATCCCGTGTCGTTCGGCAAAGTTTGGCGTTCGTTGAATTTGCGCAGGAAATTTTTGACGGCGTCATCGCGTCCCAAAACCAACAGATAAAACGGGCGATAGCGATTCGGGTCGTCGAAAGAATTGTAATTGAACTTCGCCGCGCTCAATCCCACGTCAAAAATTTCGCCCGCGAACGAATTGCGAATCCCGATAACGGCAACCGTCAAATGTGCGGCAAAAAATTTTTCGCGAATCTTTTGCGTGACGAATGACCAATCGGCGTCGCTCTCGAACAAATCCGTAACGATAATTGACAGGTGCGAAGTGTCTGCGCGGTCGACGACGTTGGCAACGGAAGTTATCGCCTCGACGTAAACTTCTGGCGTCGTGAATTGTCGATAACTTCTGCCGTCAAGTTGAAAAATTTGTTCACCGAACGCGAAAAAGTTTACCGTGCCCGTCGTTCCGCACAAATCGCCCAAAAGGTCGGGCAGAGTTATGTAGACGTTGCCCGCCGCGTTCGTCGTGAAACCGCGCATTGAAACTGTCGCGTCGAAATAAACATCTGTGTCGAAACTTTCGGGCGAAGTCGGAATCATCACGGGCAACGGCGGCACGGTCTGAATTTTTTGCCCGCAACCGCAAATTAAAATCGCCGTGAAGATTATCAGAAAAATTTTTCGCATCACATTTGCTTAACGGGTATCGGGCCTCTCGACAATGCAATCGTGCCCGTTCGCGCAATCTCGACAATTTCATAATCGCTCAAGACTTCGCAAATCGCGTCGATTTTGCTTTGACTGCCCGTCAACTCAATTACAATGTTTTCGCTGGTAATGTCGACGATTTGCGCACGGAAAATGTCAACGACGCTGACCAAATCTGCGCGGGTCTTTTTGTCGGCACGAACTTTAATCATGACGAGTTCGCGCTCAATCGAAGGCGACTTGCTCAAGTTGACGATTTTAATCACGTCGATAAGTTTACTCAGCTGATTGACGACTTGATCAAGTTCGTTTTCGGATTCGACGCTGACGACGATATTGATTCGCGTAACCGACGGCTCTTCGGTGTAGCCTGCGGAAATTGATTCGATATTGAAAGCGCGGCGGCTGATTAATCCGGAAACGTGCGTTAAAACACCGGGTTTATTTTCGACCAGCACTGCCAAAAAATATTTTTGCATGACGTTCACTCCTTACCGAGAACCATTTGATCAAGCCGCTTGCCACCGGGCACCATCGGCAAAACGTTTTCTTCTTCGGGGACGAAAACATCAATGACTGCCGCGCCCTTCGAGTAAAAAATTTCGGGCAAGTCCGACGTGAGTTCTTCCGCCTTCGTGAGCCGATAGCCGCGAATTCCCATTGCGTTGGCAATTTTTACGAAATCGCGCTTGCACTTGAGTTCCGACGCCGAATAGTGATGGCTGTAAAATAATCTTTGCCACTGCCCGACCATGCCGAGAATAAAATTGTGGACAATGACAATTTTTATATCAATGTCGTGGTCGGCAATCGTCGCAAGTTCTTGAATGTTCATCATGATTGAGCCGTCGCCCGTGAACAAGACAACGTTTTTATCGGGGCAAGCAAGTTTTGCGCCCATAGCTGCGGGAAGTCCGAAGCCCATAGTTCCGAGACCGCCGGAAGTCAAAAATTGTCGTGGCTTGCGTGACTTGAAAAATTGCGCCGCCCACATTTGGTGTTGCCCGACATCGGTAACGGCGATTGTGTTTTCGTCGCAAAGGTCGCTGATTTTCGTGATGAGCGCGCCCGGTTTAATTTTGTCGTCTTCGTCCGTCCAGCTGAAAGGATGCTCGTTGCCTTTTTCGACGACTTGAGTTTTCCACGCGGAAAATTTTTCGTGGAAGTTCGTCAACGATTCTTCAAGCTTGTTGCGCAACATCGGCAAGGAGTAACGCAAATCGCCCAAAACTTTTAAATCGGCTTGAACGTTTTTGTTGACTTCGGCGGGGTCAAGCTCGAAGTGAACAATTTTCGCGTTCGGAGCAAAATCTTTTATGCGTCCCGTCACTCTGTCGCTGAAACGCATTCCGATACACAAAAGCAAGTCGCAAGCCTGAATCGCCATATTCGCGCCGTATGAGCCGTGCATTCCCGCGAATCCGAGATAACCTTCAGTGTCCGCGTCAATGCAACCGAGTCCCATAAGCGTCGAAGTTGACGGGCAACCGAGTCGCGAAACAATTTTGCGCAGATCGTCGGAAGTTTCGGAACCCGTCACGCCGCCGCCGACAAAAATCAACGGGCGTTCGCAAGTTTCAATCGCGTTGACGACTTCATCAACGGATTTTTCGTTGACGGGATATTTTCCGCTGTAGCCGCGCAGATTAATTTCTTCGGGGTACTCAAAATCGAATTCGGTATTGAAAACGTCCGCCGCAATGTCAATCGACACGGGGCCGGGGCGACCGGTTTTCGCAATGAAAAACGCTTCCTTGACGACGCGGGGCAATTCGTTCACGTCTTTGACAAGGTAATTGTGTTTTGTTATCGGCGTGGTGATGCCGCAAACGTCGACTTCTTGGAAAGAGTCTTTGCCGATAGCGGGATTGGCGACCTGCCCCGTGATGCAAACCAGCGGGATTGAATCCATGTTCGCCGTGGCAATGCCCGTGATTAAATTCGCCGCACCGGGGCCGCTCGTCGCGATAACTACGCCGACTTTGCCGCTTGCTCGTGCGTATCCGTCAGCCGCATGAACCGCGCCTTGTTCGTGTCCCGTCAAAATGTTCGGGAACTTCATTTTATAAATCTCGTCGTAAAGTTTCAGCACGACGCCGCCGGGGTAGCCGAACACCAAATCGACGCCTTCTCGTTTCAGGCTCTCAAGGAGTGCCTTTGCTCCGTTCATCTTCAAAAATTTCTACCTCCTAAAAATAAACTTTGCAGATTATACAACGCCTGCCGTGTTTTTGGAAATATTTTTTCGTAGCAACAAAAAACCCGCCGACGTGACGGGGATTTTTTTCGATAACAACGGAATATTTAGCGGCTAAACAAATTGGATGCAACGTCACGTTGCCGGCGACGCTCTTTCAAGACGAAAACCGCAACTCTGCGTTTGATGCCGGCGTCGTGTCTGCAAATTTCAATCAACTTTTGATCGCTGAAGCCGCGAAATTCGTCGCGCACGGCTTTAAGTTTTTTCAAGTCTTCAAACTTGTCACCGAGTGCCGCTTTACCGAGAACTTTGAACAATTCTTTCATGATAATCAGCCTCCGAAAAATTTTTGTCTGTCAAATCACTTGCACAAAAATAATCGTCGCGCCGTCCGAGAATTTGATTAAAAAAGCCCGCCCAAAATTTGGAACGAGCTAAAATTTTTCATTTCATCTGAGCGTGTCGGTGACGCAAAATTTTTTCGTGCAGAAAATTTATTGCGGCGTCACGGTAAACGTCGACTTGCCCGCGTCGCTGTGCACGGAATAAGTCACGCCTCTGCGGTCGGTCGTCCAATCGTAACTGCCCTCGGTGGAAACTTCTTTGAGCATTCGCAAATCGCGCAGAACTTCGCCGCGATCTTCGGCGTCGAGTTCGGGATTAAACGTCGCGATTAAAAGTCCAAGCACGTTGATAACTTGAAATGATTCGTCTTGATTTTTCGGTTCGGCAAAAACTTTCAGCTCGGAAATATTTCCTTCGTCGTCGACGGTGCCGACAAGTTTAAGATTCGGCGTGAATTCGTGACTGAAATTTTTCCCGTCAAGTGTAAACGGCGCGTCAATCGTCAATTTCAAATCCGAAGCGCGAGTTTTTTGGGCGGCAACGTTAAATTTCTCTCTAAAAGTTTCGGGAGCGATTCCCTGCCCGATGGTATTTTCTCCGCCGAAAAGCGCAAGGTTGCCCGCCGTCATGTTCGCGTAGACGAAAAACGCAAAGCACGCGGCGGCAACGATAACGTTCGTGCGCTTGTCGAACGTCGAATATTTGTACATCAAAAACCAACCGAGCGGCGGAATGAATATGCAAAACGTAATCATCGCCGCAGTTTTTATGTAAGCTGTCAAATTTGTCACCTCAAAAAAAGTTGCCCGCCGATTTTTTTCGACGGGCTGAGATTAAGGAAGAACGTTATTCACTCGGAAATTGGAAACTTGAACAAATCAGCCGAGGACTTCAAGCAAGTCATCGCTGCCGGCTTTGACATCGCCTGTCTTGAGCGGACGAACAGTGCCGTAAGCCGAAGAGTTGGTGACGATAAGCGGAGTGGTGACGGGGTAGCCCGCTTTCTTGATTGCAGGAATGTCGAACGTGACAAGCAAGTCGCCGCGTTTGACTTCCTGACCGTCGGTGACATGAACTTCAAAGTGCTCGCCGTTGAGTTTAACCGTGTCGATACCGATATGCATCAACAGTTCCGCACCTTCGGGGGTAACCATGCCAATCGCGTGTTTCGTCGGGAAGATAAGCGTAATCGTGCCGTTCGCAGGAGCAACGAGTTTGCCTTCAGTCGGTTCGACAGCAACGCCGTCGCCCATTGCGCGGGAAGCAAAGCCGTCGTCGGGAACTTCGTTCATAAGCATCATGTGACCCGTCAAATGCGCGCCGAAAGTTGCATCTTGCATTTTCGGTTTTTCGGGTTCAGCCGCCGCAGCACCGCCGCCGCCGATTGCACCTTCGAGGATCGAACGATCAATCTTGCCTGCGCGGATGTCTTCGACGAATTCTTCAAAGTTCGCCTTAACAATCGTGACGCTCGGTCCGTAAATGACTTGAATTGCGTTGCCTTTAATGACGACGCCGCCCGCGCCCGTGGATTTCAAAACAGCTTCGTTGACTTTGGAGCCGTCAACCAACGTCAAGCGCAAACGAGTTGCACAGCAGTCGATTTCGGTAACGTTATCAACGCCGCCGACACCGCCGAGAATCGTCGCGGATTTTTGCTGGTCAGGTGTAAGGCTTGCAAGAGCCGCAGAACCTGCGCCGCCGCCGGCAACGCCGACGCCCGTAGCTTTCTGATAATCGGCTTTGGACATCATCTTGACTTCCTCGTCGTCAGCTTCACGACCCGGAGTCTTGAGATCCCATTTCAGGATAAAGAATTTAAACGTGATGAAGTAAATTACCGCGAATACTGCGAACAGCGGCAACATCATCATCCAGTTGGTTTTTGCTTGACCGGGCAGGACGCCGTACAGAATGAAGTCAATCAAACCGTCGGAGAATGTCGTACCCATTGCAATGCCGAGGAAGTGGCACGCCGCAAACGAGCAGCCCGCGTAGAAAACGTGAATTGCAAACAATTCTTTCGCGAGGAACAGGAACGTGAATTCGATAGGTTCGGTGATACCCGTAAGGAACGAAGTCAAACCGACCGAGAACAACAGCGAGCCGGCAGCTTTTTTCTTTTCGGGACGTGCGCAGGTGTACATTGCGAACGCCGCCGCCGGAAGACCGGCCATCATGAACGGGAATTTACCCATCAAGAAACGAGCCGCGTCAACCGAGAAATGTTCCGTGTTCGGGGAAGCCAATTCCGCGAAGAAAATGTTTTGCGCGCCCATGACGGTTTGTCCGTCGATAACGGCAGTACCGCCGAGACCCGTCTGCCAGAAAGGCAGATAGAAAATGTGGTGCAAGCCGAACGGAATCAACGCACGTTCGCAGCAACCAAAGAAGAATGTTCCGAAGTAGCCCGCCGATTGAACGACGCCGCCGAGAGCGAAGATACCGTTTTGGATAAACGGCCAAACGAAATACATGATGACGCCCGTCACGATACCGAAAATCATGCAGGCGATCGGGACAAAACGCGTGCCGCCGAAGAACGAAAACGCGGGCGGAAGTTGCGTCTTGTAAAAACGGTTACAGAGTTCAGCCGCAATCAAGCCCGTAATGATACCGGCGAAAACGCCCATCTGCAACGTGACAATACCGAGTACTGACGTTATCGCGCCTTCTTTGACGCTTGAATCAATCGAACCGTCGGCATGAATCGAGCCGTCAAGACCAAGGAAGACGTGAATCGTCGTCAACATGACAAGATAGAAAATTGCTGAACCAAGGACGGCGATACCTTTTTCCTTTTTCGCCATACCGAGAGCAACCGCCAGCGCGAAAATTAACGGCAAGTTACCGAAAATCGCTCCGCCGACGTTTGACAAAATCAGCATGAAACTAAACAGCGCACTACCGGGATGCAATGCAGATTCCAAGCCGTAAGCCGCGATTGTCGTGGGATTCGAGAACGATGCACCGATACCCAACAAAACGCCCGCGAACGGCAATACGGCAATCGGCAGGAACAAAGACTTACCGATCTGTTGCGCTACGGCAAATGCCGAACCGCCTCCGTCACTCATGATAAAACCTCCTTACCACAGAAAAGAAAAAATCTTGCCAAGTGAATCACTTCTCCTCCTCAAATATATTTTTTTTGTTGGAGTCTGGATTAAACCGCTCCGTTCGCAAAAAAAGGACGCCCTGTAAATGAGCCTCCTCCTTTTGCAGAATAATATTCAGAATTATACATTACGCCACTGTTTTTGTCTACGTTGCCCGCAGATTATTCCGACAAAATTTTTTGGCGCAATTTATTTTTCACGGCAACGGTAGCGGATAATTTTGCCTGATTTTTTTATCTCGTAAAGTTTCGGAAACGCCGCAATAAATTTCTGTAACGTGCTGTACCCCGAACCTTTAATGCTGAGATTTTTTTGCGAAAGAGCGTTTCCCGCCCGACTCAAATCCGCAAAGCCATTAGTATCCGCATGAACTTTTGCCGTATCACGAAAAATGTCATGCAACTGCCGAAGTTTTTGTTCAGCGGTATCCGAAGTCTTGCAACGGTAACTGACCTGGTTATTCGTCGTTTGAACTTCGTAAAGTTTCGGGAACGCCTCAACGAAATTTCTTAAGGTGCCGAATCCGAAATCTTTCACGCCGTAGCCGAGATTTTGTTGTTTAATTTCTTGTCCGGCGAAATTCAACAAAAGAAATCCCGTCGTCCCGCCATGTATTTGAGCCGTCTCGCGTAAAATATCATGGAGCTTTTGAATTTTTTTGTCGCGCTCGCTTTGCAGTTGACGTTCGCTCAACGAAACGACTTTAGGATTCGTGACGGGCGAAACTTTCACAACCGGTTGAACCTGCGCGGGTGTGACAACTTTTGGCGAAGAAATTTTTTCGGGCGGGGAAGTCGGCGGCTTGAGTTCGACAACTTTTTTTTCGTCATCGAACAAATTCAGTTGCACGGGCGAATTTTCTTTGGACGCGGATTTTTTCTTGACGGGTTTGGAAATTTGTTCCGTCGGAAATTTTTCCTCAACGGGCGGCGCGTCCAAGTCGATAAATTCACTGCACGCCATGCGGAAAGAATTTGCGGCATGACCGTTGCCCAAGCCGAGGACGTTAATTCCGCCTTCGCGAAGACGAATTGCAAGCGGCGTGAAATCGCTGTCGTTCGAGACCAGCGCGAAAATGTCAGCCCGCCCGCCGTAAAGAACGTCCATTGCGTCAATCGTCAAACTCATGTCGGTCGCATTCTTGCCCGCGACGAAATCGGTTTGCTGAACGGCACGCAACGAAAAATTCAAAATGCATTCATTCCAGCCGTGAAGAATACTTTTTTCCCAGTTGCCGTAAATTCTCCGAATAAAAATTTCGCCGCGTCGCGACAACTCGTCAATAATCTGCTTGCCGAATTTTGCCGAAACGTTGTCTGCGTCGATGAATAGTGCGATTTTTTTTGCTGCCATTGGGAAACCTCAAAAAATTTTTCAATAGCAGTCAACCGCACAAATCGCGCCGAATTGGATAAAATTGCCGGCTTCGACGGGATCGCCTTCGAGTATCGCGTTTTCGACGGCGGAAAGATTTTCAGACGCAATCTGAATTCGTTCCGCGCCGTATTCCTCGCGAATTTTTTTCCAAAGATTTTTGCGCGAAGTTTTCGTGTCCTTGTAGACCGCCCGATTGTAAAAAATATTCATCGAGGCTTCGCTTTTTCCGGCGTCGCAGTTGAAAAAAATAAACGCCTTACCTGATTTTGCCATATAAGAAACTCCTTTCAATAATTTTGGCACGCGGGGATTATAACCGATACCGCCCGCAACGTCAAAAATTTTAGCTCGTCATTTGCGAGTAAGTCGGCATTTCGTCCAGCTCAAGATTTTTTTCGCCGTCGAAACGATAACAAAAAAAATCCGCACCGTTTGTCAACGCACAAAACTCGCAACCCAAATCGGCGGCGTAGTGAAACATTTGCCGAAAAGCATTGTCGTCAAGTTCAATTTCGGGCGACTTGCAGACGATAATGGCGACCGGATAAATCGAATTTTCTTTAACGTCGCAGGCCTCAATGATGAAATCTGCGCGGGTTTTGACGTTGAGACCGTAACGGGAAAATTTTCCTTCGACGCGCAAAAATTTTTCGGGCACGCCAATTTCACCGAGCAACCACGGAATCAGACGTTGGCGGACGGTTTCTTCGGGCGTGACGAAAACCAATTTCTTGCGCACGGGGTCGAAATACGCCGCTTGATTTTCCACGCGATAAACTTGCGGCGCGGGATATTCCGAAAAATTTTTATACATAAATCAACCTCCTGAAATGCAAGCGTCGGTTTGTTCAATCCTGCAGCGATTCAAGAAATTTGAGCAAGTTTTTTTGAGTTTTGGGCGGCAGACTTTTAAAGATTGTGAGGAGTTTTAATTCTTCGCCCGTGATTTGCTGTGACGAATGTTCTGCCTTGTCTTCGATAGGAATTTTTTCGCCGACCGTATTTGTCTCCGCTATTTCTCCGCTGTGCCGTGCAATGAATTCGTCACCCCAACCGTTGAAATTTTCCGCCGCCGCCGTCAAAAATCCCGCAAGGCTCATTCCCAAATCTGCCGCCCGCGCTTGCAGTTGCGCCTTCCCGCCTTTTTTGACACGAAACGCCACAAAGTCATATTTTTCTCTTTTGTATTCGTAGTCGCTCATCTGCTATTTCCCCATTCCCGCCGTTATTATAGCACGACGCCCGAATTATAAATCGTCGAGAATTTTTCTGCCGCCCGCGTCAAGCAAATTCGTTGCCAAAGTTTTTCCGAGATCTTCAATTTCGGTAAGCGGAACCGTCACGGAATTTTTGACGACGCGTTGACCGTCAATCGACGAAATCAGCGCACGAACATTTAATTTATCGCCGTCAACTTGAGCGAACACGCCGACGGGAACTTGACAACTGCCGCCGACTTCGCGCAAAAATTCCCGCTCAATCGTCGTCGCCGAAAAAGTTTCCGTGTCATTAAGCTTGCCGACAAGTTCGGAAATTTTTTTGTCGCCCGTGCGAATCTCTATTGCCAGCGCGCCTTGTCCCGCAGCGGGAATTATTTCGGGTAAAAGTTCGCCGATTCGTGTCGCGTGACCGAGTCGCTCAAGTCCCGCCGCCGCCAAAATTATTGCGTCGAATTCGCCCGCGTCCAATTTTTTCAGCCGAGTTTCTACGTTGCCGCGCAGATTTTTTATCCGCAAATCGGGGCGTCGATTCAACAGCTGAGCCGCCCGCCGCAAGCTTGATGTCCCGACGATTGAACCTTCGGGCAGTTCGGCGAATGACGAAAATTTTTCGCTGACGAACGCAT
This sequence comes from Selenomonadaceae bacterium, assembly GCA_017515635.1. Lineage (GTDB taxonomy): Bacteria > Bacillota > Negativicutes > Selenomonadales > Selenomonadaceae > Quinella. Next base: position 11,379 of record JAFWFO010000032.1, read on the forward strand.
CGAACGGTTGCGCACGCCGAGTTATCGCCGCAATTTGAAATTCTGCAGGCAAATCTGTCGGCACGTCCTTTAAGCTGTGAACCGCCAAATCAATTTCGCCGTGTGCAAGTTGCAGTTCGAGTTCTTTGGTGAACAGACCTTTGCCGCCGATTTTCGCAAGTGGCGCGTCAAGAATTTTGTCGCCCGTCGTGTGCACGTGAACCAGTTCGACTTCAAGCGCGGGGAAAAATTTTTTCAGTTGAGCCGCCACGAATTCCGCTTGCCACAACGCCAATCGACTTGCTCGCGTCCCGATTTTAATTTTCTGCAAGATAATTCACCTCGTCGGTAAAAAGTGCCCGCATTGCCTGCGCGTAAAAATTTTCGGCGTCAGTGCCGGCGGAGGCGTTGAGCTTCATCATCGGCATTCGCAAAATTTTTCGGACGATTCGCCGCGTCATTCTGTCGACAACTTTTCGCTCGTCGTCGCTCAAATTCGGAAGTTTGCCCGCCACGCGACGAATTTCACGCCCGCGAATTTTTTCGGCACGTTCGGACAAGTTCGCCATGAGCGGTTGAAACTTCAAATACTTAAATCTCTCCATAACGGTCGCCACGTGTTCGGCGACGATGGTTTTCGCGATTTCGGCTTCACGTTGCCGCGCCTGCAAATTTTTTTCCACAACGCTTTCAAGGTCGTCAATGTTGTAAAGCGTGACGCCTTTAATTTTGCCGACTTCGGGGTCAACGTCGCGGGGAACGGCAATGTCGACGAAAATAATTCCGCGCCCGTCGCGCCGAGTCATGAGCTGTTGAGTTTGCCACGGCTTAACGACGTAATGCGGTGCGCCCGTGGACGTGATGATTATGTCGACGTTCGCCGCGCCGGTGAAGGCATCTTCCCACGGGACGGCCTGCCCGCCGATTTTCGACGCCATTTCTTGCGCACGTTCGATGTGACGATTCGCCACGAAAATTTTTTTCAAGCCGTGATCAAGCAAATGTCGCGCCGTGAGCTGAGCCATTTTGCCCGCGCCGAAAATTAATGCACTGCGATTTTCCACGCCGCCCAAAACGTTTATCGCCAAATCAACCGCCGCCGAGCTGACCGAAATTGAATTGCAAGCGATTCGAGTTTCCGTGCGAACCGCCTTGCCCGCCGCTATCGCCCGATGAAAAAGCGTGTTTAAAATTGTGCCCGTCGCCGCAGAATTTTTCGCCGTCGTGTAAGCTTCCTTGACCTGCGACAAAATTTGTCCTTCGCCGAGAATCAACGAATCAAGCCCCGCTGAAACTTCAAACAAATGTTTCGCACAAGCTTCGTCGTTGAATTCGTACAGAAATTTTTCGTCGACGACCGTGCCGATTAAATCATTTAAAAATTGTCGGACGCTGTCGCCGCAGTCGTCCTCGGTGACCGCGTAAATTTCCGTGCGGTTGCATGTGGACAAAATAACCGCCTCGCTCAAGCCGTCGTAGCCGTCGAGATTTTCAAGCCCGCGTCGCAGTGCGTCCTTGTCGATAGAAAATTTTTCGCGGACTTCAATCGGTGCCGTGCGGTGATTGAGCCCCAAAAGTTTTAAGTGCATTATTAATTTGTTCCTCCAGCTTGTCGAGTTCACCTGATTTTAAAAGTTGCCAAACTTCCGCCGTCAAGATTTCTCGCCAAAATTTTTCACGCGCAGATTGATTCGGCAAAAGTCGTTTAACTTCCCGCCGTGCCCGCGAAATTATTTCGAGACCTGCGCCGAAATTTTCGTCGAGTTCCGTTTCCAACATGCGCCGCACAAATTTTGCGAACGCCGGGGAATTCGCGCCCGTCGAGATCGTCAATAAAAAATCACCGCGTCGGATTCGTGACGGCACGTTGAAATTGCCGCCCGTATTGTTCACGACGTTGACCAAAATTTTTCGCGCCTGAGCCGCCTCGCAAGCTTGTCGATTAATTTCGGGTGAATTCGTCGCCGCAACTAAAATAAGTTCGTCGCCCAAAAGTCCGGCAGAAAAATTTTCTCGCGTCAAAAAAATTTCTCCGCGTTTGAAAAGTTCTTCGACTTCCGCGCAGATTTCGGGAGCAATGACTTTGACACGTGCGCCGGCTTCCAACAGTCCGCGAATTTTCCGCAGGGCAACTTTTCCGCCGCCGACAACGACGCAGGATTTTCCCGCAACGTCAAGGTTTATCGGATAAGTCATCGTCTCGCCTCATGAAAGGGCTATCGACTTCGCCCGCGTTAAGCACGTGCGCCGTCAAAAAAATTATAAGTTCGGATTCGGATTTACTTTTGCGGTGATTTCTGAACAGTGCGCCCAAAATCGGCAAGTCGCCAAGGAATGGAATTTTGCTGACGGCTTTTTCTTCCTCCGCGCCGATAAGTCCGCCGATAACCATTGGCTTGCCATCGCGCACGGTGACGGTCGTGTCGGCCGTTCGCACGTTAAATCTGTAAGCTCCTGTCTTCTCGTCATATATGGGCGTACTGACTTCAGTATAAAGTTTTGCAGTTATTGTACCGTCGGCGTTGATTCGCGGCGTATACTTCAGCTTTATTCCCGCGTCGCGATATTCATATGAGGAAGTTGTTACTAACTCCGACCTTTCGGTTTTTTCGACAGGCACCGTGTTACCAACATAAATCACGGCTTCGCGCCCTTGAACTGTCATGACGTTCGGGCGGGAAAGAATTTTCGCCTTGCCGTCGGTGACGAGTGCATTAATCTGCGCGCCGTAATAAAATTCAAACGGATTGCCCGAAGGACCTCTGCCGAATTGAATGATACCGTAACCCGTGTCGTTACTGTATCTGCGAGAAATAGTTTCTACCTCGCGATACCCAATTACGTCACCGTATATATTTTCGATAGGTTCGTAACTGATTGTACGTTCGGGATATTGCGGCAAGCTTGACCAAAACCATTCGATACCGAGATTTTTACTTTCTTCCTTATTGACGATTAAAAATTTTGCCTCAACGGAAACTTGCTTTAACTCAACGTCGAGCGTCGCCAAAAGATTTTTAACGCGTTCATATTCGGCGGGCGTCCCAAACAAAATCAGCGCGTTCACTTCGGGATTGATATAAACTCTTTTAGAGCGCGGGTCGTCCTCGTCCTTATCCTCAGACGTGGAAAAATAATACGTGCGAGTATTTTTGTCTTTTGACACGACTTCCATTTTTTCGACGCGGCTGTTGTTTTCTTCAGGATTAATATCGAGTACTTTAAAAACTGCCTTGCGCAAAACTGACGCGTCGCCATATTTTATCGGTATAACGTAACTTTGCATGAGCACGGCAGGTTTTAAATTTGCCGTAACGATAAAAATACCTGCGTCTTGGATGAGCTGAAGATTTTTTGTCTTCGTGATAATCTCCAGAATTTTTGTCGGCTCAACGTTCGACAGCGACACGGAAATTGTTCCTTTGACTGAATCGTCGATTGACACGTTAAGCCCGCCGGTTTTCGCGACAAGCATAATTGTTGAGCGCAAATCCGCCTCGTGCACGCTGAGTGTCATTGGCGCGGCTTGAATCTGTGCGGGCAAAAAAAAAGTTGCCGACATAAGCAACGGCAGAAATTTCTTCAGCTTCAATCAGTTCAGCTCCTTTTGCAGATAGACACGCTTGCCGTCCGCGAACGTCACGAAATCGGGCGTGATGTCGGAAATTATTCGTCCGCCGATCTCTTCGCCGACCGTCAAAAATTCCGTTTGCTTGTCGCGCAGAAACATTGCAGTTTTGTTGTCGCCGCTTATTGCCGTGCCCGTCAAAATAATTTTTTCTTTCGGCTCAACTTTCGGCGGCTGTTGCAACGGTTGACTCGGCGGCGGAATTTTTGGCAATTCGGTTTTCGGCGGTTCGACTTGCTTAGGCGGCGGAGGTTTCGGCTTTTCGATGCCCGCGAACGGGTCACCGACAAAAAGTTGTTCGTTGTTCGCGCCCGTGACGATTTTGACGCCGGTAAGATTTTCGGGAACTTGTGCGGGAATTTTTTTGTCGGGAAGTTGTTGTATGGGCAAATCTTTCGTGACGGGCGGTGTGTCGCTCAAATCAATTTCTTCGACGTTCGCGCCTTCGGGCTTCCAAGAATATATCAAACCCACAAGGACAACCACCGCCATTGCAATCGTGCGACGTTTATGCTTGCGAATTTCGTCGAGGTCGCGGCGCAAGAAGCCCATGATTTTTGATTTGAGTTCGTCGTTCACCGTCGGCACTCCCGAAAAATTTTTTATGAAGTTTATCATAATGTCGCGTAGTTTTCAACAAAAAATCCCCGCCGCTGTGACGAGGAAATTTTTTCGTTCAAATTTTTGGCTTAATTATCGGGGCTGAGTTTTTTGTCGCGCCAAATTTTCATGCCTTTAATCGTCGCCTCAAGCGCAACCCCTTTGGTCGTCATCTGGTAAACCCAAACGCCCGGCGCAACGTAAGTGGCACCTTCCATTGAGGCACCCGTCACACCGTCATTTGCCGCCGCGTCCGCCTCTGCCGAGAATCGAATTTTGCCCGCAAGAAAATCGTCCCAAGCTTCGCGAGAACTAATCACGAAAATCAAATCGTATTCCTTGACGCCCAGACCGATACCCGCCGATTGTTCGTTCATTTTCAGATAAACGCGTTCGCCCGTGTCATTGTTTATCGCGACGCCGCGCCCGTGAGCGTCACCGAAAATGCCGATCTTAATGCCCGTGTTCGACAGCGTGGCATAAGCGTAACAATTATCGATGACGCGGTTGGCGTGTGGAAATTTTGCGTAAAGGTTTTTAAGCGTCCTGTCATGGAGCGCGTTAATTTCCGTACGCTGTTCGTCTGCACTTTTCGCGAAAACGGTTGTCGCCGTCAACAGACACAACAAGATCGTCAACGCCGCAAAAAATTTTTTCATGCCAATCACCTCAAAAAAATCGGCGACGACAATTTAGTTGGGAGTTTGAAGTTAGGAATTAGAAATTGTCGATGAAAATTTAACTCCTAACTCCTAATTCCACACTCCTAACTGTTTTGCCGTCGCCAAAAATATTTTTAGACGCAGAAAGTTATTTCATCGTGACAAGAGATTTGCCCGTCATTTCGGCAGGAATTTCCATGCCCGCCATTGTGAGGAGCGTCGGAGCAACGTCGCAAAGTGCACCGTCTTTGACTTCGGCAACGCGGTCGCTGACAACAATAATCGGCACGGGATTTGTCGTGTGCGCGGTGAACGGCTCTTTAAGTTTGTAATCGAACATTTGATCGGCGTTGCCGTGGTCAGCGATAATGACAACTTCGCCGCCGACTTTCTTCATGCACTCGACGAAAATGCCGACGCAAACGTCAACAGTCTCGACGGCCTGAACGGCTGCTTTCATAACGCCCGTGTGACCAACCATGTCGCCGTTTGCAAAGTTCAAAATGATGAAGTCGTATTTTTCGGAGAGAATCGCGCCCGCAACTTTCAACGTGACAGTCGGCGCACTCATTTCGGGCTTGAGGTCGTAAGTCGCAACTTTCGGGGACGGGACAAGGATTCTGTCTTCGCCCGCGTAAGGTTCTTCAACACCGCCGTTAAAGAAGAAAGTGACGTGAGCATATTTTTCGGTTTCGGCGATACGAAGCTGAGTCAAGCCCGCTTTGCTGATAGTTTCGCCGAGGCCGTTAGTGACGCTTTCGGGCGGATAGGCAACGTCGACGTTCAAGCCTTCTTCGTATTGCGTCATTGTCGCAAACGGAATTCCGACAAGCTCTTCGACACGCGGGAAGCCTTCAAAAGTTTTGTCGGTGAAAACGTGCGTCAATTCGCGAGCGCGGTCGGGGCGGAAGTTGAAGAAAATCACGCCGTCAGATTTTTTAATGCCGTTATAGTCGCCGATAACCACGGGGTCAACAAATTCGTCGGTAATTTTTGCGTCATAGGACGAATGAATTGCATCAGCCGCAGAAGTTTTTCGCGGGGCGTCGGCTTTGGCAATGGCGTCGTAAGCTTTTTGCACGCGATCCCAACGTTTGTCTCTGTCCATTGCGTAGTAGCGGCCGGAAATTACGGCGATTTGACCAATACCGATTTCAGCGATTTTTGCCTCAAGTTCGGCGAGATATTCAGCGGCGGAACTGGGCGGCACGTCGCGGCCGTCAAGGAAGCAGTGGACGTAAACTTTCGCGAGATCTTTTTTCTTCGCCATTTCCAACAAGCCGTAAAGATGTTGCGTGTGGCTGTGAACGCCGCCGGGCGAAACAAGTCCGAACAGGTGAAGTGCGCCGCCCGAAGCTTTGACTTTGTCCATGACGTCGACAAGAGCTTTATTCTCGAAAAAGTCACCGTCGCGAATCGCTTTGGTAATTTTCGTCAGCGGCTGATAGATGATTCTGCCCGCGCCAATGTTCATGTGACCGACTTCGGAGTTGCCCATTTGTCCGTCGGGAAGACCGACATATTCGCCCGACGCCTGCAGTTTCGCGGTGGGATATTTTTTCATCAGTTCGTCAAGAACGGGCGTGTTGCCGACTTGAATCGCGTTGAATTTGTCGGTTTCGTTGCCGATGCCCCAGCCGTCCATGATAATCAAGCAAATCGGTGCGTGTTTAATTTTTGCCATTCGTTGCACTCTCCTTTGTGAAGAAAAGCCGCCGATTCAATTAGGAATTAGGAATTA
>JAFWFO010000033.1 GCA_017515635.1 Selenomonadaceae bacterium
ACCGGTGCTGTCGAACAGAAAGGCTTTGACATGGGAAAAAAACGAAAGGAGTAAAAAGACAGATAGTCACCGACGATATTGGATGTCTTTTGTCGGTCGTGATTCACAAAGCGAATTTGCACGATACGAAAACGGGCTATTGGGCAACGGGCTTGGCGACTTTTACTTGGAAAAAATATGCGGAGATGGCGGTTATCGCGACTCCTTCGTTTACGAGGCGCATAAATATTTCGGCTTGAGAGTGGAAATATCGAAGAAACTGAAGCCGCACAATTGGCAAGTATTGCCAAAAAGGTGGATAGTGGAGCGAACCTTTGCTTGGCTCAACCATTCACGGCGGCTTTCCAAAGATTATGAGTTACTTACGTCATCCGCTGAAACGATGATTAAGATTTCTCATATTCACATTTTACTCAAGCGTCTGTAAACACGCGTTCTAAGATTTTTCCAGATTTACCCCAACGCGACTCCGAATCCAAAAATAAAAAATGGGCGCTTGATTTTTTCGTCAATCAAAGTTTATCGCCGCGTTCAAATGTTGTCACAAAAAAAATTTGCCCGACTTTCGTCGAGCATTTAAATTTATGTAAGAGACTGATTTCTTTTGAAGACCAAACTGCGTCGCGAAAAATTTATTTGCCGTCGACGATGTTCCATGCCTGTTCGCGGGTGATTTGCTTGCCTTGATAGGTGTAGATGTTGTCTTCGAGAATTTTTCCGTGATATTCCATGGTGATTCCGTGCGACGCGAAGACAGCCGCCACTTTGTCGACGTACTGATGACGCAAATTGTCGTCGCCAATCATTTTGATAAGGTCGCTGTTGGTGTCGGTAAAAGTGAAGTCGAGTTTTTCAAAGCCCGCAATGCCGCGTTTTTGCGCTTCGAGCATGTCGGCAGTGAATTGCATCCACGAGCCGCCCGCCACGTTGTTGAGTTCTTCCTCGCTGAGGATTTCGTTTTCGAGAATTTCTTTTGCCATTGTGATAACCTTCTTTCGTTCGCAATTTTGTTTTCTGTGCATTATACGCCGACCGTCAATTTTTGTTGCACGCGTCGCGAAAATTTATTTGCCGTTGACGATGTTAATTATATCCAAAACCTGTTTGTGAGTGAGCGATTTTCCGTTGATGCTGTATTGGTTCGGATCGCCCTCCGATACATAATCGTGAGACGCCGGATCATAATCGCCAAAATTCAACGTTGCGTCAATGTTGTAAGTTTTTTTCAGATAGCCGGCGACTTCGTCTTCAGGAAGATAGGTGTAAAACGGCGCGGGCTGACCGTTCTTCACAAAGTAAACTTGACCGATAGCACTGCGCAACTGATACGTTTCGGAAACCGTGCCGCCCGCAACGTTGTCGAGTTTTTCGTCGCTCATGATTTCGTTGTCAAAAATTTCTTTTGCCATTGTAATAACTTCCTTTCAGTGTTCGTGAGTTTTCTTTTTATTCATTATACGGCAAGCGTCAAGTTTTGTTACACGCGTCGCGAAAAAATTTTTCGTCTGTGCTAAAATGTTCGCGACTAATTCAACGGGAGGCAACTTAATTTGTTTGTCAGAGGAGATCTTGAGAAAATCGAACAGAAAATTTTTCGCGGCGAAAGATTGACTCGCGAAGACGGCGAAAAACTTTTTGCGTGCAATGAATTGACTTGGCTGGGCGCGCTGGCCGATTTCGTGCGGAAAAAAATTTGCGGCGACGAAGTTCTTTACAACGTCAACTGCCACGTGAACTTGACTAATATTTGTATGTCGCGTTGCAAATTTTGTGCGTTCGGGCGCGACGACGACGACCGCAGAGCCTACGCAATGACGATTGACGACGCGATTAATCTCGTCACGGAGGCGGCTCGCGACCCGAATTTGATTGGACTGCACATTGTCAGCGGTCTGCACCCGAAATGGACTTTTGAAAATTATTTGGCGTTCGTCGAAACGTTGCACAAAAAATTTCCCGCGCTGTACGTCAAAGGTTTTACGGGCGTCGAAATTCAGCACTTCGCGAACATTTCGGGCTTGAGCGTCGAAGAAATTTTGCGTCGACTCAAAGCGGCCGGACTTCAGGCGATTGCCGGCGGCGGAGCAGAAATTTTGACCGATCGCGTCCGAAATTTGCTTTGCCCGAAAAAAGCGACTGCCGACCAATGGTTGAACGTCGCACGCACGGCGCACAAACTCGGCTTGCCTACAAACGCGTCGATGCTTTACGGGCACATCGAAACTTTGTCGGAGCGCGTGGAACATTTAATCAAACTTCGCGAACTTCAGGACGAAACGGGCGGTTTCCGAACGTTTATTTGCTTCCCGTTTCTGCCGAAAAATACCGCGCTTGAAAGTGAAATTCGCCAAACGTCAATGTGGGACGACTTGCGCACGATTGCAATTTCGCGGCTCATGCTCGACAACTTCCGCAACATCAAAGCTTATTGGGTTATGCTCACCGTGCCCGTCGCGCAGGTTGCGTTGAGTTTCGGCGCGAACGACATTGACGGCACGATTCACCGCGAAAACATTTTGCACGACGCGGGCGCGACTTCACCGCGTGCACTTGCCGAAGACGAAATTATTAAAATCATTCGCGATGCCGGACGTGTTCCGAAGTTGGTAACGGAGGTTCTGTCATGAAAATTTTGGACTCGGCGCACGAAAAAATTTCTTCGGGGCAACGATTGAACGCCGATGAAATTCTTACGCTTTACGAAGAAAACGACATTTTATATTTGGCGGAATCTGCGCGGCGCGTGAAGGAACGCAAGACCGGCAAAAAAATTTTTTACACGATTAATCGCCACGTGAATTTAACAAACGTTTGCAGTGCGAATTGTCCGTTGTGCGCGTTTCAATGTCAAAGCGGCGACAATCGCGCCTTCACGCTCGAACTTGACGACGTGGAAAAAATTCTTCATGATGCCGCGCACGTTAAAAACATTTCCGAAATTCACATTGTAAGTTCACTTCACCCGACGAAAGATTTTTCTTACTACGTCGACGCCGTCAAGCTCGTGAAAAAAATTCTGCCGAATGTCGGGATAAATGCTTTTACGCCCGTCGAAATCGTGAACTTCAGCAAGTTGAGCGGCAAAAATTTTTCGGATGTTTTGCGCGAACTGATTCAAGCAGGCGTCACAAGTTTGGCGGGCGGCGGTGCCGAAATTTTATCAGACCGCGTGCGCGAAATTATTTGCCCGAAAAAATGTTCGGCGGCGGAGTGGCTTGAAGTCATGCGGATGGCGCACAAACTCGGCTTGAAAACAAACGCGTCGATGATGTTCGGGCACGTCGAAACAATTTCGGAACGCGTCGACCACTTAATCAAACTTCGCGAACTTCAAGACGAAACGGGCGGATTCGTCGCGATGATGTTGTTCCCGTTCCACCCCGAAAATACCGAACTCGGCAAGCGATTCAACCTGCGACGCGTCGACTCGTGGGAAGATTTAAAAATGCTTGCGCTGTCACGGCTGGCACTGGACAATTTCGATCACTTCAAGGCGTTTTGGGTAATGTTGACATTGCCGATAGCTCAGCTGGCTTTGAGTTTCGGCGCGGACGACCTGGACGGCACAATCGGCGAAGAAAAAATTATTCACGCGGCGGGCGCAAAATCTTCCGCAGGCATTTCCGTCGACGCGCTGCGAAAAATTATTTCCGAAACAGGTTACACGCCCGTTGAACGTGACAGCTTTTATCGCGAGGTGACGACGTGAAAAATATTTTGGTGACGGGCGCGGCAGGTTTTATCGGCGGAAATTTGACGCTGAAACTTTTGGCGGCGAAAAAATTTGACAACGTAATCGGCGTCGATAACATGAGCAATTATTATGACGCGGGCTTGAAAAGTTATCGGCTCGGATTGATTGACGCGTTGAACGATTCGGCATGGAAATTTTTTCGCGGAGATCTTGCCGATAAAAATTTCGTCGATAAAGTTTTCGCCGAAACGCGCCCCGAAATCGTCGTAAATCTTGCGGCACAAGCCGGCGTCCGTTACAGCACGGAAAATCCCGACGCGTACATTCAAAGCAACATTGTCGGCTTTTTCAACGTGCTGGAGGCCTGCAGAATTTTTGATGTTACGCATTTGATTTACGCAAGTTCAAGTTCCGTTTACGGCGGCAACAAAAAAATTCCGTTCGCCACGACCGACCGCGTCGACAGCCCGATAAGTCTTTATGCCGCCACGAAAAAGAGCGACGAACTTTTGGCGCACTGTTACGGCGAACTTTACGGGCTCAAGGCGACGGGCTTGCGATTTTTCACGGTCTACGGCGCGGCGGGGCGTCCCGATATGGCTTATTTCAAATTCACGAACAAACTTTTGCGCGGCGAAGAAATTCAGATTTATAATTTTGGGAATTGTGCCCGCGATTTTACTTTCGTCGATGACATTGTCGAAGGACTTTGCCGCGTGATTGACAAGGCGCCCGAAAATTTTCCGCCGCACAAAATTTACAATCTCGGTCGCGGTGAGCCGGTCAACTTGTTGAAATTCGTCGAAATTCTGCAGGAAGAATTAATCCGCGCAGAAGTTTTGCCCGCCGATTACGACTTCGACGCGCATAAAAAACTTGTGCCGAATCAGCCCGGCGACGTGCCGATAACTTTTGCCGACACGACAGATTTTGAACGCGATTTTGATTTTCGCCCGAAAACTTCCCTGCGCGAAGGCTTGAGAACTTTTGCCGAGTGGTACAAAAAATTTTACGGCGCGGCGAATTCGTAGTGCGGGAAATTTTTTTGAACGGTTGCGGCAACTCTGAGTTCGGTCGTGATAATTTTTATGGAAAAATCGGAACACAACTTGATAAAAATTTTTTTAGTTGATAAAATGGACTCCCTCGAAGAAGTGCCCTGCGTTCGACGTGGATTAAGAGATATATAAATCGTCACGTCTGTGGGGTGCGGCATCGACACTCGTTGCCTCAACGAATCCCCTCGCGTCGGCGTGAGGGGTCTCGTTGTTTATGGGCAAAAATTGACATTGACAGTTGCTTTTGCTATAAAAAGCAATTAGTAATGTGTCGAAAATTTTTCATTACGCATTATGAATTACGCATTCCTAATTGAATTGGAGGTCTCTTGTTTGAAATATCAGGAATTGGTTTTCGCCCTGCAAAAATTCTGGGCGGACAAGGGTTGCATTATCGCTGAACCCTACGACGTGGAAAAAGGCGCGGGCACAATGAACCCGTTTACATTTTTGCGAGTGCTCGGCCCCGAACCGTGGAACGTGGCTTATACGGAGCCTTCGCGCAGACCGGCGGACGGACGTTACGGCGACAACCCGAATCGACTTTATCAGCATCATCAGTTGCAGTTGATAATGAAACCGTCGCCCGACAACATTCAGGAACTTTATCTTGATTCACTTGCGGCAATCGGTATCGAAGCGGCGAAGCATGATATTCGTTTCGTCGAGGACAACTGGGAATCGCCGACTTTGGGCGCGTGGGGTCTCGGTTGGGAAGTTTGGCTCGACGGCATGGAAATTACACAGTTCACGTATTTTCAGCAGGTCGGCAGTCAAGATGTCAAACCCGTTGCCGTCGAAATAACATACGGGCTTGAACGTTTGGCGATGTACATTCAAGGCGTCGAAAATGTTTATGACGTTCAATGGGCGGAAGGCGTCACTTATGGCGACGTGTTCCATCAAAACGAATTTGAGCAGACAAGTTACGCTTTCGATTTGAGCGACGAAAATTTGTTGTTCGATCTGTTCGAGAAATACGAAGCCGAAGCCGTTCGCGTCATAAAACTTGGCTACGTTCATCCCGCTTATGACTACGTTTTGAAATGTTCGCACACGTTCAATCTTTTGGACGCACGCGGCGCAATCAGTGTCAGTGAACGCACGGCATTTATCGGACGCGTCAGAAAGTTGGCTCGCATGTGCGCGGAAGTTTATTTGCAACAGCGCGAAAAGCTCGGTTATCCGTTGCTGAAAAAATCTGCGGAGGTGAAAGCGTAATGGACACGAAAACTTTGTTGTTGGAAATAGGCACGGAAGAAATTCCCGCGCACGCAATGCCCGCGATTTTGGAGCAGCTGAAAACTTTGGCGACAAAATCTCTCAAAGAAGCGCGTATCGAATTCGGCGACGTTCAAACGCTCGGCACGCCGCGCAGATTGGCTTTGCTCGTCGAAAATGTTGCGGCACGTCAAGCCGACGTTGAGGACGAAAAACGCGGTGCCTCCGCCAAAATTGCTTTCGACGCGGACGGAAAACCGACTAAAGCGGCGATTGGTTTCGCGAAGAAAAATAACGTGCGCCCCGAAGATTTAATCACCCGCGACGGTTATATTTACGCCGTGATTCGTGAGCAGGGAAAATCTTCCGCAGAAATTTTCGCGACGCTTCTGCCGAAAATTATTTGCGATTTGAGTTTCCCGAACAACATGCGCTGGGGAAGTTTGGACTTTAAATTTATTCGTCCGTTGCGTTGGATTGTCGCGCTCTTCGGCGACGAAATTATTCCGTTTGAAGTTGCCAACGTCAAAAGCGGCAGGACTTCACGCGGCCACAGATTTTTGAGCACGGGCGATTTTGAAATTTCGACGGCGGAAAATTACGTTGCCGCCTGCGAAAAGAATTTTGTCATCGTCGACCAAAACAAACGCCGTGAACTTATCACCGCGCAGATTAACGAAGTTGCCGCGTCGAAAGGCGGCGTCGCAGAAATTACCGACGATTTACTTGAAGAAGTTCTTTACCTCGTCGAATATCCGACCGCGCTCGCCGGCTCGTTTGAGGAAAAATATTTGCAACTGCCCGCCGAAGCCGTGATAACTCCAATGCGCGATCATCAACGTTATTTCCCCGTGAAAACCGGCGACGGGAAACTTTTGCCGTTATTCATCACCGTTCGCAATGGCGGCAAAAATTTTCTTGAAATCGTTCAACACGGCAATGAACGCGTCTTGAAAGCTCGTTTGGAGGACGCACAATTTTTCTTCAACGAAGACCGCAAAAAATCTTTGGAAGCTCACCGCGACAAACTTAAGACCGTTGTTTTCCAAGAGGGACTCGGCTCCGTTTATGAAAAGACCGAACGTCTTGTTAAGCTCGTCGAAAAAATTTCCGACATGCTCGGCGTCACTGCGGACGAACGGGCTAATTCGATTCGTGCGGCGCAACTTTCCAAAGCCGATTTGGTTACCGGCATGGTTACCGAATTTACCGAACTGCAAGGCATCATGGGGCGCGAATACGCTAAACTTGACGGCGAAGCGGCGGAAGTCTGCGCGGCGATTGACGAACATTACATGCCGCGATTTGCGGGCGACGCTCAGCCGAAATCGACGGCGGGAAAAATTTTGAGCCTCGCCGACAAAATCGACAACATTGTCGCGACGTTCAGCCGCGGACTCGTGCCGACGGGTTCACAAGATCCGTTTGCCCTGCGCCGTCAAGCTTTGGGCATCGTCAATCAACTGACTGCCGCTCGTCAATCCGTGTCGATTCGCGAAATTGTTGAACTTGCAATGGATTTGCTCAACATCACGGACAAAATCGGTCGCGAAAAAATTCAAAGCGAAGTTGCGGACTTCATGCGCCTGCGCGTGAAAAATGTTTTGTCGAATTCGACGCGCTACGACGTGATTGATGCGGTGCTTGACGACGCGGACGACGTTTTTGCCGTGACGCTCAAGGCAGCCGCCGTTGAACAATTCCTTGCGACGCCCGACGCCGTGAAAGTCATTCAATCTTTCGTGCGCGTTTCAAACCTCGCGAAAAAAGCCGACTCGACTGACATGGACGAAAAACTTTTTGAACTCGACGCGGAAAAAGTTTTGTTCCGTGCGTTTGAAGCCGTCAAAGTCGCGGCGGACGAACTGATTGACAAAAAAGATTTTCTCGGCGCATTGGACGTGCTCAAAAAACTTTCCGCGCCGATTGATTCGTTCTTCGATTCGGTCATGGTCATGGACGAAAATTTGTCCGTGCGGAAAAATCGTCTGGCACTTTTGAAGTCGACGGATAACCTGCTTGCGAAAATTGCGGACTTCGGCAAAATTGTCCAATGAAATTTTATCGCGTCAATAAAAAAGAGGCCGTCACGGATGACGGCCTCTGCCGACGCATTTGCGTGACGCAAATACCGTCGGCCAAAAAAATTTCGACAACCTAAATTCAACGCGATAACTTATTCCTCGCCCGCCGCGCAGGCGCGGTTTCTTTGCTACTTTCTTTGCCGTCAAAGAAAGTAGATAACAATCAAAACCGACGAAGTTTTAGCCGACAATCTACAAACAAATTACACAATCGTTTGAACAAAACTTTGCAGGAAGTTTCGACGCCGTGTCGAATTCGCAAAAGCAAAACTTAGAGCGATAAATTTAAAAGGAAGATGACCATGAACACGAACTTTCTCCAACTCGGCGACGACTCACCGTTGAGCCGAATCAAGACTTACTTCGACGCCCTGCAAAATTCTGCGGACGAATATTTTTTCGTCGTCGAACTGAATTCGGGCAAAGTCATGCTGTCCCAAAATTTTATTCGCGACTTCAGTTTCCATGACAGCATCGTTGACGATTTCGCCACGTTGCTCACGCCGTTTATCTACTACGAAGACCGCGAAATTTTGGAATCGGCGTTGAGCGAACTCGATTCGGCGTCGCCCGGCGTCGAGATTATGTGCGAATTCCGCTTGCTCAACCGCAACGGCGAATACGGCTGGGTTACTTTGCGTATGTCGACCGGCTTGGACGAATTCGGGCAACCGGAACTTGTCGCGGGCGTGATTGCGCGCATGGACTTGAAACAGAAGGCGGACTATATTACGGGACTGCTCAATCGCAACGCTTTTCATGTCGCGTTGATGAAAGAGCTGAACTCTTCGCCCGACGTGCGCGGCGCGGTTATTTTTATTGGACTGGACAATTTCCAACTCATCAACGAAACTTACGGACACCAGTTCGGCGACACCACGCTCCGCCAAATCGCGCAGGACATCACAAACATTTTGCCGCCCGATATTCGTCTGTACAAGCTCGATAACGACATGTTTGCGTTTTTCGTCTCGGACGTTTACCCCGAAGAGATTGAAATTATTTTCTCCAGCATTCAGCTTTGTATGCGCGAAATTCGCAACATTGAAGACACAATTTATTGCACGGCTTCTGCGGGCGCGACGTTCTATCCCGACGACGCGGACGACGTTATAACTTTAATGCGTTACGCTGAAGTTGCGTTGGATTTCGCCCGTCAAAAAGGCCGCGACCAAATTGCGTTCTTCGACAGCGAATCTTATGACCGTTGGCGTTACGATATCGGAATGCAAAATCTTATGCAGAATTCAATCGCCCGCGGCTGTGAAGATTTCTTCCTGTGCTATCAACCGCAAGTCGACGCGAAAACCGGCGAACTTATCGGCGCGGAGGCGTTACTTCGTTGGTACGACCGCGACGGTTCTGTTGTTGCGCCAATGCAGTTTATCCCGATGCTTGAAAAATCGCGCATGATTATTCCCGTCGGGCATTGGATTATTGAACAAGTCGTTACCCGCCTCAAAGAGTGGCACAAGACGATGCCGACACTTCAGGTCAGCATAAATATTTCGCTGTATCAGCTTGAAGAGCACATGTTCTATGATTTCGTCAAAGACTGTATCGAACGTCACCAAATCGACCCGACGCGCTTGACTTTCGAGTTGACGGAGAGCCACAACATTTACGATTGGGAATTCGTCAACAAGCAGTTCCAAGCGTTCCACGACCTTGGAATTAAAATTTCGATGGACGATTTCGGCATGGGCTATTCAAATCTCGGCTTCCTGAAAAATTTCCAGTGCAACGAAATAAAAATCGATCGCGTCTTCGTCGAAGACATTTTGAACAGCGAATACGATAAAAATCTTGTCAAATACGTCGTCATGCTGTGCCACGCCGTCGGCATGGAAGTTTGCATTGAGGGCGTCGAAGATGAGGCGACTTACATTTTCCTGCGCGACGAATGCGGCGCGGACATCATTCAAGGTTTCTATTTCGGCTATCCCGAAACTGAAGATGTTTTCGCCAAGCGGCTCAACAAATAATTCTGCGGAGGGCTTGTCATGAATTTTAAAAATTTGACGGCACTTATCTGCGGCGCGTTGATTCTCGGTTCGTCGACATGTTTTGCGGCGGTGGACGCGGGAAAAATCGTGCTCGGAGCCATTGCGCCCGGCATGAGCGAAACGGCATTGATTAACGCTTTCGGGCAACCGCAAAGCAAAAAAGGTGACGACTGGAATTATCCGACATTTAAAGTTGAAGTCGAAAACGGAATTGTTACGGAAGTTTCCACGCGCTCTGAAACGATTATCACGCCCGACGGCGTTCGCGTAGGTTTGGCGGCGGAAAGTTTGAATTCAACTTTCGGCACGGCGGACAAAATTGACCACGAAAGCGACGGCGTCGAGTACGAATATTACAGCACGGACGGCACGAAAAAAATTGAATTCAAAGTTGTCAACGGCATTATCGCGAAAATTACCTGCAAGCTCAGAGATTGAACGTTTTCGGATACGAAAAACCCCTTCCGCACGGGAGGGGAATTTTTTTAAACGTTCGCTTTAAATCGGCGCGTCATATGTTTTCTTTGGAGATGACGCTTGACTGTTCAAGCGTCAAAAAAATAAATCGCAAGCTCAAAATCGTCGAAAAAATTCAATCGAATTCGCCGCATTAAATTCAAAAAATTTTTTCGGATTGTGGACGTAATGGCAGATTTTATGCTATCATTAGCGGCGATTGATTAATGTTGACTTTCCTTTTTCAGTGAACTAAAATTCCTTTGCACCTCAAAAAATTACCACGAAAGAGGAAGCTTGCGGAGGAGGCGATCGCCCACAGTTTTTCTGCAAGGTTTTAAACTACCGCACGAACGACGGGAAGTCATGCCCGAATCACGGGAATCCGAAATTTGTCGGAACGTTCAAAACGTTGAGATCGGCGGTTGGCGAGACGAAAAGCTCTTGCCGCAAAATCTCAAGCATAAAAAATTCCAACGCCGCCAAGTAAAGGGGGAAGCATTTTTATGAGTTGGATGAACAACATGCGAGTTGCGTACAAGTTGTTGGTGCTCAACATTATTGCACTCTTCGGAATGATTGTCATCGGTGCCGTCGGTTATAACGCCGTCATGCAGGCGCAAACGGATTTGAACACAATCAGTCAAGTTTATTTGAAAGGCATTTATGAAATCGGGCGTTGTCGTCACGCCGTCCGTTATGCGCAGGTTCAGTCCATTTTGGCACCTCTTACGGCCGATGCGACTTTGCTCCAACAGCGCGTTGATAAGTATAACGCTGCAGTCAAAGAATTGGACGAGTCCCTGGCTCTTTACGAGGAAATCATCAAAGACGACGCGTCGGCTCGCACACAGGTTGAAGCCGCAAAACGCGAATGGGCTAAATTCAAAGCCGGTGGCGATAAAATAATTGCAATGCGTCCGCCCATCGGTGGCGACGTGCAAGCTATCGCCAATCACAGAGCCGCAGCTTTGGACACTTACCAAACTGAAGTTATGCCTTTCGCCGTTGCAACAGGCGACGCAATTTTGGAAATTCAAAAGAAAGCTTATCAAGACTCCGAAGACACGATTGAACGCAGTGACGAAGGAATTGCGGCGGCTACCCGTAACCTGTTCATTGCGCTCGGTCTTACGTTTGCCGTCCTGATGATCTTCAGCTTCACAGTTACCAAAGCAATCACCACCCCGCTCAGCAACATGGTTCAAGCTTTGCACCTGCTCAAGAGCAGCGACTTCCGTCTTACCAGTCTGCTTGACGTTGACCGCGAAGACGAATTCGGCGCAATGGCAAATGCACTTCGCGACATGCGTCAGACGATAAGCAAGGTTATTCAAAAGACCAGCGACGCAGCCAACCAGTTCGCAGCCTCGTCCGAAGAGCTTACCGCAAGTGCTCATCAAAGTTCGCAAGCGTCCGAACAGGTCGCACAATCCGTTACCAGCTCCGCAGGCGCGGTTGTTGAACAACAAAGCCTCATCAACGACGCTATGGACGCAATCAATGTTGCAACTCATTCCATTGAAACTCTTACGAAAACTTCCGACTTGGTTGCCTCAATGGTTGGTAAAGCCATGGACGAAGCCAATGCCGGTACCGAAGCTGTCGAAGCGTCGGTTGCTCAGATTATCAGCGTTGAAAAAATCGTTAATGACTCCGCTTTGACCGTCGACAAGCTCGGCAAACGTTCTCAGGAAATCGGACAAATCGTCGAGTCCATCAGCGGTATCGCCGAACAGACTAACTTGCTCGCTTTGAACGCGGCTATTGAGGCGGCTCGCGCAGGTGAACACGGTCGCGGATTCGCCGTCGTTTCGGAAGAAGTCCGCAAGCTCGCCGAAGAATCTCAAGAAGCGTCGCAGAAGATCGCAACTCTTATCGGCGAAATTCAAAACGAAACCACAAGTGCCGTCGACTCCATGCAGAAAGGTAACGCGGCAGTTCGTGCGGGTACTCAATCGGTCGAAAGACTGCGCTCCACGTTCGACAGCATCAAAGACGCCTCCAGCAAAGTTGAGACGGAGGCGAAAAACATGGTTCGCGAACTCAAGGCGGTCGAAAGTGCAACCTTCAAGATTCGCGATTGCAACGACAAGACTTTGGAAAAAGGTCTCAGCGTCTCGAAGGAAATGGAAAGCGTTTCCGCAGCGGCCGAACAATAATCCGCGTCCGCAGAAGAAATTTCGTCCGCAGCCGACGAACTCGCTCGTCTCGCTCAAGACCTCCAGAACTCTCTTACGGCATTCCAACTCTAAAAATTTTTTGGCAACAAAAATTCAACCGGCAGGGCAATTCGCCTTGTCGGTTTTTTTTATGACGTTTGCATCGGGCTGTTGCGCGTCGATTCCGGCGATATTGAACATTTCGCCTGTGTTGTTGTGGAAATGTTGCAGTTTCATCGCGCCGACTTTCTCGTTAGTGAATTCGTAAGTCATAATTATCACCTCAACGCCATTTTAATTGACGCTCAAAAAAAAATCAAGTAAACTTGTAACGAAACGTATTTTGCGACGTATAAAGGACGAAAATAGAAAGGAGACTGATAAAAATGGCAACACGCGAAGAAAATCTAAAAAAAATCAATGAGGAACTGGAAAAACTCGACGATGAGCAACTCGAAAAGATTGCTGGCGGTTATACTTGGAATAATTGGGATTGTATCGACAAACCGAACACCGCCAACGACCAAAACTCCCCTGCAAATCAGATTGGTGCTAGTGGTTTGATTATTAGAATGTAACCAAAAAAAAAACGCGGCGAACGGTCGCAATCGTCAAAAAAAGCCCTTCGGAGTGATTCGGAGGGTTTTTTTCGTTGCCAAAACAAAAAACCGACGGGATTTTGTCCTGTCGGTAATTTTTTTGGTCAGCTTGCTTTTTTATTCAGTTTTTCTTGTTGACGGAGCCGCCACGGTCTGAATTTAGATAATTCTTCTTTTGTCATGCGCGGAATATCGCTGAAATCAATTTCGTCGTCGGATTTTGGCTTGTTTCTTTCAAGTTCGGCAATTTCTTCTTCAGTGAGCGGCGGCATTCCTTTATAAACTCGGATACTGCCCATAATATTCATCCTCCTCATCTTTTGTGGCATATCGAGCCGAAATTATTCTTAATTTTTCTCTGCGTTCAGTATAAATCACTGCCAAAACATCTCTGACTTTGCCGATAACTTTCCAACGTTCCTCGTCGTCGCTGTGAAGTTCATCAAAATAATCGATTCGATTTTCGTCCATGAATATTCGCGCCGCCACTCTGAATCTGATACCGTGTTTTTTGTAGTTAATCTCGGCTTTGTTGTCATCCCATTCGATTATATAATCGCCAATTTCAATTTCGCCCATAAAATCAGCTCCGAAAATATTTTAGCAAAGTTTTTGTTAGCGTCAACGAAAAATTTTCAACGCTGACCGCCCAAAACGTCGCGCAATTTGTCGCCGAGTAAGTTAAACATCGCCACAGTGATAAAAATCGCCGTGCCCGGTGCCAAAATTACCCACGGCGCAGTTTGCAACATTGATCGCCCGTTATTCATCATTGCGCCCCATTCGGCAGTCGGAGGCATTGCGCCCAAGCCCAAAAACGACAAACCAGCCAATTCCATGATGATTGTGCCCAAATCGAGTGCCGCCGTCACGAAAATTGTTCCCGCGATATTCGGCAGGACGTGCACGAATAAAATTTTCGCCGAACTTGAGCCGGACATTTTCGCCGCGTCCAAAAACGGCATTGAACGAATCGATAAGACCAAACTTCGGGCAATTCGTGCGTATTTCGGCCAACCGATTAAAGCAAGTGCCGCCGCCGCGTTCAAAAGTCCGCCGCCGAGTGCTCCGGCCGCCGCGATTGCGAAAACCATCTGCGGAAAAGCCAAAAACACGTCCGACAGCCGCATTAAAATCGTGTCGAGCCGTCCGCCTTTATATCCGCAGATTGCGCCGATTAGACTGCCGACGATTGAAATTGTCGCGAGCAAAAGCAGTGACGCGCACAAAGTTGTTTGCGAGCCGACGATAACACGCGATAAAACGTCGCGCCCGTATCTGTCCGTGCCCAAAATGTTTTGCGAATTCGGCGGAACAAGTGCACCTTCCAAATCTTGAGCATACGGGTCGAACGGCGTCAAAAAATCCGCGAAGACCGCAACGAAAATTAAAATTCCCGCCGCAGTCAAGTAAGGAAATAATTTTTTCATGACAATTCACCGTAACGAACACGCGGGTCGAGCCAATGATAAAGCAAATCCGCCGCGAGATTCACGAAAACATAAATTATCGCCATCCACACGACGTAAGCTTGAATCAACGGATAATCGCGCATTAAAATCGCGTCGACAGCCATTTTTCCGACGCCGTCCCACATGAAAATTGTTTCGACAATCGCCGTGCCGCCCAAAAGTGAGCCGGTCGACAGCGCAAGCAGCGTGATAATCATAATTAACGTCGAGCGCAGGACACTTCGCGTTAAAATCGTGAATTCGTCGACGCCGCGAGCCCGTGCACCCGTGACGTAAGGTTTATCGAGTTCTTCGAGGACGACGGCGCGAATTTGTCGCGTATACTTCGCCGCCATTGAAATTGTCAGCGTAAGCGCGGGCATTACGACGCTTTGACCGATTATCGGGAGCAAATTTAATTTCAGCGCGAGGAAATAAATCAAAAGCAATCCGACGAAAAAATTCGGCAAAGAATTTCCGACGAAACTCAACACGCGAATCAGCCAATCGAGCGGGCGATTTTGATTGACGGCGGATAAAATTCCGAGCGGCGTGGCTATAAAAACCGTCAGCAAGATTGACGCGAACATTAATTCAATCGTTGCGGGCAATTTTTCAACGAACGTTTCAAAAACCAACTTGCCGCTGATAAATGAGCGTCCGAGGTCGCCCGTCAAAATTCCGCCGAGCCAATTTAAATATTGAATCATGAACGGCTTATCAAGTCCGAGTTCGGCACGTTTGGCGGCTTTAATTTCTTCCGAAACGCTGCCTTGTTGCTCAAAAATTTTATCGACGGCGTCATCTGCGGTGAACTGCATCATTCCGAACGTCAAAAAAGTTATTCCGAACAAAATCGGCACGAGCTGAACGATTCGCGCAAAAAAATATTTCTTCACGTCAAACCTCCGAAAAATTTTTTGTCCGCGCAGATTTTATTCCGTCAACGCAAAAAAAATAAGCCCCACGCGGGGATTGACGCCCAAAATAATTCCTAACTCCTAACTTCAAACTGAAAAAGCACCGCCTCCGAAATTGGAAACGGTGCCTTTTGTTTCAGTCAGTTGTTAAGTTGCCGACGAATTATCTGCCAACCGAACGATTGAGGAGCGGTGCGCGCTGATAAACAGCACATTTGCCGAGCTCTTCTTCGATACGAATGAGCTGATTGTATTTCGCCATGCGGTCGGTGCGGCTGAGCGAACCGGTTTTGATTTGGCCGCTGTTCGTTGCAACCGCGATGTCTGCGATTGTTGCGTCTTCGGTCTCGCCGGAGCGGTGAGAAGTAACGGTCGTGTAGTTGTGGCGGTGAGCCATTTCGATTGCTTCGAGAGTTTCGGTGAGCGAACCGATCTGATTGACTTTGATAAGGATCGAGTTGCCCGCGCCCATCTTGATGCCTTTTTCGAGGAATTTGGTGTTGGTAACAAACAGGTCGTCGCCGACGAGCTGGCATTTGTGACCGATTTGTTTCGTGAGCGCAACCCAGCCGTCCCAGTCGTCTTCTGCCAAACCGTCTTCGATGGAGTCGATGAAGTAGGTATCGACGAGGTGTTCAAGGAAGTCGATTTGCTGTTGAACGTCGAGTTTTTTGCCGTTCGGGTCTTTCAAGATCGGGTGTTTGCCGTTGAGTTGTTTGTAGTCATAGAAGAACGCGTCGCCCTCTTTGACAGCGAATTCGGACGCTGCGCAGTCCATGGCGATTTTCACGTCTGCACCGGGTTTGTAGCCGGCCGCTTCGATAGCTTTGACGATAGTTTCGAGCGCATCTTCAGTGCCGTTGAGGTTGGGAGCAAAGCCGCCTTCGTCGCCGACAGCCGTGGAAAGTCCGCGACCTTTGAGAATCTTGGCGAGGTTATGGAAAACTTCTGCGCCCATGCGAATGGCTTCGCGAATCGTGGGAGCACCGACGGGACGAATCATGAATTCCTGGAAAGCAATCGGAGCGTCGGAGTGTGCGCCGCCGTTGATGATGTTCATCATCGGAACGGGCATTTTGTAGGTGTTGCAACCGCCGATGTAGCGAGATAGGGGCAGACCGACAGCCTGAGCACCTGCTTTTGCAGCAGCGAGCGAGACAGACAAAATCGCATTTGCGCCGAGTTTGCTCTTGGTGGGCGTGCCGTCGAGTTCGATCATCTTGTAGTCGAGCGCACGTTGATTGAGGACGCAATCGCCGACGAGTGCCGGAGCAATGACTTCGTTGACGTTGGCAACAGCTTTCAAAACGCCTTTGCCCATGTAGCGAGCTTTGTCGCCGTCACGGAGTTCGAGAGCTTCGTTTGCGCCGGTGGATGCGCCGGAAGGAACAGCTGCGCGACCGACAATACCGCCTTCGAGAACGACATCAACTTCAACAGTCGGGTTGCCGCGAGAGTCTACGATTTCACGACCGATAACTTTCTCGATTTTTGCCATTACAAAATCCCCCTTGCATTAAAACCGAATTAAAATCTGCTATGGCGGCATTATAATCATTTCAGGCGCGATTTGCAAGATATTTTCTAAAAATTTTCAACACGTTGTTACGCATATGTTACTTGTCTTTGCTTGCGCCCGAAGAAAAATAACGTCAGCGACGAAACAAAATTTACCGCGAAAAAATTTCTCGTCACGAAACAGACAACGAAAAAACGCCGCCTTTCGACGACGTTTGAATTTTCCTAGTGGTGGGCAGGGATGGATTCGAACCATCGTAGCAAACGCAACGGATTTACCGTCCGCCCCCTTTAACCGCTCGGGCACCTACCCATCTTGGACGGCTTTTGTGCCGCCCTGAGTGTTTATTTCAACACTCAATGCCGCATTATGCGCTGTCTGAAAAAATAACAACGGAACAAATAAGTTCTAAACGCGGCGGACTTTGGCATACTCCCGTATCAGCACGAAGCTCGGGATTACGCTATCAACAATCGATGCTCCCTTGCGAAAGTCTTACTCGATCTACTTCGACGGACGATGTCCCGCCCGTTTGTAATCAAAAATGGTGACCTTGGAGAGACTCGAACTCCCGACCCTTTGATTCGTAGTCAAATACTCTAATCCAGCTGAGCTACAAGGCCATATAGTTAGTTGGTGGATCCACTAGGACTTGAACCTAGGACCGGACGGTTATGAGCCGTCTGCTCTAACCAACTGAGCTACGGATCCAACCGAATACCAACCTGATGTCAAAAAAATGGAGCGGAAAACGAGGCTCGAACTCGCGACCCCAACCTTGGCAAGGTTGTGCTCTACCACTGAGCTACTTCCGCAGTTCTGGAGCGGACAACGAGGCTCGAACTCGCTACCTCAACCTTGGCAAGGTTGCGCTCTACCAGATGAGCTATGTCCGCTTGTGTCTGTCGCTTGACTAACACAAGGCGCATTATACGCATTGATTTTCGTTTTGTCAAGAAAAAAATCTCCCGCCGTGAAATTTTTGCGGAAGATTTTTTCTCGCCGTGAATCGGAAGTTTATTTGCGCTTGCGGCTGACTTCGACTTCGACGTAATCCATCGGGCCGGCAATCGGAACGTAGGGCTTGCGGACGCGAACGAGAATTTCGTCGACGTTGTTGAATTTTTCGATGACTTTATCGGCAATCGTCGTGCAAAGTGCCGACAAAACTTGGAAGCGCGTGTTTTCGTTGACTTCTTTCATCACTTCGTAAACGCGAGCGGTGTCGAGCGTCTCGTCCAGATTGTCCGAGTCGGCCGATTTGTCGTCGTAAGTAATCAACTCAACGTCGAAGTAAAATTTCTGTCCCTGTTCGCGTTCGTATTCGTAACGCCCGTGAAAGCCGTAAAACATAATGTTGTGAATGCTTACTTTGGTCATAGTGAATCGCCTCCGAAAATTATTGTTGAACTTATTCGGGCACGGGAAAATTTTTCCTGCTTAGCCGTCGACAAAATTATTCGCCCGCGTTTCGACGTGAAAAAATTTTTTCGTCAATCGTCACGGAAATTATTTAACATCGTGCCAACCGAATAAAAAATTTGTGACGCCTCGCGCTTGACGAAATCTTTTGCCGTGGCGACCGTGTAGCCGCCGAATTTTTTTATCATGGGCAAATCGTTCGATTCGTCGCCGACAACGAAAATTTTCGCATCCGTCCAATTCATGATTCGCAAAAGATTTTCCACGGCGGAACCTTTATTGATGCCCGCAGGAACAATGTCGACGCTGTGAGTATTTTTTTGCGCAAAAATTTTATCGCCGAATTTTTCATTGAGCTTGTCCGTTGCAATTTGTGCGTCTTCGGGCGACGGAAAATCCAACGCAAGCTGATTAATTTTTTTCGGGATTGTTTGAACCTGCGCGGCGTCGATAATTTGCAGCGGGAAATTCCAACGATTTTTTTCGCGCATAACCCAAGAATTTTCGTTGACGACAACGCAAAGAACTTCGTCAGCCGCCTCGAACGCGAAATGGAAAGTTGACTTTGCACAAGGATCTTTCATCACGTCGACCAAAAAATTTTTCGGCAATTCGGTCTCGAAAATAATTTTTCCGTCGCCGTCGTAAATCGCCGCGCCGTTGCAACACGCAAAAAAATCCACGTCAAGCCCGAAACTTTTCAGATGATGTTCCAACATGACGAACGCCCGCCCCGTGACGATACCGAATTTGTTGCCCGCCGCACGCCATTTTTTTATCGCGTTTAAGTCTTCGTCGGAAATTTTTTCGCCGCGAAAAAGTGTGCCGTCAAAATCGCTTGCCGCAACTTTAAAACTCATAAATCACTGCCTCCGTCGGGCGCAGGAAATTTTTTTCGTCGGGATAGTTGCCGAAAATTTTCTTCGCGCCATCAAAAATTTTTTTCGGGAAATCAACTTTTTGCGTGCTGAAGTTGACGACCGTGCAAAGTTTTTTATCGCCGAGCGTTCGCGTGAAAATGTAAAGTTTTTCGTCCTTGGGCAAAAGTTCTTCATATTCGCCGCGAAGCAAAACCTCCGAAGACGCCCGCAATCCGCTGAGCTTGCGATAAAAATTCAGCACGGAATTTTCGTCCGCGTCTTCAATTTCGGCGTTGCAGTTCGCAAAATCTTCATGCACAGGCAACCACGGCTCGCCGGAAGTAAAACCCGCGTTCGGCGAAGAATTCCAATGCATCGGCGTGCGCGCATTGTCGCGGCTGAATTTCTGCACGAAACGCATTGCCTGCTTGTCGCTCAAACCGTCCGCCCGCGCCAAATCGTATTGTCCACGCGAAGAAATGTCGTCGTAGTCATCAATCGAATCAAATTTCGCGTTCATGTACCCCAGCTCTTCGCCTTCGTAAATAAACGGCGTCCCGCGCAGAGTAAATAAAATTATCGCCAACGCTTTCGCCGCAAGAATTTTGTCCGTGCCGTGCGGGAAAAAAGTTTCGGGCGAACGCGGCTTGTCGTGATTCTCGAAGTAAATCGGATACCAACTTTCACGCGTCGCGATTTGGCTAGCCGTCAACGCCGCCTTGAGTTCACTGAGCTTGAACAATTCCGAACGGTGCCAAACTTCGCCGTGCGGGAACATTATATTGACGTGGCTGAACTCGAATAACATATCGAAAACGCCTTTTTCGCCGACCCATTTCGGCAAATCTTCGGGCTTGACGGAATTGGCTTCGGCGACCGTGAAAATGTCGTGCCCGTCGAAAACTTCGCGCTTGAATTCGTGCAAGAAATCCAAAATCCCCGGCGTCGCGGCGGTCATGTTGTGAACGCTGCAAGTTCCGTCCGAATCGGGTTTTCCGTCGACAAAATCTTTCGGCTTCTTGATGTAAACAATCGCGTCGATACGGAATCCGCCGACACCTCTGTCAAGCCAAAAATTTGCCGCGTCGTAAAGCGCACGTCGCATGTCGGGATTTTCCCAATTTAAATCGGGCTGTTGAACCGCGAAAGTGTGCAGATAATATTGCTGACGTTCTTCGCACCACTGCCAAGCACTTCCGCCGAAAATTCCGCGCCAATTCGTCGGCGGCTTATCGGGCGTCCCGTCGCGCCAAATGTACCAATCGGCTTTGGGATTGTCGCGGCTCGACTTCGACTCAAGAAACCACGGATGTTGATCCGACGAGTGATTATAAACCAAATCCATGACGATACGAATGTCACGCGCCGACGCCTCCGCAACAAGTTCGTCGAAATCCTCAAGCGTGCCGAACAGCGGATTAATCGCGGTGTAGTCGGCAATGTCGTAGCCGTTGTCGACCATCGGCGAAACATAAATCGGCGTCAACCAAATCGCGCCCGCTCCGAGACTTTTGATGTAGTCAAGTTTTTGTGTGACGCCGCGAATGTCGCCAATGCCGTTGCCGTCCGTGTCCAAAAAGCTTTTCGGGTAAATCTGGTAAACGGGCTTTTGTTGCCACCATTTGAGCGAATCGGCGGCTTCGGCAGATTTGCTCCCGACGACGAATTTAATCGGGTCAACCAACGCGACGGCCGTTAAAGCCAGCGTGCCTTTGATAAAATTTCTTCTGTTCATTATGTCACCCCCCATAAAAATTTTAGCGCAGTCAAAACGTTTTTACAATGATTTTCGTGCCTGCGGGAAATTTTTTATACAGCTCGAATTTTTGTCCGTCCAAAGTCATTGTAAGGCGCGTGCCTTTGCCCGTGCGAAATTCCAAATTTTTAAATCGGCGATTCATTTCGTCCATGATAAACCAATCCCCGTCGCGTCGAAAATTTCCGTCAGCCGCGTCGAAGGGCAAGCCGACGCCTTGAGATTTATATTTCGTGCGAATCAAAACGAATTCGCCGCTTTGAAATTGCAATTCCTCAATGACGGGCGTTTTCTGCACGGAATGAAGAAATTCAATCGTCAGCGGCAAATTTTCTTGCGCGTCGACAACGGCAATGGTTTTGTCGTCCGTGCCGATAAAAATTTTCGGCGAACCGGTCACGATGAACAAAGCCGCAGAAATTATGATGGCGAGTAAAATTTTTTTCATAGCGGATAAGATATCTCCTTGCTTGAAAATATTTTTCAGCGTTGTTAAAATTATTATGGTGATGATTTTGTTTGAATACGAATTTATGCGCAATGCGTTAGTTGCCGTGCTGTTGGTGACGCCGCTGTTCGGTTTACTGTCGACAATGGTCGTGTCGAATCGCATGGCATTTTTCTCGGACTCGCTCGGTCACGGCGCATTTACGGGAATTGCAATCGGCGCGTTAATCGGCGTCGGCTCGGAAATTTTCGGCTTGCTCGCGTTCTCGATAATTTTCGCGTTGCTGATAACTTACATAAAAAATAAATCGCACGCGGGCGCGGATACGGTTATCGGCGTGTTCAGCTCGACGGCAATCGCGCTCGGCTTGATGTTGATGTCGGCGGGCGGGCAGTTCAACAAATTTTCGCGCTTCCTAATCGGAGACTTGCTGAGCATTTCGCGGGACGATTTATTTTCGTTGACGGCGGTTTTCGCGGTCGTCGTGATAAGCTGGGCGATTTTGTTCAACCGGCTGTTGATTTTGTCGGTGAATCAAACTTTGGCGCGAAGTCGCGGAATAAAAACTCGGCAAGTCGAATCGATTTTCGCGGTATTGTTGGCGTTGGTCGTGGCGTTGAGCATTCAGTGGGTCGGCATTTTGATAATCAACGCGCTGTTAGTTTTACCGGCGGCAGCGGCTCGAAACGTCACGAATTCGGTCAAAAGTTATCACGTGTTGAGCGTGCTAATCGCGTTGACTTCGGGCTTGGTCGGCTTGTTTTTGGCTTACGAAATAAATTCTGCGGCGGGCGCGACGATTGTGGTTTGTGCGGCGTTCGTTTACTTCGTGACGCTGATTTTAAAGCCGCAATTCGTTAAGTAGGTGAAAATTTTTGAGCAGAGGTTTGGCGTTAATCTTCGTCGGATTGGCGGGAATTTTTTGGGCAAGTTCGGGCGTCGCGGTACAAGATTTCTTTTTGTACTCGTCAAAGTCGCCGATGGAACTTACAAATATCCGCATGTGCATTGCGGGCGCGATTTTGATTTTAATTTCTGCGCGGCGAAAAAATTTTTGGCTGTCACTTGAACTGCTCAACCGTCGCCCGCGTCTGTGGCTCGATTTAATCATCTACGGGATTGTCGGCGTGGTTTTCATGCAGTTCACGTACTTTCAAGGAATATCAATCGGCGGCGCGGCGGCGACAACGGTAATTTGTTACGCGTGCCCCGCAATGGTCGTGATTTGGGAGTCGCTTTACCACAGAAAATTTCCGAAACGCGGCGAAGTTATCGCGGTCGTTTTGGCGATGCTCGGCGTGTTTTTGTTGGTGACGGGCGGCAACCCGACGAAAATGCTTGTGCCGCTCGGTTGCGTCGTGTGGAGTTTGGCGAGCGGCGCGGCGTTTGCATTCAGCGCGATTTTTCCGAAACATTTGTTCGCAAAAAAAATTGACCCGTACTTTTTGACGGGCGTAGGAATGTTTGTCGGCGGATTGTTTACGTTCGCGCTTATCGACGACAAAAATTGGTTGCCGTTTCTTGCGCCTGATGTTTTATTTGATGTGAGCTGGATAATAATTTTCGGGACGATTGCGGCATTTTTGAGTTTCAACGCGGGATTAAAATTTTTGACGCCGGAAGAAGCCTCAATCACCGCAACGACGGAACCGGCCGCCTCGGTCGTGATAAGCCGGATAATTTTCGGGACGGCTTTCGGTTTCGTCGAGTCAATCGGAATAATTTTAGTTTTGTTGGCAATCGTTATGCCGTCGATAATCAAGAAATAATTCACTGTACGGATTCAAAACGTTGATTTAATTCGTCGCGCAGATTTTCCAACGCCGCGATATATTTTTCAAAAATCAAAGTGACGAGTTCATCGGCAATATCTTCGTTGTAAACGTGCGTTGTCAAGTTGCGGCGTTTGAGCATGTCCAACCAAAGATTTTCATCGTCCAAGAAATGAAATTGATAGCCCGCTTTGATGATTTCACGCGGCGAGCCGGACGCGGCTTCGCTCACGCCGTGGAGCAAAAGAATTTCGCGCAACGCCTTCCACGACAGTTCAAAAGTCAAATGAAATTGCCCGATAATTCCCATGCGGTAAATTTCGTCGGTTGTCGCTCTGTTCGACTTACTCAGCACCGCCAAACTTTTTGCAAAGGCGTCAAGTTTTTTCACGGCGGGCGACACTTCCTCATATAAAATAATTCCGTCGCGGTCAATTTCGGCTTGAAAGTCCGCGTCAACGCCTTCGTCCAAATTAATCACGTCGAAGGGCAACAGAGTATCAATTTTTTCGTCGAGCGTCTCAGCGAAATTTGAAATGTCGCCGCCCGAAACGGCAAGATCAATGTCGCTGCGTGCGTGATTGGTGCCGCGTGCCCGCGAGCCGAACAAAATTAATTTCTTCACGCGAAATTTTTTTGCCGCAGAAATAATTTCACGCTCAAGTTGTTTGTCGAGATTGTAAGCCATAATTTTTCACCGAATTACCGTTGCCAAAGCAGAGCGACCGTTACGCCTTTGAACGGAGTTTTCGGCAGAGCAAAACGCGCCTCGTCCACGCAACACAGTGCCGCCGCTTCGCACACGTTGCCGACGCCGACGGTTCTTTTGACAAATCTGGATTCGTCGAGTTTGTACTCGTCGATTTTTTTTTGGAGTTCCGCCGCGGGGAAAAATCTTGTTTCAAGCCCCATGACTTCAGCAAGCGACGTAAGTCCCGCCTCGTCTTGTTTAACGTCGACGCTTGCCAAAAGTTTTACGCGTTCAATCGGCTGATGAATCATTGCGCACGCTCGTTGCAGTGCCGCGAAAATTTTCAACGACGAAGTGCCGCGTTTACAACCGACGCCCGCAATTAAGTTTTGCGGAATCAAATTCAATCGCACGTCGCCCGCCGTCACGAAAACTTCTTCGCCGCGCAAAATCGCCGTGTTAATGGCTTTAATCGCCTCTTTCGGTTCGGGAACAAGTCCGAGCCGCGAAGAAATTGCGTCGACGGAAAATTTCCCCGCAACATCCGTGGCAGTTGTGATGACGGGGTTCGCGTCAATCGCCTTTGCAATTTCAATCGCCAATTCATTCGCCCGCCCGACGTGTCCGCTCAAAAGGCTGATAACATTTTGTCCGCGTTCGTCAATAACCAAAACCGCAGGATCGCTGAGTTTGCTGACAACATGCGGCGCGATCATTCGCACGACGATACCCGCCGCGCAGATAAAAATAAGTCCGTCGAACTTGCCGAAAATGTCCGCAACCAAATCCGCAAGCTTGGTGAAATTTCTGCCCTTCGCGTAAGTTTGCCCGCCGACTTTCGAGGCAATTTTTTCGGCAAGACGGGCACCGTTTGTCGTCAAAGAAATAATTGCTGTTCTCAATTTAAAATATCGCCTGCCTGAACATGTGACCGAATTTCGGTGAATACAATTTTGACGGCTGATAATTTCCTTTATTGGAGTCCAAACAATGTCCGATGATTATTAACGCCGTGCGGTCGATGTTTGCCTCTTTGACTTGATCAACGATTGAGTCAAGGCGTCCGCGAATAATTTTTTCTTCGCCCGGCCACGAGGCTTTGTAGACCACGGCAACCGGCGTTGACGATTTGAAACCCGCCGACATTAAGTCGCGCTTTATTTCCGCAAGCAAATTCACTGACAGGAAGATACACATTGTCGTTTGATGTTGCGCAAGTTTTTTCAGCGATTCGCTATCGGGGACGGGTGTTCTGCCGCCGCGCCGCGTGACTATGACTGTTTGCGTTACGCCGGGCAAAGTGTATTCCTGCTTGAGGGATGCCGCCGCCGCCAAAAACGAACTTACGCCCGGTGTTACGTCGAATTCGATTCCGCGAGCTTCCAACGCGTCCAGTTGCTCTTGCATTGCGCCGTAAATTGACGGGTCGCCCGTGTGCAGTCGCACGGTCGTTTTGCCGGCTTTTTCCGCCAGTACAATGACGTGGATAATTTCTTCCAGCATCATCTGCGCGGAGTTATAAATTTCTGCTTCGGGCTTGCAAAATTTCAAAATTTCTTCGTTGACGAGCGAGCCTGCGTAAATCACAACGTCCGCTTCGCTTAAAAGTCTGTGACCTTTAACCGTGATTAATTCGGGGTCGCCCGGCCCCGCTCCGACTATGTGAACCATGAAGTTATCACCTCTCAAAAAAATTTTGCCACGACGCAATTTTAACACGTGCCGAATTTTCGTGCAATTATTCAAGCCCGCCGCAAAAAAATTTTGTCCGTGTCTTGTGCCGCGAAAATTCTTGTGTTATGATTTTCCCGAAACACAGGCGGATTTTTAGTCATGGACGATGAAAGGGTGATTATCATGGCTAACACAATCGGCGGGGTAAATCCCGGCTTATCTCAGCTTAACAGAATCGGTAACTCCATTCAGAAGACTTCGCAAATTTTGTCGACGGGCTCCAAGCATCCGAGCGCGTCTTACGGAGCGAGCGAATATGCGATTTCCGCACGCCTCACAAGCAACATTCGCGGAACAAGCCAATCGATTCAAAACACGCAAAATCTCAGCTCAATGTTTAAAGTTGCCGCCGGCGCGACGGACAACACAATCAAAGCACTCACGACGATTAAAGAAAATCTCATCAACGCCGCCAACGACACGAACGGTTCAATCGACCGCCAAGCTTTGCAGAAAAATATCAATCAAACAATTCGCCAAATCGATTTGAACGCACAAACCGAATACAACGGCAAACGCTTGCTTGACGGCACGGCGGGCGACATAACGCTTGCGGGTATCGACGGCTACGAAAATTATCATCTCGACGACCTGCGCTCCGAAGCTTTGGGCTTGACGGATAACGAGGGCAATGTTACAATCGATGCCACGGATCCCGAAAATGCTTTGGCGATTGTCGACAGAGCAATTACCACAGCTCAAAACAGTTTGGATTCGACGCAGTTCATGGAGGACTACGTTACCGAAGGCGTTTCGCTCAACGAGGCACTCGACCAAGCGACGACGCAGGGCGCGCAACTTCAGCGCATGGAATATCAAGAAGCGAATTACACGACGATGGAGGAAAACCAAACTGCCGCGCTTTCGAACATGGACGACGCCGACATGGCACAACAAATTACAAATCTCAAAAATGAACAGACGCTGGAGCAAACGGCATTGTTCGCGACAAGAATGTTCAATCAAAATCGCGCCAACGTCCTCAGTCTCCTGCAGTAACTCTAAAAGCTAAAAGCTCTAAGCTAAAAGCTAAAAGCTAAAATACGGGCGGGCATAGTTCATCGGTAGAATGCGAGCTTCCCAAGCTTGAGAGGTGGGTTCGATTCCCATTGCCCGCTCCAAACGAAATTTCAAGAGGCACGTCAAAGGCGTGTCTCTTTTGCATTGTGTATTGCTTTTTTTGTAAAGCGTGATATAATCTGCGCGTGTTGATTCGGGGCTTGCGTCCCGCATCAAACAATAAGAATTTTTTACGTTTGTAAGGAGTTATCTACATGGCTTTTGAAGACAAAACACTCGTATGCAAGGACTGCGGAAAAGAATTTATTTTCAGCGCGGGCGAACAGGAATTCTACGCGGAAAAAGGCTTTGAAAATGAGCCCGTCCGTTGCCGCGACTGCCGCGACAAACGCAGACGCAACCGCGACGGCGAACACCGTCAAATGTTTACCGTGACCTGCGCCGAATGCGGCAAAGAAACCGAAGTTCCGTTCGAGCCGAAAAACGATCGCCCCGTTTACTGCCGCGATTGTTTCGGCAAACATCGTCCCGCACGTGCGCAATTCTGATTCGCCGGTCTCCGAGTTTCATTTAAACAAAGTGACGACACAAAGCCCGATTAATCGTCGGGCTTTATTTTTTTGCGGTGACGTGTTAAACTGTTTGAAAATTTTTTAGGGGGAATTCAAATGAAAATTGCAATGGCCAACGACCACGCCGGCACCGCGCTCAAAAATCAAATCAAGGCTTATCTCGAAGAGCAAGGCCACGAAGTCAAAGATTTCGGCACTTACGACGAAGGGGCTTGCGACTTGTCGGATTTCGTCTACCCCGCCGCGTTGTCGGTTGCGAAAGGCGAATGCGATCGCGGAATTTTCGTTGACGGCGTCGGTTACGGCAGCGCGCTTATCGCCAACAAAATTTACGGCATTTATGCGGCGGTTTGTCAAGATCCGTTCTGCGCGCAACTTTCCCGCGAACACACCGACTCAAACGTCCTTTGCATTGGCGGAAAAATTATCGGCAGTGCAATCGCAATGGAAATTGTCAAGACGTGGCTTAAGACCGAACCGCTCACCGCCGAAAAATATCGTCGCCGCGTGCAGAAAGTTGCCGACATCAACAATAAACATTGCGTGCCCGTAAAATAATTCACGGCTGATTTAAACAAAAAAATTATCCCCTGCGCAGATTACGCAGGGGATTTTTTTGCGATAACATTTACCTTTTGCGACGACGCAGAGCTTTCGGCTTATCCAAAAGTTCGCTCAAAATAAATCCGTTTACGATTGTCGTCGGCGTAAACTCAACGTTGAGTTCGGGACGTTCGTTTTCTTCGCGGACAATCTGCGCGGAATTTCTTTGAGGACGCGGTTGAACTTCTCGCGGGCGAATTTCGGCAGGGCGCGGAATTTCTACAACCATCGGAATTTCTTCGCCCGGTAAGTTCGGATCGTTCGCCAGCGTCGGAATGTCGAAATTCGGTTGCTCGTTCGGATTTCGCGGCGGCGGCACTCGCGGCTTTTTGCGCTTGCCAAGGTTGTCGATAATCGTAACGACAATAAACATGACGATAATAAATAAAACGTCCATGAAAGGCACCTCACTTAAAATTTATCGGGCAAAAAAAATCACCGCCAAAAATATTCGACGGCTTGAAAATGTTGCTGACAAATTATCTCTGCGTGTTGACTTTCTTAGATCTGCCGGCGTCGCTGACGGATTTGCGCATTTCGGTATCGGATTGAATATTCATCATGTTGTAATAATCCATGACGCCGAGATTGCCCGCCTTGAACGCCTCCGCCATTGCGTGGGGAACTTCCGCCTGCGCTTCGACAACTTTGGCTTCCATTTCCTGCGTGTAGGCTTTCATTTCCTGTTCTTTGGCGACGGCCATTGCGCGACGTTCTTCCGCTTTCGCTTGAGCAATTCGCTTGTCCGCCTCCGCCTGGTCGGTTTGCAACTGCGCGCCGATATTTCTGCCGACGTCGACATCCGCAATGTCAATCGACAAAATTTCAAACGCCGTGCCCGCGTCCAGTCCTTTGCCGAGAACGGTTTTGGAAATTTCATCGGGGCTTTCCAAAACGTCCGTGTGGTTTTCGGAACTGCCGACGGTCGTAACGATACCTTCGCCGACACGCGCAATAATCGTGGGTTCGCCCGCGCCGCCGACGAGTCTGTCGATATTCGCACGAACGGTAACACGCGCTTTGATTTTGAGTTCGATACCGTTTTTGGCAACGGCCGAAACCACGGGCGTTTCAATGACTTTCGGGTTGACGCTCATTTGAACGGCTTCCAAAACGTCACGACCAGCCAAGTCAATCGCCGCCGAACGTTCAAACGGCAAAACGATTTGCGCACGTTGAGAGGCAATCAGCGCGTCAACAACTTTGTCGACGTTGCCGCCGGCAAGGTAATGCGCTTCAAGTTGATTGACGTTGACATCAAGCCCCGCCTTGTTCGCTTTGATTAACGGCATGACGATTTTCGCGGGCGGCACGCGGCGCATACGCATACCAATCAGCGTAAAAATCCCGACGTGAACATCTGCCGCCAATGCCGAAATCCACAGCCCGATTGGCACGAAATGCAAAAAGATTGCCGCGACAACCAACGCCATTATTATCAAGAATCCCGATCCGATTAAAACATCCATAATTTAAAGCCTCCTTCCGTCAAATCTGACGAACCAAAACACGAGAGCCGTCAACGTTAATGACTTTGACAGTGTCGCCCTGCTTGACGAAACTGCCTTCGGTCACAACGTCCACCGGCTCGCCTTCGATTGTGATAGTTCCCGCCGGTCGCAAATCCGTAGCACAAACGCCAATCGCGCCGAGGAATTTGCTTTTGTCGGTAACGCTGGTATAGCCGTCGCGATTTTCTTGCCGCTCACCCAAAACAAGATCGTCAATCATGCCCGCATTTTTTTTTGAACCGCGAATGCTCAAATACAGCACGACGCAAATTCCAAAAAAGGTAATGCCGACCAGCGAATAAGTCACCAGCGAAAATACCAACGCGTTTGTTTCGGAAAATATTTCCAACATCTCCCTCACCTCTTCGCGAAAAAATTTTTAACTGATTCTGCGCGGCGTCCGAAAAATCCTTTTGAGTTATTCCGGAATAATTATTTGTTCGCCGACTTCGATGCTTTTTTTCGCCGCCGAACGTTTTTTGGCAATGCGCGCACGGAATTGGGCAATTTCGTCTTTGAACTTCGGAATAAACTTTTCGATTCGGGCTTGAGCTTCGGCAGTCAGTTCCGGCAGACGCGCCAAAAGTTCCCGATACCAATCAAGTCGCTCCTCATAATGTTGGCTCATCAATCTTTCGTAGCGCACGTAAGAATAAGCCGCCTCCGCAACTTCGCGCCGCATGTTTCGGTTTTTAATCAGCACGTTCAACTTGTTGGCGAATTCGCGTTTGTCGCGGTAAATAAATCCCGTGATACCTTCTTCGACAACGTCCGCATAAACCGTCGGCGACGCAAGAACGACACAACCGTTCGCCGCGCACTCGATAAATTTCAAATCGGATTTCGCACGATTAAATTCGTTGTCGCGCAAGGGCAACAAGGCAATGTCCGAACTGCGAATTGCCGCCTCGTATTCGTCGTAGGGAATAAATTGCCCGTCATATTGCTGCAAGTTGCCGACAAAAGTTTTGTTCGTCGAATCAACCGCATCAAATAAATTTTTCCGCCCCAAAATTTTAAACGCAATCTTGTTACCGTATTGTTTGGCGAACTTGTTGAGAATTGGCACGAGTTCCAAAAAATCTCCGTCACGATTGAGCGCGCCGAAAAAAATCGTTATCGGTTTGCGTTGCCTGAATTCGTTATCAAAATTTCTCGCCGGCGGAAGTCTGCGCAAGTGATTGGCAAAAACCGTGACATGCGGATTGAATTGCCGCAGGAAGTCCGCAAGATACGGCGTCGACGTTTGAATCGCGTGCACGGCGCGGAAATTTATCCATTCCGTGCGTTTGTAATCGTCTTCCCACAAAATCGGGTGGTCGTCCATTTCCGAAATAAACAGAATTTCTTTTTCGCGCAGGACGTTGAAAAAATCCAGCCCGACAGCAAACGACGGGAAACTCATGCGCTGATTGATAAAAACTCTGTCCTCAAATTGATCTTTGTCGAAAAGTTTGTAAGGCTTGCCGACGGGCGACGACACGATAAAAACATTCGGGTCAGTCATGAAAAACGCATTCGGCATGTGCACGCGAATCGGCGCACAAACCGTCGACTCACCGACCAAAGTTTGAATCAAAGTTTTTTTCGGCGGGCGACTTTTGCAGGCGGTGAAAATGTAAACAAAGACCGCAAGTTCCGTGTTGGCAAGTTCGGCAAGTTGACGTTTGACTTGCGTGCCGCGACCGGCGTTGAGCGAGCGCAGAATATTCAGCCCCGCCGCTTCGATTGCGTCTTTGAGTTCGTCGCGGGTCAGCGTGACTTTGAACTTGGGCGGCTTGCCTTCCAAAAGCGCGGTGAGATTTTCCGCGTTGCCGATATTGTCGAGCGTGAAAATCAGCGTGCCGTGCGGTTTCATGCGTTCGGCAATTTTTTTCATAAGCGCGACAAGTTTCGTTTGATTGAGCGTGCCGATTAGCGGGCTGTGAATCAAAATCGCGTCGAACGATGCCTTAATGCCGTCAATTTCTGCCGCGACGGTGTATCGGCAATCGGGCTGAACCTCCAGAAATTTTTCGCGGGAAGTCTCGAAATCTTTCGGCGCGTCGCCCGTCAATTCCAAAACCGACTTCGACCGCGCAGGGATAAAAGTTTCAAAAGTCATCGCCGTTTCCTCAACGAACCAAGCTGTACATTAAATCTTCCTGCGCCTTCATGCACTTCATCAACTCAAAACGTTCCTGAATTGTTTCGCGGGCACGTGCGCCGATTTTTCTTGCGCGTTCGGGATCGTCGAGATGTTCTTCGATTTTGCGGGCAATGTGGTACGGCGAACGGAATTCAGCCAACAGACCGTTGACGCCGTCTTCCATGACTTCTTGCACGGGCGGAGTTTTTGAACAGACCATCGGACAGCCGAAACTCATCGCTTCCAGACAAGACCAGCTCAACACGAAAGGACGCGTCAAGTAAACGTGGCAGCTCGACGCACGCAAAATTTTCTGGTAGTCGCCGCGATTTCTCAAGCCGACGAAATGCACGCGGTCAGTCGGATAGCCGCCTTTTTTCTCCTCTTCTTTGAGGTAAGTCGTGTCTTTGAGTTGCGCGCCGTAACAAATTCTGTCCTTGCCGACAACAACAACGTGAGTTTTCGGGCGACGGGCAAGCACGTGACGAATCGCGTCCATGAAGTACGGGAAGCCGCGATAAATTTCAAAGCCGCGAGCAACGTAAGTGATAATTTCCGTGCCTTCGGGCAAATTCAAATTAACGTCTTCAAGCACGAGACCGGGACGCTTGCCGCTTGGGTCGGGCGAACAAAATTGCGTGTCAATGCCTTCGTGAATGATGTTGAGTTTCGGCTTGTATTCTTCGGGGAATTGCGAATACTGCCATTTCGTCGGACAAATGCCCGCGTCGCAAAGTTCCAAATTCATCAAGTGATGAGCGTTGCGCGTGCGAATCGAAATGCGGTTACCCATCTGCGGCACTTCGTCCGGCCACCAATAACAATCGCTGTCCTCAACGAGATAATACCACTCGAAGTAACCGAGAATCGGAACTTTCGGGTACATGTCTTTGCAGTAGAGCGTTGAGCCCCAGCCCGTATGACCGATTATCACGTCGGGTTGCACGTTCTTTTCGCGTTTAAGCCAATCCATTGCGCGCAGGACGGCTTGACCTTCGACGACGGCTTCAGCCGCAGGACGCAACGGACCGCAAGTTTTAATCCACTCTTCGGATTTTTCATTCGGCTTCGGGTAAAGTGCAAGCGTCACGCCTCGAAGTTGCGCGTTGATGGAATTTTCCTTTGACAGAAAGTAAACTTGATTCTCGGTGTTGCTCGCCAAGTACGGAGCAAGATTGAGATACTGCGCGGGAAACGACGGATGCAGAATAAAAATGTTCACGGAAAATACCTCTCCTTTGTAAAATCAATGAGGAATTAGGAGTGAGCTTCGCAAAACAATTCCTAACTCCTAATTCCTAATTCCTAACTGTAATCAGCCGGCTTGAGCTTGATGAAGTTTCGCATAAACGCCGTTGCGCTTCATCAATTCATCGTGCGAACCCGCTTCGATAATGCGTCCTTTTTCAATGACGATAATCGCGTCGCAATCGCGCACGGTCGACAAACGGTGTGCAATCATCAACATTGTGCGTCCGCGAGAAATCGGCTCAATGTTGCTCATGATAATATTTTCGGATTCGTAGTCGAGCGCGGAAGTTGCCTCGTCGAAAATCAAAATTCGCGGGTTTGAAATCAATGCGCGTGCAATCGCGATACGTTGACGCTGACCGCCGCTCAAAAGGCTGCCGCGTTCGCCGACGAAAGTTTCATAGCCGTGCGGGAATTTGCTGACGAATTCATCTGCGCCCGCCAATTTCGCCGCGTTGACAACGTCTTCATGCGTCGCGTTCGGGCAAGCGATACGGATATTTTCTTCGACGGTGCCGCTGAAAAGTTTGCTGTCCTGCAACACGACGCCGATTTGTCGACGGAGCCACGCCGGTTCAACCTGCGCGATGTCGACGCCGTCAATCAAAATTCGTCCCGTGTCAGGCAGATACAATCGCTGAATCAATTTCGTCAACGTGGATTTTCCCGAACCCGAACGCCCGACGATACCGACTTTCATGCCGGCGGGAATTTTAATGTTGACGTTGTCCAAAACTTTTCCGCTTTCAGGCGAATAACTGAACGCAAGTTTTTCAAGCGCAATGTCTCCGCGCAGGCTCGGCAAAGTTGTACGCGACGGGTTAAACGCCGGCTCTGTCTCTTCGTCCATGATGTCCGCCAAACGTTCCATTGAAACGCGAATTTGTTGGAAGTACTGCCACTGGTTGATTAACCGCATGACCGGCGCGATTAACTGCCCCGCAATCATCTGGAATGCAATCAATTCGCCGACGGTAATTTCGCCCTCCATGACGTTATACGCGCCAATCCAAAGAATTGTCAGGTTGAACATGCTGAACAGGAAAGTACCGATTGAATTTGCAATGTTCGCCAGGTTGACAACGTCGAACGACGCCTTGACGAAACGCGCAAGTTGCTCCTCGTAACGGCGCGTGAAACTGTTTTCGATTGTCGACGATTTGACGGTATGAATGCCCGTTATCGCCTCAATCAAGAACGAGCGGTTTTCCGAACCGATTAAGAATTTGTCGTTAATCATGCGTTTGAAAATCGGCGCGACGACCAAATTCAAAATCACGAACAGCGGAATCATTACCAAAACAACAAGGCTCAAAATTCGGCTGTACAGGAACATGACGAGAAAATAGACAATCGCAAAGACAATATCCAAAATAATTGTCAAGCTTGAACCCGTCATGAATGAGCGCAATGTTTGCAATTCGCCCAAACGCGAAACAACGTCACCGACCTGCCACTTTTGGAAGTAACTGACCGGCAACGCGGTAATATTTTTGAACAGTCGCGAAGAAAGCGCAACGTCCATTTTACTTGCGATATTCGTGAAGAGATAGGCGCGCAGGCATTGCATCCAGTTTTGAAAAATCGTGCAAAGTGCCATGCCCAAAACCAAAATGTCGAGCGCGTCCGCCGCACGGTGAACCAAAACTTTATCGATAATGTTTTGCGTGAAAAT
This sequence comes from Selenomonadaceae bacterium, assembly GCA_017515635.1. Lineage (GTDB taxonomy): Bacteria > Bacillota > Negativicutes > Selenomonadales > Selenomonadaceae > Quinella. Next base: position 34,614 of record JAFWFO010000033.1, read on the forward strand.
AGGCGACGTTAAACCCAAAAGTTGCAACAACAGCGACAGGAATAAGACGCTGCGCAGGAACGGCATATATTTCGAGACGACGGGGATAAACCATCTGAAACCGAATTTTTCGAGTTTCTTTTCGAGTTCGTAACGGCGCGTGAATAAAATCGCATCGCCCGTCCAGTCCATCAAAAGTTTGTAGCGATCAACTTTGACGGGCTGTTGACTGAAAACGGGATCCATGACGTAAATGTCGCCTTCGCGAATTGTGGTAATGACGACACTGCGCCCCGAATGCAATTTAATCAGCACGGGATAAACGAGCTTGTCTAAATCCGCTTCCGTCAAACCGTCGTATGCGCGTGCTTTTAATTTCAAATCGCGGGCGGCACGCACCAAAGTCGTAAAATCAACGCTGCCTTCTTCGAGGACGTAAGCGCGTTCGAGTTGGCGATAATCCGCAGGAATGTTGTAATATTTCGCAATGGCGATAAGGCACGCGATACCCGTATCAATGCCGTTGACGACGCCGCCGTCTTCGGGCTTGACTTCGGTATCGAGTTGACCGCTTTTGGCTTGGTCTGCGGGAACTTTTTTGGGCGTAATTCTGCCCAGAGCTTGACCGCCGGATTTCTGCGGAGCTTGTCCCTGCGACGGCACCAAACTTTTATCGTCGGGAGTTCGATTGTTGTTATCCGCCATAAATCACCGCTCCCGTTCCAAATTCAGCTTTAAGCTTTAAGCTTTGAGCTTTAAGGATTTTAATTTCAAATTCATTACGCATTACGCATTTCGCATTACGCATTGATTTTCACCGCTCCCTCAAGGCTTCGGACGTGTAGCGACGGAACGGATCGAGGAAGAAGTCAATGATACGTTTTTCCTTGATTTTAATTTCCGCGCTGACGTTCATGCCGACTTCGATTTTCGCGGGCTTGCCGTAAACGCTGATGTCGTTGCTCGTCGGGTCAAGGATAAGTTTATATTTCATGTGTTTAACTTGGTCGTTGGGTTCATTGACGGCGTCCGCGCTGATTTCCTGAACTTCAGCTTTGTACATGCCGAATTTTTGGAAATTGAACGTTTCGACTTTGACTTCTGCTTCTTGCCCGACTTTGATAAAGCCGATGTCTTTGTTGTCCGCGTAAACTTCAAACTCAAGCTTGGCATCTTCGGGGACGATTTGCATCAAAGGTTGCGCGTCCGTGACGATACCGCCGACAGTGTGCACGTCCAGATTGTAAACACGTCCGGAAATGGGCGCGTAAATAACCGCCATGCGCGAATCTTCCTCGGCCTTTTTGATTGATTCGGTGACGGAATAATATTCCTTCTTCGCTTCGACAAGCGCGGTCATAATGTCTTTGTGATAAGCCGCGTCGACGTTCGCAAGGTTTTGTTGAGCTTCGGCGATTTCCGCACGAATGCTGTTAATTGAATCCAATTCCGCTTGAGCGTTTTTGGCGTACTCAATCGTTTCGCGTTGTTGCTCCAAAAGTTGGAACTGTGAAATTGCGTTTTCTTCGCTCAAGGCCTGCAGACGAGCTTCTTTTTCCTGCGCGATAGCTAAAACTTCCGCGTATTTTTCGTAAGATGCCTGAGTTGCCTGAAGTTTGGCGACGCGCTGAGCGATAACGTCTTCGCGGCTTTGGCGTTGCGTGCGATAGTCATTTGTGCGGCTTTGATACAGTGCCATTTCCGCCGCCAAATCGTGCGGTTCCAAATCGGGATCTTCTTCCGGCGTGAAGGGTTGCTGAGTAAGTTCCGCCGTCAAACGCTGAATGTCGAGCTTGTAATAGGCGGCGCGTTTTTTCAAGCTGTCGTAGTCTGCTGAAGTCGTCGTCGGATCGAGTACAATAAGCGTGTCGCCTTCCTGAACGAGCTGACCTTCTTCAACGTTGATTTCTTTGATGATACCCTTGTTTTTAACCTGAATGGTTTTGATTTGTCCCGAAGGAATAACTTTGCCCGCCGCAACCGCGACTTCGTTGATATGTCCCAAAAAAGACCAAACGAGCGCGGCGACAGCCAACGCCAAAATTGACCACATGACAAGCCTGCCCGTGGGTGAAGGCGGCGTTTCGGTTACTTCGAGTATTGCCGGCAAGAATTCTGTTTCTTTTTCGCGTTCCTCGCCGTGGACTAGCCATTTCCAAAATTTGCCCATTTAATTCAACCTCCGTTCAGCCCCTGGTCGACTGCTGGTCGTAGAGATAACGATAAAGACCGCCGAGCAGAATCAATTCGTCATGCGTGCCGCTTTCGACGATTTCGCCTTTGTCGACAACGATAATTTTATCGCAACGCCGCACGGCACTGAGTCTGTGCGCAATGATAAGCATCGTTCTTTGCGCGCCGATTGCGCCCATGTTATTCAGAATGATTCTTTCGGATTCGTAGTCGAGCGCGGAAGTTGCCTCGTCGAAAATCAGAATCGGCGGGTTAGCCAAGAGCGCACGGGCTATCGCCACGCGTTGTCTTTGACCGCCCGAAAGTGAATCGCCGCGTTCGCCGACTTTGGTGTCGTAGCCTTCTTTGAGTTCCAAAATAAAATCGTGAGCACCCGCAAGCCGCGCCGCACGAATAATTTCGTCCATTGTCGCTGTCGGGCGGCTTATCGCAATGTTGTCGCGCACACTGGAGTTGAACAGGTAATTTTCCTGCATGACAACGCCGATTTGTCCGCGCAACCACGAAAGGTTAGCTTCTTTAGTGTTGATTCCGCCGATAACGATTGAGCCGGCTTCGGGGATGTAAAGATTTTGCACCAGATTTGTCAACGTAGACTTGCCCGAACCCGAACGCCCGACGATACCGATTTTTTGTCCCGGCAAAACTTTCAAGTTGATATTCTTCAAAACTAACGGCAAGTCGACGCGGTATCGGAATGAAACGTCCGTGAACTCAATCGCGCCGTCAATTCGGGGAGCACCGCGCTTGCCCATTTCCGCAACAATCGGTTCCATCGGCGTGTTCAAAATGTCGCCGATACGTTCAAGCGCAAGACCGACCTGCTGAACTTCCGGCCACATCGTCAAAAGTTTCGTCATCGGGCTGAGAGCTTGACGCGAAATCATCTGGAATGCGATTAACTGACCGAGCGTAAATTCGCCGTTCATGACCATATGACCGCCGTACCAGAGAATCGCCATTGTGATACCCGCTTGAACGACGCCGCTGAATCCGCTGATAACCAGACGGAATTTCGCATTTTCAAAAGTCGTGCGAACGTAACGCGCCAAAAGATTTTCCCACTTGTTGACGAATTGCGGCTCAACTGCCAACGCTTTAATCGTTTCAATGTTCGTGATTGATTCGACCATGAAAGCGTTATTCATTGCGCCCGTGCGCCAAACTGCTTCGATTTTGCGTTTGATAATCGGGACAGCCCAAATGTTTTGCACCATGTACAGCGGAACCGTTATCAGCGCGATTAACGTCAACGGCACGGAATACCAGAACATGAACGCAATAAACACGACGGAAAAGAACACGTCCAAAGCCGTCATGAGACCCGAACCCGTCAAAAATCCGCGGATTTGTCCCAACGCCCCGACACGCATCAAAGTATCACCGACGCGCCGACGTTCGTAATACGGCAACGGCAGTGAAATCAGGTGACGGAATAATCGCGTGCCCAAAATCGCATCAAGTTTGTTCGTCGTGTGGTTGAGGACGTAAGTTTTCAGCGCGGTCAACAGTGCCTGCATGAAGAAAAACAGAATCATACTGCAACCGATAACCGTCAGCGTCGAATAGCCTTCGTTGCCGATAACTTTGTCGATGATAACCTGCGTGATGAGCGGGAACCCGATACCCATCAACTGCAGGAAAAATGACGCCACAAGGACTTCAATCAGCGGTTTTTTGTAACGCGCCATGACGCGCAGGAACCAATCGACGTTGTAACGCTTTTTGAAGTACGTCCAACTGAACGCCGCCGAGAAAATCAAAAGTTCGTTCGACCAGGCTTCGAGAAAGTCTTTAATCGGAATTGCCCGCGGTTTGTTTTCACGCGGATCAATCGCCAAAATGACTTCGTCGTTTGCCGAGCCGAGCGCGATATAGGCTCCGTCATTCATTTTTGCCACGGCGGGATATTCAATCTCGCGCAGTTCTTCGACGGTCGGGCGAATCAATGTACTGCTGATGTTGTATTTCTTCGCCAGCGCTTGCAACTTTTTCCAGTCGAGTTTGTCGTCGGTTTCGGGATTTTTTTCGTAAACGGACTGCAGGTCTTTCACGCCGAAGTGTTGCAAAACCTTTATGATGGAGATAACTCCGGTACGATCTTGGGGCGGCGAGGACTTATTTTCAGGCATGTTGCATGCAAGTCTCCCTTCGTTTGTCAATCAATGCGCATTATGTAGCAAGATTATTAGACGCGCATTAAAAAATTTTTCACGAAAAAAACCGCCGTCAATCCGCAAGGAAGACAGCGGCTTTTTTATTTGTCGACTGAGGATTAACGATATTTCCGCTTGCGAGCCGCCTCCGATTTCTTCTTGCGGCGAACGCTGGGCTTCTCGTAATGTTCACGCTTGCGAACTTCTGCGAGCGTGCCCGCCTTTTGACAGGTACGCTTAAAGCGGCGGAGAGCACTGTCTATGGATTCGTTTTTCCCAACTTTGACTTCATTGGCCATTCAATATCCCTCCCTCCGCGTTGTCGTTGAATTTAGTTGCCCGCGTATTGTAACATGCAAGTTTCCTAACGTCAACGGAAATTTTTTGGCGGCGGTGATTGTCGCTTCGAATGATTTTTTAATCTACTTTCTTTGGCGGCAAAGAAAGTAGCAAAGAAACCGCGCCTACGCGGCGAGCGAAGCGGTACGTTATCGCGTTGAAAAGCCGATTCGTAAGGCATTTGGCCGACGGTATTTGCGTCACGCAAATGCGTCGGCGTGGAGCCGTCATCCGTGACGGCTCCAAATTTCGCTTGAGTTAAAATTTTTCAGCCGTCGAATTCCAAAAGCCCGTAAGCTCCGGCGGTGCGCTTGTAGACGACGCAAATTTGTTCGGTCTGCGCATCGCGGAACACGAAAAAGTTGTGGTTAAGCAGATTCATTTGCATGATTGCTTCTTGAACGTCCATGGGCTTAACGACGAAATGTTTGGTTTTGACAATCGGATATTCGGCCTCTTCTTCGCGTTCGACTTGAATTTTCGATTCGGCGAAGGCCTCCGAACGAATGCCGCCGTTGCGGAAACGCCGTTCGAGTTTTGTTTTTTGCTTGTGGATTTGCCGCTCAAGTTTTTCGACGACCAAGTCAATCGAAGTGTACATGTCGGCAGTCGATTCTTGTCCGCGCAGGATGAGACCGCCGCGAACTTCCGCCGTGACTTCGACAATTTGGCGTTCGCGCTCGACGGAGAGTAAAACCGAAATTTCGTCGACATTGTCAAAGTACTTGGTGATTTTGCCGACGCGCTTTTCGACGTACTCGCGCAACGGCGGAGTGATTTCGATATTTTTTCCTCGGATGTTGAATGTTGCCATGACTTCAACAGCTCCTTCCGCTCTTGTGTTTAAGGGTATATTCTGCACGGCGGGAATAATTCCTTTAAGCTGAAAAAAAATTGCCGCCCGTTAAGCGACAAAAAATTTGATGTCCGAAGTTCAAACGTCTCTGTCGACGGAAAGCGCAATGTCGATTCGGTGACCGCCCAACTCCATTTCGACGTTGAGATAATTTGAGTCGCTGATTTTAATCGTGAGGTCTTCGCCGATTGTCAAATTGGGCGTGGAAATGTCGACTTCAAGTCCCAGCTCGGTGAAATTTGTTGCGGAACGGGCTGTGAGCATGTTGGACATTTCGCAAATCGCGCTTTGAGCTATGGCGTCGAAATCGGGCACGTGCATTCCCATCATCATTGTCGAGGCGATAAATCGGGCAGTTTCTTCCGTCATGTTGTAGATAACGTTGCCGCGCATTTGACGGGTAAAGCCGACCATGACCGTGACGCCTTTGCTTATAACATTTCGATCTTGCAGATAAACCCTGAGCCGCCGCGGGATTGAGAAGCCCATTTGCGGCATGACATCCATGAATGCATCGATTATAGGGTTGACTAATTTTGCATCCACTATATCAATCTCCTTCCGCGAAACCCAGATTCATGCAAACTTCGCCGAAACTCAGGGTCGCCGTGATTTTGAAAGTGACAAGCTTGTGCGAAGCGATTTTTATTCCGTTGCCGCAAATTGTGCCGGGCGGCGTCAACGTCAAATGTTTTGAAAAAGTTTTGTTGAGTTTTTCGGCTCCGCGCTGAACGAAAATATTTGCCGCGTCTTCCGCCGCGTCCTCGTCTTCGGCATCTTCCGGCTCACGCAGAAATTTTTGTGCGAAAAGTTTTAACGTCTCGTTCGACATGTAAATTACTGCGCGTCCGGAAGGTGTGCCCGTCAATCCGATGACAATCGCTATTCCGTCGACTTTAAGCGGTTTGCTCTCGTAAAAATCCAATTTCATTTCGGGCAACTCGCCGATTTGACTTGAAATTTCTTCGCGAAGCGCGTCGACAAAAATTTCTGCGTAAGACTCGCGAAGCTCTTTTTCGCGACTGATTTTTTCCACAAGCATTCCCTCACTTATCGTCAAAAATTTTTGTGATTCGATTATAAAGCTTTTGCCTGAAATTTCTATGCAGTCGACGAAATTACCTGCCGTGTTCGTCAAAAAATTTTTTGGCGTTTGAATTTAGATTTTCAACGTGCTACACTGTCGGAAAAATTTTTAAGGAAGTGACCTTGTTGCTGAAAAATTTTTTCATAATACTCGCCGCGATTTTTTTCGCCACGGCACACGCGCACGCCGAAACAATTTTATTCATTCCGCACGACAATCGCCCCGTTTCGTCGCAACAGCCTGCCGAAGTTATTTTGCAACTGCCGAATTACGAAATTTTATCACCGCCCGAAGAACTTTTGACGCGTCCCGACGAACTTTGGCAGTGGTTAAACGAAAATGCGCCCGTTGCCGACGCCGCAGTCGTTTCCTCGGACGCTTTACTTTACGGCGGATTGATTCCGTCACGTTCGCATAAAATTTCGCAGGAAACTTTGCTTGTTCGCGTCGAAAATTTTAAAAATCTGCGCGAAAAAAATCCGTCGTTGCATTTGTATTTGTTCGGCTCGCTCATGCGCACGCCAAAATTCGGCACGCCCGGCGACATTGAAGAGCCCGACTATTACGGGCAATACGGCGGCGATATTTTTCAATACACGCGGCTGCTCGACAAGCGCGATAATTCCAAGCTCACCGGCAAGGAAAAAGCTCAGCTCGAAGCTTACGAAAAAAATCTTCCAGCCGATATTTTGAGCGATTGGTTTGCCCGCCGCGAAAAAAATTTGTCCGCGACGAAAAAATTAATTGATTTCACGAACGAAGGGCTTATCGACTATTTCATTATCGGACGCGACGACAATGCGCCGCTCAGCCAAACGCACCGCGAAAATCTTCAGTTGCTCGCGTACATGGAACAACTCGGCGTCGACAAGACTAAAGCGCAATCGCACGCGGGCATTGACGAATACGCCATGTTGCTTTTGACTCGCGCCGTCAACGATTTAAGCATAACTTTGCCGTTTGTAAACGTGCAATTCAATCGCGGCGTCGGCGAAAAGACAATTCCCGATTTTTCGGACGAACACATCGGCGATTCGATTCGCGACGAAATAATTATTGCCGGCGGTATGTTTGTAAACAACCCAAAACGCGCCGATTTTGTCCTGCTCGTCAACACCGACCCCAAAGGTAAAACTTTCGAGTTTCATAACAGCTTGCCGCCGCAGAAATTGACGAGACGCGAAGAAAAATATTTCCGCCGTAACGCAAAATATTTTTCGACACTGGTTGAAGACGCGATTAATAAAAATTTGCCCGTCGGTGTCGCCGATGTCATTTGCGCGAACGGAGCCGATAATTTTTTGATGGATCAACTGCGCGATAAAAATTTGCTGTTTAAATTGCAAAGTTACGGCGGATGGAATACCGCGACGAACACTTCGGGTTTTGCGCTCGGCACGGGAATTTTGGCAAAAAAAATGAGCCGCGAATCACGCGACAGACTGCTTGCCCGCAGATTTTTGGACGACTGGGCTTATCAGGCGAATGTGCGCACGCAAATTGCCGAAGAACTTTCCAAACTTCCCGACGGACTGCAAATTTATCTGCATTTGAGCGAACACGAAACGGAAATTACTGCCCGCGAAAATCAACTCATGCAGGAATTCGCCAAGAAAAATTTTCCGCAGTGGACGAATTTTACTTTGTCGAATCCGTGGCATCGCATGTTTGAATGCCGAATTGATTTCACAAAATAGCTCGTGCGTGGACGGCTTGACCGTAACAAATTCCGCCGTCGTTGGCGGGAATTAATTCGTGACGCAAAACTTTCAGCCCGCGACGTTGAATTTTTTGAGCCGTCAACGAACTCAATAACGAATTTTGAAAAACTCCGCCGCTCAATGCGACGGTTTTTATTTTTGTCCGCAAGCTCAAATCCTCGCAAATCTGCGCGGTGAATTCGGCTAAACTTTCGTGGAAAAATTTTGCCAAGTCGCAAATGTTTTCGCCGTCGAGTCTGCGCTTTAAAATTTCGTCGAAAAGCTCATCGGTCTGCATAAATCGCGCCGAAAATTTTTTGTCGGAACGTTCGGCGGCGGTCTGCAATTTCATGGCGGCTTCACCCTCGTAAGTTGAAATTTTGCAAATCCCCAGCACGGCGGCAACGGCGTCGAAAATTCTGCCGACACTCGTCGAGGTCACGCAGTTAAGATTTTTTTCGAGCAAGAATTTTTGCCCGTCAAGTTCAAAATCAGTCGCCAAATTCAATTCGCGTGCCGTGTTGAAATTTTTCATCAGTGACGCCGCGATTCGCCAACCTTCACGCGCAGATTTATCGCCGCCCGCTTGAACAAATTTTTTGACGTGAGCCGCCCGCGTGTAATTTTTTTCGTCGCAGATAAAAAATTCACCGCCCCAAACGGTACCGTCGTCGCCGAATCCCGTCCCGTCGAACGCCACGCCAATAACTTCGCCGTGAAAATTATTTTCCGCCAAACAGCTCAAAATGTGCGCGTAGTGGTGCTGAATTTTTATCAACGGCACATCGAGAGCGGCAGAAATTTTTTCGGCAAGCGCGGTCGTTTGGTAACGCGGGTGTTTGTCGCAGGCAACGACTTCGGGCGAAATTTCCAGTAAATCTTTCATGCGGTCAATCGAACGTTCCAAAACGTCAACCGTGCGCAAATCGCCGACATCACCGATATACGGCGAAGCATACAGCAAATTATTTTTCGCGAGGCAAAACGTATTTTTCAGTTCGCCGCCGATTGCGAGCACGGAAAATTTTTTTTGCGCGTCGTAAAAAATCGGCAACGGAGCATAGCCGCGACTTCGCCGAATCATTGACGGGCGGTTGTCGACGAAATCCATAACCGAATCATCTGCACGGAGCAAAATTTTTCTGTCGTGCGTCAAAATCGCGTCACAGAATCCGAAATTTTTTTCCGCGTCGTCGTCGTCAATCGAAATCGGCACGCCGGACGGGTTCCCGCTTGTCATAACCAGCGAATCGGTGAAAATTTTTATTTCGTCATGCGGGAAATCGAAAATCAGCATGTGTAACGGCGTGTAAGGCAACATTGCGCCGAGTCGATTAATTTCGGGTGCGACGTTCGCGGCAATTTTTCCGTCGGGAATTTTTTCGAGCAAGACAATCGGCTTTTGCGGACTGTCGAGAAAATTTTTTTGCTCATCGGTCAAAATACATTCACGCTTGACTGATTCAACATCGCGGAACATCACGGCAAAAGGTTTTGTCGGACGAAATTTACTTTCGCGCAATTTTTGGACGGCAGAATAATTTTTCGCGTCGCAGGCAAGGTGAAATCCGCCGATACCTTTAATCGCGACAATTCCGCCCGCCGACAAAATTTTTCGCACATGTTTAATCGCGTCGTGCCCGCGCAGATTTTTTCCGAGCAAAAAAGTTTCGCAACCGCAATCGTTGCAACAAATCGGCTGAGCGTCGAAGCGGCGACTTTCGGGCGAAAAATATTCTTCGGCGCACGATTTACACATCGGGAAATTTTTCATTGACGTTCTTTCGCGGTCGTAGGGCATATTTTCCAAAATCGTCAATCTTGGGCCGCAAGCCGTGCAATTTATGAACGGGTGCAAATATCTTCGGTCGTTCGGGTCAAAAAGTTCGCGCTTGCAGTTTTCGCAAATGGCAATGTCGGGCGAAACGAAAATGTCGCCGACTTCGTGCTTGCTCTCGATAATTTGGAAGTCGCAAAAATTTTCGTCGGGCAATTCCGCAACGTCGACTTTCAAAATCGCGGAACGTTCGGGAGCTTTTCGCCGCAAATCCTCCAGAAAATTTTTCAAGTCAAAATCTGCGCCGACCGCAAAAATTTCGACGTAAGAGCCTTTGTTCGCGACGGTGCCGAAAATTTTATTCGCGGCGGCAATTCTGCTCACGAACGGACGAAAGCCGACGCCCTGCACAATGCCGAAAACTTTTATGTTGAGCAAAATATCTCCTCCTCGACGCGATTTTAACAAAAATCTTTCACTACACAAGTTTTCTTAACATTTTTGTAGGAAAATTCGTTGCCGTGAAGAATTTGCGCCGTGAAAGACCGGCTATAAAAAGTCAAGAGGTAGAAGCCGGCACATAAGGTTTATTATCACGAAGAACGGCGAAAACAATGGCAAGCATCTTGTGGCAAACATGCCCGATGGCAGTGAGATGGTCTTTACCTTCGGAGCGTTTCTTGTCGTAAAAACGACTTAAGGCGGGATCATTGAAAGCGGCAACGGTGGAGGCAAGCCAAATGGCACGGCGCAAATAAGGGGAACCACGTTTGGACATGTGTCCTTCGGTTTTTGACTCGCCCGACTGCCGAGACGTGGGATAAAGTCCGGCATAAGCGACAAGCTTGGGCACCGAAGAAAACTTATTAATATCGC
>JAFWFO010000034.1 GCA_017515635.1 Selenomonadaceae bacterium
CGACTTTCACTTATCCGACGTTGAAGAAAATATGTGGAGATGGCGGTTATCGCGGCTCCTTCGTTTACGAGGCGCATAAATATTTCGACTTGGAAGTAGAAATCTCGAAGAAGCTAAAGCCGCACAATTGGCAAGTGTTACCAAAAAGGTGGATAGTGGAACGAACTTTTGCCTGGCTCAATCATTCACGCCGGCTTTCAAAAGATTACGAGCTTACTGTTTCTTCCGCTAAAACCTTGATTAAGATTTCTCATATTCACATTTTACTCAAGCGTCTGTGAACACGCGTTCTAACTTTTCATAGCCGGTCTTTCCGTTAGCCGGATCGGAGATCACGACGGTGATAGCGCGATTTTACAGCACGACAGCGATTTTTTCAAATAAAAACCCCTTGACAAACGTCACGGGGTTTTTTGTTGCGCAAAACGATTTTAAGCGATAAAATTGCGTCCGAAAAAATTTTTGAGGTGATTATTTTGGAGTATGAAGCCGTTATCGGTTTGGAAATTCATTCTGAACTTAAAACTGCAACGAAAATTTTCTGCGGATGTGCGACAACATTCGGCGCGGAACAAAATACGCACGTTTGCCCCGTATGTTTGGGCTTGCCGGGCGTTTTGCCGACAGTCAATCGTCGCGTCGTCGAATTTGCCATCAAAGCGGGGCTTGCGACGAATTGCAAGATAAATAAGTTCAGCAAGTTTGATCGCAAGAATTATTACTATCCCGACTTGCCCAAAAATTGGCAGACTTCGCAATATGACTTGCCGATTGCTTACGAAGGGCACGTTGACATAGTTGTTGACGGCGAAAAGAAAACTGTCCGCCTGACGCGCATTCACATGGAAGAAGACGCGGGCAAACTCGTCCACAGCGGCACGACGATTAAAGATTCGGCAAGCTCGAACGTCGATTACAACCGCACGGGCGTTCCGTTGATTGAAATTGTTTCCGAACCCGATATGCATTCGGCGGCGGAAGCGCGGGCTTACATGGAAAAAATTAAATCGATTCTCGAATATATCGACGTGAGCAACTGCCGCATGGAAGAAGGCAACCTGCGCGCCGATATAAACGTCTCTTTGCGCCCCGTCGGCAGTGAAAAACTCGGCACGCGCACTGAAATGAAAAATATAAATTCGTTTAAAGCACTCGAAGACGCGATTAACTACGAAATTGAACGTCAAGCGGAAGTTTTGGACGACGGCGGCAAAATTATTCAAGAAACGCGCACATGGAACCCCGAAAAAGGAATTACGCAGTCGATGCGCTCGAAAGAGGACGCGCACGATTATCGTTACATGCCCGAACCGGATTTACCGCCGATTGTGACGACGGACGAAGAAATTGACGCGTTCAGAAAATCTTTGCCCGAATTGCCCGACGCTCGCCGCGAACGTCTGATAAAAAATTTCGGCTTGAGCGAATATGACGCCGGAATTATTACAAGCTCGCGGGCAATGGCTGAGTATTTTGACGCGGTTATCGACGGCGGCGCGGACGCGAAAGTTGCGGCGAACTGGATCATGGGCGATTTGTCGAAAAATCTTAACGCGGACGGCTTGACGATTGAAAATTCGCCCGTTGACGCGAAAAGACTTGCCGAAATGATTCAACTTATCGCGAAAGGCACAATCAGCGGCAAAATTGCCAAAACGGTTTTCGCGGAGATGTGGAAGTCGCCCGATTCGCCCGAAAAAATTGTTCGCGACAAAGGTTTGGTGCAAATTACCGACACAAGCGCGATTGAATCTGCAGTCGACGAAGTTATCGCGAAAAATCCCAAAGCCGTCGAAGAATATCGCGGCGGCAAGAAAAAAGCTATCGGCGCGCTTGTCGGGCAAGTCATGAAGCTCACGAAAGGCAAAGCGAATCCGCAACTGGTTAATCAGTTGCTCGCGAAAAAACTGGAGGCTTAAAAAACATTAGTAACAAAAAATCCCTCGACGAATTGTCGGGGGATAATTTTTTGTCCGAAAAAGTTTTACGGAATGGGAACGCCTTTGACCAAAAGTCGCGCCTTCGCACGGGCAAGAGCCGCTTCCGCACGTTTGAGATCGATTTCCGCGTCGCCTTTGTTCTTGGCGGAATTAACGCGGTCTTCGGCACGTTTATACGCAGATTTTGCGCGCTCAACGTCAATGTCGTCGGGCATTTCCGCGCTGTCGGCAAGAATCGTAATTTTTTCGGGCGTGACTTCCATAAAGCCGCCGCCGATAAAAAGTTGAGTTTCGCCGCCGTCCATTTTGATTCGCATTGCGTGCGGAACAAGCTCCGTCAAAAGTCTGGCGTGTTTCGGCAAAATGCCGAGTTCGCCCGCGATTGAACGGCAGATTAACATATTGATTTCTTTCGCGAAAACTTCGCCTTTGTCGGGCGTGGCAACCTCAAGCAGGATTGTGGACATAAATCACGCCTCCTTGAGTTTCTGCGCCTTTTGAACGGCCTCCTCAATGCCGCCGACCATGTAGAAAGCCGCTTCGGGCAAGTCGTCGTATTTGCCGGAAAGAATTTCTTTAAAGCCGCGAATCGTGTCTTTGAGCGGGACATATTTACCGGGCGAACCTGTGAAGACTTCCGCGACGGCGAAGGGTTGCGACAAGAAACGCTGAATTTTACGCGCACGGCTGACGGTGAGTTTATCGTTGTCGGAAAGTTCCTCCATTCCGAGAATCGCGATGATGTCTTGCAATTCCTTGTACTTTTGCAGAACGGCCTGCACGCCGCGAGCAACTTCGTAATGTTCCTGCCCGATAACATGCGGGTCGAGAATGCGGCTTGTCGAGTCGAGCGGGTCAACTGCGGGATAAATGCCCAGCTCAGCAATTTGACGGCTCAAAACGGTTGTCGCGTCCAAGTGCGTGAATGTACCTGCCGGCGCGGGGTCAGTCAAGTCGTCAGCGGGAACGTAAACTGCCTGAACGGAAGTTATCGAGCCTTTCTTCGTCGACGTGATACGTTCTTGAAGTGCGCCGATATCCGTTGTAAGTGTCGGCTGATAACCGACGGCGGACGGCATACGACCGAGCAAAGCCGAAACTTCCGAGCCTGCCTGAATGAAACGGAAAATGTTATCGATGAACAACAGAACGTCTTTGCCTTGCGCATCACGGAAATATTCCGCCATAGTCAAGCCCGTCAAGCCGACTCGCATACGAGCACCGGGCGGTTCATTCATCTGCCCGTAAACAAGAGCCGTCTTGCCGATAACGCCGGATTCTTTCATTTCGTTCCAAAGGTCATTGCCTTCGCGTGTGCGTTCGCCGACGCCCGAAAAGACCGAGTAACCGCCGTGTTCGGTTGCGATGTTGTGAATCAGCTCCATGATAAGAACTGTTTTACCGACGCCCGCGCCGCCGAACAAACCGATTTTACCGCCGCGAGAATACGGGGCAATCAAGTCGACGACTTTAATGCCGGTTTCAAGAATCGTCGTGGAAGTTTCCTGCTCCTCGAAACTGGGAGCTTTGCGGTGAATCGGCAACCAATTTTTATTGCCGACGGGAGCGGGATTGTTGTCGACGGTTTTGCCGAGGACGTTGAAGACGCGCCCCAAGCATTCTTCGCCGACGGGCACGGTAATCGGTGCGCCGGTGTCTTCCGCCTCCATGCCGCGAACAAGACCGTCCGTTGAACTCATTGCGATACAGCGCGTGACGCCGTCGCCCAAATGTTGCATGACTTCAGCGACGAGGTCAATCTCGACGTTGCCGGACTTGCCCTTTATGTTTACCGCGTTCAGAATTTCGGGAAGTTCGCCGACGGGAAATTCAATGTCGACGACCGCGCCGATAACCTGAACAACTTTACCTTTCGCCAAAAGTTTTCATCTCCTTTGTTATTCAAGCGCGTTCGCACCGCCGACAATTTCGTTGATTTCGTTGGTGATGCCCGCCTGACGAACTTTGTTGTAAAACAGATTCAACCTGCCGACGAGTTCCTGAGCGTTGTCGGTTGCGTTGCTCATTGCGTTCATGCGCGAAGAAAGTTCCGACGCGGCAGAGTGAAGCATTGCGCCGTAAATTCGCGTGGCAATTCTGCGCGGCAAGAATTCATCCAGAATCGACATAACGTCCGGTTCGTAAATGTATTCTTCCTTGAGATTCTCGCTCGCTTTTGAAAAATCGTCCGTAACAAGCGGCAACAAAGTCACGTCGTCCGGCACGCAACTTATCGCGGATCTGAATTGCGTATAAATCAACGTCACATCGATAATTTCACCGCCGGCGTAACGTTCCATAACCAAATCTGCAATTTCCTTCGCGTACTTGTATTGAGGACGTTCGCTGATTCCGTGATAGCTTTTGATGATGTTGTAGCCGCGTTGTTGAAAGTGCACGGTAGCTTTTCTGCCGACGGTGATAAGTTCAATGCCGTCAATGTAAGCCGCGTCGTTGTATTCGCGGGCAACGGAAACATTTGCGCCCGTCGAAGAAGTGCCCGAAGATCTTCCTGTCGCACGAGCCATGCCGCCCGTTGCGCTCACTTGCCGTTGTTGCTTTTGAGTGCGCGACGCAATGGGTTTTACGGCGTTGAGCGCGTCGAAATTTTTCTTGTGGAAATTTTCGTCGTCGCCGTCATCGGCTCCCTTGGATTCGCCCGTATCGGTGCCGTCGTATTCAATCGTGTCGTGCGCCTCTTTGAAGACGTTGCTTGAGAACGAGCCGGCAAGCCCTTTATCCGACGCAATGACGATAAACAGAAATTTTCCGTCCGCTTCTTTTTGTTCGGCGATAAGTTCGTCGCGTGTCTTCAAAAAGGGATGTTCGTACTCGCGCCCGCGCATTTGTCCGACGACGCGCCGCATGATTTCTTTCGTTTTGGCGACGTAGGGCAGATTACTCAGCAAGGCTTCGCGTGCCGCGTTGAAACGCGAACGAGCTATCATGTCCATTGCGTTGGTGATTTTCTGGATATTCTTGACGCTTTTAATTCTGCGGCGGATGTGTTGTAAATTTGCCATTTACGCCACCGCCTTAACTCGCCATCTTGTAGGTGACTGTTTCTTTAAATTCCGTAATGGCCGATTTAATTTCGGCTTCAAGCGCGTCATCAAGTTTTTTCTTGTCGACAATCTTCTTGCCGATGTCCGCGTGATTCGTGTGCATGAACTTGATAAAGTCGTTGTGGAAAGTAACAACTTTGTCGACGGGAATGTCCGCCAAAAATCCACGAACGGCCGTGTAAATCGTCAAGACCTGATCTTCGACGGACAACGGGGAATATTGCGCCTGTTTAAGCGTCTCAACCATGCGTGCGCCGCGGTCAAGCTGAGCTTTCGTCGCTTTATCCAAGTCGGAGCCGAATTGTGCGAACGCCGCCAACTCACGATACTGAGCCAAATCCAAACGCATTGTGCCCGCGACTTGTTTCATTGCTTTAATCTGCGCGGAACCGCCGACGCGAGAGACCGACAAACCGACGCTGATTGCGGGACGAATGCCCGAATAGAACGCGTCAGTTTCCAACATGATTTGTCCGTCTGTAATTGAAATGACGTTTGTCGGAATGTAAGCGGAAACGTCGCCCGCCTGCGTTTCGATAATCGGCAACGCGGTAATGGAGCCTGCGCCGAGTTCGTCGCTCAATTTCGCGGCACGTTCCAAAAGTCTGGAGTGGAGATAGAAAACGTCGCCGGGGTAAGCTTCACGACCGGGCGGACGTCTGAGCAACAGGGACATTGCACGATAAGCCGCCGCGTGTTTCGTCAAGTCGTCGTAAATGCACAGGCAGTGACCGTGTTTTTCGTACATGAAATATTCCGCCATCGTGACGCCCGCATAAGGAGCCAGATACTGCAACGGAGCGGAGTCGGCCGCCGTCGCCGCAACGACGATTGAATATTCCATTGCGCCATGATCTTCAAGAGTTTTCACGACGCGGGCAACCGTCGACGCCTTTTGACCGATAGCGACGTAAATGCAGATACAGTTTTGCCCTTTCTGGTTGATAATCGTGTCGACTGCGATAGCGGATTTGCCCGTACCGCGGTCGCCGATAATCAATTCGCGCTGTCCGCGACCAATCGGGACAAGTGCGTCGATAGCCTTCAAGCCGGTCTGCAACGGCTCATGAACAGATTTTCTGTCCGCGATACCGGGAGCCTTGAACTCGACGGGACGCGCCGAAGTTGTTTGAATCGGACCTTTGCCGTCAATGGGACGGCCGAGAGCGTCGACGACGCGTCCGATCATTGCTTCACCAACGGGAACTTGCATGATTCGTCCCGTGCGTTTGACGGTTGCGCCTTCTTTGATTTCGTTGTCGCGGCCGAGAATAACCGCGCCGACGTTATCCTGCTCAAGGTTCAGAACGAGACCAAAAATATCGTCGCCGAAGTCCAACAACTCGCCCGACATTGCTTTGTCGAGTCCGTGAATGTGCGCGATACCGTCACCGATTTCGATAACCGTGCCGACTTCGTCAACATTCAAATCGACGTTGTAATTTTTAATCTGTTCCTTGATTATCGCAGTGATTTCATCAGGATTTATTTTCATGTCTAAGACTTCACCTCTTTAAATTAGCTTTCAGCTTAGAGCTTTAAGCTTTAAGGAAAATTTTCGTCACGCCCTTAAAGCTCAAAGCTTACAGCTTAAAGCTTTTTTATCGAGCATTTTTAATTGCGCAGTGAACTTTGCAACGCACGAAGACGCCCCGCCGCCGAGCCGTCGATTCGTTTGTCGCCGATTTTGACGATAAGACCGCCGAGAATTGACGCGTCTTTGTGCGGGCGAATTTGAATTTTGCGTTTCGTGAGCGTCGTAAGTTTTTTCGTCAACGCGTCCTGTTGTTTCTTCGTCAACGGGAATGCGCTTATCACGTCCGCGATAAGAATTCCCTGCTCTTTGTTTTTCAGCGAAGTAAAAATGTCGTAGATTTCGTTGAAAACGCCGATACGCTTCTTGTCGACCAAGAGCATCAAAAAATTCATGACGGTTTCGGAAACTTCCTTACCGACAGCTTTGGTGAGCAAATCTTTTTTCGCCTTTTGCGGGACGAGCGGATTTTGGAAAAATTTTACCGCTTCGGGAACTGCGAACACGTCCGCACGAACTTTGCCGAGATCTTTGTCGTAAGCGTCAAGCTTTTTTTCTTCGCGAGCGATCTCGAAAATTGCCGTGGCGTATTTTGCGGCAAGCTGAATGTTAAGCATCGCCGCACCTCATTTCAAGTCCGCGAACATGCTTTTATCGAGCGACGAAATAAAATCGTTGACGAGTTTGTCGTTTTCTTTGGTGTCAAGATTTTTGGCAACGACTTTGCCCGCCGCCGCCAAACTCAACGTGACAATCTGCGATTTCATTTCCTCGAATGCGCGGTTGCGTTCGTTTTCGATTTCAGCCTGCGCGGTTTGTTTCATGCGTTCGATTTCTTTGCGCGTTTCGGCAACTGCGGCGTCGTGTTCCTGACGGGCGGTCAAGTTCGCCTTGTCGACGATTTCTTGAGCCTTTTTGTGCGCGTCCGAAAGTTGAGCCTTGTATTGCGCCAAAGTTTTTTCAGCTTCTTTGCGGTCGGCTTCGGCTTGGTCAAGGTCGCCTTTAATTTTGTCGGAACGTTGTTGCAAAAGTCGGGCAACGGGTTTGTAGGCAACCGCACGAAGGAGCGCAACCAACAGCAAGAAGTTGATAATCTGCGCGAGAATCGTTGCGTTGATTTCAATCAAGTAAAATCACCCCTTTTTTCAGTTAGGAGTTTGAAGTTAGCAGTTAGGAGTTGAAATTTAACTCCTAATTCCTAACTCCTAACTCCTAATTATCCGAGGAGCGGGTTGGCATAAAGCATGATGAGCGCGACGACCGTTGCGATAATCGCCATAGCTTCGATCAAGCCGACGGAAATAAGCGTGTTGGTGAAAAGCGTGTTTTTCGCTTCCGGCTGACGGGTAATGCCGTCAATGAATTTGCTGGTGACGAGACCATCGCCGACGCCCGCGCCGATTGCCGCGAGTCCCATTGTGATGCCTGCGCCCAAAAGTGCTGCTGCTACCATAATCGCATGTTCCATTTTAAAAAATCCTCCTTAAATTTTAGCTTTGAGCTTTGAGCTTTGAGCTTTTAGAAATTTTAGCTATCAGCTATCAGTTTCACTGACCACTGACACCTGACCACTCACTCCGCATGATCTTCCTTGACCGCGTTGGCAAGATAAGCCATGCTGAGCATTGTGAAAATGACTGCCTGCACGCAACTGATGAAGATACTGAACGCCAGCCAACACACCGACGGTATCGGCATCCAAATCGGCATCAGCTTCAGCAGGACGATGATAAGAATTTCGCCCGCGAGAATGTTTCCGAATAGACGGAAGGCCAACGTTATCGGTTTGGCAATTTCCTCAATCGTGTTGATGATGACGAAAACGGGCGTGGGTTGGAAAAAGTGCGCGATGTAATGCCCGCCCTTGAAGTACAAGCCGAGCACGTGGACAATCACCACGACCAAAAGCGCAAGTCCCAACGTCGTGTTTAAATCGTTTGTCGGCGACGCCATCAAAGGCACGAGTCCGATTAAGTTGCTCGCCAAAAGAAACATGAACAGCCCGACAATAAACGGTGCAAGCATTCTGCCGCGCCGCCCCATCATTGCGTCGATTTGGTCATGGAGCCAAAGGACAATCATTTCAACAAAATTTTGCCAACCTTGCGGCACAACTTTTAAATTGCGCGTCGCCAAGCAGGCAATCAGCAAAACGATGCCCATTGCCAGCCACGTCATTTCAAGCGTCTCGATGTTGAACGTCAAGCCGCAAAACTTTATCGTCTCGCGGACACCAATTTCATGCATAAATTTTTCACCTCCTTTATGTCTCGCATGGAATTTACCACGCGCAGATTATTTTCGCTGTGACAAATGTCCCGCGTCAAAATTTGCGTTTGACTTCGGAACGAGCCAGGACAAAAAGTGCCGTCAAGTAAAACGCGCCGAACGAGACCGCCGCCGCCAAGAAAAGTTCCGTCGAAATGTGCACGGCAACCGCCAAAATCACAAAAACCATCAGCAAGCGCAACAGCAAGCCGATTAACATAATTTTTTTTGCCTGCGCTACCGGAGCATTTGCCGCCGCCTCAAGTCGCGCTGCCGTCGACAGCAAATAAAAAAAACTCAACAACGCGCCAATCGGAACCGCCCCGCATAATCTGAGCTGTCCCGCAGAAATTAATTGCAACGACAAAACTGCCGCCACTGCCAAAAAAACTTTCCAGCCTTCACGGAAGGCACCAATTACCTGTCTCATGCCTGAACACTTCGACGCGATAAAGATTTTCCCTTCACGCCGTGAAAAATTTGTGACGTGCAAGGATTTAATTTTTCGTCGACGAATTATCTGCGCGGGAAGTGCAACCTTGATTCATTGGAACGAACGCCCGCTGAACGTCGTCACGGAAATTTTATTCGATAAGCTTAATTGCTGAATTTTTTACGCTTCGCGTCGTGAATTTAAATATGATGAGAACAAATTTGACTCGGCGATTTATCTTTTGCTTAAAAAATTTTTTCTGCGAGCGAAAATCTTTCCGACACAAGGGAAGATTTTTTTTTGTGTCGAATAATGGCGTTGAGAGGAGGCGAATCACATGAGAAAAAAATTTTTAACGGCAACATTTTTGCTTGCTGCTTTTGCATTTGCGACGAACAACCTGCGCGGAGACGAAATTTTTGATGAGCCGAAAGAGTTCCACGAAGAACTTTTGAGCCGTTCAACTTCGGAAAATTGGTGGGACGGTCAACCTTTGATGGCAACCGGACACGGTGTCGCGCCAAAAGACGCTGATGTTAATTTACGAATGAAAGAATTGGCGAGACCCGTAGCAATGGCGGATGCGAAACGAAATTTGATGGAAAAAATCGGCAACGTTCGTATCACGGCGGAAAAAACTTTGGACGAAAAGGAAATCGAATACGTGATTGATAATTTCGCGACAATCGTTTCGAAAAACTATGACGATCACGGGATTTATACAATCGTCCTGCAAATTTCGATGTACGGCGAGGAAAATTCTCTTGCGTCGGTTATTTTTCAGCCCGTGGAGAAAAAAGACTTTCGCAAACCGAAAAAAGACGACAAAAACAAACCCAAAGGCAATTACACCGGTTTAATCATTGATTGCGGCGACGCGGAACTTTCACCGATTCTCGCGCCCGAAATTCGCGACGAAAAAGAATCCCTTTACGCTTACGACAATTTGGAGCGCAAAAAAGTTCTCGAACGCGGAATTGTCGAATATTCGGCGAAAAGTTCCGGTGACGGTTGGTTTTTCGGCAACACCGCGCTTGCGAAGTCAAATTCACGGGCGGGCGATAATCCGTTGGTCATAAAAATTTCCGAGTTGAGCAACGACGGAACTTGTCCCGTCATTTCGGGCGACGATGCCGAAAAAATTCTTGCCGAAAATGAATTGACGCACTTTCTGGACGACGGGGCAGTCGTTTTCCAGAGCAATCGAATCAGAGGAATGCGCATGTGAGCAATCGGAGAAGTTTTTTTGAGTTGATTGACTCGATTTTGAGCGACCGCAAGAAAGTTTGGCAGTTGATTGACGCGTTTTTGGTTGCTACGTTGATGTCTTTGCTTGCGTCAACCTGTTCGCACGACTTCGACGGCAGAGCTTCCGACAGATTTTATCAGTCGGTCGGCAAAAAAAGTCCGGACATTATTGTTATCGGCATTGACAACCGCACATTGAACAAAATGGGGCCTCGTTCGTCGATTCGGCGTCGCGACATTGCTCAGGCGATAAATTTTTTGAATCAAGACCCGAATTCGCGCCCCGCAGTTATCGGGCTTGACGTTTTATTCACGGGCGAAAATCCCGATGACCCCGAAGGCGATAAAATTCTTGCCGATGCCTGCGCGAAATACGGAAATGTCGTTGTCGGCTCGGAAGTCGACGTTAATGACGATTTGGTTGAGGACGACGACGATATTTGGGCTGAAACTTGGCAAATAATTCCGCCTTATCCCGCGTTGGAAAAAGTTTCGGACATCGGACACATCAACGCGCCGAATGAGCCTGACGGAATTGTTCGCCACGATTTACTTTTCGTCAATGTCGAAGGAGGCGGGCGGCTTTATTCGTTTGGCTGGATGATTTACGAAAAATTTTGTCGTGAAAAGGGCATTACGCCGAATTGTTTCCCGATAACCGAACGCGACGGGATTTATTATCTGCCTTTCACCGCGAAAAGTTATTCCGGCGACAAAAATTTTCTTGATTTGCTCGAAGGAAACGTCCCGCCCGAATATTTCAGCGGGAAAATTATTTTAATCGGCCCTTACGCTTCCGGATTGCAGGACGCCGCGCCGACATCGCTCGACAGATCCGATTTAATGTTCGGAATTGACGTGCACGCAAACGCGATTCAAGCTTTCATGAGCGGAGACCTTCCACGCGACGCAGACATGACGCCGCAAATTGTGATTTTGTTTATCGTGTGCTTTCTGTCGGAATTTTATTTTCGCAACGCCAAAATGTGCCACATTACGCTTTGTTGGGGCTTGGTTTGCTTCGGTTGGCTGGTGATTTGCCAAATTTGTCGAATGAACGGATTGATTTTGCATGTCTCGTGGATTCCCGCGTCCGAAAGTATTTTATTTGTCGGAGCCATTGCCACGAATTACGCGCTTGCCCGCGCCGAAAAGGATAAAGTCACCGCGACTTTTGAACGTTACGTTGATCCCGTCGTCATGCAAAAACTTTTGGAAAACGGCTCGAAAGTTCCCGATTTGGGCGGCGAACTCAAAAATATTGCGGTTTTGTTCGTCGATATTCGCGGTTTCACGTCAATGAGCGAAGAATTGCCGCCCGCGACCGTCGTTGAGATTTTAAATCGCTATTTGATGCTTACAACCGAATGTATTCGACTTTATCACGGCACACTTGATAAATTTGTCGGCGATTGTGCGATGGCATTCTGGAATGCGCCCGTGCCGCAAGAAAAACCCGTGTTATTGGCGTGTCGTGCGGCTTTGGACATGATTGCCTGTTCGGAACCGTTCAGAAATGAATTGTTTGAACGTTACGGGCGAAAAATTTCTTTCGGTATCGGAATTCATTGGGGCAGCGCGGTTGTCGGCAATATCGGGACGCCTTTTCGCATGGATTACACGGCGATTGGCGACACGGTGAACACTGCGGCGCGTCTTGAGTCAAATGCGCCCGGCGGAACGATTTTAATTTCGCGGGCTGTGGCGGATATTCTCGGCTCTCAAGCAAATGTCACGTCGCTGGGCAATTCAATCAAGCTCAAGGGCAAATCGGAGGATTTTGAAGTTTTGATGTTGAATTCGTTGAAGGAGGAGGATTAACTTTTGAGTAATTTCAGCTTAACCGTACTCGGAGCACGCGGCTCGATGCCGATTGACGGAAAAAATTTCGTGCGTTACGGCGGCTCGACTTCGTGCTATAAAATTTTGGCTGACGACGAAGAAATTTACCTCGACGCGGGTTCAGGCATTGTTTCTGCCAATCCGTCGCCGAAAACACGAATTACAATCCTGTTATCGCACATGCACCTTGACCACATAATCGGATTGCCGTTTTTCGTCGCGTTGGGGCAAAAAAATCGCCCGATTGACATCTACGCTAAAGAACGTTCGGGCTTATCGTCGCAAGACGCGCTTGACAGATTAATTTCGCCGCCGTTTTGGCCGCTGAAAATCGGAGCGTATCCCGCAAACGTAAATTTTCATGACTTGCCGCAGGAAATTTTTAAAATCGGCGAAGTTTCAATCGAAACGATGGACGGGAAGCATCCGCAAGGCTCGACGATTTTTCGGCTGACGTTCGGCGGAAAATCTTTGGTTTACGCGACGGATTTTGAGCACACGTCCAAAAGTTGCGAAAAACTTGCGAACTTCGCCCGTGACTGTGACTTGTTGCTTTACGACGCGCAATACACGGAGGACGAATACAAAAAATTTCGCGGATACGGTCACTCGACGCCCGACGAAGGTTTAAAAGTGGCCGAACTTGCCGACGCGAAAAAAATTTTGTTTATACACCATTCGCCCTGCCGAAATGATGATGAGCTTGACGATTTGGAGCGGAAATTTTCTGCGCGAAATAAAAATGTCACTTTCGCCAAAATCGGCGACGAAATTTTTTTGTAAGGAGGTTTTGAGATGAGCGACAAAACTTCGGCGGAAAAAATTCTCGAAAACATTTTTACAATCATGCAAAAACTTTACAGCGAAATGAAGATTAACACGGACGAACAAAACGGACATTTACACGTGTTTGAACTTTTCGCGGAACTGGGCAAGACGTTGGCGGACGCCGACAGAGCAAGTTTTTGGCGTTGGGACAAGCGAAATCACAAACTTTTGACGACGGCGGCGACGGGCACGAGCAGTCAAATTGTTATCGACGACACGTCGGGACTTGTCGGGCGCGCCATTTCCGAAAACCGAATGATTGTCACCAACGACCCGTACAATCACCCCGATTTCAACGCCGAAGTCGACAAACAGACCGGCTACGTCACAAAATCCGTGCTTGTCCTGCCCGTCGCGAATTTTCGCGGAGAAATTATTGGCGCGTTCCAAGTCATCAACAAATTGGGCGACGCGGGCTTTGACGCGGACAACGACGCCAAACGTCTTTCGATTGCGGCTTTCATTTGCGGTATGGCGTTGGAGTCGGATATTTTTCTTGCGGATTCGCAACACGACAAATTGACGGAGCTGAAAAATCGTTTGGGACTTCAAAACGACTTTCAAACGCGCTACGAAAAAATTTTGCGTGACGGCACGCCGCTTGCGATGATTATGTGCGACATTGACTTTTTCAAGCACGTGAACGACAGTTTCGGTCACAACGCGGGCGATGCGGTTTTGAAACACGTTGCGGAAATTTTGAGTTCGGCACTTCGCGAAAACGACGGCGCATATCGTTGGGGAGGCGAGGAATTTATTTTGATTCTCGACGATATGACGGTTGACGACGCGGAAAAAGTTGCGGAACGGATTCGCCAAACGATTATGGATTCGGTTTGCAATTTCGAGGACAAAAAAATTCGCATGACGATGAGTTTCGGCGTTTCGGAGATTTCTGCGGCGTTATCGATTGAAGACAACGTTAAAATCGCCGACGACAGACTTTATCGCGCGAAAGAAACCGGCCGCAACAAAGTTATCGCCGACTGAAAAATTTTTGCCTCGACTGCGTGTCGGGGCTTTTTTTTATTTGACATAGCAGAGTTTATTTTAATTCTAATGAGTTTAACGAAGTTAAGATTGTATCGTTTGGTTCAGAACTATCATCAGATGTAAAATATGAGATAAAATATAACCTATTACGTTTCCAAACGAAATAATGAAATGCATTTGATGATGTCATATCACTATAAGTAACTATTCCACGAATCCATATTATAACATTGCCATTAACTTTGAAATATCCATCATCTATAAAAGAAAATTTATCTGCACTGTTATATTCACCGGAATTCAATTTTTGTTTCATGCTTTGGATAAAATCTTTATAATCTTTCTCATCAAAAAGTGCAAAACTTGTTCTATCGGGTAAATCCTTTTTACTAAAATCAAAAAAACAAATCTGCAACGCATTTTCTTTATAAGAATCAATCCAACATCCGAGAAAATACTTGGAGTCAGTAGGAATTACATATGCTGTATCAAACATTAAGCTTAATTCATCTAAATCTATTTTTTTCATTCCAGAAACGACAGAATGCGGAAGAGGAGCATTAACAGCCAATTCATCTAAAGTTTTTTCTCTTGTAGATTTTTTTTCTTGCGTATATGATGATATTTTTTCTTCCAGCTGTTCTTTTTGCCAAGTTTTCATGTCACGATGAATCAAAGTGGCGACGATAACTTCAATAAGTATAAGAAGCACACAAAATATTGCCTTAATATATTTCTTCTCTTCAAAAAAAGATTTTGTTTTAGAAAACGTAGTAGAAATGATAGCAAAGACAAGTCCATAAAAAAGACAAGAAACAAGTACAGACATATTATCATCTCCACAAATTTTTTATTAGGAATTTCAAAATCATTGTTGTCACATGTATTTTAGCATATATTTACTTTTTTTCAATAGGTAACTATTATTTTACATAAAAAATCAGCCTCGACTGCATGTCGGGGCTTTTTTTTTGCCAACTTGCAATTTTTTGACGTTTAAAATATAATTTGTGCGAAGGAGGTCGAAATTATGACTTACGAATTCACTACGGGCTTGACGACGCGAAAATCATTGCGGAACGGATTCGCTCAACGGTTATGGCTTCGGTTTGCAATTTCGAGGACAAAAAAATTCGCATGACGATGAGTTTCGGCGTTTCGGAGATTTCTGCGGAGTTATCATTGGAAGACAACATTAAAATCGTGGACAAAAGACTTTATCGCGCTAAAGAAACGGGACGCAACCGAGTTATCGCCGATTGAATCACACGCACAAAAAAAACGCCCGACATTTGCCGAGCGGTAATTTTTTTTAGCAAGTGCCGAGTTTCCAATTCAAAATTATTTCACTGCAATTTTTTCGCGTGACGAGCCTTTAAAATCCGCAATGCTTTATCGTGAACTTCCATGTCGCAAAAAAAAATCCCTCGTCACACTCGACGGGGGATTGATTTTTTTTTCGTGATGTGTCAAATGTTTTCTTTGGCGACGGCGACGAGTTGCGCGAAAGCCTGCGCGTCGGAAACTGCAAGCTCAGCCATCATTTTGCGATCGACGGCAACGCCTGCTTTGGTCAAGCCGCAAATCAACTTGCTGTAAGAAATTCCGTTAATGCGAGCCGCCGCATTGATTCTGGCAATCCACAGGCGACGGAATTCGCGCTTTTTGACGCGTCTGTCGCGGTGTGCGTACTGCCCCGCCTTCAAGACGGATTCATTGGCTTTTTTAAATTGTTTGCTCCTCGCGCCGCGATAACCTTTGGCAAGCTTGAGGATTTTTTTATGACGTCTGTGCGCCGTGACGCCGGTTTTAACTCTCGGCAAGTTAATCTCCTCCGTTCAAAAAATTTTTCACTGAAAGCTAATCAGGCGTAAGGAAGCATTTTCTTTACGCGTGCACGATCCGCCGCCGAAGCAAGCGTCGCTTTGCGGAGATTTCTCTTGCGTTTGCGCGTTTTCTTTTCAAGGATATGTCTCTTGTATGCTTTGTTGCGCTTGAATTCGCCGCTGCCGGTCACGTGGAAACGCTTAGCTGCCGCTCGGTGCGTCTTGATTTTGGGCACTGCTGTCCCCTCCTTTTGTGCTTGTAGGTGTGTTTGTGGTGGTGCTCTTTTTGGTCTTTTGCGCCTTCTGTGCCTTAGGAGAGAGAATCATCGTCATGTTCTTGCCCTCAAGTTTGGCGTTGCGCTCAACCGTCACGAATTCTTCAAGAGCCTTGGCCAGTTTGTCCAAAATTTCGCTGCCCAATTCCGGATGCGACAATTCACGCCCGCGAAACATAATAGTCACTTTGACTTTGTTGCCCTCTTCGATAAAGCGTTGCGCATTTTTGAGCTTGACTTCAAAGTCGTGTTGCTCGATGTTCGGGCGCAGTTTGACTTCCTTAATCGTGATGATTTTTTGTTTCTTGCGGACTTCTTTTTCGCGCTTCTGTTGCTCGTAACGGTACTTTCCGAAATCCATAATTCGGCAAACGGGCGGCCTTGCTTTGGGCGCGACTTCGACCAAATCAAGGTGTTTGTCCTCGGCAAGCTTGAGCGCGTCTTTGGTGAGCATGACGCCGAGTTGTTCGCCGTTCGCATCGGTTACGCGAACTTCACGAATACGAATCTCGTCGTTGATTCTCAAAGATTCCCTGCTAATAGAAATACACCTCCCGGGGCGCGTAGAAAAAAATTAAAGGCGGCAATTAAACCGCCCGCGATTCTCAACACAAAAAAATTTTTGCAACCGCGTCAACACAGTTAAGGTCAACGGGTGAGAAGCGCCGGCTCCTGCTTAACGCGGCAAAGTTTATCACAGCGTCTTGACAGTGTCAACCGCCGCCAAAAATTTTCGTTGCAAACGCGTCACTCGTTGCAAGCACGCGGAATTAATGTTAAAATTGCCGAAAGTTTTTTGAGCGGAGGCAAAGGCATGAACGGGAGCGAAAACGGTTACGCGGGCGCATTATTTTTTGCGCTGATAAGTTTGGGGTCGGTTTTAAAATTTGATGACGTGATTGGAATTTTCGTCGGCGCGGCAAGTGCATTGTTCGCGGCGGTTAGTTTGCGGCGGGCGTTGGTCAAATCCGCGCAGGCGAATGAGGAAGATCATCAGCGAATCGAAATTCAACTGCAACAACTGCGCAGGAAATTCAGCGAAACTTCTTCGACAAACGTCGCGGCAATGAGCACGGTAAACGACGTGGCGCAAATCATGCAGGAAAATTTGCAGGTGATTCGCGTGCGGCTGGCGGAACTTGACAACTTAACCGATTTGACACGCAACATTGAAGGAATTCGTTCGGCATTGGCAAATTTAGAAGAACATTCGTCCGCGTTCAATATCACGATGGAAAAATTTTTGTCCGTCACGTCGCAGGAAAAATCTGTTGACGCGGTCGAACTCGTCGAAAAATCTTTTATCGCGCTCAACACCACGATGGAAAAATTTTTGTTGTCCGTCACGTCGCAGGAAAAATCTGTTGACGCGGTCGAACTCGTCGAAAAATCTTTCATTGCGCTCAACGCCACGATGGAAAAATTTTTGTCGTCCGTCACGTCGCAGGAAAAATCTGTTGACGCGGTCGAACTCGTCGACGAAATCAAAAAGCTCAACGAAAGTGCCGCCGCCAACAAACAAGCTTTGCAGGCCGTGCTGAAACTTTTGCAACTGGTCGGGCAAGGATTCAAAAATCCTTCGTACTCGAAAAACCTTGACAATATAAATTCGTCCGTCGAAACGTTGGCGGCGCGCAGTTCCGATTTTGTCGCGTTGAAAAATTCCGTTGACGACGCGCAGAAAAATCTTTCCGAACTTGTGCGAATCGGCTCGAACATTTCCAAAAACTTTTCGTCAACGCTCGACGATTTGCGTTTGGATGTCGCCAAACTTTCCGCCAAACTCGAAGCACTCAATTCGTCGACGGACAATCATGCCGCGCTGACTTCGCAGGATATTACTTTGTTAAAGAAAATCGCCGCGAAGATTAATCTGAAATAAAAAACGCGTCATAACCGACGTACATCAAGCAAAGGAGCCGACAAAATGATTCTTCGTGCCGAAGTTATTATTTACGACGTGATGGAAGAAAATTCTTATTTCTACATCGACGACGCCACTCGCCGCGGATTTTTAATCGACCCCGGCGCACAAGCCGACGAACTTTTGAGTATCGCCGCGCAAAACGAATTCACGATAGAAAAAATTTTGCTCACGCACGGGCATTTTGATCATATCGGCGCGGTAAATGAAATTCGGCGTGCGTTGAAAATTCCCGTGCTCATGGGCAAGGGCGGCGAATTTTACGCCTTCGACGCAATGAACAACGGCTCAAAATATTTCGGCGACGGAATTATTCTTGCCGACGTGACTTTTCTTGCCGACGGGGACGAAGTCACTTTGGACGCGAATAAAAATTTCGGCGTAAAAGTTATCGCCGCGCCGGGACACACGCTCGACGGCGTAATTTATTACAGCGAAACCGACGCCGTTGCTTTCGTGGGCGACACGGTTTTTTTCGGCGGACGCGGACGAACGGATTTGGAGGGCGGTGACGAATCAACTTTGATGAACACAATCGCCAACAAAGTTTTCACATTGCCCGAAGAAACTGTTTTGCTCTGCGGGCACGGACTTGCCACCACCGTCGCCAATGAAAAATTTCGTCCCTGGTACTGAAAAGCAATTAGAAATTAGAAATGCGTAATTCGTAATTGAAAAATCAAATTCATTACGCATTACGCATTAAGCATTCCTAATTGCAGTTCAAATATCCGCTTCGACGTTGTTGGCGTCAAAAACTTTGAGAATCTCGCGCAGCTTCGTTTTTTCGGGATTGTAATCAATCGTTGTTTCGCCGTCGTGCGCGTGAATATGGACGTACAGCACGCCCGCCAATCCGAGCAAACTTTTTTCGACAGCCGCCGCACTTTCGGGCGTGTAACCTTTTGCCGTGAACTGCAGGCGCGTATTGCCCGCACCTTCGCCGCAACCGCATTCTTTACACATGTTTTGAACACCTCCGCAAAAATTTACCGCCGAATTATACAGCGCGAAAAATTTTTCAACAACCCCCCGCGCAGGTTCAACGAAAGGAAACGTCATGTCAAAAATTTTACTTGTGTTTGTCGGAGGCGGACTCGGAGCGGTCTCGCGCTTTTTGGTGACGACGGCACTTGCGGGCAAGCTCGGCAACTTTCCACTCGGCACGCTCGCCGCAAATTTTTTCGGCAGTTTGTTGATGGGTTTGGTCGTCGGAATTCTTGCGGGTCGCGCCAATCTTGAATCGGTCAGACTTTTCGTCGCCGTGGGATTTTTGGGCGGCTTTACAACTTTTTCGTCGTTCTCCGCCGAAACGCTTGCTTTGATTCACGGCGGACAAATTTTTTCTGCAGTAACAAATGTTGTCGTCAGCGTCGTCGCGGGTCTTGCGGCGTGCGCCGTCGGCATGAAAATTATTGGAGGGAATTGAAATGGCAAAAGCATTAATCGTTGTGGACATGCAAAATGATTTCGTAACGGGAACACTCGGCACGCCCGAAGCACGGAAAATTTTGCCGCGTCTCGTGAAAAAACTTGAAGACATCGCGGAAGAAGGCGCAGTCGACGTTATCTTCACGCAAGACACGCACGGCGAAAATTATTTGGAGACGCAGGAAGGTCGCAACTTGCCCGTCATACATTGCATCAAAAAAACTGAAGGCTGGGAACTCGTGCCGGAATTGCAAAAATTTACTCGTCGCGCCAAAGCCGTCATCGAAAAAAAAGCGTTCGGCTCAACGCGTTTGCCGTCGCTCATCAAACCTTATGAAGTCGTGGAATTCGCGGGCGTGTGCACGGATATTTGTATCGTGTCGAACGCGCTTTTAATCAAGGCATTTTATCCCGAACAGCGCGTGCAGATTGACGCCGCCTGTTGCGCGGGCTCGACGCCCGAAGCTCATCAAGAGGCTTTGAACGTCATGCGGAATTGCCAATGCCGAATCATCAACGAATAAGGAAACTGCGCCGTGAGTTACGAAAATTTAATCGGATTGTCCTCTGAACGTGAAAGTTCCGTCACGGAAAAAAATACCGCGCTTGCGTTGAAGTCGGGCAGTTTGAAAGTTTTGGCGACGCCCGAAATGATTCGCCTGATTGAAGAAATTTCCGCCGAACTTGTCGAAAAAAATTTGCCGCCCGAATTGACTTCAGTCGGCATTTCGCTCGATATTAAACACACGGCACCAACGCCCGTAAGCATGAAGTTTCGCGCCGAATCAAAAATTATTTCGGTTGACGGACGCAAAATTGTTTTGGAAGTCGCCGCCTTCGACGAACGCGGACAAATCGGGCACGGCGTTCACGAAAGATTTATCGTCGACAAAAATAAATTTCAGTCCAAAGCCGATTCAAAACTTTAACCGCGCACGGCCTTTCGCTTCGTCAAATAATTCCACGCGGTGACGATGACTGTTGCGCCGAGTTTGGCGATTAAGTAATGCAGTCCCGCCACGTCGACGAAAAACCACATACAAAGTTGATTGAGTCCCAAACCGACGACGCCCGTCGAAAAAAAGATTATTGCTCGACGCGTCGTCTGTTTTTTTGCGTCTTTGAAGACATACGCGACGCACAGCCAATAGTTGAAAATGACCGTGACGCTGAACGAGATCGCCGACGAGTACAAGTAATAAATGCCCGCCCATTCCGTCAGCGCGAACAAAATTGCGTAGTCCATGAGCAAGGACACGCCGCCGACCATGCAGAAGCGGAAGAATTCCCAAAATCTTTCACGATTCATTTTCAGACCTCAACGCAGAAAAATTTACGGCAGAAATATTTTTTTCAGCAAGCACGTTTAAAACTTTCGGCGAAGTAACTGCGGCAAGTTCAGTTTCAAAATCGTGCTCCCAGTCGCAGAAATCGCACAAAATTTTATTGTCGGTGCCGGGGTGCAACATAACTTCGGTCGTGCCGTCTTGAAATTTTTCGACAAGTTTCAGTATAAAATTTTCGTCGACGCTCTCGCCCGCGACGATACCCGCGAAATGTTCGGGGGTTGCGAAATTTTTTTTGTGAGCTTTGTGCGCCGCGAATTTCGCCAAAGAACTCAAGCCGAGTCGCCCGACGAATTTGCCGAGGCTGTCAAGTTCGCCGTCAAAAATTTTCGCGCCCGACGAACGCATTGCAAAAATTTTTTTCGCCGCCGCCAAATCCAAAACAATATCGATAATGCCCGGCACGTGGTGTAAATGTTGATGACTGTCGACGTGCGTCAACTTCAAGCCCGTTTGCAAAATTTTTTCGAGTTGCGCGGCAAGTTCCGAACGCACTTCGTCCAAAGAAATTTTCCCCGACATGTACCGCTTGAGGAAGACAATATAATTTTCGTGAAAAATTCCCTCAGGCGTAACCAGCGTGGGAATTTCTTTCGGCGGCAAAATGGGATTGCCGTTCGCAAGCGTGAAGTGAATTCCGACTCCGAGTCCCGAATTTCTTTTGGCAACGGCAATCGCGTCGTCGAAGGCAATTCCGCCCGCCATCAAAGTTGTCGAACGCAGACAGCCCGTTTTGAACGCCCGCTCAACCGCACGATTAATCAATTCGTGTCGCCCGAAGTCGTCCGCATTTACAATTAAATTTTTCAACCTGTAACCTCCTCGCGCAGGAAAAATTTTCCGACGCCCGAATAGTTTCAAAAAAGTTTTATGGAGTTTGATTTAATGAGCCAGATGATAACCGCCGTCGCCGCATTTTTGATTGACGCGCTGATTGGCGACCCGCGCAGTAAATTTCATCCCGTCGTTTTAATCGGCAATTTAATTTCGTTGCTCGAAAAAATTTTGCGCCGCGAACTCGACAGCCCGTCACAAAAAATTTTCAAAGGCGGCTTGCTGGTTACAACCGTCGTCGCGATAAGTTTCAGCGTCGGTTACGGCATTGAATTTTTGTCGCAGAAAATTCCTAGTTTGACCGCGCAAATTTTTATTCAAGCGTTGGTGTTGAGTTTCATGATTTCCCCGCGCAGTTTGGGCGACGCCGCTCAAGAAATTTATTCGCTGCTTGAGACGGAAAATCTTTCCGAAGCCCGCCGCAAAGTCGGTTGGATTGTCGGGCGCGACACGCAAAATCTCAACGAAGCGGAAGTTGCCCGCGCCACCGTCGAAACCGTTGCCGAAAACACCGTCGACGGAATTATTTCGCCGCTGTTTTATTTCGCCGTCGGAGGCTTGCCGCTTGCCGTGGCTTATCGGGCGATTAACACGATGGATTCAATGCTCGGCTACAAGAACGAAAAATATCTGCACTTCGGACGCGTGGCGGCTCGGCTCGACGACGTGGCGAATTTTATTCCCGCACGATTGACGGCGATTTTATTTCTCGGCTCGGCGGGCTTGCTCGGTCTCGACGTGCGCAACGCCTTCAACATGATGAAACGCGACGCAAGCAAACACCCCAGCCCGAACGGCGGTTGGGCGGAAGCGACTGTTGCGGGCGCGTTGAACATTCGGCTCGGCGGTACGAATTATTATTTCGGTCAGCCGCACTTTCGCGCATACATGGGCGACCCGAATGAAATTTTGGAAGCGGCGCACATACTCGGCACGATTCGCATGATGTATACCGCCACGATTTTGTTTTTAATCTGCGCGTTGCTGACGGTTTAATCGAAAAAGTACCGCGTTATTCTATCAGTCAAAAAAATTTTTTTCAACGTGTAACGACTTTCAATCAATCAAAAACCGCCCGACATCTGCCGAGCGGTAATTTTTTGGCTTGATTAAATTCTGACGACGCCAAGGATTTGAATTTCAACCGATTGATCAATTTCGGCGTGCGAAACGATAACCAGCCCTTGCACCGAACGTTCGACGAGTTTTCGGAAGTACAGACGAACGGCGGGGCTTGTCAAAATGACTGCGGGATAACCTTGATTCGCAAGCTTGTCGACTTCGGCTGTGAGCGACGAAATCATACGCCGCATCGAATCGGGATCAAGGCTGACATACGAGCCGTGATCCGTGCGCTGAATACTGCCGACGATTCGATTTTCCAACGCGGGATCCAACGTAACGCACGGCAGAACATTTCCTTGAACGACTTGTTGCGTGATTTGTCTGCCCATTGCGTGACGCACGTATTCCGTCAAAATTTCGGTATCCTTCGTGGCGCGAGCATAATCGGCGAGAACTTCCATAATCGTTGCCATGTCGCGGATGGAAATTCTTTCGTTGAGGAGGTTCGCCAAAACTTTTTGGATTTCGCCAATGCCCAAAAGTTCGGGGACAACTTCGTCGACCAAACTTTGATGAGTTTTCGCAAGATTGTCGATGAGGTTTTGTGTTTCTTGGCGGCCGAGTATCTCTGCCGCGTGTTGTTTAATTATCTCCGTTAAATGCGTCGCCAAAACAGATACCGCGTCAACGACCGTGTAACCATTTAACTCCGCCTGTTCACGCTCCGATTCCGGTATCCATAACGCGGGCAGTCCAAATGCCGGCTCTATCGTTTCAATACCAGGTATTTCCTCAAAGACCGTGCCCGAATTCATCGCCAAAAAGTGATCTAACATCAACTCACCACGCGCAATTTCCATGCCTTTGAGCTTGATTATGTACGCGTTCGGCTTAATTTGAATGTTGTCGCGAATTCTAATCGTCGGCACTACCAAACCCAATTCCAGCGCGCATTGCCGTCGAATCATGACGATTCTGTCGAGCAAGTCGCCGCCTTGTCCCGTGTCGACGAGCGGTATCAGCGAATAGCCGATTTCCAATTCCATCGGGTCAACCTGCAACAGCGATATAATATTTTCGGGGCGCGTCGCCTCGGCTTTTTCTTTGACTTGCTCCTGTTCCTCTTTGACTTCCTCGGTGACGGCAGTTTTCCGGTGCAGGCTGTAGCCGATAAAACAACATATCACCGCCAAACTGAAAAACGGTATCCCCGGTAACCCCGGCACTATCGACAACATCAACAACACGCCCGCATTAATGAAAAATATTCGCTCGTTGTTGAAAAGTTGTTTAACAATGTCGTTGCCCAAATTTCCTTCAGACGCCGCACGCGTGACGATAATACCTGTCGCCGTCGAAATTAACAGCGCGGGAATTTGACTTACCAAACCTTCGCCGACAGTCAACAGCGTGTACGTCTGCAACGCCGTCGCCGCATCCATGTCTTTTTGCGCCATGCCGATAACGAAGCCGCCGCCGATATTTATCAGCATGATGATTATCGCAGCTATCGCGTCGCCCTTGACGAACTTCGAGGCACCGTCCATTGCTCCGAAAAAATCCGCCTCACGTTGAATTTTCGAGCGGCGAACTTTCGCTTCCTCGTCTGTTATCGCGCCTTGGTTTAAGTCCGCGTCGATAGCCATTTGTTTACCGGGCATTGCGTCCAAAGTGAAACGCGCCGAAACTTCCGCGACACGTTCGGAACCTTTGGTTATGACGATAAAGTTGATGATAACCAAAATGATAAACATGATGAAACCGACGACGGGATTACCGCCGACGACGAAGTTGCCGAATGCCGTAATGACTTCGCCCGCGTAGCCGTTTATCAAAATCAGTCGCGTCGACGAAATGTTGAGCGCAAGCCGAAAAAGCGTCGTCACAAGCAA
This sequence comes from Selenomonadaceae bacterium, assembly GCA_017515635.1. GTDB lineage: Bacteria > Bacillota > Negativicutes > Selenomonadales > Selenomonadaceae > Quinella. Next base: position 24,745 of record JAFWFO010000034.1, read on the forward strand.
CAACGACGGGAAGACCGATAAATCGAGAGCCTCCTCGTTGTAAATCGCGCTCATGATGACAACGAGGGCGATTGTGATATTCAGGCAAATCAGCAAGTCCAAAAGCGCGGTCGGCAACGGAATTATCATCATGATAACGATCATGACGAGCGTCACCGCGATTATTACGTCGCTGTACTTTTGGATAAACGAACCGATTATTGACGATTCGCCGCTCATTACTTCGTCGTGAGCTGCCATTTAATTTCTCCTTTTTAGTGGTTAGGAACTATTTCCGGTGCTTTATCCGATAAACGTATGCCAAAATCTCCGCAACCGCCTGATACAGTTCAGCAGGAACAACGCCGCCGACTTCCACTGCCTGATAAAGCGCACGTGCCACAGGTTTATTTTCGACAATCATAATGTGATGTTCGCGGGCTATCTGCTTGATTCTTTCGGCGACGATGTCTTGACCTTTCGCCAAGACTGTCGGCGCAACCATGCCTTTTTTGTAACTGAGCGCAATCGCCAAATGCGTCGGGTTCGTGACAATAACGTCTGCTTTCGGCACTTCACTCATCATGCGTTGCATTGCCATTTGACGCTGTTTCTGTTTGATTTTGCCCTTGATTTGCGGGTCGCCTTCGGTTTGTTTGTATTCGTCTTTGACTTCCTGCTTTGTCATCATCAAATCTTGCGTTGTCTGCCACTTTTGATAGGCGTAGTCCGCCGCCGCCATAACCATTATAACGCCGACGACTTGAAACGCCATTGTGAAAATTATGTCAGCTGCCGTCGCCAATGAGTGCGGCAAGTCGAAAAATATAAACTGCGGCAACAGCGGTATTTGATTTTTCAAGTACAGCCAGAGGAAATAACCTATTACTATGATTTTGAACAGCGATTTAAACAGCTCAACCAGCGAACGTTTGGAAAAAATTCGCCCGAAGCCGTTTATCGGATTGAGTTTGTCGAGTTTGAATTCCAGTTGTTCCGTCGAAAACGTGAAGCCTACTTGAAACAAATTTATCGCCAGCCCGATTATTAATATCGCGAACATGACGGGCAGGACGGTTTTCGCCAATATAATCATTATCCCGATAAACAGTTCGCTTATACCTTCCGTCGTGACCGAGTGCGACAAATGCGAATAAAGGTAAATCGTGTACTCGGCTATGTTGCTGTAAATGTACTCCCACAAAATCCGCAACACCAAAAAACCGATTAGCAACACAAAAGCCGTGTTGAGTTCTTGACTTTTGGCGACCTGACCTTTTTTACGGGCGTCGGCGCGTTTTTTGGCTGTCGGCTCTTCGGTCTTGTCGCCGTCGGCAAAGCGTTGCAAGTCGAAGAAGGGGTTAGGTGTCAGGTGTCGGATGTCAGGGAAAATTCCCTCAATCCTGAATCCTGAATCCTGAATCCTAGCCCCCGAGCATCTTGAGCGCGATTGATATTGTCGCGTACATTTCATTAAAAATCACGTCCAGAAACAGGATATAAAACGGCAAAATCATTGAAATCATCGTTATACCTATCATCAGTTGCATTGGGATTCCGACGACGAAAATATTCATCTGCGGCATTGTTCGCGCCAAGATTCCCAAACCGACGTTCGTGAGCAAAATTGCAAACGTCACGGGCATTGCGATTTTCATTCCGTTCAGAAAAATTCCCGCCGTCAAATCGTTTATCAGTTGCGGCAAGGATTGATTCCAAATCATTGAATTCAACGGCACTATTCGGAAACTTTCTGCCAACGCGGCTATTATTGCGTGATGACCGTTTGTTATCAGGAAATAAATTATCGTCAAGTTGTAAAGGAACGTGCCGATTAGTCCCGATTGTTGCATTGTTGTCGGATCCATCATTTGCACAACCGCATAACCGACTTGCATATCCATGATTTTGCCCGCCGTATGAATTGCCGCAAATGTTATGTACGCGATAAGACCGATAAGCCAACCGATAAATAATTCTTTCGCGACGGTGAACGCGAAAAGGAGCAACGTTTCGGGAGCTTGTATCACGGCTTCTTTCACAACGACGGGAAAAAGTATCGTTGCTAAAATTACCGCCGCGCCTGCTCGCAAGCGATTTGAAACGTTCATGCTTCCGAAGAACGGCGATATAAAAAAAATGCCGCTTGTTCGCGTCAGTACCAGCAAAAAGGCCGCCACTTGTCCTTGGACAATGTCGTAGAAGTCTATTTCCGTCAAACTTTCGACCTCCGGTAGGAACTAGTTCCTAACTTATTCGCGTCGGCAAACCCATGAATATTCCCGAAAAAAATTCAACCATAATGCGCAACATCCACGGGCCGAAAACCAAAATCGCCACGAACACCGCGATTATTTTCGGAATAAAGGCAAGTGTCTGTTCCTGAATTGACGTTGTTGCCTGAAAGACGCTGACTGCCAAACCGACCGCAAGTCCCAAGCCGAGCATTGGCGCGGAAACGATTAAAACAATCATCAACGCTTCCTGCCCCAGCTGAATTACCAAATCTCCGCTCATGACGCACCTCTTAACTGCAATGCGTAATTAGGAATGCGCAATTCGTAATTAATTCCACATTCCTAATTCCTAACTCCTAATTGATTCGCACCTCCGCTATCGGAAACTTACGATTATCGACTGAATGAGCAAATGCCAGCCGTCAATCATAACGAACAGCAAAATTTTAAACGGCAACGAAATCATGACCGGCGGCAACATCATCATACCCATTGACATCAGCGTCGTCGCGACAATCATATCAATGACGATAAATGGCACGTAAATCATGAATCCGATTTGAAACGCGGTTTTCAATTCGCTGATTATGAATGCGGGAATCAAGACGAACGTCGAAACTTCCTCTTGACTTTCGGGGCGCGGCGCGTCCGCCAAGTTGACGAATAAGGCTAAATCTGCCTCTCGAGTCTGTCTAAACATAAATTCGCGCATCGGTTCCAAAACGTTCGTCAACGCCTCTTCCTGCGAAATTTGTCCCGCAAGATACGGTTGCAATCCGTTATCGTTCGCCTGCGACCAATACGGAGCCATTATGTAAAACGTCAGAAACAGTGCCAACGAAATTATGACCTGATTCGGAGGGACGTTCTGCGTTGCCAGTGCGTTGCGCAAAAAGCTGATTATCACGACGATCCGCACGAACGAAGTTGTCATCATCAAAATGCCCGGCGCAAGCGTCGCCAACGTCAAAACCGCTATGACTTGCAAAGTCGAAGTGACTTGTTGAGGATTTTCCGCCGTGCCGACTTCGACGTTGACATTCGGGATAATCGGTGCCGCGTCCGCGCAATTCATCAAAGCAAATAAAACAGTCGCGCAGATTAAAAAAAATCTGATCACTTTGAGATAACCTCTTGTAGGTTAATGAGCAATTAGATTATTAGGGAAGTAGTATTGCTTCCCTAATTCCCTGATAACCTAATTTTTTTTCTTGAACAGCGGGATTTTTCGCACCAAACCCGACAGCGTGCCGAATTCCTGCGAAAACATGTCGCCCGCGTTAATTGATTGTGCGTGAAGGTGTTCGATTAAATCTTTGTCGGTAACTTCACCCAAAAGATTTATGTTGTGTTCGGTTACGCCCAACAAAAACACCCTGCCGGCCATTTCAACGATGCAGACAGAGCGATTTGGTCCCAATGGTAAATTTTCCAGAACTCTGCCGCCCGAAGCCGACAGCCGCGCCGCGTTGAAACGTCCGCCGATAAATCTTGCGGCGAAATACGCCATAACCAGCACGACGCCGAACACGGCAAACAAACTCAACATATAAGCGAGCGTCGACCACCATGAAACTGCGGTGGGTCTCGGGTCGACATCTTCGTAGCCTTCCAGATACCCGCCCGCAGCCTCGGCAACGGAGTCGCCGAAACAAATCACGCACAAAAATGCGAGCGCGACCGGCAGATAAAATTTTATTTTTTCAATCATCAGCCGACGGCTTTACGCACGGCCTCCAACACGCGGTCTGCCTGGAAGGGTTTGACGATAAAATCGCGTGCGCCCGCTTGAATTGCTTCTATGACCATGGCCTGTTGACCCATTGCGCTGCACATAACGACTTTGGCATTCGGGTCGATTTTTTTAATCGCCTTGACAGCGGAAATTCCGTCCATTTCGGGCATAGTGATGTCCATCGTCACCAAGTCGGGACGCAGTTCGGTGAACTTTTCAACTGCCTTCATGCCGTTTTCAGCCTCGCCGACGACTTCATAGCCGTTTTTGGAAAGAATATCCTTGACCATCATTCTCATGAAAGCCGCGTCATCGACGACTAAAACTCGTGTTGCCATAACACATCTCTCCCGTTTAATTAATTTTGATTTCAAATTCAGGTTTAAAACAGTTGTGCTTCACATTATAAACGATAATTCAACAATCGGCAAGCCACTTTTTGACGGGATGTCGACATTTACTCGTCAAGCCAAATGCGCGGCGCGTTCGGCAGGTGTGGCGATTTCGGTTATTCTCACGCCGAAGTTTTCATCAATAACGACGACTTCGCCTTTTGCCAAAAAGTGACCGTTGACTTGAATTTCGACGGGTTCGCCCGCCAATTTGTCAAGCTCCACGATTGAGCCCGTGGACAAGTCCAAAATTTCTTTGATGGTTTTTTTCGTGCGACCGAGTTCGACCGTCACTTGAAGCGGCACGTCCAAAATCAATCCGATATTTGCCTCGTTGATTTGAACGGGCTCAACGGAAAGGGGCGTGAACTGCGCGGGCGAAACCGGCATATTGCTTACGACATTTGGTTGCATTTGAGATCCCCCGTATCCGTAACCGGGCGGCGCGTAACCTTGCTGCGGCGGTTGTTGCGGCTGTGAATAATTTTGTTGTGGCGGCGGATAATTTTGTTGCGGGGGCGGTGCAGGTGCGGCTTTGGGCGGCGGAGGCGTCGCGGACTTCGGTGCGGGCGGAGGCGGTGCGGGCTCCTCTTCGGGACCGTTCATGAGCGCATCGACCATTTCTTTGGCGACTTTGACCGTGATAATTTGCATTATCTCGCTGTCGATAAGTCCGTCGACTTCCATGCGGAATGCCGCGCGCACGACAGGTTCGGTGCTTTTTTCCTTGGCAAGGTCTTCTTTGCCGAAATCGACGAGATTCACTTTGGGCGGGGAAATGTCGATTTTCTTGTTGAACATCGTCGACAGGCTCGTCGCAACCGCGCCCATCATCTGATTCATTGCTTCGCCGACCGCGCTCAAATGAATTTCGTTGAGTTCTGTGTCGGGATTCGTGCCGTCGCCGCCCATCA
>JAFWFO010000035.1 GCA_017515635.1 Selenomonadaceae bacterium
CCCGCGGCAACGTGACGTTGCATCCAATTGGAGCAGTCCGCAACGTTGTCGCAAAAAAATTCGTCATATGCATTTTGGTCGACATTAAATCGATAAACTCTTGACCCACGCGCTCAACGAATCTTTATCGACGTGCCCGCGAAAAACTTTGCCTTCAATCCATTTGACCGAATCTGCACAACTCGGCTTGAGTTCCGCCAACGTGTTGCCGAAGCCCGAACCGCCCGAAGTCGCGAAAACTACAATCGTCTTGCCCGCGAAATCTGCGCTCTCCAAAAAGCTGTTGATAATGTGCGGCGCGACGTACCACCAAATCGGAAAGCCCAAAAAAATCGTGTCGTAAGCGGAAACGTCGGCAGTCTCCGCCAATTCGGGACGAGAATTTTTGTCCGCCATCTCAACGGAACTGCGCGACTTTGAATCGTTCCAGTTTAAATCTTTGCCGGTGTAAGTCGTCGCAGGTTTAATTTCGTAAGCGTCCGCGCCGAGAATTTCCGCCAAATTTTTTGCAAGCTTGCGCGTGGAGCCGCTCGCCGAAAAGTAAGCAACCAAAGTTTTCATTTCAATACCTCCGTAGTTTTTTGCCCCGCGAATTCAAAATTAACCGCGTCATAGCCGAAAGATTTTTTTGACACTTCGTAACGAATTGCCGCGTCGGACATGGGGCGATTTTTTTTGTCGTCGTCTTTGTCCAAAGTCGGCGGGCGCAACACGTTCAAAATGTCGTCGAGTTTCGCGCCTTCGTCAAACATAAACTCATCCCCCGTCAAAATTTTTCAATAGCCGAAGACTTCCGCCGCACGTTTCATATTTTCGCGAATGTTGACGCCGAACGGGCAACGAGTTTCGCAGACGCCGCATTGAATGCACTCGCCCGCGTGATTTTTCAACGCCGCGTAATGTTCGCGCACGGTTTCGGGCACGGACTTTTGAGCGTCAGTCAAATGCAAAAATTTCGTGACGGACGCAATGTCGATTTTCTTGACGCACGGCGCGCAGTGACTGCAGTAGACGCAATGCCCCTGCCAGCTGATTTTCGGGAAGCTCGCGAAAGTTGTCGCGTAATCTTTTTCGTCGGCAGAAGCGTTTTCGTAGGCAACGGATTGATTAAATTGCTCGACGGAATGCGCTCCCGCCAACACGCAGGCAACACCGGGGCGACTCAACGCGTAGTGAATGCATTGGTGAGCCGTCAACGCAACGCCCGCAGGTGAAAGTTCCGCGTCAAGCAAATCGCCGCCGCCGAAACATTTCATGACGGTTATTCCGACGCCCGAACGCTGGCAAGTTTCGTAAAGTTTTTGACGATCGGGATCCATATTCGTCAATTTGCCCGCGTAATTTTCTTCGTTCCAAAGTTGCTCGACATCTTCGGACGCGGGAAGTAAATCGTAGCACGGATTGACGCTGAACATCAAAACTTCAATCGCGCCGCTCTCGACGGCCTTCAACGCAACTTGCGGATTGTGACTGCTCAAACCGATATGACGAATTTTGCCCGCCGATTTCAATTCCTGCACATAATCCAAAATGCCGCCCGTTACAATCGTCTGCCAATCGTCAAGCGCGTCGCAATAATGAATCGTGCCAACGTCAATATAATTCGTCTGCAACTGCTCAAGAGACTCCTCGAAGCCGGCTTTGACTTCCGAAAGTTTGCGCGTGCGTTTATATTGCCCGTTCTGCCACACGGAACAAATGTGCGACTGCGCGATAAATTTTTCTCGACGATTGCACAAAGCCTCGCCGACAGCTTTTCGGACGTTCGGATTGGACGTGTACAAGTCGAAATAATTCACGCCCGCAATTTCCGCCGCGTCAAAAAGTTTCTTCGTCATCGCGCAGTTTTCTTCGGCAAAACCTTCGCAACCAAGACCAATTTCGCTGACTTTCAAGCCGGTATTACCCAATTCGCGATAAATCACGGCGTTCACTCTCCTTTCAATACGCGCAAAAAATTAGACAGGAACAAAATTTTTCCTGCCTGCAGTTATCTCCAACATTCAGACAAAATTTTTTAGCGCGGGCGGCGTCAAATTTCGTTCGATAATCAATCGTTCAATCGCGTCCAAAACTTGTCGCGGAGACCCGCTTTAAAAGCGGGGGAACAGTTGACGCTACGCGTCATTATCGTAGTCCAAACGTTATCGCCGCGAACTAATTTTTTTCAGCGCAAAATCGGCGGAATTAACTTTCGATCGATAATCAGTTGTTCAATCGCGTCCAAAACTTGTCGCGGCGAAATTTTTTTCTGACATTCAAGCTCGCGTTCCGTGCCGCCGTAATGCGGGCAAATATTTCCCATAAAATTGACGCGCACATTGTTAAAACAGCCGTTGCAAACATTTCGATTGGCGACGCGATACGGCGCGTCGAATTCAAACCAGTCCTCTGAAAAGCCGCAAATCAGCACGACGGGACAATTCACCGCATTTGCAACCCATGAAAGCCCGCTACCAAGCCCGATAAAAAATTCCGCGTGATAAAGCATGTTCGCCCTGTGCATAATCGGAAAATCGCCCGTGAAATCTTCGGCACCTTCAGGCTTGCGAATCGTCATGCCGTCCGAAATTTCCTGCGCGTTTTTGTCAATGCAAAAAACTTTGTAGCCCAAACTTTTCAGGTAGTCGACGACGATATCCCAGCCGTTCGGGTAAAGCCAACATTTTCGGGCGTTCGAAGTCTGCACGGCGATACAAACATACGGCTTATCGGTGACGGGCGGCGCGGTCGGTTTGAACGTCGGATTTTGCATTTGTCCGCTCAAGCCCAAAATCCTGCCCGTGACAAGTTCCATCGGCATGTTGCGAATGTCGACGGGCACGCTCGGATAATCGCCGATACACATTGTCGGGAAATACGTCGCGTAATTTTCAAAGTTCATTTCGTCGACGAAAGTGAATTCGGGATAAAGATTCGCCGCAAATTCGCGCAGATATTTCGGAATCAAAATCGACAGCTTACAACGGTGACGCTTTTGGAATTCGGCAACGGCAGGCAGAATTGAAATCACGTCGCCCAATCCGTTCAAGCGCACGGCAATCAGCACGGGTTGATTTTCCAAGTCGAGCGCGTGAGCAAAAATTTTTTCGTCGTCCAAAAAAACTTCAACACGCCAGCGGATAAAATATTTTTCAAAGGACACAATCCGCACGTCGGAAATTTTTTCGTCCAAAAAAGTTTCGCCGCCGACTTCGCCGATTTTCACGCGGAAATTTCCTGCAGGCACTTCAAGGCGCAGACCGAAATTAAAATCCAGTCGCAAGCCGTCAATGCCCGTTTCGCCCGCAATCGGCGCGCTTAAAGCTTCGTCGCGATCGGCGTAAAAATGCAACTTGCGATACAAAAAATTTTGCAAACGGTCGCTGTCCAAAATATCCCGCACGTTTGCCCCGACGTGAGTCGCTCGGTCGCTCGCGTCGCGATATGTCAAAAAATCTCTGAAATCTCTTACGCAAAAAGTTACAGTTTTCATGAGCACGGCTCCCGAAAAATTTTGCGTGTATGATAGCGAATTGTCGGCTCAAAGTAAAGCGACGGCACGGCTTAACGATTTTTTTATTGCGTCGAAAATTTCTGCGTGATAGAATTCATATAAATTTTTTTGGAGGTGTCGCGTTGGACAACAACGAAAACCCGAAGCCTAAGACAAGTATTTTTTCGGTGATTCTCCTGATTGTGTGCTTTATCGGTGCAGCTGTCGCGGGTGCAATGTTCGCCGAATCCAGCCTGTTCGACGGCAAAGAACCGTCTCGCAGAGTCACCGGCGGCAAGGACGAAAAAACCGAGGAACTTATAAAAGCTCGCGACAAAGCGACGATTTTAATTATGGGCGTGGACAAGCGCGAAGATGATGTCGGGCGTTCCGATACAATGATGATTGCGACGGTTGACCCGCGACTTGATCAGGCAACTTTGTTGTCCGTGCCCCGTGATACACGCGTAAAAATTTTCGGACACGGCTACGACAAAATCAACGCGGCTTTTGCTTACGGCGGAGTTGAATTGGCGGAAGAGACAGTTGAACATTTTCTCGGCATTGACATTGACCATTACATCATGATTGACACAAGCAGTTTCGTTAAAATTATTGACGCGATTGGCGGCGTGGACATTGACGTTGAAAAGCGCATGTTTTACGAAGACCCCTGGGATGACAACGGCGGTTTGGTTATCGATTTGTATCCCGGTCAACAGCACATGGACGGGAAAACTGCCGTGACTTACGTTCGTTATCGTGATTCGGAAGGCGACATCGGGCGTGTGAAACGTCAGCAGGCGTTTATGGCGGCGTGTTTGGACAAAGTCACTTCGCCCGAAATTGTTCCGCGCATTCCGAAAATAATTCGTGAGATAATTGACGCCGTTGAAACGGATATGTCGTTGCGTCAACTTTTGGAAGTTGCGGGCGCGTTAAAAGCAGCTCAACAAAACGGACTTGAAACGGATATGGTGCCCGGCTATCCGCTTTATATCGACGATATAAGTTATTGGATACCTGACGTGGAACTTTTGCGGCTGTCCGTTGCCGACGCGTTGGGAATTTCCGTTGACCCGATGCTTCGCGAACGTTTCGAGCGTGCGGCGCGTGAATACAACGATTCAATTCCCGACGACGCTAAAGATGTTCCCGACGGCGAAGATTATATCGGGCGTCCTTCACGCGAAAACCGCGACCGTCGCCGTATTGAAGACCGCACGACCGTCACCGAACGCAGAACTTATGACGACGAGCGCACAACTTCCGACGACAGACGAACTTACGATAACGAGCGCACGCGTTCCGACGACAGGCGAACTTACGACACCGAGCGCACGCGTTCCGACGACAGGCGAACTTACGACACCGAGCGCACGCGTTCCGACGACAGGCGAACTTACGACGACGAGCGTACACGTACTGACGACAGGCGAACTTACGACAGCGACCGTAGAACTTACGAGACTCCGCAAATTGAGCGGCGCGACGTTCCCGACACGAGCTTTACCGAGCCTAGCCGTGACGACGCGTCGAAAACGAGGTATTGACACATGGAAAAAATTATTTTGACGGACGATTTATTTCTGGGCGACGGTAACCACAAAATCGTTTACGCTCACCCGACCGATAAAAATCTTTGCGTGAAACTTTTGCGCACGCCCGACGACCCCGACTTCAAAAAAGAAATGCGCTACCGAAAAGCTTTGGGCAAGCGCGCAGATTCAATGACGCTCTTGACAAAATATTTCGGCGAAGTCGAAACGAACAAAGGTACGGGCTATCTTTTTGAACGCGTGATTGATTTTGACGGAAAATCTTCGCCGACAATGTTAAACGTGCTTGCCGACGCCGTCATTAACCGCGATTCACTTCCCGAACTCGAAAATTTGTTGCTTGACTTCAAGAAAAAATATTTCGACGAACGATTTTTGCTTGCCGGCGTCGACCCCGATAATTATTTGGTGCAAAAAATTTCGACGACCGAACGCCGCGTCAGAGTTATCGACAATATCGGAATTGCCTCCCTCGTGCCGTTGCCGTATTACTTCGATTACTTTGCTTTGAAGCGCGGAAAAAAATATTGGCGGCGTTTCGTTAATTTGATTCGCACAGATTACGGAAAAATTTTCTCGAAAGAATTTCTGAACAAGCTTGCCAAGCTGTAAAAAAAGTCCCCGGCGGCTGAAAAACCGACGGGGATTTTTTGTGTGCAAATTGACGATTCAAAGGAAACAGCTGTTATTTTGCGTTGCACAAAGCAGGCGTTTGCGGTAAAATTCGCTTGAATTTTTTCGGAAGGCGGCGACTTGATGACTCGAACGACGCGCACGGTTATAAAAATTTTTTTTATCGCGGCAGTGACCGCAGCTTGTATAGCACCCGCGTATTATCTCGGCTCGAATTTGACGGGGCACGCTTTGGCGACGGCGGCCGACAACATGAACTATTCGCGCTGGTTGGAAAAATATTTCGTCTTGACGCGGACAACGGGACTTTTGAACGGCGTTTGCGCGTTGATTTGGTTCCTCGCGGCAAGATTTTTTTTCGCGGTTGATTCAACTTTCGGCGCAGGCAAAAGAATTATTTGGTTCGGACTGTTTTTCACGTCTCTGGCGATAAGTTTGGGCGTTCCTCATTTTTATGCGCCATTGCTCGGAATTAAACTTAACGGAATAATTTTTGCACTGTTCGCGGCAATTTTCACGGGTATCGGCTTTTGGTTGCTGACGATTTTCACGACGCCGCTTGCGTTCAAATATACGCCGCTCGGCGCGCAACTTTTGAGGAGGCGACGCGCATGAGTTATCTTTTTGTGTCAATCGGCGGCACCGGCGCGAAAATTATGGAGTCTTTGACGCATTTTTGTATCGCGGGCACGTTTCCGACTGATGAAAAACTTTATATTGCGGCGATTGATCCCGATGTCGGCAACGGAAATCTCGAAAGAACGTCAACCGCGCTGAATAATTACGTGGTTTTTCAAAATTTTGCCGTCGGAAATGATTCTGTGCTGTTCAAAAATAAAATTTCCGTGTTGAAACCGTTTCCGTGGAATCCGACGGGGCACGATAAAACGCTTGACGATTTAATTTCGTTTCATCAGTATAAAAATTCGCCCGTCGGCAAGCTTTACGAAACTTTATACACGCGGCGCGAACGCTCGACCACGCTGAACGAAGGTTTTCGCGGGCACCCGTCGATTGGCGCGGCAGTTTTGGCGAAAAATTTTGATGACGGGCGAATTTGGGCGACTTTGACAGCTCAAATTGAAAAAATCCTCGGCGAAGGTGAAGTTTTAAAGATTTTTCTTGCCGGTTCAGTTTTTGGAGGCACGGGCGCGGCAGGTTTACCGACCATTGCACGACTTTTGCGCGATAATTTGAGAGATTACGCCGACAGAATTTCAATCGGAGCCGTTTTGGTGTTGCCTTACTTCAGCTTTTCGCCCGAAAATCAACATATGGACGAACTTTTTGCGCGTTCGGAGAATTTTTTGGCGAATACAAAGGCGGCTTTGAAATATTATTCGGAGCGCGAAAATATTTTTGACGCAATTTATTTTGTCGGCGACGAAAATTTAACTCCCGTAGCCGAATTTTCTGTCGGAGCAGCGAATCAACGCAACGAAGCGCACATCGTGGAGCTTTACGCGGCTTTGGCGGCAGAAAATTTTTTTGCAAGACCGATTCACGCGTCGAAAACGTTTAAATACGTCTGTCATCACGAAAAAAATCGTTTCGCTTGGCAAGATTTGCCGAATGCCGCTGAAGATTTTTCGCTGAATGATCGCTTTGTGCAGTTCGCACGATTTATTTTCGCGTATATTCATCTGATTAAGCCCGTTTTGAGCGATTTGGTTGCGGGAAATGCCAAAACTTACAAATATCCGTGGTTCGTCGACTATCTCGAAGGGATAAATTTGACATCTCAAGACGTTGTGAACTTTAATTTTTATGCCGAAGCGTTCGTTGCGTGGCTGAAACAGCTTGAAACGCTCGACGGGCGCGAAGTTTTTTTGATTGATTCGGCAATGTTTGAATCAAATCCCGCCAAATTGGTCGACAAAAAACTTTTTTCGGCACTCGACGGCAATAAAACTTCGCTTGACGTGCGCGAAGTGTGGTACAGATTAACCGAGCCGTGTAAAATTGATTCGTCGGCGAAAGGTTTCGGGAAATTTTTACGCCGATTGTATGATTCTTGCGCGGTTTGAACATTTTAATGGCTATAAAGTTTACGGCTTCGAGAGGGAAAAAACGAATTACTTGACAGCCGTCAAAATCGGCGATCGACGTATTGTTGAGACGAATTTTTTTGGGGAGGCTATCACGTGAAAAATTTTGTTAAACTCATTCAGCAGGTGCACGAAGAACGCTACATGAAAGTCTTGAAAAAAATTGTTACAGAGAAAATGCCCGTTGTTTTGCTATCGACGCTAAAAATTCCCGATGCGATAGGTACCGTCAAAGAATTTCGTGAACAAGGCTTAAACATCATATTGCTAATCACCACAGACAAGCCCGTCGACGAAACAGATTTTGAAGTCGTAACTTTGTCCAACGCCGTGAAAATTTATCCGCAACCCGAATACATTTTGACGAATAACGGTTTCGAAATTGACGCACGAGTTGCGCTGAAAAATTTCCCCGCGTCAAAAGTCCTCAGCATCAACAGAGGAAATACCGAGCAAGCTTACGAAATATTCATGACGCATCTTGACGAATTGCAGGAAGTTTACGCATCTTTGATTGACGAGGAGTCGAAAAAAACTTTTTGCGGCTATTGGCTTGGCAACATCACCAATCAGCTCGGCAAGATTGCTTTCGCGAACACACCACATTATATGTGCGCGGGCTTCATTCCCGAACGCGGTGCGATTGCCATTGACGGCGGACTTTGCGACGGAGGCACAGCGGCAAGATTTTCTCAGATGGGTTATAAAGTTTACGGCTTCGAGATGGACAAAACGAATTACTTGACAGCCGTCAAAGTCGGCGAAGTAAATAATTTTGTTGTGGAAAATCTGGGACTTGGTGCTTACGATCATAAAATGACATATTCACACATGCTTAACCCCGGAGCAAGCAGACTTGACCCGAATGGTTCAGAAATCACGCAAATTATAACGATCGACGGTTACGTTCGCGAAAAAAATTTGCCCCGCGTCGACTTTATTAAACTTGATGTTGAAGGCGCAGAACTTGACGTTCTCAAAGGTGCGGCGACAACCATTGCTCGTTTCAAGCCGATTCTTGCGCTCAGTGCCTATCACAAATGGGATGATTTTTGGACGTTGATGAATTTCGTTAAGTCGATTCGTCCCGATTATGAATTTGCCATGCGTCAATTTGTAATCTCAAAAGAAGACGGCGCATATCATTTCAATAACAACTTGGAAAAAAATCTGTACAATTTGGGTTTGCATCCCGCGTTGGCAATTTATCAAGAATGTGTTTTGTTCGCACGCTAAAAAATTATTGACAAAACATTTCGCTTCGACGTATTGTTGAGGCGAATTTTTTTGGGGAGGCTATTCACGTGAAAAAATTTTTGGCGATTGACGTTGGCGGCACGTTTACAAAATTTGCCGTAATGAGCGGCGTACGTTCTTTCAAGATTACGAAACAGGACAAAATTTCGACGCCGAAAAAAAGTCACGAACAATTTCTTGACGCGCTTGCCGACATTTATAACACTTATGACGACGTGGAAGGCATTGCGCTTTCGTCGACGGGCATTATCGATTCGGTTCGCGGAATTTGTCTGATGAGCAACAACCTGCCGTTTTTAAGCGGGCATTGTATTGCCGAGGAACTTCAAGCGATGTGCGGCGTGCCGGTCACCGTAGAGAACGACGCGAATTGTGCCGCGCTTGCCGAAGTAAAATCGGGCTGTCTCGTCGACGTGAACAATGCTTTCGTTTTGGTTTTCGGAACGTCCGTCGGCGGCGCGTTCGTGTGCAACAAGGAAATTTATCGCGGTGCACATTTCTGCGCGGGCGAAGTCGCTATGACGCTCAAAAGCATTAATTCCGTCGTCAGCGAAAAAAATTTTTACGCGAACGATATTGGCGCGTTGGCTCTGATGAAAAGTTGCGCGAAAACTTTGGGAATGCCCCTTGACGAAGTCGCGCCGGAAATGGTTTTCGATTTAATTGACGAAAACGATGATGACATGCTCGATTGTCTGTACAAATACGCGGCGGGCGTGGCGGTAAAAATTTTTAATCTGCAGATGTTGTTTGACCCTGAACGAATTGCGATTGGCGGCGGCGTGAGTTCGCGACAAAGTTTTATCGACGCGATTCAAGATAAAGTCGATGAGCTTTACGAAAAAATTCCCGCTGAAATTCCGCGCCCCGAAATTGTTCCGTGCAAAATCGGCAACGATGCAAATTTATTCGGCGCACTCTATCGGCACTTGAAAAAGTAATTTGAGCTTTGAGCTTTAAGCTTTGAGCTTTAAGCTTTGAGCTTTAAGCTTTGAGCTTATAGGGTTTTTTGCTATCAGCTATCCACTATAAGCTATCCAGTCACTTACAAAGGAGTAACCATTGATTAAACTTATCGGCATAGAAAAAGTTTACGATTCACCTTCGGGCAAAGTTCACGCGCTCAAAGGCATTGATCTTGAAATTGCTCGCGGCGAAATTTACGGAATTATCGGCTTGTCGGGCGCGGGCAAGTCAACGCTCGTTCGCTGTATCAATATGCTTGAACGCCCCACGGCGGGAAAAGTTATCGTCGACGGGCAAGACATGACGACTTTAACTGACGCTGAACTTCGGGCGGCGCGAAAAAATATCGGAATGATTTTTCAGCACTTCAACTTGTTAAGTTCCGCGACGGTCTACGAAAACATTGCTTTTCCGCTGAAACTTTCAAACACGCCCGACAAAGAAATTCAAAAAAAAGTTCAGCCGCTTTTGGATTTGGTCGGCTTGAGCGACAAGGCGCAACAATATCCGTCACAGCTCAGCGGCGGACAGAAACAACGCGTCGGCATTGCGCGGGCACTTGCAAGCGATCCGAAAGTTTTGTTGTGCGACGAAGCAACTTCCGCGCTCGACCCGCAGACGACGAAATCAATTCTTGCGCTGATTAAAGACATCAACAAAAAACTTTCGCTGACTGTCGTCATAATCACGCACGAAATGCAAGTCATCAAAGAAATTTGCGACAAAGTTGCCGTTATCAGCGACGGTGTCATTGCTGAACGCGGCTTGGTGCTTGACGTGTTCACCAATCCCCGCCACGACATCACCAAAGAATTTATCAGCGTGCTTTTGTCGAACGAATTGCCCGCCGCGTTCAGAGGCAACGACGTTTCGCAGGACAGAACGTCCGGCAGTTTGCTGTTGATTCGATTAAATTTTTTGGGCGACAGAGCCGATGACCCCGTCCTTGCAACCATGATTCGCACATGCCGCGGTTTGGAATGCACGATGCTTTTCGGCAACTTGGACGAAATTCACGGCGTGCCTTTCGGGCGATTTATTGTCGGCTTAAGCGGCTCGGACGACGTGATTAATGACGCGCTGAAATTTCTTGACGGGCAAGATGTGCGCGTTGAGATTATCGGTTACGTTAAAAGAAATTCTGCTTAGGAGGTTATTACCGTGAAAAAATTTTTCTTGGCATTGGTCGCCGTGTTTGTGTTGGCAATTCCGCAAATCGTTTCTGCGGCGGACGTGCCCGACATCAGACAAATTTCGTCAAGCATTGTGCTCGTGCGGGAAACTGTCGGCGACGAAAATTCTGCAGATCTTTACGAATACACTTGCGAAGACGGCAACGCAACGCGTTATTTCAATCAATACGCTCAGTTGCTGATTGACAGCGGCTTTGAAATTATCGACGGCAGAGAGCAAGGCGATGACATGATGATCTGGGGACTTGTTCACACGGGCAAAGATGTTCCCTTGTTTCAATTTAAACTTGATACGCCGGTTCACGTTTTGATTGAACAAACGGGCTCGGTATTTCAAATTCGGACGGCACCGGGTATCACATACGGCAACGAATAAAATTTTCGGCAGGTGAATTTTATTGGAAGAAATAATTCCGCTGTTGACTAAAGCTCTCGGCGAAACAATTTATATGGTCGTCGTGTCAATGGTTATCGCGTCGGCTGTCGGCGTGCCGCTCGGAGTTTTACTTCACACCACGGCGAAAGGACAAATTCTGGAAAATGTTTTCGTCAATCAAACAGTCGGCTCGGTCGTCAACGCGATAAGATCAATTCCGTTTATAATTTTGATGGTCGCAATTATCCCGCTGACAAGATTGTTGGTCGGTTCGGCTATCGGCACGACGGCGGCGATTGTCCCGCTGGTTATCGCGTCAATTCCGTTTATCGGGCGGCAAGTCGAAACGTCGCTTAAAGAAGTCCCCGCAGGTTTGGTCGAGGCGGCTCAGTCAATGGGCGCAACTCCCGCGCAGATTATCACGAAAGTTTTATTGCCCGAAGCAATGCCGGGGATTGTTGCACAGTTGACGACGGTAATAATTGCTTTGGTCGGCGAATCGGCAATGGCGGGCGCAATCGGCGGCGGCGGTCTCGGCGACTTGGCAATTCGTTACGGCTATCAGCGTTTTCGCCCCGAAGTCATGTTGGCGACGGTTGTCGTGCTGATTGTTTTGGTTCAGCTCGTGCAGTTCGCGGGCAACACTTTGGCGAAAAAACTTGATAAGCGTTGACGGGCGCGACGTTGACAGTTGTGTTATAATCGATAAAAATTTTTCTTGAAAGCGGGGCATAAGAATGCGCAGAATTTTATTTACTTCCGAATCCGTGACAGAAGGACACCCCGACAAAGTTGCGGACAGAATTTCCGACAGCATTTTGGACGCGATTATCGAAAAAGATCCTCAAAGCCGCGTCGCTTGTGAAACTTTGGTGACGACGGGACAAGTTCACGTTGTCGGCGAAATTTCAACGACTTGTTACGTCGACATTCCGAAAATTATTCGCGGCGCGATTCGCGACATCGGCTATACAAATTCGGCTTACGGCTTCGAGGCAGACACCGTCGGCGTGTTGGTTTCGTTGGACGAACAAAGCCCCGACATTGCGCAGGGCGTCAACAAAGCTCTTGAGGCTCGCGAAGGCGACATGGCGATTGAAGATGCGATTGGTGCCGGAGATCAAGGCATGATGTTCGGTTACGCGACAAACGAAACTGAAGATTTTATGCCGTTGCCGATTTATTTGGCGCACAAATTGGCGCGTCGTCTCGCCGAAGTCCGCAAAGTCACGCACGAAGTTGACTACCTGCGCCCCGACGGAAAAACTCAAGTAACCGTCGCTTACGAAGGTCGCAAGGCGGTTGCCGTCGACGCGATTGTCATTTCCACGCAACACAATCCGGAAGTTTCGCTCGAACAAATTAAGCGCGACATGATTGAATACGTCATCAAGCCGATTGTCCCCGCAGAACTTTTGACGGACGCGACAAAAATTTTCGTGAATCCGACGGGCAAATTCGTTATCGGCGGCCCGCAAGGCGACAGCGGTTTGACGGGCAGAAAAATTATCGTCGACACTTACGGCGGTTGGGCACGTCACGGCGGCGGCGCGTTCAGCGGCAAAGACCCCACGAAGGTTGACCGCTCGGCAAGTTATGCGGCTCGTTACGTCGCGAAAAATATTGTTGCGGCAGGTTTGGCGGACGAATGCGAAATTCAGCTGGCTTATGCAATCGGCGTTGCTCAGCCCGTCAGCGTGCGCGTCGAAACTCGCGGCACGGCGAAAGTTGACGAAGAACTTATCGAACGTCTCGTTAAAGAAAACTTCGATTTGCGTCCTGCGGGAATTATCAAAATGCTTGACTTGCGCCGCCCGATTTACAAGCAAACTTCGGCTTACGGACATTTCGGACGGACGGACGCTGATTTTCCTTGGGAACGCACCGACAAGGCCGAAACTCTCCGCAAGGCCGCCAATTTATAATTCGTAATGCGTAATGCGTAATTCGTAATGAAAAAATTTTCCTCGTCGACAACGGCGGGGATTTTTTGTTGACGTTGCTGAAAAGTTTTCATGTGGAAAATAATTTTTGTGTTATAATCTTTCGCAAGTAATTTTCGGGAGTGGTCGAATGAAATTTCAAACAATCGAGTATTTTTTCCGCGAAGTCATTATGTCGATGATACGCAATCGCCTGATGACTTTCGCGTCAATCGGGACGGTTGCTGTGTCGCTGTTCGTGCTCGGCGTCTTTTTAATTTTGGTTATGAACATGTCAAAAATGGCGTCGAGTCTTGAAAATCAAGTGCAAATTTCAGTTTACATCAACGACAACTTGCCGGAAGAAGGCCGCAAAGAAATCGAACGCATGACGCGGGATTTAAAAAATGTCGCCTCGGTCGAATACGTGCCGCGTGAAGAGGCAATGAAAATTTTCCGCGAACGGCTCGGCGAAAATAAAAAAATTTTGGACGCGCTCGGCGAAGCAAATCCCTTGCCGAATTCGTTTTTGGTGACGGTCAACAATGCCGACGACGTGAAAAAAACTGCGGCGGCTATTTCGGATTTGTACGGCGTCGATGAAGTCAAATACGGGCAGGACGTTGCCGCGAATCTTTTTGAGCTGACACACTTGATGAGATTTTTCGGCGTGGTTTTGGTGATTTTGTTGCTCGGCGCGACGGTCTTCATAATTTCCAACACGATTCGGCTGACGGTTTTCGCTCGCCGCAAAGAAATTGCAATCATGAAATATGTCGGCGCAACTGATTGGTTTATTCGCTGGCCGTTCATTTTGGAGGGCGTGGCACTCGGCATAATCGGCGGCGGCGTGAGCGCGTTGGCGTTGCGCAGTTTTTATTCGGCGATGATCTCAAAAATTTACGAATCGTTGGCGTTTTTCCCGATGGTCGAACAATATCCGTTCATGAATTATTTGACGCTGGCATTAATCTGCGCGGGAATTTTTATCGGCACTTTGGGCAGTACCGTTTCGCTGAAAAGATTCATGGAAGTCTGAAAAGCAATTTGGAATGAGGAATTAGTAATGAGGAATTTTTTTGTGGCGTGCGCGGCGTTGATGATTTTTTTGACAACTTCGCCCGTCAATGCCGACGACGAAGAAATTCAGCAACTCGAAGAGGAAAAAGCAACTTACGAACAGGCGGCCGAAAAAGCGCGTGCGGCGTCCGAATTGATTCAAGGCAAAATTGATTCGGTGTCGGAATTCAAGCGGCAACTCGACGAAGAAGCGGCGGAGGCCACGGCGGTTTACGAGGAACGACAAGCGGCGTTGAACGAAACAATTTCCCGTATCGGCGAAAACGAAACCAAACTTGTCGAAGTCACCGAGGAATTAAATTCCAAACATGGCGTGCTTGAAAACCGCGTGCGCGACATTTATATCAACGGGCAAATTTCTTATCTGGACGTTTTATTCGGCGCGCAGGATTTCGGCGACTTTTTGACGCGAATGGATTTGCTCAAACGCGTCATGATGAAAGATGCCGAACTTGTGTCGGAAGTTTTGCAGTATCGAAATGAAATTCTCGAAGTCGGCAAGCAGCTTGAAGCCGATAAACGAATTCAGGAAGAACTTGCCGCTAAAGCCGAAGCCGCCAAAGATGTTCAGCTTGAAAAGGTTGCCAAACAACAAGCACTTATTGATTTAATGCAGAACGACAAAGACGTTTACGACCGCCAATATGATGAAATGATGGCGTCGTCCAAAGAAGTTGAGCGGCTGATTCAGGAGAGCAAATATCGTGCGCAGGCGGAGGCCGAGGCTCAACGTCGACAAGCCGAAATGGAGGCGCAACGTCAACAGGCGGCGGAGACCGGCAATATCGTCATCGTTGAAGGCGACGACGGCGGCGAAAATTACGTAATGCCCCCCACGGGCGGCGGCGGAATGATTTGGCCGATTTCCGGTCCGATAACAAGCGAATTCGGTTGGCGCAGTCATCCGATTTTCGGCGACGCACGTTTCCACAGCGGGCTTGACATTGGCGGCGATTACGGCTTGCCGATTCACGCGGCGCAAAGCGGTATCGTCATTGAATCGGGCTGGATCGGCGGCTACGGCAATACGGTAATGATTGAGCACGGCAACGGCGTTGTCACGCTTTACGGGCACAACGAAAGTTTGGCTGTCAGCGTCGGGCAACAAGTCAATCAAGGCGACGTTATCGCTTATTGCGGCTCAACGGGCAACTCGACGGGGCCTCACTGCCATTTTGAAGTTCGACTCGGCGGCGAACCCGTAAGCCCGTGGAATTATCTGTAAAAAATTTTTCAGCGGCGACACAACGTTAAGCAACAAAAAATCCCCTGCAAACCGCAGGGGATTTTTTTATGTCCGATATTTTTTTCAAGATATGGTGCTCGCTGAGAGACTCGAACCCCCGACCTCCTCCATGTGACGGAGATGCTCTACCAACTGAGCTAAGCGAGCCTAAAAAAAAATGGTGGGGCTGACAGAACTCGAATCTGTGACCTCCTCGATGTCAACGAGGCACTCTAACCATCTGAGCTACAACCCCATGTCCTTCAAGAACCACTGTCCCTTAAGACAAGCGCAATTATAAACGTTCGACTTCAAACTGTCAAGAAAAATTTTCACAGACCCGGGAACGCGTCCACGAATTTAATTTTGATGTCGGGGAACGAGTCAACAAATTGAATCGTGAAATCTTCGCCGCTGGTGACGAATTGCCATTCGCCGAGCTTGTTTGGGAATGCGGAAACTTTTTTGACTTTCAAATCGGCAAAGGCGTCGACAACCTTAACTTTGATGTCAGGGAACGCGGTAACGACTTTGACGCGCCCGCAAAGTTTAATGCCGTTGAAATAACCGTCGCTTGAAATCGGATTGGCAAGCGCGACCGTCGACACCAAAGTTATCAGCAAAACCGTCACGACAAAAATTTTCCGCATGATTCGTCAGCTCCTTCGCTCGTCAAAGTTTGTTTTCCGGCAAATCCAAATTGCGACGATCCAAATAATCCAGCAAGCGCAAATCTTTTTCGGGATTGGGATTCACATCGTAATAATCCGCGTCATTGCCGGGCGTGTATTCGTCGGCAAGTTTCTCGAAATGTTTTTTGTTCACGTCGAAGCCCAAATTTTTCGACATGACTTTTCCGAGCCGTTCGGCGTTGGGGATGAGATAACTTATTTCGTCAATGTACTGCAACCAACCGGGCACGACGCCGGTTTTAATGTTGCCCGCTGCCTCCGCGCTTTTGAGTGAGCCGGCCGCCGCAAGCATTTCCGTCGACGACAAATCTGTTTCGACAGCCTTAACCGCCACGCTCAACAATTCGGGAATTTTAATCAGCATACTCGGTTCGCTCAATCTGTCCGCGCAAGCCTTCATGAAAGCCTGTTGACGACGAACACGCCCAACGTCGCCTTCCTCGTCACGGAAACGCACGAATTCAATCGCGGTTTGCCCGTCAAGATGATGAATTCCCTGCTTCAAGTCGATATAAAGTCCGCCGTTGTCGTCCCAAGGGTCTTCGTAATGCATGTCGCGTTCGACGTAAATATCAACGCCGCCCATTGCGTCAATGACTTCAGCAAAGCGCGCCTTGTTAATCATGACGTAATGATCGATTTCGATGCCCAAAAAATCTTCGACAGTCTCGCGGGAAAGTTTCGCCCCGCCGTGAGCATAAGCCGCGTTGACTTTCTGGTAGCCGTGTTTTTCGATGTAAACTAAAGTATCACGCGGAATTGTCAAAAGCGACGCCGAATCTTTCGACAGTTGCACGACCATCAACGTATCTGAGCGACCAACGTCGTCTTTGCGTTCGTCCACGCCCATAAGCATTATCGTCGTTGGTTTTTGAAGTGTCGGCAAAATTGTTTCGGGCGCGACTTTCGACGTGAAATCTTCCTTGATTCGCGTGAAGTCCGAATTAAAACCCAAGTGCGCCAGCGAGCCGACGACTATCAGCGTGCAAATAATTAATGACCAAAATAATTTCCGATTACGCATTTTTCGTCCCAGTTTGCGCCGACGTTCTTCTAAACGTTCGCGCATGATGTTCACCTCCTTTGGCAAATCTTTCAGTTAAAATCTAAGTGAAGTTTTCAGCTTTGTCAAGTCAATATCCGTAGAAAGTTCGGGATGTTTTTGCAAAATATTTTGTTCGTCTTCGGGCGCGGCAACAAAGCTCGTCAATCGCCCGACGCGCACGAAACATTTTCGGACAGCTTTATCGATATTCGGGTCGTTAATCGTCAGACAAGCTTTTGTAACGACGGGTTCCCTGCCGCGATTGGCGATAAAATTCAGGTGCAATTCAACTTGCGGCTCGTCCTCGCCCGTCGCGTAGTAAACGCCCAAATTGTTTTCGACGTAGGGATTGAGCGCGTTGAAAAGCACGTCCATCAAAACGGACAAATCGCGGCGTTTCGGGTTGAATTCAATTTCGACGGCGGAAATATTTTCGACATTGCGCGGCTCCGGCTCCACGTAACTGCGGACATTTTTCGCGGCGACGGTGCCGACCAAAACATTCACGACGCCCGGCACGTCACGGAAAATTTCCTGCAGTTCACAAACTTTGCCGCCGCTGAAATAAATTTTTTTAGTGTACAAGTTCAAACCTCCCCAAAAATTTAATCGCTACCTGTGATTTGTCCTCGTTGTTGTCTGCGTGTTGTGTGTGTAAAGATTTTGAGTGATGTTGACATGCCATTTTCGACGACCTTACGCTTGCGTGTTTTACCTGCGCCGGCACAAGCACTCGCCTAAAAAATTACCCTCCGCCGAGGAGGGCTTTTTTATTCCCGAATCATGCCTTTGCAGTTCAACCGATTCGTTATTTTATATATCTCTATCATCGCAGTCACCTGAAAAATTTTTTTGAGTATAACACAGGCAAAAGTCTTTGACAATCGCTGAATTGCAATTAGAAATTGGGAATGCGTAATTCGTAATGAAATCATTACACATTGCAGTTTTCCGGCTCTCGCAAGTAATGAAGTCGCCGAAACAAAAAACGTGGCGCGTCATATTGAAAAAGCGTTCGATAGGAATATCGTCGGCCGGGTAATCGGCACTGTCCTCCTCTGCCGCGACTCGGCGATTGTCAAAGGTTTTCGCTTATGCTATACTCGAAAAAATTTTTTGGTGATTGCAATGATAGCGATATATGAAAACATGCGCAACACCATTAGCAAGCTTCAGTAAACATCTGCAGACAGTTAAGAGGACAAATTCTTTGAATAACATTTTGAACGGCTTTCTGAGGGTTTGAAATGAAAATTCTTGTGATTAATCTTATGCATTTGGGCGATTTGATGTTGGTCACGCCGACTTTAACGACGTTGAGAAAAAATTTTCCGACGGCGCATTTGGCGTTGCTTGCCGACAAAAAACTTGCCGACCTCGTCGAGCTGAACAAAAATCTTGACGAATGCATTTTGATTGACAAAACGATTTCCGACCTGCTCAAAACAATCCCGAAACTCCGCGCAGAAAATTTCGACCTGGTAATTAATCTTCACCGCAACGAGCGGGCGAGCGCGTTGGCGGCGTTCAGCGGCGCGAAAAAAATCGTCGGCTACTCAAAACCGCTGTTTTCGTGGCTGTTCACGAAGACCATGCCGAATCCTTCGATAGCGCGTCATATCAAGCACGGATTCAAAACGGAATATATCCCCGGCTCTCAGCATCAAGTTCATTCGCATTTCGACGTTTTGCAACAGGCTTGCGGCGTGGAAAAAATTTTCGACAACGGACTTGAAATGTGGATTTCCGACGAAGCGTCACGTGAGGCAGAAAAAATTTTCCGCGAGAATTTCGGCGACACGAAAGTTGTTGCGTTCAATATCGGCGCGAGTTGGCTGACGAAACGTTGGCTTGATTCGTATTTCGCCGAATGCGCGGATATTTTGCTTGAACGCGGCTACGGCGTGGCATTTTTGGGCGGCACGATGGACGAGGAAATTGTTTCGTCCTGCGTCGCGAAAATGAATCACCGCGACAGCGACCGATTAAAAATTTTCACGGGCAAATTTTCGTTGGCATTGGTTGCAGGTTTTCTGGACAACTGCGTTTTATTTTTGACGACGGATTCCGGCCCTATGCATATCGGCGTTTCGCGAAACATTCCGATTGTGACGATGTTCGGCGCGTCGCCCGTGCCGGGATTTTATCCCTACGACGCGAAAGATATTTTAATTAAGGCGCCCGAACCGTGTCACCCGTGCGGCAAACATTCCTGCCCGAGAGTCGGCGAAGAAAATCTGGCGTGCATGAAAAAAATTCCCGTCGCTGTCGTCATGAAATATGTTTTCGAGCTTTTGGAAACTTACGGTCAGCCCGCCAAAGAAATTCCGCGTGTGCACGGAGCTTACAAGTGCCGAGTTATCGACATTACGAAAAATTGATTGTGCGCGGACAATTTCGGCAATGAGATTATTACCAAACTGTTCCCCCGCTTTTAAAGCGGGCGCGTGCACGGAGCTTACAAATGTCGAGTCATTGACATTACGAAAACTTCATAAAAAAGAAACCCCGTCGTATTTCGACGGGGAAATTTTTTTCGGCTAATTTTCTTCACGCGGCATTGTCCTCTTTCAGCACATAGCGCATGTACATCGGAATTTTTTCGATCGTCTTGTCCAGACGGGGATTTTTGCGCCACAGATTGTATTTGTGCAACTCAGCTTCGGAACGCCCGCCCTTGAAGAATTGATACACGCCTTTAGAAAAATCTTGCGTGAACAGATAGTAACGTTTGCCGTTCGAGATAAGATAAAAATGCAGTTTCTCGTTCAGCTTGTTGACCGTAATTTTGTTTTTCATGATGCCGTCACTCCTATGAAATAAGCCTGAAAGTTTTTACTTGCTTCGTTATTTTAATCGATAATTTTCCGCTTGTCCATAAGCAAAAAATAAATCTTAACCAAAATTTAATGGCGTCCCAACAAAAAAACCGCCCGCAGGCGGCTGAAAATATTTTGAAATCAATCGTAGCTGAGCCACGTGAAAATAAAAATTGCGACGGAAACAATGCCGTTGCGCATGAAATAAGCCTGAGTTACTTCACGATAATCGCCCGCCCGAACAATCGAATGCTGATAGATTAACGCAAGTGCGGCGATAAAAACTCCGACGAAGTAAAGCGCGTTTAAGTCAAGCAGGACGCCGACCGTCACGAAACAGGCGATTGAAATCACGTGCAAAATTTTCGCGATTAACAACGCGCCCGCTTGCCCGTAACGGGTTGCCAGCGAGTGAAGTTTTTGCGACTTGTCGAAGTGTTCATCTTGCGCGCCGTAAACCGCGTCGAAAGCTCCAATCCACAGCGCGACGGCAACGCACAAAATTATCATCGGCGGGGAAATTTTTTCCGTGACGGCGACCCACGCGCCCGCAGGTGCCATTGCAATCGCCACGCCCAAAAACAAATGACACCACGGAGTAAATCTTTTCGTGAACGGGTAGATTATGAACGGTATCGCCGCGACGGGCAAAAGTTTCAAACAGATCGGCGGAAGTTGCGCGACCGTCACGACCAAAACAATCAGGCAAATCAGCACGAACAGCAGAGCTTCGGATTTTGAAATTTCGCCGCGAACCATTGCCCGATACGACATGCGCGGTTGAAGTCTGTCGTATTTTAAATCGGCGAGGTTGTCGATAACGATAGCCGCCCAGCGTGCCGCAGTGACGGCGAGCGCGATTAACAAAACTGTTTTCAGCGGCGGGTGACCGTCGGCGGCCATGACTGCGCTTGCAAACGCGAACGGCAAACTAAAAATCGTGTGCGGCAAGGCGACGTTGTTGGCATGAGCTTTGAATTTCGACAAAGTTTTTCCTCCCAAAATCTAAAAAAAATGAGCCCCTCACGCGAAGAGGCTCTGACTTGTGTAGGTTTTCGTTGGTTGTAAACATGCGCCGCGGGTTCAGTTCGGCACACGTTTACGGGAGTAAATCCGCAGGACGAGGGAGCCGCTCAAAATTTGGGGAGAATCTTAAGCGGAATTCTCATCCCGAAAAAGGTTCGTGTTACTGATTAAGCTTCCTTAGTCCACTTGTTGTCGGACTCGCTGTCTTTGTTGGTAACATAGATTTCGGTACCGCTGTTGATAGCGAAGCGGACATCGTCCAAGCCGTCGACAGTCAAGCTGCCGCCGTTTTTGAAGTTGACCACAACGGAGTTGTCGGTGACTTCGGTGCTCGCAATGTCGTCGAGGGTGGTATCGCCGAGCCAGACAATATCGTTGTCGAGATCGTAGTTGTAAACGGTGTCGTTACCGCCGGTGACAGTATCGTCGACGCCTTGCAGGTAAGCACCCGCATTGCGGACATAGAAGAACACGTCGTTGCCTTCCTCGGAGCCGATAAGGACGTTGTCGCCCGCGCCGCCCCACAGGGAGTTGTTGGTGCCTGCGCCGCCGCCGTAAAGCGTGTTGTTGTTGCCGTTACCTGCAATGGCGACGTTGGTGTTGGTTTCCGCACTCGCGTTGACGACTGCAATGCCGCGATAGTATTGTTCGTCAGCGTTGGTGTCGTAAGTGCCGTTCGTGCCGTCGAGCCAAATGTTGGCGTTTGCGATTTCGTTGCCGACGTTGAGGGTATCCTGCGCATTTTCTGCGGAGCTGCCGACGTAGTAGTCAACTTTATCGCTGTAGGTGAATTCGTTCGAGCCGTTGGAGTAACCAATCTTGGCAAGTTTGGTGTCGAATTCGCCGAGTTTGATTTGATAGACGTTGTTGACGTTAATGCCTTCGTTTTCGTAAATCGAAATGCGGTTGTCGCCTTCGGTAAAGAAGTCAATGCGTGCTCCGCCGTTTTCGCCCGTGCCGGTGGTGATACCGTTGTATTTTTCGACAACGAGGGTATCTGCATACTGCTTGTCAGGATCTTGTTCAACGCCGAGGTAATGACCGAAGCCGCGGATGGTGTCGAGGCCGTCATTTGCGCCAAAGTAGAACATGTGACCTGCAGTAAGGGAGCTGTCGCCGCTCGAAACGATAACGTCGTTGCCCGCGCCGAGGGAGACTTTCTTGTTTGCGCCCGCATCTGCGTCGCCGCTGACAACAATAGTTTCGCGTTCGCTTGTGCCGAAGACAGAAGCTTTGCTGTTGTTGGCGAGCACCAAATGGGTAATGTCTTGATAATTGGTGGGATCGTTGTAGCGGCTGAGGTTGATTACGCCGAGATCTTGAGTAACGCCGGAGCCAAAGATGAGGTTGCCTTCACGTTCTGCAATGTAGTTGTCGGCAATATCCTCGTTCGAGGCAACGAGACCATAGCTGGTGTAGCCTTTGTTGCCGTCGTTGGTACGAATCGCCATCCACTTGGTGTCGTTGATGAGAATGTTATATTGACCGTGGTTGTTGTCGTCGTGTGTGGTGTCGTCGATGAGAATTTCGCCGTTGGAGTCGGTAACTTTGAGGCGGTCGTTTTCAAACTCGGCTTGATAACCTTCGCCCGCGATAAGTTCGGTTGCGCCCGCGTTTTTGTCGAAGCCGAACGTCCAGCCCGAAATGGTGTCTCTGCCCGCGCTGAGCTGAACCGTCACGCCTGCGCCGCCGGTGGAAGGACCGCCGATGCTGATTGCGTCGTTGCCTTCGCCCGCGTTGACGGTATCGTTGAGACCGACATAAATCGTATCGCTACCGGCCGTGCCGATGACGTTGTCGCCCGAAATACCGTTGCGATCATAATCGGCAACGATGAGAGCCGCGCCGTCAAGAGTGGAGGCGTCAAGCGCACCGCCGTTGATGCCCGCGACAGCCACATTACGGTAACCGACGACATCCGCGTTGGTGTCCATGACTGCAACTTTCATGTTGAGCGAAGCATTCTGGTTTGTGCCGATGGTGAATTCCTTGTTGCTGGAACCAAAGCCGATTTCGTTGCCCGCGTCGCCGTAATTGAGGATGCCTTTGTCGATGTCGGCAACGGAGTTGACACGTGTAGCGATAAGGAGATCGCCTTGGGAAGCGTCATAGTCGCTGACGGTGTAGTTTGCGCTGTCATAGAAATAGTCTGCACCTGCGCCGCCGGTGACGATGTCATTTCTGCCTGCCCAGATGGTGTCGTTGCCGCTGTTGCCGGTGATGGTTGCGCGAACGCCGTCGTGACGAATTTGCGAACCTGCCGTGCCTGCAAAGATTTTGTTTTGTCCCGTGGCAAGTGCGCCGATATAAGCCGTACTCTTGGCAGCATTGCTCAGGTAAACTTCGTGCGAAGCAGAGACGCTTCCGAGCGTACCAATCGCAACATTGGGAGCACCGCTCGCAGTGCGCAGGTCAATCGTCACGTCGTAAACATTGGAGCTTTCGTCAGCTTGAATGTTAAGCTCAGTTAAGCCGACAGCCGAGCCAGCAGTCAAAGTGACATGATTTGCTTGTGCAAGAACGTCACTGCCAACAATTTCGACGCCCGTCGAATTGGAAACGGTATCAAATTCGGTGGAATCTTCGTTGGCGAAGCTTGCGACGGAAACTTGACCCGCCTCGGAAACGTCGAGATTATAGAATTGTTCGTAAGCATCCGCATGGTTTGCGACAACGCTGTCTTCCGCACTGCCGATGGACGAAACGTCATTCCATTTGTTGTCGTCGTTTACTTTCTTCATGTAGTTTTCTTCGTCAATGGAATCTGCCACGTTGCCCGCGCTGTCGAGCGTGACATACACCGTTTCGCCTGCACCGACTTTGACTTGGTTTTCTTTGGTATCATCTTTGAAGTGATAGGTCATGCCCGTCGTGCCGCCGGAAACCGAAACTTTTTCGGTGTCTGCCATACCCGTAACAACGGTAACACTGTTGCTGTCCGCGCCGACTGAAATAGCAACGCCCATGGTGTCGGCAATGTCTGCCGCTGTGATTGAAGCGTTGTTGACTTGGAAGACATGTTCGCTGTCGTCGCTGACCGGCAAGTAATTGGCGGTAAAGCCATCGGCATCGCCCGTAACGCTGACTTTCGCGTCCGCTGCCAAGACGACAGCGCTAATGCCTGCTTCGCCGTCGATAGCAGTGGCAAAGAGAGTACCGGAGCTGACGGAAACTGCCGCACCGTTGAGCGAGGCTTTATTCGCGCCGTCAACACCTTCGAAGAGAGCATTGCCGCCGGTAACGGCATAACCTTTGTCGGCCTCAACGTCGACTTCGAGAGCGTTGGCCACAGCTTCGAAATTAATTTTGTCCGCGTCGGTTGCAACGGCGTAGGTTTTAGTGCCGACATTGACATCGAAGAGATTGTCGCCGGCGACGGTGAGTTCAGTATCTTTCTTCATGCCAATGGCAGAAATTCCGCCGCCTTCGACGGTCTCAAGCGTGAAGGAAACTTCGGCAGTTTCTTCCGCTTTGACTGCGACATCATTGACGATCGCGGAGTCGAGATTTTTGATGGTAAGTTGTGCGCCGTCTTCACCGTCAGCAACGACAAAGCCGCTGTTGTCGACGGTTGCCGAGCCGACCGAATCAAACTTGATTGTGTTGAGGACACCCGAAATTTCGTTCCAAGTGGTTTCGTTGAACGTAACACCGCTGATACCTGTGGACGTGGTGAGCGTTGCGCTTTTGGCACCGGCGATTGAGGCGGTTGTAAGCAGAGCAACTTGAGCGTCAGAAGTTTTGAGATCCAAAACACCTGCAGGCAAAGTGATTGTGTTGTTTCCGGTAACGAAGCTGATTTCGCCGTTGGTGTTCGCGGCGGTGATACCTTCCTTAAAACCTAAACCGCTGATCGAAAGTGAATCTTTTGCTACACCCAAAGTAATGTCGGTGGAGTTTTTGCCGAAAATTGCAGCCGTTCCTTCCGGAAGAGCGACATCGACGTCGTTAGCGTCTTTCTCGAAAGTGTAAAGGAGACCCGTGCCCGTCCCGCTGTTGCCGACAGTTGCGTTGATATCGCCACTGACATACTGATCAATACCGTTGACGTTTTCTTCAAAAGTGCCGTCGACATCAAGGGTTGAGTTGGTGCCTGCAAAAGCGTGGTTTCCATCTTTGCTTGCTTTAAGGATATCTTCGTCAGCAAGTGCAAGCGACCATTCTTTGTTTTGAATCGAGAAAGAATAACCATCTTTGCCGGTGAGATAAACTTCCGAGCCGGCGACCGCCGAAACGCCGCCGGTTGCCGCCCAGTATGCGGGGTTTGTTGCCGAGCCGACATTTGCCGTGCTGTCACCGCCGCCGACGAATTGGCCGTTGTCCCATTCGAAACCGGTGCTGGTGCCGCCGAGCACGACATCTGCGGCGAAACGTTGCAGATCAAAAAACGTATCTGTCATAGTGAATTTGCCTCCAAAAAAAATTTGTACTGGAAAAATTCCTGTCGCAGTCCGAATGCCGTTTTCCCTACACCGAAAGCATCCGTCTTGTGCCGCGCTCTTGAATCGGTTCCTCACGCCGCGACGAACGAGGAAA
Source organism: Selenomonadaceae bacterium (assembly GCA_017515635.1). Taxonomy (GTDB): domain Bacteria; phylum Bacillota; class Negativicutes; order Selenomonadales; family Selenomonadaceae; genus Quinella. Next base: position 25,853 of record JAFWFO010000035.1, read on the forward strand.
CGCGGGCACACTGTTTTACGACGCCTTTTTGACGGTTCGCAAAAAAAGGAAGCGAAACCGGCCGATCACGCTTTAGATGGTCACCTCCTTTTTCCGAGCCGCTCAAAATTTCGTGCGTCGAAATATTTAATCCTGCACCGTGTTTAACGGGTAGGGATTGTATGGGAGCGGTCGGACTCAAAACTCTGAGTCCTTCGACAAGGCGGGCGAGTGATCAAATCGCTGACCTTGTCGGCGCGTCAAAAGCAAAAGTGCCTTTGAATGCGGCAATTTTATAACCAACTTCCCCTTTGTGTCAATAGCCGCGAATTCGTGCGCCCGCGTCAAAATTGATTGCGTCATGATTTTTTAACGTAACTTTAATTTGTGACGCCGCAGAAAATCAAAAAGCCCCGACGCTTTGTCGGAGCCTTGAATTTTGCATTTGTGACGAGTTTACTTGATGAAAACGACGGCGCAGTTATCCAAAAATCTGTCGTGAGCGTTCGCCGCAAGAATTTTGTCGGCGTCAGCAACGGAGACAACGGGATTTGCATTAAGATCGTCCAAACGAACTGCCTTGATGACGAGCGGATTTTTGCCTGCGCGTTGCGAACTGATTTGGTCGTAAGCGTCGTTTGAATAAGCCGCCATGCCGTTGACGATAATTTTATCATAGTCAAGATTCATGTGCCCGTAAATTTTCGTGCCGTTGGCGTTTTTGATGACGGGACTCATGACGCAGTTAATGTTCATGCCGCGGCAGTCGATAATCAAGCCCGTGTAATTTTGATTGATGACGGTCGGTTGAGTGGTGACGGTTGCATCGACGGGCGGCGGGAAATCCGTCCTCGGAGTGTCTTTGAACGGCAGAAAAGCGGCCTCGGAAAGTGAATTTCCGCCGGTGGGGCTTGCCGAACCGAACAGCGGCATTTCCAAGACGACGCGGCAATTTTTTCCGCCGTCGACAAATTCGTAGCTGACTTCGGTCATACCTTTGATGATTGCGTTGACAGTTGTTCTGACATTGTCGTTTTCAAGTTCCAAATCTTTAATAGTTGAATCTGACGTGACTTGAACGCCTTCAACAGCTTCAGCCAATTTGCGTTGAGCGTCCATTGTTGCGGCACGTCTTGCCTGTTCGCGATAGAGACCGGGATTTGTTTTTAGGAACTTCGCTTTGCCTGCGCCGAATCCCGTTGCTCGAACAACGCCGCGTTCCCAGTCAACGCCGTTTTCAATCGCCGCGAATGCAACCGTCGTCGTCATCGCAAAAGCGAACAACATTACAGTTAAGCACGCCGCAAATTTTTCTGTGAGCTTCACGTTAAACAACTCCTTTGTGAAAAAAATTTTTCTGCACAAATTTTACTTAACACGTCGGAAGGCGTCAAGGTATCGGCGAAGAGTTTAACCAACTTCCAATTTATTTTTGCGCAAAAAAAATCCCGTCATGCGGGAGAATTTTTCAGTAGGTACGTTTCTTGACAAAGTCGTCGTAACTCATTGAGCGCGTGTGTTTGGTGTGCGCCCACTCGTGTTCGTTGCGGTGAATGAAGCCTATGAAAATTATCGGTATCCACGAATAAATGAACAGCGGATAAAAAAGCAGGTACCACCACGATTTTAGTTTGGCACGGACTTTGAACAAAATTATCATCGGCAGGACGTATTGAGCGATCATTACTACCATCAAAATTTGCGACGGCAGGACGGAATAAATATTTGTGTAAAGCGTCGTACCCGCGAAAAGTTGAATGTAGCTCATCAGGAAGAAAAACGACGACAGCATCAGAAAATGTGGTTGCAACAGATACAAACAGCCGTCCAACATGCGAATATCTTTTCGCCGCAAACCTTCACGAAACATTTTCGGAATAAATCGGTGTGCCACGTCAAATTGTCCCTGCGCCCAACGTTTTCTTTGCGTCCACGATTGAGCGAACGTCAGCGGCTTTTCGTCGTAAACAATCGCGTCGTGTGCCCAAGTCGTCTTCAAACCTTCGGCAAGCGATTTCATTGTAAATTCCATGTCCTCAGTCAAGCACGTTGCCCGCCAGCCGTGTTTCTTGAGCACGTCCAAAGTAATGCACATGCCCGTTCCGCCGAGAACCGCCGACAAGCCGATATTCGTTTTGGCGAGGTGCGACACGTAATCGATAACCCAAAAGGCAATCGCAAAAGTTCCGCTGACCCACGTGTCGTAAGGATTTTTCGCGTCAAGGAAGCCCTGAATAATTTTGTCGCCCTTGCAAAGTCGGTTGTTCATTTCCATTAAAAAATTCGGGTGGACAAGATTATCAGCGTCGAAAATCGCAACGGCGTCATAAACTTGCCCGCGAGTTTCCATTTCAAAAAGTTTCTCGAACATCCATTCAAGCGCGAAACCTTTAGATTTCTTCGTCTCGTCGACGCGTTTGCAGACGATTGCGCCGGCGCGTTCGACAATTTCGGCGGTGTCGTCATTGCAGTTGTCCGCGATAACAAAAATGTCGTAAAGTTCGTCGGGATAATCCAGCGACTTCAGATTTTTTATCAGCGGCTCGATAACCGTGCTTTCGTTGTGTGCGGCGACAATCACGGCGAATTTTTTTTGCGGAACTTTGATTTTATCTTCGCGCCGCCGCCACATGCCGAAAAATCCAATCAGACACAGGTAAAACGTAAACACGAACAGTACTACTTGCAATGGAACCATGAGAACATCTAACGGGTAATTAAACATTTGTTTTGCCTGCCTCGATTGTCAAAGTTTGTCGCGATTCATTAACGCCAAGAGCGAATTGACGATGCCGAAAACCGCGTAAGTTGCGAAAATCGCCGTCAAAATCCCCTGCACGGGAAATTCTATCGCCAGATAAATTATTCCCGCGAACATTGCCGCCGCGAAAATTTTTGCGACAAGAAAAATTTTTTCGCCGTCGCCTTTGAAGTCGGGATAATGCACGTGCGAAACCATCAAATACGCGACGATTATTATTGTTATCGGGTAAACCAATCCGAAATTTTCGGGGTGAATGTCCATTGCCAAAAATAAAAGCGTCGTCGTTGCGACAATGCAACCGCCCGCGGGAATCGCCAGCCCCATGAAAAATCCGTGTACGACGCTTGTGTTGACGTTGAATCTTGCAAGCCGCCACATACCGCACAGCGCGAAAATTATTGCCGCCGCCTTGCCGAGCAACCCGAAATTGTGCATACAAAACGCGTAAGCAAGAAACGCCGGCGCAACTCCGAACGATCCCAAGTCACACAGCGAATCCATTTCCTTGCCAAGCTCCGATGCGGCGTTCAAAGCGCGAGCAACTCTGCCGTCCATGCCGTCGGCTATCAACGCGAGCAATATGAAAACTGACGCGTAAAAGTAATCGCCTTCATACGTCGCCAAAATCGAACACATTCCGAAAAACAAATTTGCCGCCGTGCAAGCGTTCGGCAATATCCATTTCATTGCGCCACCTCATTTAATCCGACCGATAATTGATTCGCCGCCTTTGACTTTGTCGCCCTTCTTGACGAGAATTTCCACGTTTTCGGGGACAACAATTTCCGTGCATGAACCGAAACGAATCAAGCCGTAAAGTTCGCCTTTTTCAAGTTTGTCGTCAAGAGTAACCCAGCTGACAATTCGCCGCGCCAAAATGCCCGCGATTTGCGTCACCGTCACACGAATTTTGTCGTTCTCAAGCCCGATTAAATGTCGTTCGTTCTCGAAACCAACCGAATCTTTATACGCGGGACGAAATCTGCCGCAGACATATTTTTGAACTTTAATTTCGCCGGCAATGGGACTGCGATTGACGTGAACATCAAATACCGACAGAAAAATTATCACTTTGCGGCAGGGCGCGTTGACAAAATCGTCGTCGTCAACCTCCGTCACGTCCTGAACCGTACCGTCGGCGGGCGACACAATTAAATTTTCGTCGGCGGGAATTATCCTTTTCGGGTTGCGGAAAAAATACAGGAAGTAACACGCCAGCACCGTCGGCACAATCGCGGCGTAGGGATGAAGCAACACGCCGAGGAAAATCGCGACGAGGAGCGCGACGCCCGCAAAATAATATCCTTCCTTAATTATGCTCAAAACTTTCACGCTCCTGTTAAGCTTTAAGCTTAGAGCTTTAAGCTTTAAGGAAATTTTTCGTCACACCTTAAAGCTCAAAGCTTACAGCTTGAAGCTTTCTTTTGTTGATGAACTTTCAAAACGAATTTCGGCAAGGCGACCAATCGACCTGCGCGGGAAGGTTGCAACATTGCTCGGAAAAGCCACTCGAGTTTCGCCCGTTGCATCCAAAGCGGTGCACGCTTGACGACGCCCGCCATTACGTCAAATGTTCCGCCCACGCCGATTGATACGGGAATTTGTAATTCGTCGCGGAATTTCGCAAGCCATTTTTCTTGTTTAGGGACGCCCAACGCCGCAAGCAAAATATCTGCGCGGGAAGATTTTATTTGCGAAATAATTTCCGGCTCGTCGTCTGCGGTGAAATAACCGTTGCGCGTACCGACAATTTTTATGCCGGGGTAAAGTTCTTCGGCTTTGGCTTTGGCTTTGTCGGCGATATTCGGCGCGGAACCGAACAGAAAAAATTTCCAACCTTTGACGGGCGAAATTTTCATCAGCTCTTGCACCAGATCAAAGCCCGCGACGCGTTCGGGCATTTCTTTGCCGAGATGTCTCGCCGCCCAAACTGTTCCCGCACCGTCCGGCACGACCAAACTTGCCGCGTTCAAAATATTTTTCAATTCGTCGTCGTGTGTCGCCCTCAAAAGCATTTCAGCATTCGCAGTCGCCACGATTGACGATTTTTTTTCGGCGATTAAATTTGCCACGCGTTCAACGGCTTGAGCCATCGTCACCGCGTCGACCTTCACGCCCAAAATTTCCACTTGTTCACTCATGTGAAAAGCTCCGAATAAAATGTCGGCTTGCCAAATTGGATGCAACGTCCACGTTGCCGCCGAGAATTTCTACACGTTCACTCATTTAAAATGCAATCCAATCTGTAAGTTCGCCGTCTTCATCGACTACCGAAATTTGTCTTTGCTCAACGTTATCGGAACTCACGACAAAATTGCCCGCGTTATATTCTCGAATTGCTTTTTCGACGGCATCTTCTTCGGAAGTCGCTTCAATCTCAAATTCTTCCGAAATGGTTTCTTCGATAACCACACGATATTTTTTCACGGATTAAACCACCTTTCGATAAACGCCGCGACTGACGAACTCGATAAAACCTTTGTCGCGCAGGAATTGCAACTGCTGACGGATTTTCGCTTCGACGTGGCGATTTTGTTCGTGTTTCGCACCGAGAATGCCCGCATACTTGTAAATATCTTGTGACGTAAAAATTTCGGTGCCGATTTCGTTTACACATTTCAAAACGTCCAAAAGCCAGCCGCGCAGATTAATATTGTTCGTTTGAAGTTTCTTCGCCTTGTCGTAGGAACGCAAAACTTCCGCGACTGCAACTTCTGTCCCGCCGCGAATAACGGCAATTTTTCCCTGCGCGGGAATTTTCTCGTACAAAATGTTGCAACCGACCCAGCCGCGCCGTCTTGCGGTTGGCGGCAAAGGTTTTCGTTTTTCGATAACGTCGGGCGTGAAGAAAAATTTCGGTACAAGCGTCAAGTCCGTTACGGATAAATTTGAATATTGCATAACGAAAAGTTGCGGGTTGACGTTGCTCGTGATTCGCTCAATCATCGTGTGATAAGCCCCGTCAAGAATTTTCGCGCCGATATGATTTCGTTTGCTCTTCAACTCAAAAGTTTCACCGCAGTTTTCGCAGTACACGTCGGCAACGGGTGAGTTATTCGGCATTTTTTCAACGCGAATGTTTCCGCAACACGGGCAGAATAAATTTTGCGTCAACCAAACTTCACTCATGACACGAATTTTTTGTGCAGTACTTTTGTAATTCGCGGCAAGTGATTCGTCAAATTGTAAATTCATTATTCAACCGTAACCGACTTCGCCAAATTGCGCGGCTTGTCAACGTCGCAACCGCGAGTTATCGCAGCGTAATATGCCAAAAGTTGCAACGGCACAACCGTCAACAACGGGATTAAAAGCTCGTCGGTTTCGGGGACAAAAATCACGTGGTCAAGATATTTTTCCAATTCCGAATCGCCTTGAGCCGCAATGCCGATAACAACCGCGTCACGGGCTTTGACTTCCTTGATGTTCGACAAAGTTTTTTCGTAGACGCTTTTTTGAGTGGCAAGCGCGATAACCGGGACGCCTTCGACAATCAGCGCAAGTGTGCCGTGTTTGAGTTCGCCGGACGCGTAGGCCTCCGCGTGAATGTAAGAAATTTCCTTGAGCTTGAGCGCGCCTTCCAAAGCAACATCATAGTCAAGCGAACGCCCGATATAAAAAACATCTTCGTTAAAGCCGTATTGACGTGCGAAAGTTTTAATCGGCTCCACGTCGCTTAAAGTTTCGGAAATCTGCGCGGGAATTTTTTTCAGCTGGTCAATCAGAGCGCGAATTTTTTCAGCAGACAACGTGCCGGAAATTTGAGCCATGTAAAGCGCAAGCATGAACATCAAAATTAATTGCGTGGTATAAGCTTTGGTCGACGCAACGGCAATTTCCGGCCCCGCCCAAGTGTGAATGACTTGATGAGCTTCGCGGGCAATCGAAGAGCCGACGACGTTGGTTATCGCCAAAGTTTTCGCGCCCAAACGTTTTGATTCTTTCAACGCGGCAAGAGTGTCGGAAGTTTCGCCCGATTGGCTGACGACGATAACCAAAGTTTTTTCGTCGACAATCGGATCGCGGTAACGGTATTCGCTCGCCAAATCGACTTCAACCAATTTGCGCGCAAGTTTTTCGATATAAAATTTCCCGACAAGTCCCGCGTGATAAGCCGTGCCGCACGCCACGATATAAATTTTGTCAATGCCGTCAAGAAAATCTTTCGTCCAGTTCAGCTCGTCGAGGACGATTGAGCCGCCGTCTTTGGCAATGCGCTTGCTCATTGTGTCGCGCACGGCTTTGGGTTGCTCGTTAATTTCCTTCAGCATGAAATGTTCGTAACCGCCTTTTTCGGCAGCTTCGGCGTTCCAAGTGACGTGGAAAACTTTTTTGTTGAGACGTTCGCCGCGACGGTTGAAAATTTCTACGGAATCTTTTTTGACCAGCGCAAGTTCGCCGTCGTTCAAAATAAAGGTTTCACGCGTGTGATTGATTATCGCGGGAATGTCGGACGCAATGAAATTTTCGCCTTTACCCAAACCGATGACAAGCGGATTGTCTTGCTTCGCGCAGATTAAAACGTCGGGATGATTTTTCGCCATAAACGCAAGCGAATAAGAGCCTTCGATTTTTTTCAAAACTTCGCGAACGGCTTCGACGAAATCGCCGCGATAAAGTTCCTCAAGCAAATGCGCAACGACTTCGGTATCGGTCTCGGACGTGAACTTGTGCCCGCGTGAAATCAAATCTTCCTTGAGCGACAAATAATTTTCGATAATGCCGTTGTGCACGACGACGAAATCCCCGTGGCAATCGGTGTGCGGGTGCGCGTTGCTGTCCGAAGGCCGCCCGTGAGTTGCCCAGCGCGTGTGCCCGATACCGACCGTGCCCGCAGGTAAATTATTTTTGAGTTTGTCTTTGAGCGCGTCGAGCCTGCCGACCGACTTTTCAATAAAAACACTTTCGCCGCAATCGACGGCAATGCCCGCCGAATCGTAACCGCGATATTCAAGTTTCGTCAAGCCGTCCAAAAGAATCGGCGCGGCTTTTTTTTCACCGATATATCCGACAATTCCGCACATAACAAGTCCTCCAAAAATTTATTTGTGTCACTGAATTTTTCGTGAAGCAATATCGGCGATTATATCAAGGAAAGTTGCAAGCGACAAGTGACACGCGCAAAAAGTTTTTGTCGGAACCGCAATGAAATTTTTCGGCAAGTGCACATCATTGAACATTGTCAGGACGATTTTTTTTGCTATAATTCGGCGCGAGGTGATTTTTACGAAACTTTCAAACCAAAATATCGCGACCGTCATGGAAGCAATCAAGAACTTTTTTGACTCCGTGAACGTGCCGCGTAAAGATAAGCTCAAGATTTGCCTTTTGCTGGAAGATTCGTTGATTCAGTGTCAAGAAAAATTCGGCGAGGATCAAGAATTTACTTTCGTAACGAAAAAATGGCTCGGAACGCCGCGCATTTCGATAAAAATCAAAGGCAGACCGTTCAATCCGCTCGAATATGACGACGAAGGAATTTTTTCGGAAAATATCCTGCACGATCTTTTGAGTTACGAAAAAGCGCGGGTAATTTATCGTTACGAAGGCGGTTGCAACGAAATAATTGCGCTTTCGCCACGCGAAATAAAAAATTTAAAAATTCCCGGCGGCTCAAGCACGCTTGCAATTCTGTTGGCGATAATTTTTGCGGCGATTATCGGGAATTTTTCCGCCGGAACGCAAAATTTAATCGTAACAATCATCACGCCGATACTGAATACACTTTTCGGCGCGCTTATCGCGGTAAGTATCCCGCTGGTTTTTATTTCGATTGTGGCGAGTATCTGCGCGATGGAAAATGTGGCGACGGTCAACGAAGTCGGGACGAAACTTTTGTTCAGGTTTTTCAAAATCGTGTCGTTTATCACCGTCGTGACGATTGCCGTCAGTGAAATTTTTTTCCCCGTGGTGAATTTCAGCTTCGACGGGCAAATTTTATCGTCAAACACCGGCGAAACGTCAAAAATTTTAGATTCAATAGTATTGATTGTGCCGCAAAATTTCATTGAGCCGTTCTTGAAAGGAAATATCCTGCAAATTGTCGTTTTGGCGATACTTTTGGGCATTTGCGTGACGATTTTGGGCGACCGCGTCAGCGAATTCAAAAAAGTAATCGCGGACAGCAAGCAAATTATTTTTAAAATGGTCTCGCTCGTACTGAAAATTATTCCGCTGATAATTTTCTTGAGCATCGTGAAGACAATTTTGGTTTATTCGCTCGACGAAATTTTTACGCTGTGGAAAATCGTTGCGGCGCAATATCTTGCGTTCGCGATAATTCCTGCGGCAATGCTTTTGTGGATTTCGTTTAAACACGGCGTAAACATTCGGGACTTCCTGCGCGAAATTTATCCCGCGTGCCTGATTACTTTCACGACATCAAGCGGAAGCGCGTCAATGCCGCTGAACATTGAGATTTGCAAGAAAAAATTCGGCGTCAACGAAAACCTGTGCGACTTTTACATTCCGTTATCGCACGCGCTGTGTCCGATACCTTTGACAATCGGGATAATTGTTCACTTATTTTTCGCGGCGGAATTTTCGGGCGTCGAAATGACGATTTTGCAACTGATAGTCGTCGCATTTTTTTCCGTGCAGTTCGCACTTTCGACACCAAATGAAAACGGCGGGATAATCGCGACGATGATGCTTTTGTTGGCTGAATTCGGACTTTCTGCGGACTCAATCGGTCTGATAATAGCGGCGAACATTTTTGTCGTGAATATTTCCGGCGTGGTCGGCATAATCGTCCGCGATTGTGATTTATATGATATGTCGCGAACGAAAAATTGAAAAAAGCCCCGATGAATCAATTAAAAATTATTTTGGCGAGTTTATAATTCCAAATTCCAAATTGAAAAAAGCCCGTCCAGTTGACGAGCTTTGAAAAAATTTAAGCCGAAACCGCGTTGACTTTCAGCGCGAGTTTTGATTTCTTGCGTGCAGCCGCGTTTTTGTGAATCGTGTTGTTCGCCGCCGCCTGATCGATGGCTTTTTGAGCTGCGGGGAGCAATTCTTTCGCTTTTGAAGCGTCGCCAGCCGCGATTGCCGCCAAGACGAGTTTTTGTGCTCTCTTCATGCGAATTTTTTCGGATACGTTGCGAGCACGGCGTTTCGCGTCGATTCTCATGCTTTTGATTGAAGATTTAATGTTCGGCAAATGCGTGACCTCCTTAAAAAATTTTTTTACAGCTGTGGAAGTTTAGCACAGGACGCGGCAAATTGCAAGCGAAATTCACGGCAGGACGGCGGAAATTGTATCGGCGTCGGTGAACGTGACGGGCGCAAGCAACATGTAAGCCGAGATTATCAACAGCGCGACGAACAATCCCGCGAAAATGTTTCTCTTGAGCCGCAGGTCTTTGCCGAGCGAGTCAAAATCTTCCGTGCGAGTCTTGACGGTAAAAAATATCGTTGCCGCCAAAAGCAAAATTTCAGCCAGTGCCGTCAAAAAAATTTTGTCACGGTGCCAAATTTTGAACTCAACGCGCATGTGTTTATCCGTGCCGCTCAAAAGCGACGGAGCTAAATTCCACGTCAAAACTTTCCGGGCGGCGTCAATTTTGTCCGCGTTGTGATTTTCGGCGGCGTGCGGCAACTCAATCGTCAAATCGAAAGTTACCTGCGACAAAACGCTTTGCACGGCGGCGGCTTCACTCGGCGAAAAACTTTGATCGCCCGACGAAATAAAATCGAAATTGTACGAGTCGAAGAACCAGCCCTTGCGTTGACGAATGCCCGCGCATTTATCTTTGTGCGCCGCGAAGAGCGAAAAATTTTCTGCCGCAAAACTTTCGACGCTCGGATAATTGACGCGAACTTCAAAGCCGCTCATGTTATTTTCCGCGACGGGCGAAATTTCCGCGTTCGGATTATGCGCGAAATTTTCTTTGAACGATTCAATTTGCTCGGCAAGAAGCGGGACGCCGATAAATTTGTCGCGCATGTAAACTTTTCCGTCGTCCGTGATAATCAGCGTCGAATTGCCTTGAAAACAACCCGCGCAGGTTACGCAGAAAAAAATCGTCGCGAACACAAAAAATTTTTTCATCGGCGTCGCTCCTTCGTTCGTTCAAATTGCAAGATGCTTTATTTTATGGTTTGCGAAATTGTATCGGCGGGCGTGAACGTAACCGGCGCATAACCCAAGAACAGGAAGGCTATCAGCAACACGACGAACAATCCGAAGCAAATGTTGCGTTTTTTGGTAATGCTCGCCGCAATTTCTTCGTTCGCCGCAGATTTTATTTTATCGTTGAAATTTATTCCCGCGACAAAAAGCGCAATCATAATTGCCAAAACGATGTAAATGCGTGTGGTGTGCCAAATTTTGAACGTGAATTGCACGGGGACTTCTTTTCCTTCGCCCAATCCGATGTCCAAATTCCAACTCAGCTCTTTTTGAGCGGGGTCGATGGGGTAGGAGTTGGTTTTTTCTGCCGAGTGCGGCAATTTGACCGACACATTGACGAAACCTGCACTGATCGCCGATTTCATTTTTTCGGCTTCTTCGGGCGAAAGATTCGGATTAATTTCCGCAATCAGGTCGAAATTGTACGTGTCGCACAAAAGCCCCTTGTGTTGCTGAATTCCGGCGCATTTTCCTTCACGGGCGGAGAAGAATGTAAATTTTTCCGCCGCGAAAGCTTCAATGCTCGGATATTTTACGTCGATTTCGTAGCCGCTCACATTCTCTTCGGTTACGGGCGTGATTTTTGCGTCGGGATTGTTCGCGAATTTGTTTTTGAGTTCTTCAATCTTGGCAGCCCCTTCCGGAGGCGCGACAAATTTGTTGTGCATTGAAACTTTGCCGTCTTCGGAAATTGTCAGCGTCGTTTCGATGTTCATGCACCCCGTGCACGCCACGCAAAGCAGAAGGAACGCGAGCAAAACCAGTTTCCGCATGTTGAAACCCTCCAAGCAAAAAATATAAAACTCAAGCTCTTGACGAGCCGACTTTGTCGAACGTCGCTTGAATATCTTTATCGGGTTCCGAGTCGAGCTTGCTGACAATCCAAATTGCAAGCAGTGCGAAAATAAATCCGGGAACAATTTCATACAGCCCGAAAAGCTCAAATTGTTTCCACACAAGCACAGTCACTCCGCCGACGATAATTCCCGCGATAACTCCGCGCCGTGTCGTGCGTTTCCAAAACAGACTCATCAACACGACGGGGCCGAACGCCGCGCCGAAGCCCGCCCAAGCGTAAGCAACCATGTCGAGAATGAAACTGTCGGGATTGAAGCCGAGGAACACCGCGATTGACGCGATAATCAAAACCGACGCCCGCGAAATCCAAACCAGTTCCGTTTGATTGGCGTCTTTACGGAGCAAAGTTTTGTAAAAATCCTGCGCGAAGGCCGACGCCGCAACCAAAAGTTGTGACGAGGCAGTTGACATTATCGCCGCCAAAACCGCGCTCAAAACCAAACCCGCAATTATCGGCGGGAAAAGCTGATTCGTCATCACGAGGAAGACAGTTTCGGAATTCGTGCCCTCAAGCGGCGTGGACAAGTAAACCGTGCCGACCATGCCGACCGCGACAGCCGCCGCCAAACTCAAAATAACCCACGTCATTGCGATATGCGTTGCCTGCGGAATTTCTTTCGTCGACTTTATCGCCATGAATCTAACCAAAATGTGCGGTTGACCGAAATAGCCGATGCCCCACGCCAAAAGCGAAATTAATTCAATCGCGCCGAGTGTCGTGCCGTCCGGTTTCAGGAACGGTTCAAACAACGTCGATTTGTATTCGGAAATTGCGCTGATTGTGTCGCCGAATCCGCCCAAACTCATTGCCGCGCAGATTGGCACAAGCAAAATCGCGAAAAACATCATCACGCCTTGAATAAAATCTGTGCGACTGACTGCCAGAAATCCACCGATTAAAGTGTAAAAAACGACCGAGCCGGCTCCGAGAAAAATTGCGTATTGGAACGGCAGACCGAAGACCGTTTCAAAAAGTTTTCCAGCCGCAACAAATCCGCTTGACGTGTACAGAATAAAAAATATCAGAATGAAAATTGCGGGGACGATTCGCAAAAGTCCGCTTGTGTCCTTGTAACGGTTCTGCAAAAATTCGGGGAGCGTCAACGCGTTGCCCGCCAGTTCCGTGTATTGACGGAGTCGCGCCGCAACAAAATGCCAGTTCGCCCACGTGCCGATAGCAATGCCGACGGCGATCCAGCCCGCGTTCAAGCCCGCAAGATACGCGAAACCCGGCACGCCCATAAGCATCCAGCCGCTCATGTCGGAGGCTTCCGCGCTCAACGACGTAACCCACGCACCGAGTTTGCGGTTGCCCAAAAAATAATCGCTCATGTTTTTCGTGCGGCGGTAGTAGTAAACGCCAATCGCCATCATCAGCCCGATATACAGGACAAACGTGTTGATAATTATGATGTCGTTTGTCAAAAGATCATCTCTCCTTTCGTAACGGCGATATTATATCCGTGAAGGAGCTTTTCTGCAACGTTCGGGGCGTCGACGTGATATAATCGGCAAAAATTTTTCGGAGGGAATTTTTAATGACGAGCATTGTAAACGGGCGATTGATTTTACCCGACGACGACGGAAATTTTAAAATCTGCGAAGGAAAAGTTTTGAACTTCGACGAGAAAATTTTTTCGATAAGCGATTCGGTCGACGGCGAAATTTTCGACGCGGAAAATGATTTCGTTGCGCCCGGATTTATCAACGTGCACATTCACGGCTGCGCGGGAGCCGACACAATGGACGACGATTTAAACGCGTTGAAAACCATGCGCGAATTTTTACCGACTTCAGGCGTCACAAGTTTTTTGCCGACGACTATGACAATGCCGCTTGAAAAAATTTCCGCCGCACTCGAAAGAATTCGTCGCGAACAGAAAATTTCTCACGGGGCAAAAATTATCGGCGCACATCTCGAAGGTCCTTTTATCAGCAAAAAATTCAAAGGCGCGCAGGCTGAAGAAAACATTATCCCAGCCGATTTCGCGTTCGTCGAAAAATTTGCGGACGTGATTAAAATCGTCACCGTCGCGCCCGAAGAAATTTCGTTCGACTTTATTGATCGTTGTCGCAAAAAAAATATCGTCGTGTCAATCGGGCACAGCGCGGCGACTTACGAAATTGCACGGGCGGCGATTGAGCGCGGAGCCAAACACATCACGCACCTTTTCAACGCTCAAAGTCCGTTGCACCACAGAAAACCCGGCGTTGTCGGGGCGGCTCTCGATTCGGACGCGGTGGTTGAAATTATCGCCGACAATGTTCACGTTCACCCCGTCGCTCAACGGCTTGCAAAAAAAATTAAGCCGCGCAGTCAAATCGTTTTGATAACGGATTCGATGCGGGCTTGCGGTTTCGGTGACGGAATCAGCGAACTCGGCGGTCAAAAAGTTTTCGTCAACGGAAATTTTGCCACTTTGGCGGACGGGACACTTGTCGGCTCCGTCGCCACGTTAAATAATGTGCTGAAAAATTTCTGCGCGAACACGGGGCTTGACGTTGCGTCGGGCGTCGAACTCGTGACGAAAAATCCCGCCGTTGAGCTGAAAATTTTTGACAGTTTCGGAAGTCTCGAAGTCGGGAAATCTGCCGACATTACAATTTTCGACGACGATTTTAACGTCAAAGAAACTTTTATCGACGGCGCAAAATACGTGACGCAACAGTAATTCCGGCCGTCATGGATGACGGCCGCTCCGCCTGTCGCATTTCGCGTGACGCGAAATACCGCAGGCGCAGTTTTCTTTGGTTACTTTCTTTTGCTGCCAAAAGAAAGTAACATTCAACGACGAATCAATTTCGCGGCAAAAAATCCGTCAGTATTCGTGACGTGCGGCAGGAAAATTTTCGTCTCGACAAGTTCAAAGTCTTTATGCGTCGACAAAAAATTTTCGACGACCGATTGATTTTCGCGCTTTAAAATCGTGCACGTTGAATAAACCAAAGTGCCGCCGTGCTTGAGAGTTTCCGCCGCGCTTGACAAAATTTCACCCTGCAACGTCGGCAACGCGTCAATGTCGGCAATATTTTTCCAGCGCATGTCGGCTTTTCGACGAAGCACGCCCAAGCCCGAACACGGCGCGTCAACCAAAACTTTATCGGCCTGCGCGGGAAATTTTTTGCCGAGTTCGCGAGCGTCAATCAAAAGCGGTTCGATAATTTTTATTCCGAGACGTTCGGCATTTTGCTTGATGTGTTCGATTTTCGTTTCGTAAATGTCCGCCGCGACGATTCGCCCGCGATTTTGCATAAGTTCCGCCATGTGCGTGGATTTGCCGCCCGGTGCCGCGCAACAATCGATGACGAATTCGCCCGCCTGCGGATTCAAAAATCTTGCCGCCGACATTGAGCTTTCGTCCTGAACTTGACAAAGCCCGTCGCGCAGCGGTCGAAATTTATCAAGTGCGCCGTGTCCGCGACAAATTATACCTTCGGGCGCGAAAGTTGACGGTTCGGCTTGAACGTCGAATTTTTTCAGTGCGTCCAAAATTTTTTCTCGCGTCGTCCGCAAAAAGTTCACGCGTAAACAA
Source organism: Selenomonadaceae bacterium (assembly GCA_017515635.1). Taxonomy (GTDB): domain Bacteria; phylum Bacillota; class Negativicutes; order Selenomonadales; family Selenomonadaceae; genus Quinella. The sequence goes on from JAFWFO010000035.1 coordinate 41,121, forward strand.
AGCGGCGGGTCTGTGTTGTCGAAGTCCAAAAGTTTTTTCGTCGCGTCAAGCCCGAATTCTTCGACGAAAATTTTCACGAGCGGCGCGGGGTGAAAACTTCTTAACGCCAGCGATTCAACGTCGTCGCCCGTCGGGAAATCTGATTTTGTCGGTTCGCGAACGGCCGAGCGCAAAACTCCGTTGACGAATTTCGCCGCGCTTTGTGAACAAAATTTTTTCGCCAGCTCCGTCGATTCGTTGACCGCCGCTGAATTCGGCACGCGGTCGAGGAAAAAAATTTGATACATGCCGACACGCAACACCGCCAAAACTTTTGCGTCGATTTTTTTCAGCGGGCGATTCAGGTATTTTGAAATTTTCCAATCGAGTGACGCGCCGGCTTTAACTGTGCCGTAAACCAGCTCCGTGCAAAATTTTCTGTCGCGGTCGTCGAATTTTTCTTGCCGCAAAGTTTGTGCCAAAACGACATTAGCCCACGCGCCTTTTGTTGCGACTTCGTGGACAATTTTTGTTGCCGCCAATCTGATTTTATCCAAGGTTGCCTCCTAAATTTCGATTGCGGGATTGCCGAAAACTTTTGCGCCGGCTTTGACGCGTTTCAAAACGACCGCACCTGCTCCAACCGTCGCGCCGTCATCGACTTTCGCTTTCGGGACAATAATTGCGCCGCTGCCGATAAAAACTTCCGCGCCGATTTTGCTCCAGCCGGCAATGTTCGCGTGCGGCATAATGCAGGAAAAATTCCCGATCGTTACGTCATGCCCGATAATCGTCATTGCGTTCGTCGCAACAAAATCGCCGATAACCGCGCTGTCGCCAATGTCCGTGTGCGGGGAAATTATCACGCCGCGACCGAGTTTGACCGTCGGCATGACGTAAGCCAATTCGCTGACGAGATTTATAAATTCGCCGCCGCGTGACAAAATTTTTTCGCACAAAACTTTTCGTGCCTTGGGAGTTCCGACCGCGCAGGTGAAAACGTCATCGGCGCAAATTTCGTAATTGTTCACGTCGCCGAGCACGGGAACATCTTCGGGCAAGCGCGCATAATCTTCCGCCGAAAGTTTAACATCGCCGTCGAGAAAACCTTTTATGCGCCAGTCGACATCAAAGCCGATTGATTGTTGCGCGTGCCAAAAAAGTTCGCGGGCAAAAGCTCCCGTACCAATGATAATCAAATTTTTCATGCTCACACCTCTTTAATGTTGCGAACCGTGCCGCGTGATTTCGACAAGTCCCAGCGGCGTCATGTCAACGATTGTCGTTTTGTTTCGGTCAAGCCGCGCACCTTCGCGCAGGAAGTCCAGCAATTTTTTTTTGTGCGCGTCGCCGGTCATGTCGATAAAATCCACGATAATTATTCCGCCGATGTCGCGCAATTTCAGTTGCCGCAGAATTAATTCCGCCGCCTCCAAATTCGTGAGCAAAATCGTTTCGTCGAAGTCGTTTCGCCCGACAAATTTATTCGTGTTCACGTCAATCGCCGTCAAAGCTTCGGTTTTGTCGAAAATAATTTGTCCGCCGCTGGGCAACGGCAATTCGCGTTTGTGAACGTCGGAAATTTCACCGGCAATGCCAAACGTTTCAAAAATCGGCGCGTCGCCTTCGTGGAAGGAAATTTTTTCGGGCGGAACAAGTTCGCCGAATCGACGCAAAATTTTCAGGTTGTCGACGATAAAATTTTCTGTATCGGGTTCGTCGCGCAAAAGTTTTTCGATTAAATCATTGTCGTTGTACAAAAGCGCGGGCGGTTTGCGTTTGGAATTGCGTTCGAGAATTCTCGCCCAAAGTTTTTCGAGCGCGGCAAGTTCGTCGAGCAAAATTTCTTCGTCGCAACCTTCCGCCGCCGTTCGGACAATCAAGCCCGTTTCATTCGGACGAATTTTTTTCGCCAGCGCGTGAAGTCGGTTGCGTTCGTCGCCGCGAATTTTGTTTGACACGCCGATATATCCCATCGTCGGCAAAAAAATCAAAAACCGTCCCGCCAAACTGAAATTCAACGTCGCCCGTGCCGCTTTCGTGCCGACAGATTCTTTTTCGATTTGAATCAACACGCTTTGCCCGATTGAAAATTTTTGCGTCGATTTGAATTGCAGAAAAACATTTTTGTCGCGCCCGATGTCTACGAAAACCGCCTTCATGCCCGGCAAAATATTTTGCACGCGTCCTTTGTAAATGTTGCCGCTCAAGCGCGGGTTGTCGTCGCTTGCGGAATAAATCGCTTCAAGTTGCCCGTCGACGAGCACCGCCGCAGTCGTTTCGCCGCCTCTGCAACTCACGAGGATTTTTTTCATTAAATCAGCTCACTTTCCGCCGCGCATTGTACCACAACGAAAAATTTTCGTCGCGGCTTGAAAAAAAATTTTCGTTTCGTCGGAAAGTCTGTGTTATAATTCCGCGCAAAGGAGGAATTTTTATTTACGGCATGATGATTAACCGAATATTATGCCGAATCTCGAAGTAACTAATGCTTGGAGTTGATGACAAACGTTGAAAAAATTTTTTCTTGCGATTATAGCGGTGCTGTTCGCTTTGACTTGTTCGGCTGACGCGGCTGACAACGTCAATCTTGTTCGCGTGTCGGATTTCAACCCGAAAGAATTTATTGACCGAATGGGCACCGGCGTCGTTTACCAAACTTTTCGGCAAAGCGGCAAGCTCGTCGCTTTCACGCAGCTGAAAAGTCGCCCGCAATTTTACGACGCGGAAAATTTCCCCGGCATGAGCGTTGTGGGGACAGTCTTCGGCGTTGAAGGCGATCCCTTGCCCGACGGTGAAGTTCGTTTCTTCGTCGACAACGAAGGAAATGTTTTCGTCGTGCAATTTCTTGCGTCCGACATCGGCAACGCCAAAACTTCGGGCATGGTGCTTTTGATGGTTATGGAAGCTCTCGGCTTGAATGAAAACGAAGTTGACGCGCTGATTAATCGTCAGTCACCGATCACCGAAGTTTTTTGCGCGAACACGAAACGCCGAATCATCCGCCAAATTTCCGACCGCGAAGGCAGAGTTATAACTTTCTTCGGCGCGTCGAATTCCAAATTGTAACACGATAAACGTTGACAAGAAATTTTCGGCGTGATAAACTTCAACAACTTTGAATTAACGGGAGTGAAATAGGATCGACGGGGATGAACGGGGTTAAATAAGCAAGCATCGGCTCCGCAACCGATTGACAAGCGGAAAACTTTTTATAACTGCGAACGAAGAGTACGCACTCGCGGCTTAAGCCGCGCCCTTGCTTGACCGATTCCGCCTGTCAGGTCGAGGTCAAGGGTCAATAACAGGCTACCGCGTTTGAGCGCACTGTAGAGCGCGGGAAATTCCAAAGTGCCGGGCTTTGCAGAGGTTGTTGTTGAACTTTGCAGAGTCGAGATTAATCAGCAACTGAGCTTGGAGAAAATTTTTCGTCTTCATTTTCGGACGGGGAGGGCGGTACTCCCCCACTTCCACCATAAGACAACAACAGCCCGAAGGTTAAAAACCCTCGGGCTTTTTCGATTGCGTTTCTAAGTGTTCGTGTAAGGCGTGGCTATTCGTGCGAATGTTCGTCCGCAGTAACAAGGCTCGCCCATGCGCCGAACTGCCTGCCCCGTTCGATAGCGAATCAGCGGGATAGCCTGCGCGGTGAGCGTGGTAACGACCAATTCGCCCATGCAGTCATCTTCCTCGATAACTTTGTCGCTGTCGAACTTGAGCAACTCGAACAGGTAATGATCTTCCTGCACGTGTTGCCCGACGGCCTCTTCGCATTGAAAAATCATTGAGGCATTACCGATTTCCGGTGGCGCGAACAGATTAAAAAATTTCGTGGACGTGCGCTCTTCAAGCAGGTGTTGCATCGGATTTTGAATGTTATTCGGGTTTATGCAAATGATTTTTGACAACGGGTAGTCGGTTAAATTTCGTTCGTCCGTCTGCATTTGGATAATCAGTTGCATAACGAGTTGCGGCGTGCTGACGAGCGTGTCTATACTGAAAGAGTCCATTAATTCCATCCAATGATGGAGTTTGGTGCCGAAAGGGACGACGGCAACACCGAGCGATTCGAGAGCGTAAAGCACGTCAAGAACGCGGCTGTCGCTCAAATCGCCTTGAAGGCCGACCACCGAACCGCGCAGGACGTTCACCGCCGCAAGACAGCGAATCATCATTGCGACGTTGTTTTGAATGTCGCCCTTGGTGTACATGTTCGTTATCTTCCCGAAAGGTTCATCGTGATGATTTATTCGCAAGATGCTTGACAGCGGCAACGTCAAAAATTCCGTCGCGTCCATTCGGCGCAGTTGGGCAGTCGTCACGAAAGGCAACCTGCGCACGTCCGACAGACTTTGAATGTCCGAAGGTTTGACGCCGCGTTCTCTAAACGCACGGTGATAATATTCACTTTTTTCGTAAACCCACGCGACTTGTTGTTTCAATCGGTCGAGTTGCAGAATTTCCAATTCTTCGCGGCGGATCTTCTCCATTTGCGCATCTGCAAACATAAATCAAACCTTCTTCATTTTTCGGGTCTTTGGTAGAAAAACGGTTGAAATGTCGTGTAGCCGATTTGTCTTGCGTTCAAAATTGATTCCGTGCCGCCGACGAAGAGAATGCCGCCGGGACGAAGTGCCTTGAAAAAGTTCGTGTAGAGAACGGATTTTGCTTCTTCGGTGAAGTAAATGACGACGTTGCGGCAAAGAATCAAGTCGAAATTATTCTCGAAACGATCTTTCAAGAGATTGTGACGACGGAATTCGACGGCGCTTTTGATTTCGGGCTTGATGGCAAATTTTCCGTCGGGCGTCTTGGTGAAATATTTCGTCTTGCGGTCGGGACGCATTGCGCGCAATTCGTCGGGCGTGTAAATGCCCTGTTTGGCCTTGCCGATGATTTCAATGTCCAAGTCGGTCGCCAAAATTCTGTGACGTTGACCGGGCGTCAATTCCTTCATGATTATCGACAGCGAATAAGGTTCCGCGCCGATTGAACAGCCTGCGCTCCAGATGTTGAGCGAATTGTTTTTCTTGAGCAGGTAAGGAATAATGTCCGTTTCAAGCTTGCTGAACTTGTCGGGCGTGCGGAAGAATTCCGAGACGTTGATTGTAAGGTACTCGATAAAGTCCGCGAACTTCTGTTTGTCTCTGACCGCGTCGGCAAAAAAAGACGTGTAGGATTTGAATTCCGTCTTGCCAATGAGGTTGTTGATTCGACGGCGCATTTGCTGTTCCTTGTACAACTGCAAATCAATGCCGGTTTTGCGATTCAGTTGTTGCTTAAAAATTTCCCAGTCCTTGTCGTCCATAAAATTTCCCCCTTAAATTGATTGTCGCGAAAACTTATTTGCATTGTAACAGAGCCACAGAATATTTTCAACGCAACGAAAAATTTTATAGGGTTTGTAAAGCATGAGCCGCGCCCAAAATTCCAATCGCCGCGTGTTCAAAAGTCAAGCCGCCCTGTAAAAATACGGTGAACGGTTCGCGAATCGGTGCGTCGGCAGAAAGTTCGATTGACGCGCCCTGAACGAAGGTGCCCGCCGCCATGATGACTTTGTCCGCGTAACCGGGCATGTCCCACGGTTCGGGCGTCGCGAAAGAATCCACGGGCGAAAAATTTTGTATCGCCTGACAGAATTTTATCAGCCGCTCCGCTGTTTTGAGTTCGATTGCCTGAATTATGTCGCCGCGAATTTCTTCGGGCAAAGGATGAGTTTTGTAGCCGAGTTTCGTAAAAATTCCCGCCGCGAAAATTGCCGCCTTGATTGCCTGCGCGGTTACGTGCGGTGCCAAAAATAAACCTTGATACAAAAGTCGCGGCGTTCCGAGACTCGCGCCCAATTCGTCGCCCATGCCGGGTGCCGTCAAGCGATACGACGCAAGCTCAACTAAATCTTTTCTGCCGACAATGTAACCGCCGGTTGGAGCCAATCCGCCGCCGATATTTTTAATCAAGCTGCCTGCAACAAAATCCGCGCCGACTTCGACGGGTTCGCGGGTCTCGACAAATTCGCCGTAGCAATTATCAATCAGCGTCGCGCAATTCGGATTGACGGCTTTAACTTCCGCGCAGATTTTTTCGATGTCGGCGGTCGTCAACGGTTCGCGCAACGAATAGCCGCGACTGCGTTGAATCAGCGCGAGTTTCGTTTTCGGCGTGATGAAATTTTTTATCGCGGGGAGGTCGACTTTCCCGTTGACCAGCGGCAGTTCGCGATAACTGACGCCGAATTCTTTCAGTGAGCCGCGTGATTCGTGCGCGTGCCCGATAACCGTTTGCAACGTGTCGTAAGGTTCGCCCGTCAACGAAACAAGCTCATCATTCGGGCGCAGGACGCCGAAAAGTGCCGTCGCAAGCGCGTGCGTGCCCGAAACAAATTGCGTGCGGACAAGTGCCGCCTGAGCAAAAAAAATCTGCGCGAAGAGCTCATCAAGCTTCTCGCGCCCGATGTCGCCGTAAGCGTAGCCCGTCGACGTTTTAAAGTGCGCGTCGGAAATTTTCAGTTGCCGCATTGCGTCCAGAACTTTTTCGGTGTTGCGTTCGGAAATTTCGTCGACGCGGGCAAAACTTTCGACGACTTCGCTAAGGACGATTTTTTTTAATTCGTTTAAGTTCATGCCTTGATAAATTCTCCGTCTAAAAATTTCCAAGTCGCGTCGGCTTTGGCGGAATTGTTTATGACGCGTTCAATGTTTCGTGCGTCACTGAACTCGAAAAATTTTTCCGCCGCTTCGGGTGACGAGCCGCCTTGAATTTTGCGATTAATCAGTCGCGGGCGAAGAATTTCACGCGGCACGTCCAGAAAAACCGAATAATCGGTAAGCGTGCGAATGGTCGTCCAGCCCGTGTCCTTGAGCAAAAGATAGTTGCCCTCGATTAAAATAATTTCGTCCTCGACGCTCAAATAATCGGGCAACACGTCATGAATTTTTCGGTCGTAAATATTCCAGTTGGTGCCCTCTTGCCGAACTTCGCGGATTTTGTCAACCAACAAATCCACGTCAAAAGTTTCGGGCGCACCTTTGATGTCCCGCATTAAAATTTGTTCGCCGTCGCGCTCAACGGTCGTGATGTCCATGTACGCCGCCGAAAAGTGATAGCCGTCCATCGGCAGTGCGCGAATCGTATCAACTTCGCTTTTGCGTTCGCGGCTGAGTTGCTCCAAAAAATTCGCCAACGTCGACTTTCCCGAACCCGGTGCGCCGACAAGGTACGCGATAACTTTTCGGTCAAGCGTCATGCGCAATGAAGTTAATTCGTGCAGAAACGGCATAAAAATTTCTTCAATCGTATCCGCGTTGTAAATGTTTTTTTCGTCCATAAAATCACCTCAAGATTTGCCACGAACAATTTTGCAGAACAGCGCAATCATCGAGACAAAAACAATTAATCCCAAAATTTCGGCCGTGCCGCCGAAGTCACTGCCGACCAAGTCCAACGGTGAATCCAAGCCGCCGGCGGAAACGGAAATTGCAACCACAGCCGCCAACAACACGCCGATTAAACTTTCGCCGACTATTAAGCCCGACGCAAACAAAGTTCCGCGACGTTTGCTTTTCTCGACTTCGACTTGATTGGACATTGAGCGTTCCAAAAAATATCCCATGACCGCGCCGATAACCAACGGCGTTTGCAGTGACGGCGGAAGATACATTCCAATTCCGACAGCCAACGACGGTAAGCAAAGATTTTTCGTGTTGCTTCTCAATAAGCTGTCGATAACGACAATTACCACGCCGAGCGCAATCCCGAAATAAATATATTCCCAAGCAAGATTCGCGGAAAAAATTCCCTGCGCAATCATCGTCATTAATGTCGCTTGAGGAGCCGCCAACGCATCATCGGGATTTCATGTCGGGACGCGGCAAAGCTCCACTGAAACCGTAAGCCTGATATAGCAAATTCAGCACGGGCGCAATGACCAACGAACCGACAATGCACCCCAGCAACAACGCAATCTGCTGATTTTTCGGCGTTGCGCCGACAAGATAGCCCGTCTTTAAATCTTGCATATTGTCGTTGGAAACACAGGCTATCGCAAGAATTATGCTTGTCGTAAAAATTGCCGCCGCCGTCGCAAATTTCGTGCCGCCCTCCAAATCGAAAATCCCGAACGATTTACATAACGCCATCATCACCGGAGACGAAATTATTATTCCCAAAATGCCGATACCGGAAATCGGGGATGAGGACGTGCCGACCAAGCCCGCCATATACGTACAGGCCGCCGCAATCAAAAATCCCATGATAACTGCCAACAATACGCCGGCCAATGTAAACGTCAATGTCTGTTCGACGGGGAGACCTTCCACGCTGACGAACAAATAAAAAATTCCCAACAAGCCCGCGAACATCACCAAAAAGACTATCAAGATTGAACGAATTGACATGTCGGTATCCGTGCGTTGCCCGGCTTGATTTGCATTCGTTGTTCGCGCAGATTGAATTGCTTCTTTGATGCCGTCAATGACGGGACGAGACAACTTTATCAGCGTCCAAATTGCCGCAACGCCCATTGCACCCGCGCCGATTAATCGAACTTTGCCTGTGTAACACATCTGCGCGAATTCTTGCATCGTTTGACCGTCGGCAGGTGCGCCCGTTATTGTGAAATAGGGAATCATATCATGACGCCCCACGCCAAAATTACGCCCGTGAGCAACGCAAGCCCGCTTGAAATGCCGATTAAATAGCCCGCACCAACCAAAGCCGTCGAATAACCCATTGACAGTTGCGTCATGCCGGAGCCGACGTAAAACCAAAGTCCGAGACCGTCCGACAAAACTTTAAAGCCGCTTGTGCACAGCGCGATAACTCCCGAAATTCCGCTGCCCGTCAAAAGTTCGCGAATATCTGCGGAATTGTCTTGACTGTTCGACTCGCCGACTTTCAAAATTTCCGCCGTCGCCACGCCTTCAGGGTACGGTAAATCGCTGTGTACAACCATTGCACGACGCAAAGGAATTGTGAACAGCACGCCGAGACAACCGCCGCATGCCGAAACCAAAAGCGTTTGCCACAGCTCAAAATCTTGCCAATAGCCGATCATCAACATACCGGGAATAATGAACATTAACGCTGCCAACGTGCCCGCCGCCGATGCCTGAGTTTGTACCATGTTATTTTCCAAAATGTTGGAACCGTGCGCCATTCGCAAAACCGCCATTGAAATGACGGCTGCGGGAATTGCCGACGAAAATGTTAAGCCGACTTTCAGCCCCAAATAGACATTTGACGCCGTGAAAATAACTGTGAGCACCGCACCGAGTAACATGCCGCGAAAAGTCAGCTCAGGCATTTCGATATGTGTGAAGCCCGAATTTTGTTTCATAATCCTCCAATCAAGTCATTAAAATTTTTTTCGTAACAAAACCCTTACAAGCTTGAAAGTATAAACGGAACTTGTATAAAAGTCTACGTGGGCGGTAAAAATTTTCCACGCAACCAAAAAGCCTCGACCGATTGTCGAGGCAAAAATTTTTCGATTTACATGTCGCCGTGCTTAACAAGTTCACGAGCCGCCTTGCCCGTCAAATGCTCAATTTCCAAAACGAGCACCGCCAAAGCGTCTACGCGGGCAAGTTCACGTTCGCGGCGTTCATCACTTGCCGACGCACAAAATTTATCAGCCAAAAGTTCCAGCCCGTGAACTTTTTCCGCAACATCCTCGACGACTTTAATTCGCCCGAAAGCAATTGCGCTTGAAAAATACGTGGTGAATTCTTCGGCAATGACTTCGTGCCTGTCGACGACGCAGAACGAAACTTTTTCGTTGCGGGCAATGGCGTCGATTTTGTGTCCGACTTTCGCGCTGTGAAAATAAATTTTTTTGCCGTCGACCGCGTAATTAATCGGCACGGCGTAACTGTAACCGTCGTCGCCGGAAAGTGCCAAAATTCCGTAATCGCCTTCGCGCAGAATTTTTTCGGCGGTTTCAGTCGAAATGACGCAATTTTTTCGCCGCATTTCTCTGAACACGTCAAATCACCGTCCCGCGCTCACTCCGTCGCGAATAAATTTGGCAAGCTTTTCGCTCTCTTTTGCCGCGCTGTCGACTTTGACAATTTCCATGCGAAGTTCCATAAGCATTTTAATTGCCGCGTCGATTTTTTTGACGGTCAAACCTTCTTCATCTTCGCCGAGTTTTTTGAGCGACTGCGAACAACTGCGCAAAAGTTTTTCACGCAATTCAGTGCGATATTTTTTCCGCGATTCGATTTCCGCCGCCAAATTTTCCAGTTGCTCCATCGTGTGAATTGCCGCCAGCCAATCATATTTGAGTTGTGCGGAAAACGGAACGTCAATGTCGCCTGACTTAATTTTTCCGCTGTCCATCATTTCTTTGAATCTGTCTATCGTTGCCAACTTCAACGCTCCCTTTCTATCAGTTAGGAGTTAGGAGTTAGGAGTTAGGAATTAGGAGTTACAACTTCAAACTTCAAACTCCCAACTCCACACTTTAAATTTATCTGTCACGGCGACGACGCGGGTCGCGGTTTTTCAAGTCACGCAAATCTTTAATCGTGCGCGAGCCGTCGGAATTGCGCGGGCGATTGTCACTGCGCGGCGGGCGATTGTCACTGCGCGGAGGACGATTATCACTGCGCGGCGGTCTGTCATTTCGTTGCGGTCGCGGCGAATCACCTTCCAAAAGTGCGCGGTGACTTGCGTTGATTCTGCCTTTGTCGTCAACCTCGGTGATTTTGACTTTAAGCTTGTCGCCGACTTTAACAACTTCCTCGACGGTCTCAATGCGCCGCGTCGACAGTTGCGAAATGTGGCACAGTGCTTCCTTGCCGAAAGAAATTTCCACGAACGCGCCGATCGGCATGATTCGCGTGACGGTGCCTTCGTAGACTTCGCCGACGGTGACTTCGTGAACAATTTCCTCGATAATTTCAATCGCACGGTCAATGCCTTCGACACTCTTGCTTGTGACGAAAATTTGTCCGTCTTCGTGAATGTCGATTTCAACGCCCGTTTCTTCGATAATTTTGTTGATGACTTTGCCGCCCGTGCCGATAACTTCGCGAATTTTATCAACGTCAATTTTAAGCGTGCGGACACGCGGAGCATACGGCGACAAATCGGACGCGGGTTCGCTGATAACTTCAAGCATCTTGCCCAAAATGAAACTTCTGCCGCGTTTCGCCTGAGCAAGCGCGTCGCTTAAAATTTCCCGCGAAATGCCGGCAACTTTGATGTCCATTTGAATTGCCGTGACGCCTTCGGTTGTGCCCGCAACTTTAAAGTCCATGTCGCCGAGCGCATCTTCCATGCCTTGAATGTCCGTTAAAATTGTGTGCGCGTCGCCGTCTTTGACGAGACCCATTGCCACGCCGCTGACGGGACGTTTAATCGGAACGCCGGCTTGCATGAGGCTTAACGTGCTTCCGCAAACGCTACCCATTGAACTTGAGCCGTTACTTTCCAAAACTTCCGAGACAAGGCGAATCGTGTAAGGAAAATCTTCAATCGACGGAATGACGGGGACAAGTGCACGTTCAGCCAACGCGCCGTGACCGATTTCGCGACGACCGGGCGAACGAGCGGGACGAGCTTCGCCGACGCTGTAGCCGGGGAAATTGTAATGGTGAATGTAATGCTTCGTGTATTCCGGCTCAAGCCCGTCAATAATTTGTTCGTCGCCGATTGAGCCGAGAGTTGTAATTGTCAAAACTTGAGTTTGTCCGCGTGTGAAAAGTCCCGAACCGTGCGTGCGAGCAAACAAGCCGACTTCACAACTTATCGGGCGAACTTCTTCGAGAGCGCGACCGTCGGGACGAATTTTTTCGTGCGTTATCATCTTGCGGACAACTTCTTTTTCGGTCTTGTAGAAAATCGCGCCGATTTCTTTTTCAAGCGTCGGGAATTCATCGGCGGGAAATTTTTCTTTCAGCGTTTCGACAACTTCAGTTTTCACCGCGTTGAGTGCCGCCTCTCGTTCGAGTTTGTCGGGGTTGCGAACGGCTTTGTCAATTTTTTCCGTGGCAAGTTCACGGACAGCCGCGTCAATTTCTTCGTTCGGCTTGAACAGTTTGACTTCGCGTTTCTCTTTGCCGACAGCCGCTTTAATTTCGTTCTGGAACGCGACAATTTTTTTAATCTCTTCGTGTCCGAACAGAATTGCTTCCAAAACAATTTCTTCGGGAAGTTCTTTAACGCCGGCTTCAACCATCATGACGGCATCCGCCGAGCCCGCGACAATCAAATCCATTTCGGATTCGTCGAGTTGTTCTTTCGTCGGGTTGATGATAAATTCGCCGTTGATTCTGCCGACATGCACGCCCGCTATCGGGCCGCCGAAAGGAATATCCGACACGCTCAACGCGCAGGACGCACCAATCATGCCCGCGATTTCGGGCGCGTTGTCTTCGTCGAAACAAATTACCGTCGCGATAATCTGCACGTCGTTACGAAAACCGTCGGGGAACAACGGACGAATCGGGCGGTCAATCAGACGGCTTTTCAAAATTCCTGAAGTTTGCGGACGACCTTCGCGCTTGATGAATCCGCCCGGGATTTTGCCCGCCGAATACATTTTTTCTTCAAAGTCGACAGTCAGCGGAAAGAAGTCGACGCCTTCGCGGGGTTCTGCGGACATTGTTGCCGCAACGAGGACGGCCGTATCGCCGTAGCGCACGAGAACTGCGCCGTTGGCCTGTTTAGCCATCTTGCCGTGCTCGACGATTAATTTTCTGCCGCCGAGCTCCATTTCAAAAGTGTTCAAAATTTTTTCCTCCTAATTGTTTGTCAAGCCTAGACTTTCGACAAAAAGTTTTATCTTCCTTCAACGAAAAAACCGCCCCTCGAAATGAAGAGCGGTTTATTTGTATTCGGATTGTGTCCGAAAAATTATTTCGCGTTGGCAAGTTCCATGATGGCAGCCGCGGTGCCTTCGGAGCCGAGAACTTCTTTAATCTTGTGCGCAACGAGCTCTTTGATGTAGTTGCGAGCCGGCGTAAGATATTGACGCGGGTCGAAGTGTTCGGGGAACTGGTCGAAGTGTTCACGGATACCGGCAGTCATTGCGAGACGAAGGTCGGAGTCGATGTTGATTTTGCAAACTGCGGATTTCGCGGCTTTACGGAGCTGATTTTCGGGAATACCGACAGCATCTTTCAATGCGCCGCCGTGGTCGTTGATGATTTTGACGTATTTCGGAATAACCGAGGATGCGCCGTGGAGAACGATCGGGAATCCGGGGATTTTCTTCTCGATTTCTTCGAGAATGTCAAAGCGCAGTTCAGGCGGCTCAAGAACGCCGGTTTCGGGATTGCGCGTGCACTGTTCGGGCGTGAATTTGAATGCGCCGTGGCTGGTGCCGATAGCGATAGCCAAGGAGTCGCAGCCGGTTTTTTCGACGAACTCGAAAACTTCTTCCGGTTTGGTGTAGTGAGCTTTGTCGGCGTCAACGGAAACATCATCTTCAACGCCTGCGAGCTGACCGAGTTCAGCTTCGACAACAACGCCGTGTGCGTGTGCGTATTCGACGACTTCTTTTGTTTTCTCGATGTTTTCGGCGAACGGATAATGCGAGCCGTCGAACATAACGGAAGTGAAGCCGCCGTCGATGCAGGATTTGCAGGTTGCGAAATCGGGACCGTGATCAAGGTGCAGAGCAATCGGAATGTCGTTGACTTCCAGAGCCGCTTTCACAAGATGAACGAGGTATTGATGGTTTGCGTACTTTCTTGCGCCGGCGGAGCATTGAAGAATGACGGGCGATTGAAGTTCGGCCGCGGCACCCGTGATGCCCTGGACGATTTCCATATTGTTGACGTTGAATGCGCCGATTGCGAAGCCGCCTTCGTGAGCTTTCTTGAACATAGCTTTGGTCGTAATCAATGGCATTTGGCATTACCTCCTAAAAATTATCACACGATTCGCGGGGCTTGAACCCCTCCTAATCAACGCGCACATTTTAACACATTTGCGGCGGAAGTTGCAACCTGCAGTTGAAAAAAATATTTCGACAATTTTAGCGGAGGTTGACGGTTTTGGCGCGTCGCTTCGATTAATTTCGTTCGTGAATTTGAGTTTTAATCTACTTTTTCTTTGCTTGCCCAAAGAAAAAGTAGCAAAAAGAAAAGGCACGCCTGCGCGGCGGGCGATGAATGAGTATTCGCGTTGAAATTGGGTTGTCGTAATGCTTTTTGGCCGACGGTATTTGCGTCACGCAAATGCGTCGGCAGAGGCCGTCATCCGTGACGGCCTCAAAATTCGATTTCGGATTATGTTATCTTAAAAATTTTTCGCGGCAGGAACTTTCCAAACTCAACCAGAATTAATCAAAAAAAATTTGGGAGGTTATATTTTGGTTCACATTGTAATTGATTTGGAAATGAATCCCGTCAGCAAGACTTTCAAGGATATTCGGCGGCGCACAACCGACGAGGTCATAGAAATCGGCGCGGTCAAACTCGACGAGAATTATCAACAGGTCGACGAGTTTCAATGCTACGTCCGCCCCGAATACGGCGAGATAACCAAACACATCACGAAGCTGACGGGCATAACTCAAGCGACCGTTGCCGACAAGCCGCTTTTTGCCGAGGCGTTCCAAAATTTCATGGACTGGATCGGCACGTGGGACATGACGCTTTATTCGTGGAGCAATTCCGACATCAAACAGCTCAAAGTCGAGTGCGCGTTCAAAATCCCCGGCTACGACATTGCGAAACTTGAAAAACGTTGGCGCGATTTGCAAAAGGCGTTCGACGACAGAATCGGTTTGCATTCGAGTTTGGCACTCAAACACGCAATCGGCGCGATGAATCGGGACTTCGAGGGCACGCAACACACCGCTCTTGCCGACGCCGCGAACACTGCCGCAATTCTCACGTTGCTTCAGGACGACGAAGAATTTTTCCGCGTCATGCAACCCGTGATTGATTTGCTCAAGCCCAAAACACTTTCGCAGTCTATCGGCGACAAATACCCCGAACTGATGAATTTGAAATTCGATTGAGGTGACAGCGTTGAAGAAATTTGGAATTCTCGGCCCGAAAGGCACGCATTCGGAAGAAGCCGCGCTTTGGCTGAAAAAATTTCTGCGCGAAGATTTTCGGCTTGAAATCTGCGCGGACATCTTCGACGTGTTGACCGCAGTTGCCGAAAAAAATTTGGACGCGGGACTTGTGCCCGTCGAAAATTCGTTGGAAGGTTCAATTAATGTCACGCTCGACATTTTGGCGCGTTCGGATACTTTGACCGTCGCCCGCGAACTCGTTTGGCCGGTGAAAAATTTTTTGCTGACGAAACCGAACGTTGAAGTTGACGCCGTCCGAAAAATTTTCTCGCACGCTCAACCGCTGGCGCAATGTCGAAATTTTTTGCGGAAAAATTTTCCCGACGCCGAAATTGTCGCGACTGCCTCGACCGCCCGCGCCGCAGAAATTGTTGCCGAATCTCAGCCCGAAGAAAATTTCGCCGCTATCGGAACGGAACGCGCCGCCAAACTTAACGCGCTGACCGTCGCCGCAAAAAATATTCAAGACAATCCGAACAACTTCACGCGATTTTTTGAAGTTCATTACCGCCCGCGTGATGCCGCGCCGATTGAAACTTTCGACGGCGATAAAGTTTTGCTCATCTGCCAAATCGACGGCTCCCGCGCAGGTTCGCTCTGTGATGTGCTTGCCGAATTCGCCCGCCGCAACGTGAACATGACGCGAATTGAATCACGTCCCGCCCGCACGATTTTGGGAGCGTATATTTTTTTCTTTGAACTTGACACCGACGCCGGTAATGAAAAGCTCCGCGACGCAATCCGCGCCGTTTACGACAAAAGTATTTGGTTGAAAAATTTGGGCGTCTTCCCCGTCATAAATGCGTAAAAAAATTCCCTCTCGACTTCGGGAGGGATTTTTTATTTCGTCAGCTCTATAAAAGTTTCCTCAAGCGAACGTCCCGCGCAAAGATTTTTTACCGTGTCCAATGCAACCAACTTGCCGCGATTTAAAATTGCCGCTCTGTCGCACAAAAATTCCGCCTCCTCGATATAATGCGTCGTCAACACGATTGTTATTCCCCGCGATTTCAAGTCGGCTATCAGCTCCCAAATTTTTCGGCGAACTTGCGGATCAAGCGCAACCGTCGGCTCGTCCATGAATAAAATTTTCGGTCGGTGAATCAGCGCACGCACGATTAGCAATCGCCGCTTCATGCCGCCGGAAAGTTCCTGCACGAAAGATTTGCGAACTTTTTCCAGCTCAACGAATTTCAACAGCTCGTCAATTCTTTCGCGCCGCTCGATTTTCGGCAAGTGATGTAATCGGGCGTGCAGTTCCAAATTTTCTTCGACGGTCAAATCGCGGTCAAAGTTCAAATGTTGCGGCACCAGTCCCAGCAAACTTTTTACAAAAATTTCGTTGCCGTCAACGTTTTGTCCCTCGAAAAAAATTTCGCCCGCCGTCGGTTTAAGTTGCAGCGTCAACATTTTAATTGTTGTGGTTTTGCCCGCGCCGTTTTTGCCAAGCAATCCGAAAACTTCACCGCGAAAAATTTTCAAGCTGAGATTATCTACTGCCCGCGTTTCGCCGAAAAATTTTTTCACGTTGCAAAGTTCAATCATGATTAAACCTCCGAAAAATTTTCGTTGCAAGTTAATTTCGTACCGTGTAAAATATAAATAGCAGTTATGATGAATTATCCCGTATTTGTCGACCGAAAGGAAGGGATTAATTTGGAGCTGAGACAACTTGAGTATTTTCAGATGGCGAGCCGACTGAAAAATATCACCCGCGCCGCGCAAAGACTTCGAGTTTCGCAACCTAATATCACCGTCGCGATAAAAAAACTTGAGGCGGAACTCGGCGTGCAACTTTTCGACCGCAGTCAAAAACAGCTGAGCTTGACGCTCGAAGGCACGGTTTTTCTGAAACGAATCGAAATCGCGTTGCGCAACATTGAAGACGCCGTACTTGAAGTCAACGACTACAAACAGTTGCAAAAAGGCACGATAAAAATCGGAATCCCGCCGATGATGGGCGCGTATCTGTTCCCGAAAGTTTTTTCCGGCTTCAGGCGCGCTCACCCGCATTTGGATGTTTTGCTTTACGAAGAAGGTTCGCTGACAATCCGCGAAAAACTCGAAAGCGACGAACTCGACTTCGGAATAATAATTGTGCCGGACACCGTGCCGAATCTCAACGTGCTGAAGATGAGCCGCAATCAACTGATGGTTTGCGTGGCGCAGACCAGCCCGCTCGCCGACAAAGAAAAAATCACCGCGAAAGAAATTGCCGCGTCGGATTTAATCATGCTCAAAGAGGGCGCGTATCTGCGCGAAGTCGTTCAACAAAAATTATCCGCGATGAAAATTTCGCCGCGCACGGTGCTTGAATCCAGCCAAATCGTCACGATAAAAGGTCTCGTCGCGCACGACGTTGGCATTGCGTTTCTGCTCGACTTCATCTGTAAAAATTCGTCGGACATAAAAACAATTCCTTTTTGCGAACCGATTTTCGTCGACATCGGGCTTGCGTGGAAAAAAGAACGCTACGTTTCCAAGGCCGCGCAGGCGTTTATAGATTTTTGCAAAAATCCGCTGTGAAAAATTTCCGCAACGAAAAAATCCCGACTCCGTTTGGAATCGGGTTTTTGTTTTTGTGACGAAAAATTATTTTGAGTCTTCAAGCAGTTCGCCGAGAATGCGTTTTTTGGTCGTTTCGAGAACGTCGCCGTAAACTTTGAGATTGTCGGTGAATTTGTCGGCTTCGGCTTGATACTTCGCTTTGGCGTCGGCGGCCAATTCTTTGCCAATCGCCTCCGAACGCATTACGCCTTTCGCGAAAATCGAACGACCAAATTGAATGAAGGCTTTTTGGACTTCGGGATCTTGATTCGCTTTTTGGGCAAGTTCAAGTTCCGCTTTGTCTTCGGGCGCGCTTTCCTTCATGATAATTTTCATCCATTCCTCGCCGTGTTCCAAAACGAATTGATTTTGTGCCGCCTCGTCAAGCTGAACGTACTGGCGAAGTTGCGGCTCTTTTTCTTTGACGATTTCATCAAGTGCCGAATCGACCGCGAAATAAGTAATCAAGGCGATGCCGACACCCGCAACGAGACCGAGAATCAGAAGACCGATAAGAATTTTTTTAAACACATAAAAACCTCCAAAAAAATTTTAACTCAACGGACGGACGCTTTAAAAACGTCGTCAAGTTTTTAACTCAACGCTCGAATTTTGTAATTGCCCGTGCCGGACGCTTTAAAAGCGTCGGAACAATTTTTGCAAGCAGATTCGCATCCGAAACGTTTTCGCAGACCCGCAACGATTAACTCAATGCCCGCAACTTGTAACCGCCCGTGCCGTCAAGATTTAATTCCGTGTCGTGCATACTGAACAGCGTCGACCTGTGCCCCACGCTCACGACCGTCAATTTCGGCAACTCTTCACGCAGAAGTTTGTACATTTCAATTTCACGCGGCTCGTCGAGTGCCGAAGTTGCTTCGTCAAGGAAAATGTAATCGGGCGCGCTCAACAAAACTCGTGCGAAGGCAAGCCGCTGTTGTTCGCCCAGTGACAAAATTCGGCTCCAATCGTCCGCCGTGTCGAGTTTGTCGACAAGCGCAGGCAAGTCAACCAGTTGCAAAGTTTTTTTCAACACGTCGTCGGGCGGCGAATCTTTTTCGGCTGACGGATAAATCAGCGCACGTCGAAGAGTTCCCAACGGCAAGTAAGGTTTTTGCGGCAGGAACATCACGCGGGCATTTTCCGGCAGTGAAATTTCGCCCGAAGCATATCGCCACAGTCCCGCCAAAGTTCGGAGCAACGTCGATTTTCCGCAACCCGATGCGCCCGTCACCAAAAGAGATTTTGCATTTTGAAATTCAAGCGAAAGTTTTTTCAACAGCTCGCGTCCCGTCGGCAAGGAAACGTTCAAGCCGGAAATTCTCAATTCGGGAGCGGTTGCGTGCGTGACTTTGCTTTGAACTTTTTTCGCCTCGTCCATGTGTTCGGTGAAGCCGTAAAGACGATTGACCACCGCCGCCAAATTAGCCAACGTGTCGTAAGAATCGACGAAGAAACTTAACGCGTCTTGAACTTTACCGAACGCCGACGAAATTTGCATGAGCCCGCCGAGCTGAATTTCTTTGGCAAAATATCTTGGGTACGCCATGATATACGGCACGAGTACCGCCAGTTGCGCGTAGCCGTTCGCGTAAAAATTTAAGTGCTTGGTCTTCTTCATGAGTTGCCAATAATTTTTAATGACGTTGTTGAACTTCAAATCAAAGACTTCGCGTTCGGCAGGTTCTCCGCGATAAAACGCAATGCTTTCGGAATTTTCGCGAACACGCATCATACTGAAACGAAAATCAGCCTCGAATTTCTGTTGGTCGAAATTCAGTCCGATTAACTTGCGTCCGACTTTGTGCGCGATAACCGTTCCGATTCCGGAATAAATCAACGAAAACCAGAACATGTAACCTGCAATGACGATTTCGACGCCGCCAACCGTGAACGAGAAAGAACCGCTCAAATTCCACAGCACCACGCCGAACGCCGCCAACGTCGTCAACTGTTTTAAAAATCCGATAAGCAACGCGAGCGATAAATTGACGAATTGCCCGATGTCTTCGGAAATACGCTGATCGGGGTTGTCCGTCGCGTCCTGCAGTCGATAATAAGTCTGTCCGTCCATCCACGCCTGCAAATAATTATTCGTCATCCACGTGCGCCACTTAATTTGCAACATTTGACGCAGATAAATCGCGTAAACCGCAATAATTATGTAAATGAAAGCAATCGCACTGAATCGCCCGATTAACGGCCAAAAACTTTCTTCCTCGTAATTTTGCAACGCGTCCCAAAAAATTTGATACCACTCATTCAACTGGACAAGCAGATAAACCATCGCGAAATTCATTGCGATAACAACCGCCAACAGTCCGCGTGCTTTCCATTTTTCTTCGCTCGACCAATAGCCTTTGAACAGTGCCCACAAGCCGCGAAATAATTTTTTCGTTTCCAAATGCAAAACCTCCCGCGCAAGTATAATCGCCGCCGAATAATTTTTCAAGACTGTAAAAAAAATGAACGCCGCCTTGAATTCGGTCGACGCATGATTTATAATCCGTTTGCTTGATGCCTTCGCGGCGATGGCGGTTTAAATCCAAAAAAAGCCCCCGGAAAGGGGGTGAAGCGGATGTTCACGATTATCTTCCGAATCATCGTCATAACCCTGATAATCCTCTGGATATTCACAGGAACGGCCGCCTAAGCTTCCCGGCGAATAGCGGCTTACCTTTTGTAACTCACTTACAGACGAGGGGCTGAACCGCCTTCAAGCACTTCGCCTCGCACGGACGCGGGGCATTTTTGTTTTGTTGTGACGAAATTATAATCTGCGCGGGAAATTTTTGCAAGCTGTAAAAAAAATGAACGCCGCCTTGAATTCGGTCGACACATGATTTATAATTCGTGTTGCTTGATGCCTTCGCGGCAAAAGGCGGTTTTAATCGGAAACCCCCCGAGAAAGGGGGTGACGCTGATGTTTACGATTATAGTACGCGTGGTGATTATCACCGTTGTAATCCTCTTAATTCTCAGCAAAACAGCCGCCTGAGCTCCCAACTCATGCGACTGTTTAAACCTTGTTTGATTTTGTTAATTTCGTATAGATGAGGGGCAAAACCGCCTTCAAGCACTTCGCCTCGCAAGGACGCGGGGCATTTTTGTTGTGACGAAATTATAATCTGCGCGGGAAATTTTTGCAAGCGTCAATCGATAATCGCGCCGCCCAAAACTTCTTCACCGTCATAAAAAACAATTGACTGTCCCGCCGTGATTGCCCGTTGAGGCTCCGAAAAAATCACGCGCAAAAAATTTTTTTCCTCCGAGACTGTGCAAGTTGCCGTTCGTGAGCCGTAACGAATTTTCGCCTGAAAAGTTTTCGGCAATTCGGGCTTGTAAATCCAGTGCGCGTCGGATGCCGTCAACGTTTCGGAAAAAAGTTTTTCGCCCGTGTCGACGACGATTTGACGATTATCAACGTCAAGGCGCGTGACGTAAAGCGGTTGCGGCGCGGCAATGCCCAAACCTTTTCGCTGACCGATTGTGTAATTCGCAACGCCGTTGTGACTGCCCAAAATTTTTCCGTTACCGTCGACGATATTGCCCGCCCGCAATGCTTGAGCGTCGGGCACGCGTTGAGCCAAAAAATTTTTGTAATCGTCATTCGGGACGAAACAAATTTCTTGACTGTCGGGCTTGTTCGCAACGGGTAAATTTTTTTCTGCGGCAAGTCGGCGCGTGTCGGTTTTGGAAAATTCTCCGAGTGGCAAAATAATTTTCGCCAACTTTTCGGGCGTCAAGTTGTACAGCACATAAGATTGATCTTTTCGCACGTCGACAGCTTTTTTGAGCTTAAATCGCCCGTCCTCGAAAACAATTCGCGCATAATGTCCCGTCGACAAAAAATCCGCGCCGATTGAAATTGCGAAATCGAACAGCTTGCCGAATTTAATTTCGCGATTGCAACGAACACAGGGATTCGGCGTGCGTCCGCGCAAATATTCCGCAACAAAATAATTCACGACATTTTTTCGGAAATCGTCGCGCAGGTCAACGACATGATGATTTATTCCGAGATGTTCGCAGACATTTCGGGCGTCGGAGATATTTTTTTCGTCGTCGTCAAGCAACATAGTCACGCCGACAACTTCAAAGCCGCGTTCAAACAAAAGTGCCGCAGTCAATGAACTGTCAACACCTCCGCTCATTGCCACGGCAACTTTTTGTTTCAAGCCAATCACTCCAAAATTTAATCAGGTTCCGGACGTTCCGTAAACGTCGGTGTGCAAATATTCATCTTTGATGACTTCGCCGCCGTTGCGCCAGACGCGATACAGCGAATTGCCGTCAAGCTCAATGGAAATATCCGCGCCGTTCAAATCGGATTTCGTGCCGAGAACGTACATTGTCACCGTCGAGCCGGACGCTTCGCCGAGCAAGTAAACGTTGTGCAAAAGATCGTTGCGGAATTTGAAATCAATTTGTCCGTCGGCAACTGTGGCGTCGCGCCCGTAGCCGATATAACTTGACTGGAAGAAATGCGGCGTACGTTCGACGGGAGTAAGTCCCGCAAGAAGTACCGCGTTGTACAGCGTGGAGCTGACTTGGCAGACACCGCCGCCGTAGTCAACGTCGGGTTTCCCGTTGATGATGACGCCCGCAACTTTGTAGCCCGTCTCCCATGAACGGGGGCCGACAGTGTCGTTAAATGAAAATGTCCACGCAGGTTTAACGATTTTGTGCGAAACGGAATTTGCGGCAAGCCAGATGTTATCGCCGCGGTCGCCGGGATAATAATGAGTGCTGTACATGCCGAGAACCGTATCAATTTGCGCAATGTCTTCCGTCGTGATAAACGGCGCAATATCTTCCGGCTCAAGTTCTATGACGCCTTTGGGCAAGTCAAGTGTCGTGAGCGGATCTTTCAGCGACGCGGCAAGTTGTTCGGTATTTAATTTTTTGCCGATGACGCCGGGGATTTTTTCAATCGCACCGCCCGAACCGAATTCAACGACGGCATTTACGGGGTCGAGGTTGACTTTGGCGGCAATTTCCGCAAGTTTCGCGTCGAGCAAAGCCGAATCGTATTCGGCGGTAAGTTTCACGTCGCGGCCGTTGAGCGCGCATTTAATTTGGTTATTGAAATTATCCAGTGCCGAGCCGCCGCGTCCGTAAGCGAAAGCCTCATTTGTCGCCTTGTCGACAAGCGGTTTCAAATTAATATCTTCCGGCGTCACGACAAATTCTTCGTTGCCGTAACGAAAAGTAAGCGGATGAATTTTCTGCGCGGCAACGTTGGTGAAAAGTTTCTGCGCACTCGCTTTATCCATGCCGCCAATCGCTTGACCTTCCGCACGCACGCCGAGGACAATTTTGTCACCGGACGCCACGGAACTTGATACTGCAACCATCGCACCGACGCCGACAACAGCAACTGCCGCCGCAATTTTTGCCTTGCCGCCGGTCGAGAGAAAATTTTTCAGGTTGAACTTTTGAACTTCCGAAGTCTCCACAAAAATTTCGCCTCCAAATTCTAGACTGAGGACATTATAGCCGATAAAAAATTTTTATCAAATATTTTTCATCTAACCGCGACTATTTTGCTCAACGTCGGGCGAAACTTTTAACGCAAAATCTTCGACGAGCTTTAAAACAATCGCTCGCGATTCATTAGGCAACTTGTCAAAAGCTTTGAGCAATCGCCGTTCCTGCACCGACAATTTTTCGGACGCCTTGATTTTTTTCGCCGCCTCTTCGTCCGCATAATTCGCGATAAATTCTTCAACGGCAAGTTGAACCAAACCCGAAACGCTTATACCGAATTTATGCGCCGCCAAAGTGTAAGCGTCGCGCTTGCCTTTGCGGAGGCTGACGGTCAAGCGATCAAATTTATCTTTCAAGCTGTAAATCATTTGACTACTCCTTGTTGCAGAAAATTAATTCAACTTGACGCGGCGGACGTTTAAATCGTTGTGCCAATGAACGTAGCCGCCGGGCAAACTCAAGTACGGATTCGGGCTGACGACGTTGAATTGCAACGCGCACGGAACAAAGTCGCACATCTCCGAATAATTCAGCGTCTCATCAATCGGCGTGGAAATTACGCAGGCAATGTCGTACATCTCTTGGCGCAACTCAACTTTGAACGTCCAATCGATAACGTAAATTTCTCCCGCCTTCGCGTCGAAAATTGCTTTCGTGTCGTGGAAGCGCGAATCGGTGTAAATCAAATCAATCCCCGTCGCATTGCGAATGTGATAGCCCATGCCCAAACAAGCAACGTCCTGTTGAAAGTGAACGATCATACGAAGGACGACTTCTTGACCGAAAGTAACTTCGCGAATAAGTTCGCCGTCCAAATTCAAAAGTTGCACGTTATCTAAAATCGCCCGCTTGTCGCCCGTCCGCTGATAAGTTGCGTTCTTCAAAAAAGTTTCTTTGCCGCGAGCAAGATTTTCGGCAGAAATTTTTTCTTTGGCGAAAACTTGTTTGCCGTCGCGCAGATTGTCGACCAAATTATTTTGACGTTGCGCCTGCTCCTCGGTGAGTTCGCCGCGAGATTCAAGCAACATGTGCCGATAGCGTTCGACAACATCTTTCGCGGGCGCGTCCATCAAAATTTTTCCAGACTGCATGAGAAACGCCCGTTCGCACAAATTTTTCACGGCAAAAGTATCGTGGCTGACAAATAAAACCGTCACGCCGCCTTCAATCATCGTGCGCATTTTGTCCATGCATTTGCTCTGGAAAAACGCATCGCCGACACTCAACGCCTCGTCGACAATCAAAATATCCGGCTCGACAAATGCGTTGACGGCGAAGGCAAGGCGCGCAAACATGCCCGACGAATAAGTTTTCACGGGCTGATTGATAAAGTCGCCAATGTCCGCGAATGCAATTATGTCGTCAACTTTTGTGTCCATGACTTCGCGGCTGTGACCGATAAGTAAGCCGTTCATGTAAATATTTTCGACGCCCGTCATGTCGGGATTAAAACCCGCGCCCAATTCCAAAAGTGACGCAATACGTCCGTTGACTTGTAACGTGCCCGCGCTCGGCGTCAAAACGCCCGTGATAATTTTCAGCAACGTGGATTTTCCCGCGCCGTTTTTGCCGACAAGCCCGATATTTTCGCCGCGACGAATTTCAAAAGAAACGTCATTGAGCGCGTAAAAATCTCTGCTGTAACGTTTGTGGAACGGGTGAAAAGCTTCCTTCAGACGGTCAATGTCCCGGTCGTAAATTTTATAAATTTTCGTGAGGTGCTCCGCTTTGATGGCAATGTCACTCAAAATTTTTCCTCCGAATCACATCTTAAATTGTCCGACTTCTTCGTTCATCTCCTGCGCCAAATCAAGAAGTTTTTTGCTGGTGTGGGCAACATCTTTCATATTTGCAGTTTGTTCTTTGGTCACCGAGCTGAGTGAAGCTGCGTTTTCGTTGGACTTGTTCGCGATTTCGCGGACGTGTTCAATAGCCTCCGTAATTTCGCCGTTGCTCATGTAAACCGCCGCAATGTCTTCCAAACTCCGTTGAACGTTTTCGGCGAGTACTTTGGATTGTGCCTCGATGTCGGCAAAAGCCGTACCCGTTTCAATGACGGATTGCGTACCTTCCGCGACGCCTTGATTGCCCTTGTCGATTGATTCGACAGCAACGGCCGTGTCCGCTTGAATGCTTGCGATAAGGTTTGCGATTGAAGTTGCTGCCTCCGCAGATTGTTCGGCAAGCTTGCGGACTTCGTCGGCGACGACCGCGAAACCTTTGCCGGCTTCACCGGCACGCGCCGCCTCGATTGCCGCATTTAACGCGAGCAAGTTTGTTTGTTCGGCGATGCCCGAAATTGTCTCGACAATCTGTCCGATTTCGCCGGAACGTTTGCCCAGCCCGTCGACGAGTTTGGCGGACGAACTGACCTGCTGTTTAGTTTCTTTCATCGTGTCAATCGCCGCGTCGACACGTTCTTTGCCGTTGGCGGCGTGGGTTGCGTTGTTGCCGGCAATTTCCTGCATCTGCAATGCTGTTTCGCTCAAGCCGTCCATTTTCTCGAACAAGGTAGTGATTTTGTTTTCAAGATTTTTAATCGTCCGTTCCTGTTCGGTGGTGCCTTGAACCAAAACTGTCATGCTTTGAACGACCGTGTTAATAGATTCGTGCGTCAGTTGCGTACCGTCGTTAAGTTCTCTGCTTGAAGCCGCCACGCGTTCGGAATACTGCGAAATTCTGTTCAAAAGTTGTATAAAGTTGAGTTTAAGCTTGTTGAGGTTGGTCGCCAAAACGCTTAATTCGTCGCTCGTGTTGCAGGGCAAATCTCTGGTACTGAAATTTCCTTCCGCGAGAATTTTCGTCGCGTTGATGATTGTATACATCTTGTCAAGCGTATCGCCGATAAGATTTTTCGACAGGAAGAAACAAACGATCATCACGATTGCAATGATCACTGCGGTTGTCAAGAAAAATTTCATGGCGACGGGAGCGGTTGCTTCCGCACTTACGCCCACAAAAACCATGCCGAGAGTACTGCCGCTTTTATCTTTGAGCGGTTGATAGGCAACGAAATATTCTTCGCCCGCAAATACGGATTCACCCGAATAAAGTTTCCCCTGTTTCAAGACGTTTTCCATAACGAACGGAGAAGCCTTCGTGTTGAAAGCGCGCTTGCCCGACGCCTCTTTAAATGTCGTGTCAAGCGGGGTATCGCCGTTAAAAATCGTGACTTCAGCGTTACAAAGCTTGCTGAGTTCGGCCGCAAGATCATCGACATTTGTAAGCCGGTGTTCGCCCTTGAACAGTTCGCCGCCTCGCAAATGCCAATCGCCCTCAAATCGCGAGTTCAAGATTTCCGCTATTGTCTGAGCGTCCGTCGTGACCTTGGCTTGAAGTGTTTCTGAGTGAACTGCTTTGGCGCGCAGATACCCGATAATGCCCATCAGCACGCAGGCGACGATTGCGATTATGTTGACCGTCATAATCGCTTTGTCTTTGAGATTCATTGATGAACACCTTCCCCGAAGAATTTTCTTGCATTTTACCACATATTGGCGGGCGCGCAAAAAAATTTTCGGCGACAAATTCGGGATTGAGTTGGTTGTTATCTATTTTCTTTGTTTGATGTGACGATCTCTTTTAAGTTCGGCGGTTGATAAAAAAATTTTTCATAAGTTCGCGGCACTCATCTTCTAGAACGCCCGCCGTAACTTGCAAGCGGTGATTCAGCGCGGGATTGTCTGTCACGTTGAACAGTGATTCGCACGCACCGAATTTTGAATCGGTCACGCCGTAAACCAATCTTTTCACGCGACACAAAATCAACGCGCCCGCACACATCGCGCAGGGTTCGACGGTTGAATAAAGCGTGTAGTCCGTCAATCGTCGCCGTTGAAGTTTTCGACTTGCCGCCCGCAACGCCAAAATTTCCGCGTGAGCCGTCGCGTCGTTAAGCTGTTCAATTCGGTTGTGTTCGCCGCAAACTAAAATGCCGCTATCGTCAATGATAACGGCACCGATTGGAACTTCGTTTTCGTTGAACGCCTGTCGTGCCTCGTCAAGCGCAAGCTTCATGAAAATTTTGTCGTCCATAACAATTCTCCTTTATGCAAGCAAACGGTCGAGGCTCAAGCCGCTCATGTAAAAGAGCGAATGCGTTCCGCTTGAAGTAATTTCGAGTTCGTAAGCTTCGGGGATTGCGGTTTTCTTGACGGGTGTAACTTTTTTCGGAATGTTCATTGCGCGGCGAAGTTCGTCGGCAAAAGTGCCGGTTTCGTCGCGGCGTTCGCGTCCGCTGTTAAAACGGTGGCGATTGTCGTTGGTGACGCCCTTGACGCGGTCAACCCGTTCAAGTTTTTCAATATTGTCCAACATGTCAATCTCCTCCTTGGAAATAACTGTGTCGTGTCCTTCACCTGCAATATCGTCAAAATAATTCACCTCCTTAAGTCAAAAAGAACCCCGCCGATTACGGCAGAGTTCTTTTAATTAAATTTCAATGTTCGGCTTTGAAAGATTACGCGAGAGCTTCACCGAGTTTGCTGTTGACTTCGCGAGCCGCCGCAACGCTTTCGGCGAATTTGGCTTTTTCCGCTTCGGAGAATTCGACTTCGACGATTTTTTCAACGCCGTCTTTGCCGAGAATGACGGGAACGCCGATGCAAAGATCTTTTTCGCCGTATTCGCCGTCGAGATAGACGCAACAGGGAATAAGTTTTTTCGCGTCAAGAGCAATCGCTTCGACGAGAGCCGCAGCCGCTGCGCCGGGAGCATACCAAGCGGAAGTTCCCAAAAGTTTCGTGCAGGTCGCGCCGCCGACTTTGGTAGCTTCGACAGCTTTTTGAATCGCTTCGTCGCTCAAAAGTTGGGTGACGGGGATGCCGCGATAAGTTGCAAGGCTGACGAGCGGAACCATTGTCTTATCTGCGTGTCCGCCGACGACCATGCCGTCAATATCCGTGGGCGTTGCGGGATAGCCGGCCTCTTTGAGAGCTTCGGCGAGATAGTAACGGAAACGGGAGCTGTCCAACATGCCGCCTTGACCGATAATGCGGTTGCGCGGAAGTTTCGTGTCTTTGAGCGTCAAATAAGTCATTGCGTCCATCGGATTCGAGACGATAATCAAAATCGCGTCGGGCGAGTTCGCAAGAATTTGATCAACGACGCTTTTAACGATTTTCGCGTTGGTGCCGATGAGCTGTTCGCGAGTCATGCCGGGTTTGCGGGGAATGCCGCTGGTGACAACGACGACTTGCGAGCCTGCCGTCGCCGCATAATCGTTCGTCACACCTTTAACCGTCGTGTCAAAGTTGAGCATGTGCGCCGTCTGCATGATGTCCATTGCTTTGCCTTCGCTCAAGCCTTCTTTGATGTCGATAAGAACGACTTCACTTGCAAAACCTTTTGTTGCCAGGACGTTCGCCACGGTCGCGCCCACATTGCCGGAACCGACTACAGTAACTTTCATTTAAAAAGCCTCCTCAAGATTTGTTGCGATTATTTTAACATAACGCTTGACGATTTACCACAGTCACGCGAAAAAATTTTCACTCTTCGACTTGCGAAAAATCATCCTTGCCGACGCCGCACAACGGACAGAGAAAATCTTCGGGCAAATCTTCAAATTTCGTGCCCGGCTCAATGTCGTTGTCGGGGTCGCCTTTTTCTTCGTCGTACTCCCAGCCGCAGACGTTGCAAACCCATTTCATGTCAAAAACCTCCTCGAATTTTGTTTGCGCAGATTATAACATGCGCCGAAAAATTTTCAATCGGCACGGAAGTTTTTTGCAAGCTTTAAAAAAAATGAACGCTGCCTTGAATTTCGGCAACGCACGATTTATAATTCGTTTGCTTGTCGCCTTGCGGCGAAGGGCGGTTTCAATCATCGAAAGCCGCTACTGAGAACTTATAAAAAGTTGTAAACTTTTATGTCCCATTCCTGCTTCATCGATTCCGCGTTCACTGTCATTGCTGACAAGCTACCGGCGTTTGCTGTAAATCTCCACAGGCGTAAATTCCCCGCTAACGAACGGGTACACATCGCAAATTTCTTTTTGGTGAAATGTTTGCGATACCAGCAACATTTGTCCATTCATGATATTTAGCAAAAAAGGTCTGTCTGTCCGACGCACATTCCATCATCGCTTGGTTTTCGCTAGGTTTGTGCAGGGTTCAACACCGCTTGAGTCCCAACCTCATGCGACTGTTCGTACCATTTAGTCTGACTTTTTTACATACGAGGGGCTAAACCGCCCGACAAGCATCTTGCCTCGCACGGACGCGGGGCATTTTTGTTTTGTTGTGACGAAATTATAATCGACGCAAAACTTTTTTGCAAGAAGTAAACGCCGATTAATTTGGTCGAAAGTCGCGCCCGAAAAAATTCCTGCCGACTCCCGCAAATTTGCCTGCGCGTGTTATAATCAAAAAAATTTTCGGAGGTGATTCACCATGAAAATTCAAGGCGCGGTCATCATCGAACAAGGCGTCACTTTCGCGATAGTCGCCGTCAATCGCACGGTGACAAATTACACTTCGCGGGCGATTCGCGTGCGCAACGAACTTTCGCAATTCTTCCGCAACATGCCGATAATTTTAATGTCGCAGGACTCTAACGGCACGCCGCATTATTACGGCCGGCGGGACATCGTGGAATTTTTGCGTTCGATTCGCCTTGACCAAATTCCCTGGAAAGAATTTCACATCTATTGAGGGTTGAGCCATGAAAAAAATTTTGTTGCACATGTGTTGCGCGCCGTGCGCGTGCTATCCCGTCAAAAGATTGCGCGAAGAAGGTTTCGAGCCGGTCGGATATTTTTTCAATCCGAACATTCACCCGCACGAAGAATGGAAACGTCGCCTGCAGACTGCGCGGGAATTCGCCGAAAAAGTTGGCATTGAATTTTTCGCGGACAATCATTACCGCTTGCGCGAATTTTTGACGCGAACTTTTCCCGTGGTCGACGGCATTGATTCAACGCATTTCACGGACGGATTTCACAAGCGTTGCGGTGTTTGTTACGCGTGGCGTTTGAACGAGACCGCACGTTTTGCCGCCGAAAATAATTTCGAGTATTTCACGTCGTCGCTGTTTTACAGTCGTCACCAAAATCATGGGCTGATGAAAAAATTCGCCGAACATTACGCGGAACGTTTTGACGTGAAATTTTTCTACGAAGATTTTCGCGACGGCTGGCAAGAAGGCATTGACATAAGTTTGGAGCTGGGACTTTATCGGCAAAATTATTGCGGGTGCATTTTCAGCGAAGAGGAACGTTTCAGTAACGACGTGCGCCGCGAACGCCGCAAATATTTTCACGAGCAAAAAAAGCATCGGGAATTAATCCGGTCGCTTGACGGTTGCGACACGACATCGATTTGAGCACAAAAAATATCCCGCAAGAATTTTTCCTGCGGGATTTTATTTTTGACTAACCGTCAATTATTTTTCGGCGGCCACAGCAGCTTTGTGTTCTTCGATAACCTTTTCGGCGAGTTTGTCGGGCATTGTTTCGTAGCGGGCGAATTTCACCGAGTAGGACGCTCTGCCTTGAGTTTGCGAGCGCAAATCCGTCGCATACTTGTAAAGTTCGCTGGACGGAACATAGGCTTTGACTTCGGTCATGCCTTTGCCTTTCGGATCCATGCCGAGAATTCTGCCGCGTCTGGAATTGAGGTTGCCGATAATGTCGCCCATGTAGTTTTCGGGCGTGAGGACGGTAATTTCGTCAATCGGCTCAAGCAAAATCGGATCTGCGGCGAGGACGCCTTTTTTCAGCGCGATTGAAGTTGCGGTCTTGAACGCCGCTTCACTGGAGTCAACCGCGTGATAGGAGCCGTCGTAAAGATTGACAGACACGTCGACGACGGGATAGCCCGCAAGAATTCCCTGCGACAAAGTTTCGTAAGTACCTTTTTCGACTGCGGGGAAATATTGACGCGGAACACTGCCGCCGAAAATGCTTTCCGAGAAGACGACGTTAAACGGCTTGTCGGTTTGTTCTTTGTTCGGGGAAATTTTCAGCCAAACATGACCGTATTGCCCGTGACCGCCGGATTGTTTCTTGTGCTTGCCTTCGACTTCGACGGACTTGCGAATCGTTTCGCGATAATCAACACGCGGTTCGCCCAAAACCATTTTCACGCCGAATTTGCGTTGAAGTTTGTCGCTCAAAATGTCCAGATGAACTTCGCCGACGCCGCGCAAAATTGTTTGTTTAGTCTCGGCTTTCTTTTCGAGCCAAATTGTCGGGTCTTCGTCCTGCTGACGAATAATCGCGCCGAAAACTTTATCTTCTTCGCCTTTCTTGGCGGAGGTGACGGCCATTGCCAACATCGGTTCGGGATATTTGATTCGTTCGTATTTAATCGGTGCGGCTTTGTCGCAGAGCGTGTCGCCGGTTTTCGCGTTGGCAAGTTTCGACGTGACGACAATATCGCCCGCGTGTGCCGTGTCGACGGGAATTTGTTTTTTGCCCTGCATGGTGAAAAGACCGCTTAAACGTTCTTGGCCTTCGCCTTTTTCGGAAAACAGCTGATAAGTCGCGTCGCCCTTCATGTCGCCCGAAATCACGCGGACATAAGACATTCTGCCGACGAACGGGTCAACCATGGTTTTGAAAATTTGTCCGCTGAACGGCTCGGAAACTTTGCGCTCGACAAGCTCGTCGCTTTTCGGGTTGATACCGTGATAAACTTTTGAATTGGGCGCGGGGAAGAATTCGACGATACTGTTGAGGAATTTTTTCACGCCGACATTTTTCAGCGCGGAGCCGACGAACACGGGGAAAACTTTTGCTTCGCCGAAACCGGTCGCCACAGCCTCGGAAATTTCGCCTTC
The DNA here is from genome assembly GCA_017515635.1 of Selenomonadaceae bacterium. Taxonomy (GTDB): domain Bacteria; phylum Bacillota; class Negativicutes; order Selenomonadales; family Selenomonadaceae; genus Quinella. The sequence goes on from JAFWFO010000035.1 coordinate 72,953, forward strand.
GTCAAGGTCTTCAGTTTCGCCGTCAAGATATTTCATCATCAATTCGTCGTTGAATTCCGCGACAACGTCCAGCATATCAAGCCGTGCGCTTTCGACTTCGTCAGCAACGGACGCGCCGTCAATTTGTTCGTCGTCAGCTTTGACTTTCGAGAAAACTTTAATCATGTCAACGACGCCTTTAAAGCTGTCCTCTTTGCCGACGGGAATTTGTACGGGGACGACGCCACTGCCGAATTTGTCTTTGAGTTGTTGCAAAACTTTTTCAAAGTCGGCATGTTCGCGATCCATTTTCGTGATGAAAAACGCACGCGGCAAGTTCAAACTTTCCGCCAAAGCCCAAGCTTTTTCGGTCTCGACTTCGACGCCCGCGCTTGCACTGACGACGATAACCGCCGCATCGGCCGCCGACAGTGCGCCGTGCATTTCCGCGACGAAATCGGGGAAGCCGGGCACGTCAATCGCGTTGATTTTGAAATTTTTCCACTCAACCGCCGCCAAAGCCGCGCTGATTGACATCTTGCGTTTGGTTTCTTCCGGCTCGAAGTCAAGGACGCTCGTGCCCAAATCGACGTTGCCCAAACGTGTGGTTGCGCCGCTGTTGAAGAGTGCCGCCTCAAGCAAAGTGGTTTTGCCTGCGCGGCCGTGACCGCAGAACGCAACATTTCTGATGGATTCGCTTTTGTAGTCTTTCATGTCTGGAAAATTCCCTCCGTAAAATTTTTTCGCAAGATTAATTCTAGCGTCGAAAAAAATTTCCTGCTTGCGCGTTAATTTTGCAGTGCCGCAGAAAGTTTTGCAAATTCTTCAAGGCTCAAAGTTTCTGCGCGGCGTGACGCGTCGACGCCCGAAACTTCCAACGCGGATAAAATTTTTTCCCGATTGAAGCCCGCGCCGATTAACGAATTCAACAAAGTTTTTCGTCGTTGAGCGAAGGCCGCACGCACGACTTTTGTAAAAAATTCTTCGTCGCGAATTTCAAACGGCGGCTTGCGAACGTCGCACACCACAACCGAGCTTGTAATTTCCGGCGGCGGCAAAAAACTTTCGGGCGGCACGTCGAAGGCAATTCGCGGCTCCGATCGCAACTGAACTGCAACCGACAACGCGCCGTAAATTTTTGAGCCGGGCACTGCCGTCATTCGTTCGGCGACTTCGCGTTGTACCATCGTCACGATTTTTGTTGCGGGCAAATTTTTTTCCAGCAACGCCAACAAAATTTGCGTCGTGATGTAATAAGGTAAATTCGCCGCGACTTTGAACGTTTTCGGCATGAGTTCCGACAAATTTATTTTCAGCACGTCGCCTTCAATCAATCGGAAATTTTCGTAGCCCGCGAGTGTTTCTTTCAGCACGGCGGGTAATTTTTTATCCAGCTCAATCGCCGTGACGTTCGCGCCCGCCTCAAGCAGTCCTTGCGTCAACGAGCCGATTCCCGCGCCGATTTCCAAAACATCTTCGCCTTCGGAAATTTCAGCCGCGTCGACGATTCGGCGAACAATCTGCGCGTCGATTAAAAAATTTTGTCCGAGACCTTTGACGGCACGCAATTTAAATTTTTTCAAGATGTGGCGTGTTGCCGACGGGTCAGCTATCAGCGGATGTAACATTTTTCAACGCCTCCAAAAATTCTGCGCGAGTGACGCCGTAACTGTTGAGCCGACGCACGAAAGTTTTAACATTGCCGTAGCCGATGCCGAGAGCCGCGCCGATTTTGTCGCGAAGTTTGGAGCTGTCCGCGCCGCCCGAAAGTTTCAACGCAACCATTTCCGCCGCCGTGAATTCTTCGCGAGGATTTATTTCAAGCGTGCGAACTTTTGCCAGCGCGTTGCGGATTGCTTCGGGCGACGCCTGTTCAACGCCGATGTCGTCATTCGCGGTCGCTTCGTCGCGTGGAATGTACGCGTGCTTTGCGTTCGGGAAACGTTCCGTCAAAAACTTTCGGATATTTTCGCCCGCCGAATCGGGGTCGGTCAAAATAATTATCCCGCGTTGTTTGTAAGCCGCCGCAATGTTTTGGAGCGTGCGCCGCGTAAAATGAAAACCGCCCGTCGTGATACAATCGGCTTCGACTGCGCGTCGGACGGCGGCTGTGTCGGACTTTCCTTCGACAATCAAAACTTCTTTCAGCAAAAAATTTTCACCTCAATCAAAAATTCTGCGGCGCGTCGTCGGGAGTTTTGATTTTGCGTCCGAAATTTTCTTTCGCCAAAAGTTCTTCGACGAGCCGAAAAATATCTTCGTGAATGTCGGTGACACTTCGCGCAAAATTTCTGTCCGCACATTTGACGACTTTCCAATCGTATTTCGCCGCAAGTTCCCGATAGATGTCGTAAGTTTTTTTCATGAAAGCCGCGTCGTTTTCGTGAATGTCTTCGCGCCCGCGTTGTCGACGGAGCACGGCGGAAATTTCGGGCGGCATGTCTAAAAAAATCGTCAAAGCGGGTCGCGGCATAGCGAAATGCTTATATTCCAATTCCTCAAGCCACGCAAGAAATTTTGTGCGTTCACTTTTCTTGTTCAACTTCGCCGCCTGATAAGCCATGTTTGAGCTGACATAACGATCACTCAAAACAATGCCGCCGTCGTTGTAAAAATCTTTCCACTCGAAAAAACCGGCAAATCTGTCCACCGCGTAGAAAGTCGCCGCCGCGTAGGGGTTGACATCTTCCGCCAAGCCGCCGAAATCTCCGCGCAGATACATTTTAATCAACGCGGAAGATTCGGATTCGTAATTTGGAAAACTCACGCGCCTGACTTTACCCTCCAAATCGCGCAGGCGTTCAAAAAGTTTTCTTGTCTGCGTCGCCTTGCCTGAACCGTCCGAACCTTCGATAACAATCAGCTTGCCCATCTCTAATGCACCCCCTGCAAAAATTTTCGTGACGAAAGTAACTGGGCAAGTATTTGACGCAACGCCGAAATTTCCTGCCGCGTTTGAGTGTAAAAAAATAAACGCCCGATTTTCGAGCGTTCAGAAAAATTTTCTCACATTGCTTTGACGAACCGATAGGAATTGAAACGATAGCCGTGCGACTTCGCCAAAAATTTCAGCCCGTTGAAAAAGTCTTTGTTTTCGACAAGCCCGATGTCCGAAAAAATATTGCTCATGATTGTAAAATTTTCGACCATCGAAATGAACACGCATTTTTTGCGGATTTTTTTTAGGTAGCGAATCAGCTCGTCGAAGTCCAAAAAAGTTTCGATGATAATCAATTCGCTTTTGTCGGCGTTGAAAAAATTTTTTATGGCGTCGACGTGTGCGGCGAACGTGATAAAAGCGCGTTTCCTGCCGTTCAAACTTGCCGAAAGATTCATCAGCATAGTTTTTATTTCCGTGTCGTAATCGCTGAATTCTTCGTAAAGCCGCCCCATCGCCTGCGCGTCACACCACGGCGAACGAAAGAAAATTTCAAACCACAGCCGCTGAAGTCCGTCGCTCATGTCCAGCCCCGCGCTGTTCCTCACGTAATGATAAATTTTTTTATCGGCGGGCTTGTCGCGGTTATCTTCGCACGTCACGAACGAATTAAATTTGCTTTCGAGCTTGAGATAATTTTCGGCAAAAAACGCGTTCAAAATGTCTTGAGCGGGCGAAGTACATTTGGGATTGTCAACCAAAAATTGCACGCCGTCACGGAAAAAATTTTCGGAGACGCGCTCAAGGTCGAAAAGAATCACACCCGCGTTAAAATAATCTTCGGCGTCAACAATTCCATATCTTAACAGGAATTTGTTTTTAGACATGCGGTCTTTCATGTTGAAAATTTCGGGCACGGCGGCAATCGGGAAATTTTTCAAATCAATTTGCCACAGCTCCGCAATATCAAGGTTGACGACAATATCCGAATCCAAATAGATAATTCGGCTGACGGGCAAAATTTTTTTCGCAAGCAGGCGATAAAACGCGCCGATATTGAAACGCGAATTGATTTTGTCGGGTAACTCATCGCGCAAAAATTTTATTTCGTCGGGGCAAAGTTTGTCGACGTTATAAAATTCCACGCGCTGATTATGACGGGCGGCAAGTTGCAAAAATTTTTCGCGGTTGTCGTCAGTCAAAGTGTCGTCGTGCAAAATGTGCGCCGTGACTTCCGCACGCGTGTTTTCAAAAATTGAAATTATCGTCGTGCCCGTAAATTTCGAGTAACGGCCGTCGGCGTCGTGCAAACAGAAACAAACGTGAATCATAAAGTCACCTCCTCAGTCGGGGCGAATGAAATCGCTGATTGAAAGTTTTTTGTTCGGGTCAAAAATTTTTTCTTCCTCGGCGGGCGGAATTTTTTCGTCGGGGCGAACGGGCGTGTCTTCGTCGAGCGGCTTAAATTCCATGCCGTCGGGCGTCTTCAAAATAACTTCGAGCTTGTCGCCGCTTGTGACGGGGTCGGCGAAGTCGACGGGAATTCCGTTGACTTTGATGACGAAACTGACGCGGCTTTTCGGCGGGGGCGGTTTGAAGTTCACGGCAAGAAGCGCGTCCGAAACCATGACGGAATTTTTTTCTTCCTTTTCGTAAATAATATCCGCGCCGTCTTCGATAATCGTGTTTTCGTTGGAGATTCGCCCGTTGACGCTCAAAAGCATCGTTATCGTCGTCGGAATTTTATATTCCTTGTCGTTGTAAAAAATTTTTATCGCGGAAGCCGTGGTCTCGTCCTTGAGAATTTCGGCAAGTTTCAAGGCGTCGTTCGGCACGTATTCAATCGCGTCGCCCGCGTGAATAATTTCGTTGATGTCGGCGCGTTCGGCGTTACAGAAAATTTCGGGCGTGCAGACGTGATGAGATTTCTTGCCGTTCAAAGTGTAGTAAATTTTTTTGCCGGCGGGAGGATAGCCCGACAGTCTTAAAACTTCGCCGATTGTGCGCTTTGACTTGGTGTTTAAATCGTCGCCGTCCTGCAACACACGCGTCGACAAACTGACTTCGTCGTTGACCAAAAGTTTCGGCGTGACGGAAAAACTTTTACCGTTGACGAGCACCGCGAACGTCGGATCAACCGCAATTACGTCTTCGATTTTAAATTGCGGAGTTACGCCGTCTTCGCCGCGTTCGATTCGGATTTGGCAATTATTTTCCAGCGGCGTTTCGAGCGTGGCGGGCTTGTCGTTCATGGTGATTCGTGCGAACGTGCCCATTGAGCCGGGGAAAAATTTTTTCTCGCCGTTCAAAGTAATCATCACGCCGAGACCGGGCTTGCCGTTGAATTTTTTATAATCGAGCCCCGCGCTCAAAATCGCGTCGCTGACAGTCAAGTCGCGGAAGTGGAACAGGTTCAAATCTTCGCCGTTGATTGTGACATTGAAGAAATGGAAACTGTCGGACGAGGCGATTTTTAAAATTCCGAGCGGCGTGGCGGCGTCGGGCGATTCGAGTTCTGCGGGAATATTTTTAATTCCTTCGACGTTCGAGGGCGTGCGCACTGCCACACGGTCAAGCGGCAAATTTAATTCTTGAGCGACGAATTTGTTTAAATCGGGCGTCAAAGCACCGCCGCCGACCAAAAGCAACGCTTGAGGCGGTTCGTTGTTGTTGAGTTCCAAAATCGTGCGGGAAATTGCTTTGGCGATATTGGCGACGTTTTCGGCGATTGGCGCGAGAATTTCTTCGGCGGTGAGTTCGTAGCCGCGTCCGAGAATATCGCTGAACATTGCGCTTTCGCCGTTGGTTGCCTTGCGTTTAATTTCTTCGGCGACGTTGAAGTCGAGCAAAAATTTTTGCGAAATTGCTTCGGTGACTTCGTCGCCCGCGAGCGGCACCATACCGTAAGCGATAACAGATCCGTTTTTGGTGATTGCAACGTCGGAAGTGCCCGCGCCGATGTCGACCAGCACGATATTTAAATGGCGCATTGACGGCGGAACAAGCACGTTAATCGCGGCTATCGGCTCCAAAGTCAAAGCGCGCACGTCAAGCCCCGAATAGGCCAGCGCGGTCTGCATTGAGTCGACGACTTGTCGCGGCAGGAACGTCGCGATAACTTTTGTTTTGGCGACCTTGCCGCGTTGCCCGATTAAACTTTTCAGCCGAATTCCGTCGAGTTCGTAGTTGATGATACTGAAACCGACACAGTAATAAATTTTCGCGTCGATTTTCTTTTCGCTTGTCAGTTGCGATTGAGCGAGCTGAACGGCGGCAAAATTCAAACTGCTTTGAACTTCGTCGGTTATCAGCCCGTTGACTTCGAGCGTGGCTTCGGCGGTCATGGTGTAAAGCGCACGACCGGCCGCCGCGATAGCCGCACTTTTGAGTTCGCCGACCTGTTGAGCCAAAAAATTTTTCACGCGAATAATTACTTCGGCAACTTGCGGCACGTCGTGAATTTGTCCGTCGAGCATGGCGCGGCTGGAATGTTCAAGACGATACGTGGAGATAACGTTCATTTGTCCGTCGTCGTCCTGTTCGGCGACAATGCCGATAACCGAGCGCGTACCTATGTCGAGCGCAAAAATTTTTTCGCGGCCGTCGTTTTTGTAATTTTTTCTGCGTCGACGTTTTGGCGCGTTTGTGTCCGCCGAAACTTTTCTGCGCCCGCGTTTCACGGGAATTTTTTCGGCGGCGTCAATTTTTTTGTCCGTCATAAAGTTTTCTCCTTGTCGATAAAGGTTATTGCGTTTATTTCGCGAATCAACCAGATAATCCTTTAAAAGCAATGAGGAATTTGAAATGAGGAATGAGGAATTTAGTTTCCGTTTCAATCATTCCAAATTCCTAATTCCACATTCCTAATTGACCGAAAGGCGGTGCGACTATGACGGGTAACAGAGAAGTTATTACCGGCGGAGATTTTAAGCGCATGGTTGCCGGCGCGTACAGCGAATTTCTTTTGGAATACGAAAACATCAATGCGCTTGACGGAGCGGGAACTTTGGCGGGCACACACATTTTGCGGACGATGGGCGCGGCTGTCATGCCTCTCGCGGACGCCAAAGACGATTCGATCGGCGGATTGTCGCGGCGTGTGGCGACGGCGGCGGTTTTCGGTGCGCGTGGAAATGCGGGCGTTGTCCTCGCGCAAATGTTTCGCGGAATAAGTGCGGGCTTGTCGGGCAAATACGACGCGACCGGCTCGGAATTCGGCAAGGCGTTTCAATACGGAATTCTTTACGCGCAAAGAGTTATTCCCGAAGAACCTGAGCGGCCGTTTATCGTTATCGCGAAATCCGTTGCGAAAGGTGCTTATCATGCCGTGCGCGACGGTATGCCGATTGTTGAAATTTTGCTCAAGGCGATTGAATCCGGCGAAGCGGCCGTTGCAGATTTGGGCTTGACCGAAGCGGGCGCGAACATTATGCTTAGTTTCCTGCGCGGCTGTTTGAAAGGGCTTGACGGGAATTTTGTTTCGCCGGCGGTGAGTTTGTCGCTCGGTCTCGGCAAACATAAAAATATGCCCGACCCGCGAAATGATTTGGTGCGACCGTATTGCGTTCGTCTGCGCGTGAAAAATTCCAAAGCGAGCTTGCCCGAACTTGAACGGCAAATGCGCGACTTCAGCAGTTTTTCTATCGTCGAACGATCCAACGGCGGCTTGGATATTCACCTGCACACGGATCACGTCGGCAAAACTTTGGAACAGGCAATCGGTTGGGGGCCTCTCAAAGATGTCAAAATCACCAACATGAGCGAAGTACACGCCTTGCCCGTGCACGATGCGTTGATGAACGTCGCCGCGCTTGCCGTCGCGAAAGATTCCGTCGAGGCGCAAAAACTTCAGGACGCGGGCGCATCAATTCTGGTTTCGGGTTCCGAAGAGTCTTCGCCGTCGTTGGCTGAAATAATCGGCGCGGCACATTCGGATTTGGCGTCGAGTTATGTTTTGGTTGCGTCGAGTCCCGATTATCGATTGGTGTTCCGTCAGGCGAAAAGACTTTTGGGCGGGCGCGTCGAATTGGTTTTGGCGGACACGTTCGAGCGGACGATTGCGGCGTTGAAAAAATTTTCACCTGCGTTGTCGGCGATTGAAAACGCCAAAGTTATGACGGCGGCAATTTAAAATTTTCATTACGCATTACGCATTATGCATTACGAATTAAATTTAAGGATGTGATTCAATGCTGGAAGACAGAAAAGCCGAGCTTGTGGCTCTGCGCGACAAATTGAACGAAATGGGGAATTCACTTTGACGTTGCCCGCAAAGAAGAAAAAATCGCCGAACTTGAATACAAGATGGGCGAGCCGACTTTTTGGGACAACCCCGAATCCGCGCAGAAAATCACGCAGGAACTGAACGACGTTAAATCGGGTATCGAAACTTACAAAAATCTTTTGACGAAATTCGACGACGCGCAGATTCTTTTGGAACTTGCGCTTGAGGAAGATGATTTGTCGCAGGAGGCTGAACTTTCGGCGGAAATTTCTGCGATTGAACGCGGGCTTGAAAATTTACGGCTTGAAGTCATGCTCAGCGAACCTTACGACGCGAACAATGCGATTTTGACTTTGCACGCGGGCGCGGGCGGCACCGAGGCTCAAGACTGGACGCAAATGTTGTTGCGAATGTACACGCGTTGGGCGGAACGTCACGGCTTCGAGGTCGAGACGGTTGACTTACTCCCCGGCGACGAGGCGGGCGTTAAATCCGCAACGGTTTTCATCAAAGGTCACAACGCTTACGGTTATTTGAAATCCGAAAAAGGAATTCATCGTCTGGTAAGAATTTCGCCGTTCGATTCAAATGCGCGGCGGCATACGTCGTTCAGTGCGTGCGACATCATGCCCGAAATTGATGACGCGGTCGAAGTCGATATAAACATGGCGGACGTTCGTGTCGACACTTATCGGGCTTCGGGCGCGGGCGGTCAGCACATCAACAAAACGTCTTCGGCCGTTCGCATGACGCATATCCCGACGGGAATTGTCGTGCAATGTCAAAATGAACGTTCGCAAATTCAAAACCGTGAACGTTGCTTGAAAATGTTGCGGGCGAAACTTTTTGAACTTGAGCTTGAGAAAAAAGAACAGGAAATTGCCGGACTCGAAGGCGACCTGAAAAAAATCGAATGGGGCAGTCAAATTCGCTCGTATGTTTTTCAGCCGTACAAACTCGTTAAAGATTTGCGCACGGGCGAAGAGACCGGCAACGTGCAAGCGGTCATGGACGGCGAACTTGATCCGTTTATTCGTGCGTTCCTTGCCGCCAAAGCGAATGTAAAAATCTAGCTTTAAGCTGTAAGCTTTAAGCTCAAAGCTAATAACGGAGTGTTTACATGAAAAAATTTTTGGCATTAATAGTCGTCTTGCTTGTGGCGGCGGGCGCGTTCGCTCAATTCCTCGTGCCCAAAGCTTTGACGAACTATCTTAAAAATAAAGTTGCCGAAGCGACACACGCGCAGGAAGTTTCGTTGACGCTCAACGCCATGCCCGGTGCGAAAATTTCTTTGGGCTACGTTGACAGCCTTCACTGCGAAGCGAATTCCGCGACAATCGGCGACCTTAACTTGAAACAAGCGGTGCTTGACGGTTCGGCGATTCACATTAACCTTGAAGAATTAATTTTTCCGTCCGACGGTATCAGCCGCGAAGAACACACCAACCGCGTTTTGAAGTCGGCGGGCAGTTTGGAATTGAGCGGAATAATTACGGCGGAAAGTCTGCGCGATTTTCTTGCTCAAAAAGTTGACGCCATTCAAAATCCGCAAGTCGGCATGTCGCCCGAAGGTATCGCGGCATCCGGCAAAGTCAAAATCCTCGGCAGAGAAGCGGACGTGCAAATCGGCGGACAAATTATCGCCCGCGACGGAGATTTGTATTTCCAAATTCTGCATTTGAACTTGGAAAACGCGATTTTGCGCCGAATCAATCTTGATAAATTTTTGGGCGACATCAATTTAACCGAAGCCGTCAAAATGCCGTTCGGTATGCAATTCCGCACGGTTGAGATGCGCAACGGTGAAGCATTCGTCAAAGCGACGCGGTAACTGCCAATGAAAAAATTTTTTTACAATCGAACGTTGCTGATAATAATCGCCATTGGACTTTTCGCCTCGCTGATTATCGCGGGACAACGTTACGTCGTCGAAAGCAACAACATGCAAGTTGACATGGCGGTTGACTTTCGAGACATCGCCGACATTGCCGCCCGAGAAGGCGTCGAAATTGATGACGTGTTGCCGCTGTTGAAAGACGCGGGAATAACTTCGCTTGCGATTTACGATTCGACACTTGAGCGGCTCAATCGCGACGGAAAAGTTTTCGCGCTTGACGGCAGCCAAATATTGTCGAATTATCAAAGCGGCACGCTGTCGAATGAACTTTGGCGGCAGACGATTGAATTCGGCTACATTTCGCCCAATCGCGTCTACATTGTCGGCGGCGACCTTGAAAATTATTACGACACGAAAGAAGCTTTATTTCAGCGGCTCGGCACGGAACGCGTGAAAATTTTTTCCGTCGGCGGAATTGAAGTTATCGAAGTCAAGGGAAGTTTCGGCGACTTGATGAAAATGCCGCTTGGTTTGTCCCGCGAAGAAATGAATAAAACTCGCGCCGCAGGTTTCATGATTCTTGCCCGCCCGATGAATTTCCAAAAATGCACGGTGGAAAATATTCAATTCTTCTTTGATCGGATCAAATATTATCCGATTTCCGAAATTGTTTTCGATGGCCCCGAAGTTCTCGGCGCGTCAAATTTTTTGGACACGACGGCAGAAAATTTCACGAAGCGCAATTTAACGTTCGGCGTGATTGAACACTTTACGCAACTGAAATTTTATCCGCAGACGGGACTTTATTACTTGGCGCAGAAAATCGGCGAAGATCACGTTGCGCGACTTTACGCCATTCCGAAAGACGAACAGCCGAAACTTTTGCTTGACGCGGCGGTTAATCGTTGGTCGACGACGGACAGAGAGCGCAATATCCGAATCAACCTGTTGCGCACATACACAAAGCCGTTGCCCGAAATGACTTTGCTTGAAACGAATTTGAAATATTTCCGCGAAGTGCATGACGTTTTGGAGCGCGACGGATTTACTTTCGGCAAGGCGGGCACGTTTGAAAATTATTACCCGAACGTGATTTTGCGCGTGCTGGTTATCGTCGGCGTCGTGGCAGCGGGCGTGTTGTATCTGTCGTTAATTTCGCGTCGGCTCAATCACAATCCGAAATTCCAGTTGCAACTTTTCGCGGTGCTGGCGATATTGGCGGCGGCTCCGCTTGTCATGGGGGCGGGCGGCAAAGTTCGATTGCTCGCGGCGTTCTTCAGCGCAAGTTTGTTCCCCGCGTTGGCGATAATTTGGCAACTGGATTTGCTCCGCGTCATTCAGTACAAAATCCGAATTCAAAACCGCGTAACACGACTGAAAGAAAATTTGTCGACGTTCCAAATCGTGTGGATTTCGGCATTCGCGTTGCTCGTGACGGGCTTGCTGAGCTTGACGGGCGCAGCGTATCTTTCGGGCGCGTTGTCGGACGTGTCTTATTTCTTGGAGTTTGAAATTTTTCGTGGCATAAAATTAACTTTCGTCCTGCCGTTGATTTTGGTTGCCGTCGCGTTCCTGCAACGGTTCAACATCGTCGACGAAGTGCGCAAAAATGTTCCCGCCGTTCAGCAGGTAAAAGAAATTTTGGACAAGTCAATCACCGTCAAAGCATTTCTTGCGTTGCTGGTCGTCCTCGGAGCATTCGTCGTTTTGATTGCGCGCAGCGGTCACACGTCGGGGATGCCGGTTTCGGGCGTCGAAATAAAAATTCGTGCCATGCTTGAACAGTTGTTTTACGCTCGGCCGCGCTCGAAAGAAATTTTCTTCGGTCATCCCGCGTTTATGCTTGCGTTCGCGGCGTTCCTGAAAAAATTTCCGAAAATGATTTGTTTCGTGCTGGTAATGGCGGCGACAATCGGTCAAGGCTCAATGGTTGAAACGTTCGCTCACATGCGCACGCCGATTTTTATGTCGTTCATGCGCGGGCTTGACGGACTGATTCCCGGCGCGATAATCGGCGCGGTGCTGATAATTTTCCTGCAAATATTTTTCGGACGCAAACGCGACGATTAAAAAAAATTTCCCTCGACAAATGTCGGGGGATTTTTTTTTGCAGATAATCGCCGTGTTGTGTAAAAAATTTTTCTGTGCTATCCTGCCGAAAATGATTTGATTGGAGAGATTTTTTTGGATGTCGCTGAACTTTTTGCCAAGGGCGGAGCCGTCATGTATCTGCTTGCGATTTGCTCGGTCGCCGTCGCCGCAATCGGCATTGAACGTTTCAGATTTTACGCTTACGCCGTGCGTGACAGCGAAAAATTTTTGCCCGCGTTGAAAGAACGTCTGCGCGCTCAACAGGCGGACGAAATATTAAGCTTTTGCCGCACGGAAAATTCTTGCGTGGGACTCGTGGCGTCGGCGGGCGTCAAAGCGGCTGTTGCGGGCGAAAACGTCGAACTTGCGTTAAACATTGCTTACGACGAAGAGGCGATGAAACTTCGCGCACGATTAAATTATCTGTCGATGATTGTGACGCTTGCGCCGCTTTTGGGGTTGCTCGGAACAATTTCGGGCATGATTGATTCGTTTAACATTTTCAGCTTGCAGGCGGGGCAACCTTTGGCGATAACCGGCGGAATAGGTGAAGCGTTAATCGCGACGGCAACGGGGCTTTGCGTGTCAATCTTCGCGTTGATTGTCCATACTTACTTCGCGCAGAAACTCGACGAACATTTGACGACGCTCGACAAAACGGTCAACATTGTGCTTGCAAATTTGGGAGGTCGACAATGAAACGCAGAGATTTTCGCGAAAAAACTCAGCCGCTCGTCATGATTATCCCGATGATTGACATTATGCTGTTTCTGCTGGTGTTTTTCATGCTCGGCACAATTTACATGGTGCAGACGAATTCCCTGCCCGTGAACCTGCCGCAAGCGTCGACTGCCGCACAAGAGACGCGCCCGAACGTCATACCGATAACCGTACTTGCAAGCGGCGAAGTTCTTTTCGACAAGGACAGCGAACCAAGTCAACAGCTCGTCGAAAAAATTCACGCGGCAATTTCGGCGGACAAAGATACAATTTTCGTTCTGCGCGGCGACAAATCTGCGCGTTATGAAAATGTCGTTGCCGTGCTGGACTTGCTGAAAAAATCGGGCGCACGCAAAGTTTCAATCGCAACGGAGCTGAAACAATGAATTACTCACCGCATTGGTCGGCAACAATTTTCGCGGCGATAATTTTAAATTTGCTGGCGGCGTTGGGATTTTCTTTCGTCGCGGAAAAACTTGAGCCTGAACCGAAAATCGTGGAAGTGACGGCGTTCGATTGGGTTGACGTGGATTTGTCGGACGAAGTGATTTCAATCGACGAGGACGAAATTTTTGTGGAACCCGTTAAAGAAAATTCGTCGCCGTTCAACGCGCAGGATTTATTCGTGCCGGAATTGAAAATCCCCGAATTGCCCGCCGTCGAAGAAATTCCCGAAGTCAAACCGATTGAACGTCCCAAGCCCGTCGAACGCCCGCAAACCGTCACGCGCCCGCCGCCGCCGATTGTCACCGAAAAGCCGCCCGCGCAGCCGAAAGTTGAACCGCCCGCCGAAAATCGGGAAATCGTTCAACCGCCCGTCGCTATCACGGAAGTTTATCCCGAAAAAGCCGACGCCCTCGACTACAAAGGTTTCGTATCCATCGCCGCGACAATCGACGAAGACGGCAAAGTCACTGAAACGGAAATTTTGCAATCTTCGGGACAAGAACTCGTCGACGAAATTGCGATTAAAGCCGCCGTGCAATGGACGTTCAGACCCGCGCTTGACCAATACAATCGACCGCTGCCCAGCATAAAAATTATCGTGTTCGACTTCAAAAAGTTTTCGTGATGTAAATCGCTGAAAAAAATTTTGTGACGTGTCAATCAAGGCGCGTTTTTTTTTTGACCGCAAAAATTCTTGCGCGGCGAAAAAAGGAAATTTACAAGTCACGGGGAATATAGACACCACGGAGGGTGAAAGCAGTGAGCAACGCGGAACAGGATGAATTTGTCGAACAGGTTCGCGAACGATCGGATATTTATTCCGTAATTTCCCGTTATGTGTCGCTCAACCAACGCAGCGGCAAATATTGGGGGCTGTGTCCTTTCCACAACGAAAAGACACCTTCGTTCAGCGTGGACGCCGCCAAAGGATTTTTTTATTGTTTCGGTTGTCACACGGGCGGCAACGTCTTTAAGTTTCTGTCGCTCATTGAAAACATCAGCTATTTCGAGGCGGTCAAGTTGCAGGCGGAGCGATTGGGAATTCCTCTGCCGACGAAAAAACTTTCGCCCGAAGAAGAACGCCGCCGCCGTGAAGAAAAAATTTTGCTCAAGTGCAACACTTTGGCGCAGGAATTTTACCACGAATGTTTAATCAAGACAGCTCGCGGCGAAGCAGGCAGGAAATATCTTGCGGGGCGTGGAATTACGACGGAGATAATCGAAACGTTTAAACTCGGATTTGCGCCCGACGCTTGGGAAATTCTGCTTACAAAATTGACGCAACAAGGTTTTTCGGCGGAGCAAATTGAAAAAGCCGGACTCGTCAAGCGGCGAAATGACAATTCGGGATTTTACGACAGATTTCGCGGGCGCGTGATGATTCCGATAAACGACATTTTCGGGCACACGGTCGGATTCGGCGGACGAATTCTTGTTGCCGACGACAATTCGCCCAAATATCTCAACAGCCCCGAAACCGCGCTGTTCAACAAACGCAATCTGCTTTTCGGTCTCGACAAGGCGCATCTGTCGATAAATTCCGCAGGCTTCGCAATCGTCGTTGAAGGTTACATGGACGCAATTTCTCTCGTCGCGGCGGGAATAAAAAATGTTGTCGCAACGCTCGGCACCGCTTTTACGCCCGAACATGCGAAATTGATTCTGCGCTACGCACGGAAAATTATTTTTTGTTACGACAGCGACGAAGCGGGGCAACGCGCCACAATGCGTGCGTTACCGATTGTGCAGGCGGCCGGCGCGGAAGTTTTCATCGTCAAAGTTCCCGAAGGCAAAGACCCCGACGAATTCATTCGTAACCGAGGCAAGACGGCTTTCGACGAACTGATAAAAAATGCCGTGCCGTTGATTGATTATCAAATCGATTACGTTTTGGCGCACGTCGACACTTCAACTCCGCCGGGGAAAATTCGGGCGTTGCAGGAACTTTTGCCCGTTGTCGCCAAAGTTACAGGCGTCAATCGCAACGAGTACCGAAAAAAAATTGCCACCGCGCTCGTTTTGGAAGAAACCGTTGTCGACGAAGAATGGCACAGATTTTCCACGTATCGCAATCCGCCGCCTCCAGTTGTCGCGAAAAAAATTTCCGCGCCGATTGATCCGTCAATCAAAACGTCGGGCGAAACAATTTTGCGCATGGTATGGAACGACAGCGACCTTGTCTCTTACGTGATGGCAACGGTGCCGCTTGATTTGTTCGCGGCAGTTCATCAAGAAATTCTCCTGTGGTTGAAAAATTGTGCGGACAGCGGCAAACACCCAAACGATTTGAACGCCGAAAAAGAATTGAGCGCGCAGGCCTTCGAGGAATTGTCTCGGATATTGTTGCGCCAAACCGACGAACGCAGAGCAATCGACGTGGAGGCCTTTGAAGATTCAATCAAAACTCTTCGATACATTCGGCTCAAAAAACAATATACCGATCTTCTCGCTCAGGCAGAAGAATATATGCAGAGCGGCAATCCAGATTATCTCGACAAATTAAATGAGTCGCTCAAAATAAAAAAAGCAATGGACGATTTGTAGGGAATAGAAAAATTTTGTCCCATAAACGAAAGGAGGCTGCAATGTGACAGAAAAAAATAAAACTGTCACGCCAAACAAAGGCGGCGGCAGCCCGTCGGCAAACAAAAAAAATTCTTCCGCGCCGAAGAAAATTGAAACGACGGACGCGCACGCGGACGAGACCAAAACCGGCAAAGGACGCACGTCAAAAATCGTCTCGGTGCTGGTCGAAAAAGGCAGACAAAAAGGCGGCAAGCTCACTTGGAGCGATTTGGAGCGAATAACTCAAAGTTTAGGTATCGTCAACGACGCGGACGAAATTGACGAGATTTTAAGCGGCTGTCAACAAGCAGGCATAGAAATAACCGATGAGGACACCGAGCCCGATTATCCGGACGACGCCGCCGACACAACTGACGACGTTTTAGCGTCCGAAACAGTCGCGCTTGACGGAGTCGACGAACTGAGCAACGTCGAAAATCCGGAGGAAAATGCATCAGAAGACGACGCGGAACTTCCGAGCAAGCCCGTGGAAGTCGACATGAACATTCCCGACAGCGTTTCAATCGACGACCCCGTTCGCATGTATCTGAAAGAAATCGGGCGCGTGCAACTGCTCACTGCCGAACAAGAAAAAGATTTGGCGAAAAAAATGGAGTCGTCCGACGAAGCCGAACGTTCCAGAGCGCAAAAAGATCTTGCCGAAGCAAATTTGCGGCTTGTCGTGTCAATCGCTAAACGTTATGTCGGGCGCGGCATGTTGTTCCTTGATTTGATTCAAGAAGGAAATCTCGGACTGATTAAAGCCGTTGAGAAATTCGACTACCGCAAAGGTTATAAGTTTTCAACTTACGCGACGTGGTGGATTCGTCAGGCGATAACCAGAGCCATTGCCGACCAAGCGCGCACGATAAGAATTCCCGTGCACATGGTTGAGACGATTAACAAATTGATTCGCGTGTCGCGGAACCTTTTGCAGAAAAACGGACGCGAACCGACCGACGAAGAAATTGCCGTCGAAATGGAAGTGCCCGTCGACCGCGTGCGCGAAATCAAAAAAATCGCTCAAGAACCCGTGTCGCTTGAAACGCCAATCGGCGAGGAAGATGATTCACATCTCGGCGATTTTATCGAAGATCACGACGCGCAAGCTCCCGCCGACGCCGCAAGTTTCATGTTGCTCAAAGAACAGCTCGGAGAAGTTTTGGACACGCTGACGGCACGTGAAAAAGAAGTTTTGCGACTGCGTTTCGGTTTGCACGACGGCAAGGCGCGCACGCTTGAAGAAGTCGGCAAAAGTTTCAACGTCACACGCGAACGCATTCGGCAAATTGAAGCGAAGGCCTTGCGGAAATTGCGTCACCCCG
Organism: Selenomonadaceae bacterium; assembly: GCA_017515635.1. Taxonomy (GTDB): domain Bacteria; phylum Bacillota; class Negativicutes; order Selenomonadales; family Selenomonadaceae; genus Quinella. The sequence continues at coordinate 90,019 of JAFWFO010000035.1, forward strand.
CACGCTCAAAGAAACTCAAAGATTTTTTGGACTGAATAAAAATTTCTCCCGCGTGAGTTGCGGGAATTTTTTTTGGCGGGCAACGTGACGTTGCATCCAATTAGCGCGCCGCAAGATTTTGACGATTCAAATGTTGTCGCCGCGTGTCAAGCTCGCGAAATTTTTGGAGGTATCATCATGAATTATAAATCTGGATTCGTCACGGTTATCGGTCGCCCGAATGTCGGCAAGTCAACGCTCGTCAACAAAATTATCGGGCAGAAAATTGCCATCACGTCCGACAAGCCGCAGACCACGCGCAACCGAATCAGTTGCATTTGGACAGGCGACGACGCGCAGATTATTTTCCTCGACACGCCGGGTATTCACAAACCAAAATTCAAACTCGGTGAATACATGCTCAAGGCGGCGGAAGATACACTCCGCGAAGTCGACGCAATTTTTTTCGTCATAGACGCGACGGAAAAATTCGGCGGTGGCGAAAAATATATTCTTGAACGTCTGGACTCGACGACAAAGCCCGTGATTCTCGTCGTCAACAAAGTCGATTTGATTGAACGCGAAAAAATTTTGCCAATTATTGCTGAATACTCCGCACGTCGTGATTTCGCGGCTGTCATTCCGATAAGCGCGGCTGAAGGCACGAACGTCGACGCGCTCCTTGACGAAGCGAAAAAATTTTTGCCTGAAGGTGAGCAATATTATCCCGCCGACATGGTGACAGACCAGCCCGAACGTTTGATTGTCGCCGAACTGATTCGTGAAAAAATTTTGCACGCAACTGAGGATGAAGTTCCGCATTCAATCGCCGTCGACATTGATGAATTCACCGAACGCGATAACGGCGCGATTTTTATTCGGGCGACAATTTACGTGGAGCGCGACTCCCAAAAAGGAATTTTAATCGGCAAAGGCGGCGCGATGTTGAAATTAATCGGCAAGCAAGCGCGTCCCGAAATCGAAATGCTTTTGGGCACGAAAGTTTTTCTTGACCTGTGGGTTAAAGTCAAACGCGATTGGCGAAATTCCGTCGGCGCACTAAAAAATTTCGGGCTGAAAGATTTTTGACAACGCAATCGAAATTAAGCAGATGACTTAATAAAAAAATTCCCTCGCCGAAAACTCGACGGGGGAAATTTTTTGCGAATGATTTAATTGATTGTCAGGATTTAATTTGATGCACCAAAAAACAGGACATTGTTACCTGTTTGGTCGGCGACGACGCGAATAATTTTCCGTCCCGCGTTTTGGCACCACGTTTCAGCGGTGACAGACTGCGTGCTGAGTAAAATTTGCATTTCCTGCTGATTGACACCTAGAGCCTCCATTGCCATGCACAGCACCGCGCCTGCCAGTTGCGGGTCACCCGTGTTGACGATTCTCAAGACGAAGACGCTGTTATCGGGAGCAACGTAAAAGTGAATTTCGCCGTTGGGAGATTCGTTGCCCTGAATTCCGAAAAGTGATCTGTGCACTTCCAAGCCGGCAAAATTTTGCGGGTCGTTCAATTCGGGATGATGACTCGGCGCAGTGAATGCGACAGTCGTGCCCTGTTGCCGCAAATTTTGATAGATAGACCCGTTGCCCATTGCGTCGACGAAACCTTGAGGGCACAAATCCGACACGGCGACGAAATTATAATTCGCCTGCGCCCCCGCGACGCTTGCAATGCTCATCATGCAAATTGCCAACGCCGTCAAAAAAATTTTCCTCATAATTGCTCACTCCCTCGAAAAAATTTTGGAACAATTTCTGCAGGCAATTTATCATGTGGCACGCCCGCCGTCAACGCAGGCACGACTTTTTTAACTTGACATACTCCGCACGGCTAAAGCCGGCAGATTCCGCTATCATCAACTAATGCCCCAAAAAAATTCAAGGTCTTACAAAGTCTCCTTCGATGGACGATGCCCCGCCCATTTTTTACTTCAAACTTTTTATAGAAGTCGGCGGATTTTACCCCTGCTTAACTTCCAATCAG
>JAFWFO010000036.1 GCA_017515635.1 Selenomonadaceae bacterium
GCGAAGAAATGAGGTTGAGCGATTCTTTCGGCGGTTGAAGCGTTTCAGGCGTATTTTCACTCGTTACGACAAGTTGGATATTGTTTTTGCCGGTTTTATTCTTTCCGTCTTGATTTTTGATTCTTTAGTGTGAACACGCCCTAATCAAGACGCCTTCGAGGTTTTCAAGTTCTTTGAGCGGCGCATAAGTCGAAGCTTCGAGCAACTTGACAATGCCGCCCGTCATGGTGATGATTTCGTCTTTGGTAACCATCATGTTGGCGACCTGCGTTGGAAAGTGCCCGCCTGTTCGCACGCGTCGCAAAGCAAAATTAAGAAGTGAGTCACGATGTCCAAAACAAAAACCTTCGTTGACAGTTGGCAGAAAAATTTTTCTACGCATTATACTATCAGCGAAGGTAATCGACAAATTTTTTTTGACGTTCAAAACGCCGTCAAAAAGTCACGCGCTTTGCCAAGAACCCGTGCCGCGATGATAACGCCAAGACGAACCGTCAGCGAGATTTATTGCCGCGCTCATGGAGTCGGTGCCTTGAATCGTAAGCGTGTTGCCCGTGTTGAGCGTAAGCGAAATCGTGCCCGTGCCGTTGTTTACGTCTTCGACTTCCGTCGCGGAAATAATGTCGCTCAAAGTCACGTCGTAAAGATTGATTTTGTCGGGCAAGGACGCATTGACGATAATGTCATTGCCGTCGCCTTTGCCGTAGAAGAAAACGTCTTCGCCGGTGCCGCCCGAAAGATAATCAGCCGCATTGCCTGTGCCGCCCCAAAGCGTATTGTTGCCGCCGCCTTCAATGATTATGTTGGAATTAGCGTCGCCGAAAATTACATCGTCGCCAAAAGAATTTGTTGCGTCGACGTTGTAAATGTTGACGAAAGATTGTCCCGCCGAGCCGTCGAGATTAATTTGAACGCCGCCGCCCATTGTGAAAGTCGAGCCGTCTTCGAACGTGTAAACTTCTTCGGGGTAACTTGTGACAACCAAAGTGCCGGGCTGAGCGAGAACCGTCAAGTCCGATCCTTGGTAAGGAATTTCCGTCGAGCTCATGTCGGCAATTTGCGCGGTATAAAAATTCGTGCCGTCCGTCGTGAAATAAATTTGGTCGTAATCGGTCGTGCCGGAAGTCGCCAAAGTGAGTGTGTTACCCTGCGGCGTGAAGAACGCGTAAGTGCCTCCGCTGCGAATGATTGACGAAATTTCCGTGCCGAGATAAAGTCTGTCGCCGTCCATGTTCGGCGTGAAGTAAAACACATCGTTGCCGCCGCCCGTGTAAATGAATTTGTCGGTAAACGCGCCCGCCCGAAGTGTGTTGTTGCCCGAAACGCCCCACATTATGTTCGAGGTGTTGTAACTGCCTTGAATTGAATTGTTTTGCGCGTTGCCGTAAATCGTGAAGCCGGTCGAAAAATCTCCCGCACCCGAAGCGTCGACGTTGACAACTGTCGGCACGTCGCCCAAATTAATTCCCGTGCTCGGGTAACTTGAATCAACGGTAACAGCCGTACCGTCTGCGCTGAAAGTCAAACCCGAAATTGCAGTTGTTGTTTCTTCCATTGTTGTTGTCGTCCCCTGCAAAACAGAATTATTGACAAATAAATTGTGTCCGTTAGTTATGACGTTCGCGGCGTTGCCGGTGAAGCCCGTAACGTAAGTATCGCCCGTCAAATACCAGACGCTTGAATCGTCGAGGACAACATTGATCGCGCCGACAGTCGACGAAATTAAATTGCCGCTGGCGTCGTAAATCGTGCCGCCGACATTGCCCGCGAAAGCTGATCCGTTCGTCAAGTTCAGCGTCAAGCCCGAATCACTGCCGACAAGAATATCGCCGACCAAAGCTTGATTGCTTGCGTTGATTGTCGCAACGTTCGAGGCACCCGACCAGCCGTCGTCGCAAACCGAAAGCAAAATTCCCGACGCGTTGTTAATCGTGACACCCGAAAGATTTATAACGGCGTTGGTGTTCGTGACGTGGAACGCGTGCCCGCTGTAGTTGTTGATTGTGCCGCCCGTCATTGAAAAAGTCGAAGTACCTTCAGCCGAGTCGCCCGACATGGATTGATACAAAATCACGCCGTCCAAAAATTGTGCGTTGCCGTTGCGTTGAGTGTTCGCGGCGTTGAGCGTGCAGTTTGTCAAAGCGACGGAGTTTAAACCTTCAATGCAGACGCCTTCGGATTGCGTGGAAGTCAACACGGCATTTTCAACGGCAATGGCAGCCGTGGAGTAAATCGCGGGTGAGCCGACGCCGTTTGACGTGTAAGAACCGCCCGAAACGTAAACCGTGCCGCCGCCTCTGTCGGAGCGAATTGCCGCGCTTGATCTGCCGCTCGTCGTGACGTTTAAATTTGCCGCCGCAGTGACGCCGCCGCCCGTCGTCATGATTCCGCCGGATTGGTCGCCCGTCGTGACAATCGTCGTGCCGTTAATGTAAACAGTCGTGCCGTCGCCTGACGCGCCGTTTTGTCCGCCGTTGCCGCCGTAGCTGAAAATTCCGTTCGCGCCGTTCGCCGACGTGTTGACAGTGCCGCCCGTGATTGACGTTGTTGAACCGCCCTTGACGAGAATGCCGGAATTCGTGCCGTAAAAGCTCGTAGTGTCGCCGCCGTCCGAGTCGCCCGTTTTTGCAACAGTCGGATTCGTCAAAGCAACGGCGTCGCTCGTATTGACAAGCAGTGCATTTTGGTCGGCAGTCGTCGACATGTAAGTTTGATTGGCGAACGTGCCGCCCGAAGTGATTTCGGTTGCGCCGCTCCACGTGACTGAGCTTGAAGAATTTCCGCCGCCGCCGTTACTGTCGGGAGGAGTTCCGCCGCTTGAGCCGTCTGAAGGCATATCGGGGGGAGTTCCGCCGTCCGAAGGCATATCGCCGCCGCTCGGCATGTCGGGAGGTGTGCCCTGAGTCAAAGTCGTTTCGTCCATTGTGCCAGCTCCTTTGAAAGTTATTTAGCCCGCGAGTTCGTTTAACATGTCTTCGCGAGTGATTGCGTAAGTACCGGATTTTCGCAGGACGATACCCGCCGCAACGTTGGCGATATATGCGCCGTCGACAGGTTTAAGTCCGCCCGCCAATGCCATTGCGAAAACTGCCGCAACCGTGTCCGCTGCGCCCGCGCTGTCGAAAACTTCCTGCACACGCGTCGGCACGTGAAAAGCTTCTTCGTCCGTGACAAGTGTAATGCCCGAAGATGAGCGCGTCGCCAAAACATTTTTGATTTGAAATTTCCGCATAATGTAACGGCCTGCGCGTTCGGCAGCGTCGTCGTCTTTGGTCGAAATCGGGCTGAGCAAAATTTTGTTAATCTTCGCGACGTTCGGCGTGACGTAATCGGCCTTCGCGTATTTAATCCACTGTTGACCGTAAGGCATGACGACGACGGGCACGCCGTGATTGTGTGCGGCAGTAATCACCGAGTCGCAAAATCTTTCCGTGCAGACGCCTTTTTCGTAGTCGGCAAGAATAATCGCGTCGAGGCTGTCATTAAGGCGATTCTTGACGAAATTATAAAGCGCGTCGAATTGTTCATCACTGCGCGGCGCAAGGTCTTCAAAATCCATGCGGAACATTTGCACGTGCCCGCTCATGATACGAACTTTTGTCGTGGTCGGCCACTCCGTCGCGATTAAACCGTCTTGATCAATGCCGCTTTCGGAAAGTTGCGTTGAGAGCGTCTCGAAATTGTGATCGTCGCCGACGAAACCTGCAACCGCCGTTTGACAGCCGAGAGACGCCAAGTTGTTGGCAATGTTCGCCGCCGCACCGAGGGAAGTTTTGCGCTTGACGATTTTGGCGACGGGCACGGGCGCATCGCTGGCGAATTTCTTCACGTCGCCGTAGTAATATTTATCCATCATGATGTCGCCGATAACGAGCACCTTGCACTTGCCGACTTTCGTTTTAAAAAAATTTTGCCAATCTTCTTTGTTCATGAGCTCGCCTCCAAAAATTTTAAGCGATTATATCATGCGGCGCAGATTATAGGCAACGTTGACGGTTGTCGATTCGATTTGAGTTTTTTAATCTACTTTCTTTGGCGGCAAAGAAAGTAGCAAAGAAACCGCGCCTACGCGGCGAGCGAAGCAGTACGTTATCGCGTTGAAAAGCGGTTGCGTAAGCCATTTGGCCGACGGTATTTGCGTCACGCAAATGCGTCGGCGGAGGCCGTCATCCATGACGGCCTCTTGTAATTCCGTGGCAGGATTTCTTTGACGGTCGCCGAAATTTCCCGCTGAGGTGATTGAAATGAACGAACTGGAATTGAAGTACGGATGTAACCCGAATCAAAAGCCCGCGAAAGTTTTTGTGACGGGCGGCGAACTTCCCTTTGAAGTGCTCAACGGTCGACCGGGCTACATAAATCTTTTGGACGCGCTCAACGGCTGGCAACTTGTTCGCGAACTGCGCGAGGCAACGAATCTTCCCGCCGCCGCAAGTTTCAAGCACGTCAGCCCCGCCGGTGCCGCAGTCGGTTTGCCGCTCGACGACGTGTTGAAAAAAATTTATTTCGCCGACGAAGATTTAAGCCCGCAGGCCGCCGCTTACGTTCGTGCACGCGGTGCCGACAGAATGAGTTCTTACGGCGATTTCGCGATTTTGTCCGACGAATGCGACGCGTCAACTGCCCGTTACATCAAGCGCGAAGTTTCGGACGGAATTATTGCGCCCGCATTCACGGCTGAAGCTCTGGAAATTTTGAAGTCCAAACGCGGCGGAAATTATCTTGTGCTCAAAATGAATCCGGATTATCAACCACCTGAAATCGAGACAAAGCAAGTTTTCGGTGTGACGTTTGAACAACGACGCAATGACGTAAAAATTTCCGATGAATGCCTTGCCGACGTGCCGACAGCGAACAAAACTTTCACGCCCGAAGCTCGCCGCGATTTATTCACGGCACTCATTACACTTAAATATACGCAGTCGAATTCGGTTTGTTACACGAAAGGCGGTCAAGCTATCGGAGTCGGCGCGGGTCAACAAAGTCGCGTGCACTGCACACGGCTTGCCGGCAACAAGGCCGATTATTGGTTCCTGCGTCAATGTCCGAAAGTTCTTGAGTTGCCGTTCCAAAAAAATATCAAACGTCCCGACCGCGACAACGCGATTGATGTTTATTTGAGCGGCGAAACTTTTGATGACACGTGGCAAAATCTTTTCACCGTGAAACCCGCGCCGTTTACCGACGACGAAAAAATTTCTTGGCTGAAAAATCTGCGCGGCGTGTCGCTTGCCTCGGATGCGTTTTTCCCGTTCGGCGACAACATTGAGCGTGCACACAAGTCCGGCGTCGAATTCATTGCGCAAACGGGCGGCTCGATTCGCGACGACAATGTTATCGAAACTTGCGACAAATACGGCATTGCGATGGCGTTCACTCACGTTCGCTTGTTCCACCATTGAGCCATGGATTTTGCAAATCACAGCGACGAAAGAATTCGGCGCGCTTATTTGACGGCTTTGGAAGCTCACCGCGGACAAGTCGATAAAGCCGGCGTCGAATACATAAATCACCCGTTGACGGTCGCCGCGCAGGTTTCCGACGACGTTTCGGCGATTATCGTTGCGTTGCTCCACGACACGGTTGAAGATACGGCGTTGACTTTGAACGAGTTGCGCGAAAAAATTCCGCTCACCGACGAAGAAACTGCGGCTTTGACTTTGTTAACGCACGACGAAAAAATTCCGTATCTCGATTACGTGGCGGCGATAAAGTCAAACACTTTGGCAAGGCGCGTAAAAATTGCCGACCTCAAGCACAATTCCGATTTGTCGCGAATAAAAAATCCCGCGCCGAAAGATTTAGCCCGCATTGAAAAATATCGTGCGGCTTTGAAACTTTTGGACGCATAACAAAAATTCCCCCGTCAAATGACGAGGGATTTTTTTATTGGATTGTGCCTTTAAGCAAAAATGTTTGTGCTTGATTGATTTTGACGTTGACGAAGTCGCCCGCGTGTTCGTTGCCGTGCTCGAACAAAATCAATTTATTTGTGCGCGTGCGTCCCGTGAAAATATTTTCGTCTGTTTTGCTCGCGCCTTCGACCAAAACTTCAACGACGGAATTTTCCAGCGCAAGATTTTTCGCAAGGCTGATTTCGTTTTGAACTTTCATCAGCTCGGTAAGTCGCTCGTGCTTAACTTCGTCGTCAATCTGTTCGTCGAACGTCGCGGCGGGCGTTCCCGAACGTTTCGAGTAAATGAACGTGAACGCGGCATCGAATTTGACTTCGCGCAGAAAATCCAACGTCGCGGAAAAATCTTCGTCGCTTTCGCCGGGGAAGCCGACAATTAAATCAGTCGTCAAGCTCACGTTCGGAATTGCGGCGCGAATTTTTTCGACGAGACGCAAATAATTTTCGACGGTGTAAACGCGATTCATGCGGCGAAGAATTTTGTTGCTGCCGTGTTGTACGGGTAAATGAATATGTTCGCAAACATTTTTCCCGTTCGCAATGGCGGCAATCAATTCGTCGGATAAATCTTTCGGGTGACTTGTCATAAAGCGCAGACGTGCGACGCCCGAAATTTTATCGACGGCGGTCAACAGCTCCGCAAAAGTCATTCCGCCCGCGTAAGAGTTGACGTTCTGCCCCAGCAAAGTAATTTCCTTGAAACCTTCGGCGACGGCTTGATGGACTTCCGAAAAAATTTCTTCGGGCTTGCGACTGCGTTCACGTCCGCGAACGTGCGGAACAATGCAATACGTGCAGAAATTATCGCAACCGTACATTATCGGCACGAACGTCGAAACATTTCCGCCGCGCACGGGAAAAACTTCAGTCGGGATGTCGCCGCTGACGTTTGAAGTATCGACGAAATGTTTTCGTTCGCGCTCCAAGCTTTGGACGACGCGGGCGACTTCGGAACTCTGTCCCGTGCCCAAAACAAAATCGACGTGCGAATTGCGTTTGATTAAATTTTCGCCGTCCTTTTGAGCAAGACAGCCCGCCACGCCCAAAATAATTTCGGGGCGTTCGCGCTTCAAAGATTTGAGGCGACCTATCTGCCCGTAAACTTTATCCTCCGCCGTGGCACGCACGCAACAAGTGTTAAACAAAATCAAGTCGGCAGTTTCAATATCGTCGGTCAACGCATAGCCGATTTGAGCGAGCAAGCCCGCCATGCGTTCCGAGTCGGCGACGTTCATTTGACAGCCGTAAGTTAAGAGTTTTAATTTTTTTTCCATGCAACCTCCAAGTGGAGCTTTAAGCTGTAAGCTTTGAGCTTTAAGGGGTGATGAAACGTTTTCCTCAAAGCTTAAAGCTCTAAGCTTAAAGCTAAAATTAAAGTTCGCGTCGCAAAAGATACAGGAAAAACGGTGCGCCCAAAAGTGCCGTTAAAATTCCGACGGGCAATTCTGTCGGTGCAAAAATTGTTCGGGCAACGGTGTCGCTTATCGTCAAACAAGCCGCGCCCAAAAGTGCCGCGCCCGGTAACAAAATTTGATAATCCGAGCCGAGAATTAATCGCGCCGTGTGCGGGACAATCAATCCGACAAAGCCCAACAAGCCCGCGACACACACCGCCGACGCTGCAAGCAATGCCGCAACCGCCGTCAACAACGAACGCACGAGATTAACGCGCACGCCCAAACCTGTCGCCACTTCGTCGCCAAGTTGTAAAACGTTCAAATGACGCGCCGCCAAAAATGTCAACGCCGTGCCCGCGATTGAATACGGCAACAAAATCCACACGTGTTGCCACGAACGCGCCGACAAGCCGCCGACCATCCACAGCAACGCGCCTTGAACTTTGTCGCCCGCGAAAATCAACAACGCCGAAATTCCCGCGCCGAGAAATGCGCTGACTGCCACGCCCGCCAAAATCACGCGAATCGGACGAATGCCGTCTTTCCACGCCAAAATATAAATCAACGCCGCCGCCAACATTGCTCCGACGAATGCCGCAGGTGTCATGAAATTGCCCGCGTCGTTGAAAATCATCAGCGCGAAAATCCCGAACAAGCCCGCGCCTGAAGAAATGCCGATTATGTGCGGGTCTGCCAACGGGTTTTTCATTACGCCTTGAAGTATCGCGCCCGACAGCGACAAATTTACGCCGACAAGAATCGCGACGATTGTTCGCGGCAAACGAATATTTTCCAAAATTTGACGCCGTGTCTCGTCAAGTTCCGTTGAGCCGGTCAGCGTCGAAAAAACCTGCGCGGAAGAAATTTCGACTGAGCCGTTCGTCAGCGCGAAAAAAAAGCCCGCGACCGCCGCCGCGGTTATCAAGAAAAATTTTGCCGTCCGCATTGAAAATTATCGTTCAGTCAAAAATTTCCGCCGCGCTGAAGAAAATCGGAATTTCTCGCGCAGAACTTTCTTCGCTGTCGGAAGCGTGTACGGCGTTGTGCGTCTTGTCTTCGGCGAAAAGTTTGCGAATCGTGCCGTCGGCCGCCTCAGCGGGATTTGTCGCCCCGTTAATCTCGCGAACTTTTTTAATCACGTCGTCGCCCGCCAAAACCAACGCCATAAGCGGCGCGCTCGTCATGAATTCGACCAACGCGGGATAAAACGGACGCCCGATGTGTTCGGCATAATGTTTCGCCGCTAAAGCTTCGGTCATGCGCATAACTTTTGCCGCAACGATTTTAAAGCCTGCTTCCTCGTAAATTTTGAGGATTTCGCCCGAATGATTTTGCCCGAAGGCGTCGGGTTTGATGAGCACCAAAGTTTTCTGCATGAGTTATTCCTCCAGTTAAAGAAATTTTTTTAACAGTCGACACAACGCGCCCGAATCAAAGACAACGTAATTCGCAACGGAAATCGCCGCGTCAACAGGTTTATGCACGCCGCCGAAAGCTATCGAAACATCCGCCGCCTCAAACATCGGGACATCATTGAAACTTTCGCCGATCGCAACGACTTTGTCGCAAGTTTTTTTCAGCTCGCGAACGACCGCGCCCTTATCAAGAATTTTTTTCAGCACGGGCGAATTTTTGTCGTCAAGTTCACTCGTCGAAGAAAAAATTTCACAACCGATTTTGTCGGCAAGCGGTTCAATCCAACAATCCAAGTTGCCGGTGACGACAGCGCAATTTTTTTTATGCTCGGCAATGAACGCGGAAATTTCTTCGTCAAGCTCGATCGTCGCCATAATGTCTTGAATTTTTTTCAGCGGCAAATTTCGCAAGACCAGATAACGAAGTCTGAAAGATTTATCGAACGGAATTTGTCCGCTCAACGTCAAATCCGTCAAAATTTTCATTTCGTCCGCCAAATCAAGTTCGGCGGCAAGGATCGGCAACGTTTCGACTTTGGTTATCGTGCCGTCCAGATCGAAAACAAATTTCGTCATCGTTCGCCGGTCAATTCATCGGCAATACTGTGGAAAATATATTCGCTTGCCGACATTCCGTTGATTCGTCGATAGTCCAACAGTTCATCGAAAACTTTCTGCCGTGCCTCTTTCAACGGGTCATTGCCTTCGATAATAACTTTCTGCACAAGTGCGGCTATGCCTTCAAAATCTTTTCCGTTTACGCGATAGGATACGTCCAAAATTTTTTCGCCCAGCTCGGTAAATTCCGTAGAATCTTCCCTCGTGAGATAAATCATCGGCTTGTGAGTGAACTGATATTCGGCAATGAAAGACAAACTGTCGTGAATCAAGCCGTCGCTCGTCGCAAAAATTTCCTGGTAATATCCGCCAGTGAAAACTTGCGCGTTGGGCAAATCGTTCCAAGCTTGAAGATAATTTTCAAATGCCTTGACGGAAGAGAAAAAACCCGACCCGACTGCCGATTCCGAAAGTTTGGGGTGCGGCTTGACGACCCAAGAGATTTCGGGATGCACTTTGGCAAATTCATACATAAATTTAAAGTTTTGATGAAAAGTTCCATACGCCATACCATAATCAGTAAAAGCTTCGGTTATCGACCAGTGCGGTGCCCAAATTATTTTTTTTGCGTTCGGACGCGTCATCTTCCATGGAAACGAAAATTTTTCGGGCATGTTGAAGAAAAAATCCATTTTCGGCAGGCCGCTGGCATATGCGCGGGGCATTCCGATTTTACATCGCTCGTCGAAAAGCTTACGCGTCAACTCGCTGTCGAAAAAGCTTTTCCACGCGAGTCGGAATATAACTAAATTGTGATAACTTGGTATAGTCGTCGTCTCTGAGCCATAGTGAATGTATGCCCAAAGCGTTTGCGGCGTCATTGCATCGCTCTGAAAACTTTTCGATAAAGTGAAAAGATATGGCCGCAAAAAAATTACCATGTCTTGTGGCGGCGTCTCCTCATTTAAATCGAAAACTCCGATGACGTTTAAGCCGCGAAATTTAAATTGCTCGAAGTCGTGGCGGGCATCGTCCGGAGTCGATTCCACGGAGTGGCAAAGAAAAATTGTTGTTTCAAAACGCGGGTTGCGGGCAAAAAGATTGTATAAATCGTCGCCGCACCAAGTAGCCGCATGGTCGGTGACGAATGCAATTTTGATTTTATCCTTGCGCTTGAGCTTGGCAAGGGTTGCTCGAAAAATTTCTTCCATCAGGCAATTAAAGGTGTTCTTGTCAATGGCATAAGAAAGTTTGTAGAAATAGTCGTAACTCATACGACAAAATTCCGCGAAAGGCAAAACATTTTGATTGTAAAGCATGAATGTCAAGAGTACATTCATAAAAGGCACAGTGTACAAATTAAAATGACGCTCGTTTTCGAAGAGTTCTGCAGCGTACAGAAAATCGAACAGGTCGACAATTTCAAAGTCATAAACTTTTTTAAACTCGGTAAGAATTTCGCGCAACGGCTCCACAAATTTTTTTCGATAATCGGCGCGAATGCTCGGAGCAACTGGCAAAATCACGCAGACGGGTTTCGCGCCGCAGTCAACGCAAAGTTTCAGGTACTCGCCCAACGCGTTCAAATTTTTGTCGAAGGCGTCTGCTGAAAGGTTGTCGTCGCTTTGAAATAAACAGTCCGGAGCCAAACCAATCAGCACGAAATCAATTTTGCCGTAAGAAACACGCCCGAAAATTTCTTGCGCGATTGAAAGACTTTTCGTCAAAGTTTGCCCGTCGGCGGCAAAATTCGCGCCGTGACTTCCCTCAGGCGTGACAAACTTCAAATTGATATTCGCTTTGACTGAACCGTCGCCGGTTATAAAAAAATTCATCGAATCGCCTCCTACAAGTTTTCAATTGCCGATCAATTCGTCGGCAATGCTGCGGAAAATGAATTCTGTAGCCGACATTCCGTTGACTCGTCGATAGTCCAACAGTTCATCGAAAACTTTCTGCCGTGCCTCTTTCAACGGGTCGTCGCCTTCGATAAAAACTTTCTGCACAAGTGCGGCAATACCTTCAAAATCACTACCGCCGACGCGATAAGACGTGTTCAAAATTTTTACGGCTGCTTCGTGGAAATATTGCCCTTTGCGCATGAGATAAATCATCGGCTTGTGCGTGTATTGATATTCGCCAATGAATGAGCACGAATCCAAAATCATGCCGTCACTCGTCGCGAAAATGTCCTGATAATAACCTCCCGTATAAACTTGAGCATTGGGGAGCTCGTCCCACGCCCGCAGGTAATTTTCAAATTCTTTGAGTGTGGCAAAAAGTTTTGTTTCAACAGCAGATTGCAAAAGTTGCGGGTGAGGTTTAAGCACCCAAGACGTTTCGGGATGATTTTTGGCAAACTGATACATGAATTGATAATTTTGATGAAAAGTCCCGTACGCCAAGTCGCCACCAATAAAGGCGTCGTTTATCGACCAATGCGGTGCCCAAATAATTTTCTTCGCGTCGGGTCGAATCATCTTCCACGGGAAAGAAAATTTGTTTGTATTATCATAAAAGACATCAAGCTTGGGATGACCACTGAAATGAAAATTTATGCCGCCCGTTCGGTTCATTTTTTTTGCCATTTGCGTATCTTGTTCGGAGCCGAAAAAAGCTTTACGGGAGAATTCCAAAACAGGCAATCTGTAAAAGTCGGTTTCGCAAACATCAATGCAATAGTTAATGTAAATTACCAGTGTTTCGGCTGTAAGCACGGTCGTTTGAAAGTCAAGCGGATAAAAATCGGGGTAAGGCGTTAAAAAAATCAAAACGTCCTGTTTCGGTATAAAGGTTTCGCCGTCGACCACAGGGACAACGTTGAGCCCCGCCGCTTTGAATTTTTGAATTCCCTTCGCAAAATCTCGCTGCTTAAGTTCGTTTTCGTTTGCGGCTTCCATGTAAAGAAAAATCGTCGGCTCAAAACGCGGATTGTCGGCAAAAAGTTTGTACAGTTTGTCGCCGCACCACATCGACGGATCCCAAAGTGAAAAGCCGATTTTGATTCTGTCCTTGCGGGAAATTTTTTTCGCAGATTCGGCAAACACCCGCCGCATCACGTCGTTGAAATATTTTTGGCTGAATGTGCGCGAAATGACTTGAAAAAACGCGTAAGTCATGTTGCACAGATTTTCAAACGGCAAAATCGTTTCGTGGAGCTTGAGCCCCAACGCGCAACTTACAAAAAATCTTCCCTGCTCGTTCAAGAAAAATTCTCCGTCAAAGTAACCGCCGGCAAGTGGAAAATCAAACAAGTCGACAAGCGCGAAGTCGTAAACTTTTTTCAACTCGACAAGAATCGCACGCAACGGCTCTACAAAATTTTTTCGGCAACTCTCACGAACATTCGGCGCAACAGGAAAAATCACGCAGACGGGTTTCGCGTCGCCGTCAATGCAAAGTTCCAGATACTCGCCCAACGCATTTAAATTTTTATCAACGTCGCCGCCTTGAAATAAACAGTCGGGAGCCAAACCGATCAGCACGAAATCAATTTTGCCGCGTTCGTCGCGCCCGAAAACTTCTTGCGCGATTGAAAGACTTTGAGTCAAAGTTTGTCCGTCGAATGAAAAATTTGCGCCGTGACTTTTCGCCGACGCAATAAACTTCAAATCAATTCCGACCTTGAAAATTTCGTTGCCCGTCACGAAAAAATTCATTTCATCGCCTCCGATTCAAAGGACGCCCTTTGTCGACGGGACGCCCGTAATTTTTTCGTCGTGAGCAACGGCAATGCGGAGCGCGTGCCCCAACGCTTTGAAAATCGCTTCAACTTTATGGTGAGAATTTTTTCCGTAGAGAATTTTCACGTGCAACGTCAAGCCCGCATTGAACGCGAAGGCGCGAAGAAATTCTTCGACAAGTTCCGTGTCAAAGTCGCCAATCATCGGAGCAAGTTCGCCCGTGTCGCAGACCAAAAACGGTCGCCCGCTTATGTCCAAACTCACCAGCGCAAGAGTTTCGTCCATCGGCAGAAAAAAAGTTCCGTAGCGCGTGATGCCGCGTTTGTCGCCGAGAGCCGATTTTAACGCCGCGCCCAAAGTAATTCCGATGTCTTCAATGCTGTGGTGCCCGTCGACTTCCAAATCGCCCGCGCAGGAAAGTTTCAAATCAAATTGCCCGTGCGCCGCGAAAAGTTTCAGCATGTGGTCAAAAAATCCGACGCCCGAAGAAATTTCCGCAAGCCCCGTGCCGTCAAGATTTATTTCAACGTCAACTTTCGTCTCGTTCGTTGAGCGATTGATTTTGCCGATTCTCATTGCGCGCCCTCCGTCAAACTTTTTATCGCGGCAAAAACTTCGTCGTTCTCGACACGCGTGCCGATTGAAATTCGCAGACAATTTTTAAGCCCGAATGCGTCAGGCGAAAAATATCTTACGCCGATGTCCAATGTCTCCAGATAATCTTTCAAGTCCGCCGCCCGCTCCGTGCGGAACAAAATAAAATTCGTCTCCGACGGAAAAACTTTCACGCCCGAAAGTTTTTCAAGCCGTTCGCTCATGCGTTTGCGTTCGGCAACAATCATCTGCAGGCGCGGAATAAATTCGTCGCGCATTTGCCAGACAATGTCCGCCGTCACCAAACTCAGCGAATTCAAATGATACGGCATGAAAGTTTTGTTGACCATGCGCGTGACTTCGCGTTGAGCAATCATGTAGCCGACGCGTGCGCCCGCCAATCCGTAAGCTTTTGAAAAAGTTCGGGCGACAAGCAAATTCGGATATTTCGCGACGAGATTCACCGCCGAACGTCCGTAAAATTCGACGTAAGCTTCATCAAGCAAAAACGCGCAGTCAATCGACGCGGCAATTTTTTCGACCTGCGCGGGCGTCAAGACATTTCCGGTGGGATTGTTAGGGTTGCAGACGACGGCAAGATTCGCGCCGACAGTGCGAATTTTTTCAATGAAGGCGTCAACGTCCGGATTAAAATTTTCGTCCAAGTCAAACGGCACGCCTTCGGATTCGGCAGCTTTGGCGTAAATTTTGTACATGGAAAAACTCGGTTGCGGGAAGACAACTTTCTTGCCCGCGCCGCCGAACGCGTGAAAAACTTTTTCGATAATTTCGCTCGACCCGCCGCCCAACAAAATTTGTTCGTCGTCGACGGAAAAATTTTTCGCGATCTGTTCGACCAGCGAATAATATTCCTCGTTCGGATAGCGATTGAAAGCAACGTGCGCCAGCCGATTCATAACGCGTTCTTCGACCAACGGCGGCAATGAAAGCGTGCATTCGTTGGCGTTGACTTTGATTCGATAATTTTTTTCCACACCGTCATACGACGGCATCTTGTCCAGTTCGTCGCGAAACTTAAGCATTGGCAAAACCTCACAAAAAAATTTCCACGCATTATATCAACACTTCGCCGCGTTGTTAAGCAGGAATTTCGCCGCAAAAAATTTCCCACAGATTATTGATTAAAGGGGGGTATCTATGATAAATTCTTGTTGGTGCGACAATGATTTTTTATCACCATTACGCGGCGACACATGTTGAAAGGAGCTGACGATATCTCATGTCAAGATTTTGCGAACAGTGCGGCGCAAAGTTGGAGCCGAATGATAATTTCTGCATGACTTGCGGCGCGAAAGTCATCCGTGACGAGCCGCCCGATTCGTCACCGAAATCAAAATCACCGCCGACAGAAATCATCTACATCGGTTTGGGAGTTGCGGTACTGTTGCTTGTAACGTTCGGGATATTCTTCCAATCTTCGAGTCCCAATCGAACCGTCTCACGAAAACCCGCGCCCGTTGAACAGTCGAAGCCCGCAAATATCACGGTGCCTTATGTTGTCGGCAAATCTCAAAGTGACGCCGCTGCCGCATTGAAAAATGTCGGATTGGAAGTGCATGTCTCCGACGCTTACGATGACAGCGTGCCAATCGGAAAAATCATTTCGCAAAGCCCGAACTCCGGCGCGAACATTGCAAAAGGTCAAACGGTTTACGTTTATGTGAGCAAAGGCGTCGACCCCGCAAAAACGAAACAGCCCGAACCGTTGACGGAAGTCGACTTGACGATTGGCGGTCTGACTTTGGGCATGAGCAAATCTTCAGTCAAAACGAAATACGGCAATCCCTCATACGAAGACGAAGATTATTTCAACTACGGGAATGTCGAAGTCGGCTTTGCAAACGACATTGTCAAAACCGTGGCGTGCACGGGCGGAAATGCCACAGCGCGTGGAATTGTCATCGGCGATTCTCTCAGTCAAGTTGAAAGAGCTTACGGCACGAATTATTCACGCGACAAAGACGGCAGCGGCGACATTTACACGTATAACTTTGGCAATTCGGCGTTGCGTTTTGTCTTCGACGCGCAAACGGGAAAACTCACCCGCATTGCAGTTTACAAGTCAACGCCGAATCCGAAACCGACACCGCCGTCGCCTGCTCCGAAACCCGCAAATGACGGTTACAACTACAGTTGCACGGTGGGCGGCACGACGACTTACAAAGGAATTCTTCGCAACGGAATTGCCTGCGCGCTTTACGATTGGCACACGCAAAAGCAAATGTCGTTTGATTATCTGGGGAGTTACACGGCACGCGGAACTTTTTACGTCGTCACCGTCATTGTCGGCAACGGAACCAACGAGCCGATTTTTACGCCGTCGATTTATCTTGTCGACGAGCGCGGCAGAAAGTATTCGAGCAACGATAATGTCACGTCGTCATACACCACCGACCGCAACGTCGAAATTGAACTTATGCTTAACCCCGGCACGCCGAAATTCGATTACGAAGTTTTTGACATTCCCGACGGCGTGAACATTACAAGCTTGCGTTGCGAGGCGTTCACCGCAAATTTCAACGCGGTTGAATTCAATGTCCCGTTGCGCGTCGTCACCGAGTAAGGAGGAATTTTTTATGGCAAACTTTTGCCCGAACTGCGGCGCGAAACTTCGTGCGGGCGTAAAATTCTGCGGCTCTTGCGGACAAAAACTTTCCGTCGCTCAAACAACACAACAAACGATTAACAATCAGCAAACTTCCGCTGAAGGTATCGTGCTCAAATCTTCCGCGCCGATTTCCGACAAAAGACTTTCGTGGGCGGCAATGGGCTATTTCGCTTGCGGCTGTGCGATGGTTGTCGGCTTGATTGTGTTTGCCTTCGCACGAGAAAATGACAGCGATAACGCGATACTGCTCGGCGCGATTATTCTTATCGGCGGGCTTATCGGCATTTTTATCGTCGCTCAAATGGACAAAGATTCCGTTGACAATCAGCTTGACGAACTGCGCCTTATGAAATTCAAATTCGTTCACGACGTGACCGCCGACGAAATTTTTAACAGACTGCAACCCGCGCTTAAAGCCGTTTGGGGCGAGCAAGTCACCTTCGACCGCCGCGACGAAATTATTTCCGTCACGCACGGCAAAACGATTTACGACATCGGTTTGAACGACGACGGCACGTTTATCGTCCATTGGCATAAATCTTTGGGCAACGCAATTTTTTCAACGGATTGGACATACTCCGGCATGTGCAGAAAAATTCGCACGGATACCGCCGTTATCGCTTACGAGTTGCAACGTCAATTCAACGTCGACGATTGAGGAGATGATTTTATGGCAAACTTTTGCCCGAACTGCGGCGCGAAACTTCGTGCGGGTGCGGAATTTTGCGGTTCGTGCGGAGCGCGCTCAACCGACGAAGTTATTCAAAACGATAAAACGATTCGCGAAATGTTTTTGTCGACGAGCGGGCGGCTCAATCGTCTGCATTATTTCCTGCGGTGTATGTGCCTTACGGTTATCGAAATAATTATCTGGACGATAATTTATTTTTCGACCGTCGACAGGCGTGGCGAAGTTTCGACGACCGGGCTTGTGCTTATCACGGTTTCGACGTTGGCATTCATGTTTCCGCGTTACTGTTTGGACGTGCGCCGCCTGCAGGATTTCGGACAAGATTCAACATTCGCGTGGGTTTTCGTTGCGGTGAATTTGCTTTGCATCTTCGGGGACGTGACGAGCAAAATTGAAGACATGATTTTCATAATCGTCGCGTCGATAGCGTATTTTTCGTTGTGGCTGTTCATCTTGCTGATGCCGGGCACCGTCGGGCGAAATCGTTTCGGCGAAGACCCTTTGCAAGGACGGCGATAACGTGGCGGACAAATTCATTTTCGAGGACGGAGGTATCGACATGAAAAAATTTTTTGCGGCGATGATTGCGGTGACGTTGTTGCTCTGTCAAAATCCCGCGCAGGCAGTCGACGTTCGCTTGTGCGATAACAAAATTCAAAACGTCGTCAAGGCTCTGAAATTTGGGTGCAACGAACTCGGCATCGACATTTGGGGCACGGAATATTACACTTACCAAGGCGCACGCCGCTGCGAAGTAACGCTTGACAAAGCCCTAACCGAAATCCGGCCGACACGGATGTCGGCCGCGCCCGCGCATTTCGCGTGATGCGAAATACAGCGGGCTGTTTTCTTTTGGTTACTTTTCTTTTGCGCCAAAAGAAAAGTAACATTCAACGCCGCAACCCGTACATGACGCATTACCACGAAAAGACTTCGCTCTGGTGTCCAAGCATTTACCGCTACGTCGTGTGGGATTACGAAGTAAGCAACTCAAGTCTCGACATCTATCTTTACGCGTACAACTGAGCCGAAAAGTACACGCGCCACCGGAAATTAACAGCCGCTTTTGAGCAATCGGAGCGGTATTTTTCTTGGGCAAACATTTGACATATCAGTTGACAATCTATAAAATACTTTGGTATTCGATTAAAATTTTTGGGGGGTGAGTGTTATCGCTATTACAATCGCAGCAGTTATCGTCGCAATTATTCTCGGTGCAGTGGGCGGCTACGCGGCACGCAAAAGAACTGCCGAAGCGCAAATCGGCTCGGCAGAAGACGAAGCGCGTCGCATCGTCGACGAAGCACGGGAAAAAAGCAACGCAGAAAAAAAAGAAGCCATTTTGGAAGCCAAAGAAGAAATTCATAAAATGCGACAGGATCTCGACCGCGACACCAAAGAACGACGCAACGAAATTTCACGGCAAGAACGCCGCGTGGTGCAAAAGGAAGAGAACCTCGACAAAAAGCTTGATTCACTCGAAAAAAAGGAAGTTCTCCTGAGTAAAAAGGAGGCACGACTCAACGAGTCGCAAGCACATCTGGACGCAATGCAGGAAAAAGAAGATGCCGAACTTGAACGCATTGCACAACTTTCAAAAGATGAAGCTCGAAGCATTTTAATGAGCGAAGTCGAAGAAAGTTTGAATCACGACAAGGCAATCAAAATCAAAGAACTTGAAACGCAAATCAAGGACGAGGCGGACAAAAAAGCACGAGACATTTTAAGCACGGCAATTCAACGTTGCGCGGCAGACCACGTCGCCGAGACAACAGTTTCCGTCGTGACTTTGCCCAGCGACGACATGAAAGGACGCATTATCGGACGCGAAGGCAGAAACATTCGCACGCTTGAAACTTTGACGGGCATTGACTTGATTATCGACGACACGCCCGAAGCCGTTATCTTGTCGGGATTCGATCCCGTTCGTCGCGAAATTGCCCGCGTCGCACTCGAAAAACTTATTTCCGACGGAAGAATTCATCCCGCACGGATTGAAGAGATGGTCGAAAAAGCCAAGCGCGAAGTTGATAACCGCATGAAAGAGGCGGGCGAACAAGCGACATTTAAAGTCGGCGTGCATGGAATTCATCCCGATTTGGTTAAACTTTTGGGACGGCTCAAATACCGCACCAGCTACGGGCAAAACGTTTTGAATCACTCAATCGAAGTGGCGACGCTCGCAGGCATTATGGCAAGCGAACTCGGCGTTGACGTGAATTTGGCGAAACGTGCGGGATTGTTGCATGACATCGGCAAGGCAGTCGATCACGAAGTCGAAGGGCCTCACGTGACGATTGGCGCGGATTTGGCAAAACGTTATCGCGAAAATAAATTCGTCATCAACGCCATTGCCTCGCACCACGGCGACATTGAAGCTACTTCCGTCGAAGCGGTTTTGGTTGCGGCGGCGGACGCTGTTTCGGCAGCTCGTCCCGGCGCACGTCGCGAAAGTTTGGAAATGTATCTTAAACGCCTTAAAATGCTTGAAGAAATCGCCGAAGGTTTCGAGGGCGTCGAACGTTGCTTTGCTATTCAGGCGGGACGTGAAATCCGCGTAATGGTTAAGCCCGATAAAATCGACGACGCGCAGGCGACAATTCTTGCACACGACATAGTTAAGAAAATCGAAAAAGATTTGGATTATCCGGGACAAATTCGGGCGACGCTTATTCGCGAAGTTCGTGTCGTGGACTACGCAAAATAAATTCAGTTAGGAATTAGGAATTAGGGATTAGGAATTAAATACGCAACCATTCCTAATTCAACATTCCCAATTCCTAATTGCTTTTCTAAGGAGGGTTAGAGCGGTGTTTGATTTTTTAAAGAAGACGAAGAAACCCAATCCCGATGCCAGTAAATTGTTGGCCTCGATTCTGGTGGTGTTTCCTGCGGTTCAGTCGGTAACTTACGACTCGAAGGACGAGACGCTTGAATTCTCCTTTGCGTTGAACGGAAAATTTTCCCAGGAAGACATTGAAAACTTTTTGGCATATGTTGCCGAGTCGGTCGAAACTTTTCATCATCTGGAAGGTTTGGGCGGCGCGAAAATCGAACTCAACGTTGAAGGCGTTTACGGAACGTGCTTTTTAAACGTGCGGCGTGACGTGGCAACTTTGACTTGTCGGGAACTTTCGCTTTTGACGGAGTTGGCTTTTAATTATTTCGGCGACAGATTAATCGAAGAATACGACGGTTCAATTCCCGACGAAGATTATCTTATCGCGCAGGAAGATTATTTGGAGCAGTGTCTCAACAATATGCGGCAGTTGCGCGTTGAAGGTCGGCTTGTCGGCGTGCGCGAACGTGAACGCGTCGTTGTTTATGCACGTTGAAGGAGTGAATTTTTTTTGCGAATATTAATGGTCGGCGATGTCGTCGGCAGACCCGGCAGATATTTTTTCATGGAACGGACGCCCGAACTTAAACAGGCGAAAAATATTGATATGGTTATCGTCAACGGCGAAAACGCGGCGCACGGTAAAGGCTTGACGCCGAGCATTTTCGACGATTTGATTCGCGGCGGTGCGGATGTCGTTACGAGCGGCAATCACATTTGGGATAACTCGAACGTCATGCAAATTATTGACACGGAACCTTTTTTGCTTCGTCCCGCGAATTATCCCGAAGGCACGCCGGGTAAGGGTTTTTGCATTTATCCCGTCGGCAAAAAGAAAATTGGCGTCGTCAATCTTTCGGGACGAACTTTCATGAATCCGCCGATTGATGATCCGTTTAGGTTGGCGGACAAAATTTTAAACTTCATCGAAAAGCAATGCGACGCGATTTTTGTTGACTTCCACGCCGAGGCGACTAGTGAAAAGCTTGCATTGGCGCATTTCGTTGACGGACGAGTTGCGGCGGTTGTCGGCACGCATACTCACGTTCAGACGGCGGACGAACAGATTTTGCCGAACGGCACGGCTTACATCAGCGATTTAGGCATGGTCGGCGTCAAAAATTCAATTTTGGGCATTTCCGTTGAACCCGTGGTCAGAAAATTTTTAACGGCGCGTCCGAGTCATTTTGAAGTTGCGACGGGTGCCTGTATTTATTGTGCGCTTTTGATTGAGCTTGACGACAAGACAAACAAACCCCTCAAGGTGGAGCGCGTTTTTATCAAGCCGTGACAAAACTTACAAACTCGAACAAAGGTTGTCGGTAATGTGAATGAATTGATCGGTGACATCTGCAGTATATTTCAGCAACTGTCCGATTTGATATGGGATTTCCCGACGAATTTAGATTGGTATCGCGCTATCCCCGTTATTGGCGAATTGCCGTTCGTTATAATTTTTCTTGTGGGGACGGGAATTTATTTTTCGCTCACGCTGGGTTTCGTTCAGATTAAATATTTTCTGCGCGGAATAAAAAATTTGATAAACAGCAAAAGTTCCAAGCATGGTATCAGTCCTTTGGCGTCATTTCTGCTGTCGACGGCAATGCGCGTCGGTCCCGGCAATATTTTGGGCGTAACGGGTGCAGTGTCCACGGGCGGTCCCGGCGCGCTGTTTTGGATGTGGATATCCGCTTTCTTTGGTATGGCTACGGCTTTTGTCGAAGCAACGTTGTCGCAAATTTACAAAGACCGGCAAGGCGATGACTACGTCGGCGGATTGCCCTGCTACGGCAGAAAATTACTCGGCGGCGCAACTTTTGTCGGTGTCGCCTTGAGTCTGCTTTATATTGTTTATGCAGTGCTTTGCCTTCCCGCGCAGGGATTCAATACGCTGTCTGCAATGGTTGCTGTCGTGCAACATGCAACGGGAAATGTGCCTTCAACGGAAATCAGTTGGATATTTTTTCTGTTGCTTACGTGCCTGATAACTTTTTCGATATTCGGCGGTCTCAAACGTATCGTAAAAATTACCGATGTGCTTGTTCCGACAATGGCAATAATTTATGTCGGAATCGTTCTGGTTATGATTTTGATGAATCTTGAGCGGCTCCCGTGGTTCTTCTATGCCGTCGTAACCGAGGCTTTTCGTCCCGATTCAATTTTCGGCGGAACTTTGGGCATAGCACTTTCACAGGGGATAAAGCGCGGATTGATGAGCAATGAAGCCGGACAAGGTACACTTTCCATGCCGGCAGCCGTCGCCGATGCCAATCACCCTTGCGAACAAGGTTTAATTCAATCAATCGGCGTTTTTCTGGACACGATGATTATCTGCACAATGACGGGCTTTGTGGTTGTCATGAGCCGGCTTTGGTTGACGGACGAGGCAGTTGCCTGGATGGAAATGGGACGCCTGCAGAAATTTCTTGCATCCTGCGGCGCGCTCACCGACGGCGGCACGAGTTACGAAATTGTTGCAATCATACTGAGCATTTGTTTCGGCACGTTCGCTTTTACTTCGTTACTGGGTTTTCTGTCCTTCGCCGAAATATCCGTCAAAGAAATTTCTCAAAGCAAAGTTTTCATCATGGCGGTGCGATTTTTAAATTTGTTGGTGCTGACATTCGGCATGGCAACAAATATCGCGGGCTTCGATCTCAGCGCGTTGTGGAATCTCAGCGACTTGGCAAATATAATTATGGTCTGTGTTAATTTGCCGCTGTTGTATTTGGGATTCGGCAAAGTGAAAAAAGCCTACAAAAATTTCACGGACGGCAAAGGAAATTTCAACTCCGAAACTTTCGGCGAGCAACTTCCTGTTTGGGACGAAAAATGTCAGCAAAAAGTTTGAGCGAATTTTTTCCGCCTGTATAACGAATCACGAACAAGCTAAGTCAAAGCGAACACGCAATATTCAGCGACAGCCATAAACCTATCGCAATGTTATATTTGACGATAAAATATATGCCAAAATCATTGCGATAGTGAAGGATTTAATTTACCTATGAAGAATTAGTAAGGAAAATATTTTAGACGCAGAAGGAGCCGCAGCAGGTAGAAAACCACTACAACACCAAAATGAAACCAGGGAGGAGGAACACTCATGGAAATTCTAAAGGTATCAGCCAAATCTAACCCCAATTCCGTCGCCGGCGCACTCGCGGGAGTTATCCGCGAAACCGGAAGTGCCGAGATGCAGGCGATAGGTGCCGGAGCGCTGAACCAAGCGGTTAAAGCGGTTGCCATTGCACGCGGCTTCGTGGCACCGCACGGCGTAGACCTCATCTGCATTCCCGCATTCACGGACATTGAAATCGACGGGAGTGAACGCACTGCAATCAAACTCATTGTCGAACCGCGTTAATTCCTTGGCAACACTCACCCCGATTAAAATCAAGCAATTCAATTTTTGTGGGAGGTAAATTTAATGGCCGGCGATTTGCACACGCACACGACTTATTCGGACGGCTCTTTTCAGCCTGAAGAACTCGTGGCGGCAGCGAAGAAAATCGGTCTGAATTATCTGGGCATAACCGATCACGACACGATTGAAGGCGTTCGTCGTCTTTACGAAAACGGACTCTTGCCGGACAGAAACATAACAATCATTCCCGGCGTGGAGTTGAGCGCAAATCACCCCGCGTATGATGTTCATCTCGTCGGCTACAATGTCGATATTTACAACGCCGCCTTGATAGAAATGCTCGAAAAAATTCAGGAGGCGCGTTGGGAACGTTTCAGCCAAATCGTCAAAATTTTGCAAAACAACAAGTACGACATTCGCGAGGCGGACGTTTTAAAAATCGCGGATACCAGCCGCTCAATCGGGCGGGCGCACATTGCAAGAACTTTGGTGAAAATCGGCGCGTTCAAAACTGTTCGCGAAGCTTTTGAAAAAATGCTCGACAAAGACAGACCCGCTTACGTGCCGCGCTATTTGCCCGAAGTCGACGAAGTGATTGACGTAATTCATCAGGCAGGCGGCAAAGTTACGTTGGCTCATCCGAAACTTATCGGTGACGATGAATTGGTTGAAGAATTGTGCGGCAAGGTTGACGGGCTGGAAGTTTACTACCCCTGTCACAAGCCGGAAGACGTTCAGTACTATTATTTTCTCGCGAAGAAATATAATTTGCTGATAAGCGGCGGCAGTGACTTCCACGGCACGGCGTCCAGATTTGTCAAAACACTCGGAGAGTTTACGATAAGCGAAGAACTTGCCGAAAAATTTTCGTCGAGTCTGAATCTTAGATTCGATTAGCGAAACATTTGAGCAAAAAAAACCGTCTCGAAGATCGAGGCGGTATTTTTTTTGTGTGTGAATGCAGATTTACCGTTTGCAACCGTAACGATCGCAGTATTCGCCGCGCTTGTCGTCACCGTTTGAGTTGTAGCAATAACTTCCTTGACGATCGCAGTATTCGTCGTTGTAGTCGCAATCCCGATTGTGGTAGTAATTTCCGCGACAAGAAAGATTTACCGTGTCAAGTTCGCTTGCCTGCGCAAACGAACCACAACCAAACATCATGACGGCGGTCAATGCGCCGAACAAAAATTTTTTCATGCTATCAATCCTCCAAACATTTTATCGATTGAACTTTTTGGCTTTGTCGAAATCCGCTTGAGCCTTCGCGTTGTCGCCCAGTGCTTCGTAACATTGAGCGCGCCTTTGATAGGCTTCGGCAGTCGGCTTGAGCGAAATGACTTTGTCGAAATCCGCCAATGCGCTTTTAAAGTCGCCCATGTTCCCGTAGACAAGCCCGCGATTTTCGTAATTGGCAACGTCGTTCGGTTTGAGCGAAATCGCCTTGTCGAAGTCCTCGACGGCTTTATTATAGTCGCCCGTGTTCGCCAAAGCAACTCCGCGCACGCCGTAAGCTTTTGCGTTGTTCGGGTCAAGTTCAATAACTTTATTCAAGTCGGCAACGGCGTCGCGATAATTTCCCAACTCGCTGTAAGCATATCCGCGACAAGTATAAGCGTTGACGTTCGCGGGGTCAAGTCGAATTGCTTCGGTGGCGTCGTTGACGGCCTCACGATAATTTTTTTTGTCGTAATTGTCTTTGGCGCGGTCGGCATAAAATTTCGTTTGCTCGTCGAGTTTCTTTTTGTCGCGTTTTGGATTTTCAACCGTCGAAGTTTTTTCGGCGGAAGAATTTTCTTCGGCTTGAATCGAAGTTTCTTCGGGAGTTTCTTCGTCACCGCAACCCGTCAACAACAGACAAGCCGTCAACACACAGACCGAAAATTTTTTCATGACAAATTTGCTCCGAAAAATTTAGTCTTCATAACCGAGTTCCTTGGCTTTGTCGAAATCTGCGCGGGCTTTGGATTTTTTACCGAGCTCTTGATAACATTCGCCGCGCTTGTAATAAGTGATACCGTCGTCGGGTGAAAGTTCGATTGACTTGCTGAAATCGTCGACGGCGTCCTCGTACTCCTCAAGCTCAACATTTGACATGCCGCGCCAGTAATACGCAAGCTCGCAATCTTCGTCCATGTTAATTGCTTCGTCGAAATCCTCAATGGCGTCTTTGTACTTTTCAAGCTTGAAATAAGCTTTGCCGCGTGCGACGAAATAATCGGTGTCCTCGTCGTCAAGCTTGATGGCTTTGGAAAAATCTTTAATCGCCGTGTCGTACTTCTTGAGTTTAAAATAAGCCTTGCCGCGTCTGTAATAAGTGATGGCGTCTTTGGGCGAAAGTTCGATTGACTTGCTGAAATCTTTAATGGCGTTTTGATATTCCTCAAGCTTGGAATAAGCCTTGCCGCGCTTGTAATATGCCATTTCAAATTCGCTGTCAAGTCTGATGGCTTCGGAATAATCTTTAACTGCCTGTTTGTAATTTTCAAGTTCGTCATAAGCTTTGCCGCGATTGAAATAAGCTTTGGCGTTGTTCGGCGAAAGTCTTATTGCCTTGTCGAGGTCTCTGATAGCCGCGTTGTAGTCCTCAAGCTCAATGTAAGCTCTGCCGCGATTGAGATAAGCCGCCGCGTCATTCGGGTTGCGTTCAATCGCCCGTGAAGTGAGTTTGATGACTTTGTCGCAGTTGTCCGAATTCAACTCTATTTCGGCACTGTGAGTCAAAATATTTGAGGCAAGCCCCGAAGTGATTCTCGAAAGATCCATTGCGTAAATCCTCCAAAAAAATTTTCGTCATTATATTCAAGCGTTTGCGCTTTGGCAATACGGGCGGAAATTTTTCAGTGATGTTTGCTGTCGTAACGCCACGCCCAAACAATCAGCACAATCGCCAAAATCACGGAAATAACAATTCGCCAGTAACCTTCCTCGTTCAAAATCGCGTCGTGCCCGATAATCGCTTCAATGCTCGTCGACGGAAACTTTCCGATCAGCGACGCCAAAAAATAATCGTACAGGCTCAGCGAACTCAATGCGCCCGCCGCGTTCAAAATTCCGCTCGGAATGTAGGGCACCATTCGCGCTATCAACATGACTTTAAATCCGTTTTTGGAACTGTACTTGTCGATTGACTGCAACTTTTTACTTTTGGCGATGATTTTCCTTGCCGAATCGCGGAAAAAAAATCTCAGCAACTGGAAACTTATCGTCACGCCGACGGTCTCCGCCACGACCGACAAAATTATTCCCGGCACAATCCCGAAAATCAGCGTGTTCGCCGTGGAAAAAATTATTGCGGGCGGGAAGCCGATCGCGTTCACGAACAACGTCAACAAAAAGCTGAACACGACCGCCAATGAACCGTAACTTGCAATGTAGTCCGCCGTTTCGACAATGTCACCGCGTGCCAAAAGTGAGCAGACTTCCGGCAAAAATTCGGGCGCGGCAAGGTGAATCGCTCCGAACAACGCCACGATTAACAGCGCGGCGGCGATTTTGACTTTAAGCATGGAAATTCCTTTCGTGCGTGAAAAATTTTAGTCGCGTCATTATAACACGTCGAAAATTTTGCCGCAGGAAATTTTTTCTGCTATCATTACGGAAATTTTTCGGAGGTGAGTTAATGAATTGCGGTTTGATAATTCCGACGCTCAACGCGGGCGCACAATTTAAAAAATTGCTCGAACAAATTAACGCACAAAAGTTGCCGACAAAAAAATTAATCGTCGACTCGGAATCAACGGACGAAACAATTTCGACGGCAAAAAATTTCGGCGTGGAAGTGCTGACAATCCCGCGAAAAACTTTCAATCACGGCGGCACGCGTCAACTTGCGCTTGAACATTTACGAAAAAATTTCCCGCTAGACGTGATAATTTTTTTAACGCAAGATGTTTTGCTACACGACGAAAATTCGCTGTCGACGCTGGTAAAAATTTTTGCCGAAGATAAAACTGTCGGTTTAAGCTACGGGCGACAACTTCCGCACGAAAACGCCACCAATGAGGCGAAATTTTTGCGCGCATTCAACTATCCGCCGGAAAGTCAACTGCGTTCGTTCGACGACAGAAAAATTTTCGGGATAAAAACTCCGTTCGCGTCGAATTCTTTTGCGGCTTATCGAATTTCCGCGCTTGAAAATGTCGGCGGCTTCCCGAATCACGTGCCTTTGTGCGAAGACATGTTTGTTGCGGCGAAAATGTTGATGAGCGGTTGGAAAATTTTTTACACGGCGGACGCGCAGGTTTTTCACAGCCACAACTACACGGCGGCGCAGGAATTTCGTCGCTACGTTCAAATCGGCAAATTTCACGCGCAAGAAAGTTGGATTCGCGAAACTTTCGGATCGGCTGAAGGTGCCGGCAAAAAATTCGTTGTCATGAAGTTGAGCGCGTTGGCAAAAAAAAATCCCCTGGACTGCGTCGGTGCAATCTTCAGGGATGCCGCGAAATTTTTCGGTTATCGTTGGGGACGGCTTAAAGCTTAAATTATTTTTTAGACCATCCGAATTCCTCAAAACTTTGTCGCCAAGCAATTCGTTCGTAAAAATCTTTCATGGTATTTTGCGCCGTGTTAAAAATCGGGACGCGCTCCAATGCGAAAAAATTACTTCCGCAATCGACAATGCCGTATTTAATCGTGAACGCGCCTTTGTAGCCGACATTTTGCGCGATACCGGCAATGTGCAAGTTGTAAGTGCCCGTGGGATACGCCAAAAATTCGACGGGATGACCGAGATTCTGTTCAAGCAAATTTTTCGAGTTCAAAAGTTCGCTGCGAATTTCGTCGTCGGGCAATTCCTCAAGTTTCGGGTGCGTCAACGTGTGCGATTCGATCGTTATGCCGTTCGCTTCCATTTCCTTGAGCTGCTCCCACGTCATGTAATTCGGATTGACGCTTGTGAACGCGGGAATTACAAAAATCGTCGCGTGAAGTCCGTACTTTTTCAAAATCGGGAAAGCGTTCGTGTAGTTGTCGACATAGCCGTCGTCGAAAGTTATCAGCACGGGTTTTTCGGGCAATTCGAGTTCGCCGTTAAGCCCCGCATAAAGTTCGTCGGGCGTTATCGTCACGCAACCGCTGTCGACCAAATATTTCATCTGCGCGTCGAAAGTGGCGGGCGGAATGGCGAGCGGATTGGCTTTGTTGTCGATTTGATGATAGTTGAGCACCAAAATTTTTGAGCCTTCGACGACCTCGGCAATTTCGTCGATTTTTTGTGCCTGCGACGTGAAAACTTCCGTGCCCGAAAAAATCAGCGCGACCGTCAGCAGTACGGCGAAAAAAACTTTCTTCATGTCAATCTGCGGGACGTTCGCCGGTCTTGCCGGTGAATTTGTGATAATTTCCGCCCTTGCGACGGCTGACGAGTTCCGCGAAAAGTTGTTTCGGCTCAATTCCGTGCCACGCGAGCAAAACCAAGCAGTGATACCACAGATCGCCCATTTCGTAAATAATCTGGTCGAAGTTTTTGTTTTTGGACGCGATAACTGTTTCGACGGCCTCTTCGCCGACTTTCTTCAAAATTTTGTCGTGCCCCATGTTGAAAAGATAATTCGTGTAAGAACCTTCGACGGGGTGACGCTGGCGGTCTTTGATGACCGAATAAAGTTCGTACAGCACAAGCGACAAATCTTCGGGCGGCTGTTCGACGACGGCGGGCAGATTTTTATTTTCGTCGAGTCTGCGCCCGCTGAAACAGGAATAAGTTCCCGTGTGGCACGCGACGCCAGTTTGATGAACTTTGACGAGGAGCGCGTCTCCGTCGCAATCGTAATACAACGCCTTGACTTGCTGAACATTTCCGCTGGTTTCGCCTTTTTGCCAAAGTTTTTTGCGACTGCGGCTGTAAAACCACGTGTAACCCGTTTCGACGGTTTTTTTCAGAGATTCTTCGTTCATGTAGGCGAGCATTAAAACTTGCCCGCTGTCGTCCGCCTGCACAATCGCGGGAACAAGCCCGTGTTTATTGAATTTGACTTTGCTGATGTCAATCTCCATAAAGATGACCTCCTTTGACGCCAATATTGTAGCAAAAAATTTTTCAACGCGCAAAAAAATCCTCAGCCGAAATATTCGACAGAGGATTAATTTTTTCGTATCGTCAGCCTTTGTAACCGAGTTCTTTTGCCTTCGCGAAGTCCGCTTGAGCTTTTGTTTCGTCGCCGAGTGCTTTATAAGCATTACCGCGATTGTTGTAAGCCGCAGCATAATTCGTACAGAGTTGAATGGCTTTGTCAAAATCCTGAATCGCCCGCTCGTATTGCTTCAAGTTACAGTAAGCGTTGCCGCGATTTTTGTACGCCCAAGCAGAATTCGGATCGAGTTGAATGGCTTTATCGAAATCCCGGATCGCCGCGTCATAATTTTTCATTTCTTCATAAAAGCTGGCGCGACAATTATAAAACCGAGAATCATTCGGGTAAAGTTTAATCAACTTGGTGTAATCTTCAATGGCGCGCTCGTAATCTTCAATTACATAATACAACGAATGAATGTAGTTTACATAATCCGTCGAATCATAATCATCAAGCGTTTCAACAATGTATGACGGCACAAAATTCGGATTGATTTGAAGACTTTTATTGTAATTGGCAAGAGCGGCTTCAATGTTTTTCATGAAAGCTTCGTAAAAAGAACCGCGATCATTATAAGCCTCGGGGTCGTTCGGATTGAGTTCTATGGCTTTGTTGTAGTCTCGGAGTGCATGCTCGTTTTGTTCCAAATTGCAGTAAACATGACCGCGATTGAGATACGCGTCAGCGGAATCGGGTTTAATTTCGATGGCTTCCGTATAAACTTTGACGGCGTCTGCATACTTTTTTTCTTCGTTTAACTTTTGAGCTTCGTCGATTTTTTGAGCGTAAAGCATCTCCTTGTCAATGGTCGCAATTTCTTCGCGAATTTCTTGATTGTCGGCGTCGGTTTCGACGTTGCGAACTTTTTCTTCAAGGGCGGCGATTTTTTTGTTCTGCTCGTCGATAATCCGCCGGAGTTCCTCGACTTGTTTGACATCGGCGGAACGATCTTTTTTGTCGCGTCCCAACCATTTTTTAAAAGCCGCATCAACTTTATCTGTGTCAATTTCAACGACAACAGTCGCACGCCATTTGCCGACACCTATCTTGTCGTTTGTCGGAATCAATTCATACGTCGTGTCAACGATTTTCATAATCGTTCCAGTGATGGAAATAATCTCGTCCTCGATCAGCTCAAGATTTTTTGTTTTCGAGTAGCTTTGGATGAACACGCCTGCTCTTTCCAAGGCGTTGCGTTTGGCGTAAAGCTTTGCCTTCGCCTTAATGTCTTTGGATGGGTCGTCTTCCGTAAGGAGATAATCGCCAATGCCGGTATAAGTTTTAATTTCGGCATGAACGACCGACGAAATCATAAAACTCATGACGATTATCAAAGCCTTAAGAATCCGTCGCGAAAAATTTTTTCCGTAACAAAAATCACTCCTTTTTTAGAATGTGTTGGTAAACTCTAGGGGCTGTTGGTAAACTCAAATAAAAGAAAAGACAGGAGCAAATCTTTGATACAATAAGTTTGAAAAGGTGAATGCTCATGTCAAATTTATTGTATCACAAGGATTTAACGGACGCACAATGGAATAGAATAAAATTTTTATTCGAGGAGCGCAAGAAAGTCGGACGCCCGGCACTTAACCCTCGCATGGTCTTCAACGGGATTTTATGGATACTCAAGAGCGGAGCGCGTTGGCGCGACTTGCCCTCTCGTTACGGCAACTGGAACAGTGTCTATCACAAATTTCGTCAATGGTGCGCTCAAAAGGTTTTCGAGGATATTTTGAAAGCAATGGTCGCCGACACGGAAAAATATTTGCTCGTTCAAATCGATTCGACGTTCTGTAAGGTGCATCAACATGCAACTGGAGCTCGCAAAAAATATGGTAATCAAGCAATCGGAATTTCAAGGGGCGGCAAGAACACCAAAATTCATGCTCTCGTCACTGAAAATTTTCAATTGATCGGACTGATATTGAGCGGCGGAGACATTCGCGATTTTATTCTGTCTCAAAAAGCTCAGGTTTGTATTCCCGACAAGTCACATTCGCTTATAAAACATGATTTTAACCGTGAGTTGTACAAAGCGCGCAACGTCGTTAAACGTTTTTTCTTACGCATAAAGAACCATCGCCATATTGCTACTCGTTACGATAAGTTGGCTTTCTGTTTTCTCAATTTTGTTTTGCTTGCCTCAGCTGTTATTCACTTTTAATTTACCAACAGCCCCTAGAAAAATCAACTTGCTCATTTTTAACTCATTGACTATAATCTTTGTTACATTTTGATTTAATTGGAAGTGAATCGAGTGCATAATTTTCTTGTAAAAATTTTCAACGTCGTTTTGATTTTCATGGCTTGTATTTTTGCGTTTGCGCCCGTCGGCGAGTGCAAAGAAATCGTTTTTGTGGTAAACGCAAGCCAATCAATGAACGACTCGGATCCGTTGCACATCGTTCAAGAAAGTTTGACTTGGAGCATGGAAAATTTTTCCGAAGACGACGAAGTAGCCGTTGTCGCTTTCAAAGACACAGCGAAAATTATCCGACCGCTTTCCAAAATCAAAAATTCTTCGAACGAAATTTTTCGATTTGAATATTCGGGCTTGAGCAATGCCGGTGCCGCGCTGTTGCAAGCGGTTGATATGCTCGCGCCGAAATTCGACACGGAAAGAAATATCATCGTCATTTCAAACGGAGAAATTTTGCTCAACGATACTGCCGAAACTTTGAAATCCGTCGAAAATTTCAGAGCGGGTTTGCAACAGGCAAGATGGCTCAACATTCCCGTCCGAATCATAAATTTGCGTTACGGCGGCAATGCGCAAAATTATTATTCATTCGCCGAGTTCGCCGAGGAAATTTCAACTTCTCAAACGGAATTCATGACGACGATTCGCACAATAACTCACAACGATTTCGAAACGCCGCATGTAAATTTGTCGATAACAAATCGTGCGGCGGGTGCGCTGTCCGTCAAAGTCCCCACCGTTCACGTCAAGCAACTGAAAATTTTGTTGCTGTCTTCAAATGGCGGGAGCTGTGAGCTGAAGAATCAAAAGCCCGATGCCGTCGTCAACGAAAAATTCCTCAAGATTTTTAAAATCAATTCGCCGCAAACAGATGAATTTGACTTCGCCGTAAATTATCCGCAAGGAACCGGCTTGACTTTCGACGCCATTGCCGAAGTCGAAGGAAGTTTGCAGACGGATTGGAGTTCCTCAATTTTTTCGGGAAATGCTTTGGAAATCACGCCTGTTGATGTTGCCGACAATCAAACGAAAATTTTGAGCGGCGAATTTTTCGACGGCAAATCTGTTCGCGTGAAAGTCAACGATCAAATCATTCGCGCCCAAATTCATAACGGCACGATAACTGTTGGAATTGACGACTTCGGAAAAGAAATCGCCTTGCAAAAAATTTTCTTTGAAGATTTGGGATTGATTTTCACGGGCGACGACCGCGCTCAACTGGAAATGCCCGACCGAAATTATTTGCCGTGGATTCTCGCTGTGGCAGCGATTCTGACAATTTTAACGCTGTCGCAACGGCTTTACAGGAAAAATCATCCGAGTTCGCTCCCGACCCTCGAAAACAATATCTCTGACGAAAAAATTTCTCCGCCCGTCGAAGTCAAAAAATCTTTGGTTCACAACAAAAATTTTTCTTACAAAGGCGAATTGGTTATCGGCGTGACGAAAAATCCCGACGGCGAATATCTTGCACCGAGAACATTTAATCTGTTCAGGCTCGAAGATTCCGCGCCGATCTCTTTGAATGACGTTTTGGAAAGTTGCGGGCTTGAACTTAACTTTTACGGCATAACAATCAGTCCGAGTGCAAACGGTGTTTACGTGGAAAATTTTTCCGACTGCCCGCTTGTCAAGCTGAACAATCCGATTGGCAAAGGCGATTGCGTCGAATTGCGCCACGAAGATTCTTTCGGTATTGCGTCCGTCGACGGAAAAGCGGAACTGATTGTCACTTACAGAAGTTTGAAACCGAATTGAGGTGAGATTACGAGGAGAAGAATTTTCTTGGACGAAGAAGTTTTACGAATTCAAAATGAAGTGAGGCGATACGAACATGAGCAAAGAGTACATGACGGCGATGGAGATGATAAAATGCAGCTGCTCGACGGCTCAGGCACCGATTCCGATAATGTGCCCGATAAGCCACGGAGTGATTTCTTGCAAGACGCATCTTCCGGTTCTCAACGCCAATGACCATATCCCATTTGTAAACATTATGACGTTCGGGACGTGCAACATGATACAGACGCCCGCAGGTCCCGGACCTTGTGTGCCGACAGTAATCATGGCGTGGAAAAGTTGCGACATGAATTATTTCGTTGGCGGCGCACCGGCTCTGACGAAAGACAGCTTTTTGACTTGCACATTCGGAGGAACAATTAAATTTGAATGACTCTTAACGATTTGAAGATTGAAGGCAACGACGACTTGTCGTCCAATCATTTGACGAGCATCGAAATTTCCGAGGCAACTCACGTTCACGGCTCTTGCGATTTGACATTTGCTTTGCCGTCGAATTTCGACCCCGCAAAAATTCAACAATGGAACAAGTTGAAAGTTACCGTCAAAGCCAAAGCTAAAGACAAAGACGAAATAATTTTTTGCGGACTGGTCAGCTTTTGCAAGCTGGACGAGCGACCCGAAGGAAAATTTTTGTTCGTGCGTGTGTTGACGCTGTCTTGTCAAATGGAGTCGGCACTTAAAAGCAAGTCTTACCAGTCGCCGAAGAAAAATCTTTCGGACGTTGTCAAAGACGTGAAAACACCTTATGCGGATGCGCAATTCGATGTATGTAAAGACGCCGAGTACCCCTTTTTGATCTACCGAAACAATTTGTCGGACTGGGGTTTTTTTAAAAGTTTAGCGGAACAGGTGGGGCAAGTTCTGTTCGTCAACTCCAAAACCGATAAGCTTTGGTTGAGCGTCGGTTTCAAGGCGTTTGCCGAATTCGAATGTGACAAGGAAAAGACAAAGTTATTGCGACAAGTTTTGCCCATGGATTTTTACAAGCGAATTGAGCAAAACCTTTATGAAGGAGCGCGTTCGCTGTACTTTCTCGAAACGGATTTGGTCACGCCCGAATTGAAAATCGGTGTCGGCAGTTCGGTCAAGTACGACGGTCAAAAACTGGCGGTTATCGCCAGCCGAATTTACGTCGACGGCGTTAATCTCTTCAACGAAATAAAGTTGCGGGATCCGGAAGGTTGTCTTGCAGACGCTTGGGACGTTCTGAAACATGTCGACGAATTTTATTATATCGGCGGCAAAGTTCTTGAATCGAAGGACAACAACGTCAAAGTTCAGTTCAACTGCGACACGGAGCAGAGCAAAGATGACGCTTTGGAAATTCCTTTCGAGGCTGGCGCGAACAATTACCTGTACAATATGCCCGATGACGGCGAAACCGTTTGCGTCTACGTCGATTACTTGCGGGAAGCGGCCTTGCTCACTCTTCGCACGAATGATAAAGTTGACGCTGACTACAAAAATCGCTCGTTCAAAGTCAAAGACTCGTCGCTTGTGTTTGACCCAAGTCAATTTTCGTTTGCCGTCGGTGCCGACAAAACCAAAATGACGCAAGAGAAAAGCACGTCCATTAAAACGGACAAAACAATCACTTTTGAATCGAAGGGCGACATTTACATTCAGTCGGCGCAAGGCACCGTGCCGGACAATCAGCTGAAATTAGTCGTGCTTTATGAGGCCGGTTTAATTCAATATACTGCAATGCTGGGACAACCTCCGTCTGCGGCACTGGATCCTGTCGCCGATACCGTCGGCAAACTTGACAGTGCAATTAAAAACGAAGGTGCCAAAGCCGAAGCCGTTGAACTTTCGGATCTTGCCAAAGAACTCAACACAATTACCAAGTACGAAGCCCCCAAAGCCGAAGAAAAACAAGATGCAGGCGGCGGGGCAGGCGGCACGTTGAAACTCACAGGAAAGAATTCCTCAACGGTGCAACAAGTCAGTAACAGTTTCATTACTTTGGACGGCAAGAAATTCAAATTGAAAACAATCGCGTTTAACCACGTCGCTTATACTCAGGTACCCGGCGGCGGTACGGGCTCGCTGAAAGATTTTGGAGGCGGTAACCCCGGCAACAGTTCCGTAAAAATAAAAGTCGAAGACAGCGTCGCAGACCGAGAGCGCGTCAACGCAGAAGAGTCGTCAACTGAAGACAACAAAATACTAGAAATTGAAATGTTTTAGGAATAGGAGGGCACACATGTCGATATTTCTGCAGACGCTCAAAGTTGAAGGCGCGGTGGAAAATCCGCAGGTGTTACAACTGGACATCTTTCATGCGCCCAACGAATACGCCGTTGCCAGTTTGAGTTTATCGACGGACGTTGAGAAAGCGAAAACATTTTTGTCGCAACCGTCAACTGACCCGATAAAAATTTCCGCCAAAGATGGCGACAAAGATATTGTACTTTTCTGCGGCTACATTGTGAACGCGTCTTTTGAGATTAGAGCAGACGGCAATCGTTTGATTTTGGATCTTTGCGACAGCGCGTATCTTTTGGACAGGCAACGCATGAGCAAATCTTTTCAAAATCTCACAGCCAAGTACGAAGACATTTTGAAGGACACTTTGAAAACCGAAGTCCCCGACGTTCAAGGAACTGTTCGGCTCAATGTGGCGGACAAAGACATTGAGAAAATGATTGTTCAGCTCAATGAAACGCCGTGGCAATTCATCAAGCGCATGGCGTCGCAATTCAGCGCAAGTGTTTTCACGGATTTGACTGCGCCCAGCCCGCTGGTGACGATTGGTTTACCCGACGAAAAAGCAGCCGTCGAGTTGAAAGGCGGTGCGGTCGCGTATGAATACGATGACGCACAATTCAACTTTCTCCAAGCGAATTCGTCTTTGCTTTCTAAAGATGTCCGAATCGCTGCCGAAGATTTTTCCGTCGTGAACTTGAGCGGCTATTTTCCTTGGCTCAGTCTCGGTGCCAAAGTCACGTGGAAAGATAAAACATATTACCTCAAGAAAATCGACGCGCAATTTATCAACAACATGTTGCGCACAAATTACACGCTGGTCAGCAAAAATGCGTTCGTCGTGCCTATTGAGTCATTTGAAAAACTTCGCGGCAGAATTTTTCGCGCACAAGTCAAGAAGGTCGAGAAAGACAAAATTCAAGCGCACCTGTTTGACATTGACAAGGATTATGACAAAAATTCAACGACGTGGTTTCCGTTTGCAACGCCTTATTCAAGCGCAGACGGTTCCGGTTGGTACGTTATGCCCGAAGAAAACGATTATGTCCGAATAATTTTTCCGACTGCAGAAGCGGGCGACGCCTTCGCAAGCAGTTCGATTAATTCCGCGCCGCTCAAGGAACCACACAACAAAAGTTTGAAAGCCCCGGGCGGTCGGGAACTTTTAATCACGGACACAGCAATCGAGATTATCGCCGAACATCAAAAAACTTTCATCAAGCTGGACAAGGAAAAAGGCATCAGCGTCGTTTCCGCCAAAGACATCACGGTTTATGCCGACGGTGACATTTCATTCAAATCGGAAAATGGCAAAATCCAGATGGTTGCGAAAAAAGAAATCACATCGCAGATCGGGGAGTCGCACATTAAAATGCTGAACAACCAGATTGACATGGGCGCGGGCGAGGTAATTATCGGCAGTTAAGGAGGAGTTTGAACTTTGGATTTTTCGGTTTACATCATTCAAGACAGAACGATAACAAACGAAACACTTTTTGAAAATGTTGCCGGTGACGTTGGTTTTGCCGAACATGCCACAACCGGAGCCATTGACGCCGTATCAAACTTGGCTGGCGTAGATGTTTACGACCGCTACGCCGACCCGGATAAAATTGGCAAAACCGGCATAGCACTTACGGGCGATATGGTACAAAGCGTGCAAATCAAAAACGAACGAACAGGGCGCGAAGTCTTCAGCAGTGGCGTTTTCAACCGTTCCATTTACAATACGCTTGAGGCTTCAGTCTTCACGACGATAACCGTCAAGGGAACTCTTTTCGCGCCTGAAGTTTCTCAACTGGGTTCTACAGCCGTGCGCATGAAAAATATGGCCAAAGTTATGGCGTGGGCAAGTTTGGCACCTACATACGGCAGCGAGGCCACGGACGGTTATTGCGGTGACGTTTCGAGCGACGACGCGGCTCAAGGCGAATCGCTTATACTCTCGGCCGGTATTCAAAAGAAAATGAACAAGGATCCCAACAAGTACGCCGACTTTTATACGCGCCGCGTGATGGTGACAGTTTATTCGGTAGACGACATGCAGTTTCGCGCCGTCTTGCACGACAAAGTTTTCGTTCAAAGTTACGAAGAAACTTACACCGACAAAGACGGCAACGGCACATTTACGCTGGTCATGAAAAGTAAAGCGGCATCGATTTTTGATGTCTTTGTCGAAGGCCCAACCTTCGAAATGTCGCTTCTTTCTGTTGGGGATCAACTTTCGACATCGGCGAATACGCTTGCAAACGAGGCTGATACCGCCTTACAAGCTGCCGGAGAAGCGTTTGGGCTTGAAGATAATGAAAGGTA
Organism: Selenomonadaceae bacterium; assembly: GCA_017515635.1. Lineage (GTDB taxonomy): Bacteria > Bacillota > Negativicutes > Selenomonadales > Selenomonadaceae > Quinella. Next base: position 37,686 of record JAFWFO010000036.1, read on the forward strand.
CAAGAAGATTGAAAAAGGTCTTCACGCCGCCGAAGACATTACCAAATTTTACAACGATGCTAAAGACTCTGACTTTTGGACGCCCGAAAATGCAAAAGACATTGTCGATCACGTTAAGGAGGAATACGTCGACGATTCAGTTCAAAGCGGTGTTGACGACGCGAAAGAATACTACGAACTTTACGAACAGTTGACCGACGAACAGAAAGCATTTTTGGAACAAATCCCCGGTTTCGACGACTTGCCTCTCGATGACAAAATCGAATACCTGGAAAAGTTTTTGGGCAAATGAGTGATAAATTTTGATTGAAACTTTTTCCGATTACGAAAGTGCGCGCTACAAGCAGCTTGAGATTGAATTTCTTGAGGCCGTGAAAAAATCTTTGAGCGGCGACTTGCCGACGATAAAAAATTTTTTTCTGACCGAATGCCGAAAAGCTCTGTCCGAGGCCTGCAACGTTCAGCGCGACGAAAAAATTCCCTGCGCCTTCATGAGCGTTTCTTTGCTTAACTCGTTCGTCGCTGTGGGAAAAAATATTTTGCAGATTGACTTTTACGACGCGAAATGGGTTTTCGGTGAACCGTTCGCCCGCAGTCGAATGAGCGCAGATTTTCTGTTTGAGCATTGGCAAAAGTTCACGGAGTCGGCTCTCGACGATAAATTTTTCGTCCGCAACAAGATCACGCAAGTTGAAATCAAGTCATTGTTCTGGATGACGCTTGACAAGTTGGCGTTCCTGTTCACCTGCTACGCGAAATATTTCATAGCGGAATTGAAAACGTCGCCCGAATTTGCCGCGCTCGACAAGGCGGAAAAATTTTACGTCACCTGCGGCACGTATCTGGATTGGCAAAATAGATTGTGCGCCGTCTTGCCCGAAGTTGATTTGGTGAATCCCGACGCCAACGAAGATATGACGTTCCGAGATTTTAGCGGGAAAATTTTTCGACAAGAAAATTTTGCGGATTTAGATTTGCGCGGCTCTCAATTTGAAGATTGTATTTTCCGCGCTTGCACGTTCACAAACTTAAAACTTGCCGACGCGCATTTTTCGCATTGCCGATTCTTTTCGTCGTGCTTTGATGGTGTGAAATTTGCCGGCGCGGAATTTGTCGAGTGCAAGTTCAAAGATTGCGAGTTCAAAAATTCTTCGACGGCTACGAAAGATGTTGACGCCGACGAATATTTTGCGCCGTTGCGGTTGACGCGTTGCAAACTTTTCAATGTGAAATGCGACGGTTGCGACTTCGCTCAACTGAAAAAAACTGACTGCGAAGAGGTGAACTCATGACGGATTGGTTCAGGCTTCGACCGGACGCCGCCGCGCCTGCCGTGGAAGTGGCTTGTTTCGACAAAAAAAAATATCCCTACTTCACGGACGCCGAATCTTTTGACGCTGTTGATCATTCGGTTGTCTTTTACGAGAGGGAAAAATTTTCTCCGTGCGATATGTTATTCGAGCCGACATTTTTAATCGGCGATAATTTGCTTGCGTTGTTTGAATTGCTTGAACCGTCAATGCAGTTCAAAGGCGTTCAGATGTACCGAAAATTTAAGCCCGCCGAAACGACGCACCCGCTGTTCTGGTTACCGTATCTGCCGTGTGTCGACGCAATCGACGAAAGTTCGCAAATCGTTCGCGGCAAGGCGGTAAAATTGACGGTAAAACTTTCGGCACTAAAAAAACGGCGCGTTGCTCATTGCAGGTTGCCGGCGGATGAAATTTGGCTTTTGTCCTTGGAAGCGGCGGAATGTTTGTTGCGTCGACAACCAATCGGAATATTACTCGAAAAAGTTTTCACTCAACCATAATTGCTCTGCGGCGACGATGCGGCGATAAAAGTTCGCGTCTGTTGCCGTTTTTGATGTCCTGAAGAATTTTGCAGAGATTTTCGTAAAGTGTTTGATTGTCGCGTTCGGCAAGCTCGATTTTCAAGCGGCGTTCGATGTAAAAGGCAATCTGGTCTGCGTTAATGATGTTGCCCGACAAAGCCGCCAAACAAAACGAAAAATCTTCCGAATCCAGCGCGAAATTTCTTGCCTCCGCCGCGAATGTCCGAAGAATTTTGGGCGCGAGTGTGACACCGCCGACCGCCGCATGTGGCGCGTTGATTAAGTTGACCGTGTCGAATTCGGTCGCCATGTCGAAAAAATCCGTGTACTTCGTGCGCAAAATCGCGCCGCGTTTCAACTTGAAACGACAAAGTTCCATTTCGTTCGGTGCCAAAGACATGTCGGGAGACAAAATTATTCGGACATTTCGTTGAAGAAAATTTTCCGTCAAAGTCGGCGGCTCAAAAATCAATTTCAGCAACGCATATTCTTCCGTCGGCCAATATTCCACGCTCATCGGCTCTTGAATGAAGTACAAAAAATTTTCGTGCAGAATCAATCCCGGTTGCAATGTGACCAAAGTTTTTGTCGTCACGAAATCGCAACCGCTGACAATGCCGTCACTGCAGTCGTGAAGATACAGCGGAAAAACGTCAAAAGCGCGTTCCCGCAGACTGCACAGAGCTTCGGCGCGCAATATGTGGAGCCGCTCGAATTGCGGATATTTTTGCTCGTTCAAATTCAACACTCCTAAAAAATCGCAATATTGTCGACGCGCATGGTTTCCGTCACGTCAATGATGCCGAAATGTTTATCCCAAAAAACGCGGACTTCAAAGTCGAATGCCAAAAAAGTTTCACGAATCAACTGCCATTGCTTTTCCAATTGTTCGGTTTGACGTTGCCCGATGTAAACGTAAATTCTTTGCGGGTGCGCTCGACCTTGATAAATTATGCAGTCTTCAAAAATTTGTTTCATAATGTGGCAAAACGAACGGACGCTTGAGCCGACTTCCATGACGCGCAAAAGTTCATCAGCGACGGCAAATTGTTTTTCGCGCTTTAATTGCTCCATGCCTTCGCGGGCAACGTCCCCGAAAACTCCGCTCAACAGTTCGCGACGAATTTGCCTAACGTAAAATTCCCGACGCGTCATGCCGTGACACAAATCGATTTCCGCCAAAAAGTGCGTGAGCAGGTCGAAATAATACGCCGTGAATTGTTGCTGATTTTTGTAAATCAAGTTGAGGCAGTCGGGGTGCAACAGGTATTCAAAAATGTTCGAGAAGCGAGCCAGCGGATTTATTTCGATTTCGGTTTCCTCGACATGCCGTTGATTTATAATCTTGAAAGATTGTTCGCAGTACGGGCAAAAATTTTTGGCGGGCTTGAAAAATAATTTCATCGACTCAATGTCGTCCTGCGCCGCCCGAAGCACAATGTCCCAAATGCAATTCACGCCTTACACCAACTTTCCGACGCATTGATATTCGGGGAAAAGATGTTGCATTTCCGTCACGAGAAAACTCATTATGTCGCGATTCAGATAAAAATCTTTGTCTTTGGCGCGGAAAGAAAATTCCATTGTGCGTTCGCGGTCGCCCGTTCGATATTCGTAGTCGATAAAATCTTCCATCGAATAAGTTTCGGCATCTTTGTACTTGTCAAAAATTTTCGCGTCGACGAACTCTACAATTTCGGACGCCTTGAACGAATTCAAAAATCTGACCATCTCGGTGCGCGTCTTGATTCGTTGCCCGAAATATTCAATCATGTTGCGCGAAAAATTTTCGTTGCGTTCATTGCTGACAAGCGGATTTTCATAATTGACGGCTTCGGGCGCGGTCGCAAATTCGTAAAATTGCCAGTCGGCGGGCAAATCTTCGTCGCACATGATGTAAAAGTCGCAGTTCTGCCGCCGAATATTTCTGATGACTGTTTCGGAACTGCGCAAAAGATATTCACGCCCGTCGCGAAATTGTTTTTTGTACAAGTAATGCTCGAAATATTTTCTGTCAACTGCGGGTTGCGGATACGAATTGCCTTTAATCGTCATTTCGCGGATATTCCACAGCGGCAACGGCTTGTACAAAATTTTTTCGGCGAACTCCTCAAAATCCGTGGTGACTTCCCGCACTTCGGTTTGATCGTCCCATTCGTCAATCGCAACGACGTAAACATCAAACAGCTTGAAAAGATACGCGAGGTTGAGACTGCGCCACGGCAAATAATTCAAGCCGGCAATTTCGTAAAGTTCCTGCGCTTTTTTTATGTAACGGTCGTTCGGCTTGATAATGAACTCTGCGGAAGTCTGACCAAACTCGTTTTGAATCATGCCTTTAAAACGTCGACCGCTGTCAATAATTTTTTTCAGTTCTAACCGATCAACTTTTATCATGCACGTGTAAAGATAAAATTCTTTGCCGCTATTAACTGCCGAAATCATGTCAAGCGCGTCAACTTTGACCTCGTCTAAATCTTCGGCGAAAATCGGAAACATTTGATCATCCGTCAAGTCGTATTTGTCGGCGGAAATGACGCAAGTTATCAAATCTGGCAACTGCAGTGCTTTCGGAGCCTCGTCGAAAACTCGTCGTTCCAGCGCGTCATATTCGTCTTTCACGTGCTTGTATAAATCAACAGTCAAACTGCCGACGATTCTTTTGAACAAGTCGCGGTTGGCAAGATTATCAAGTTCGGGAATTCTGTCGCGAACATATTTTTCAATGTTGAAGTTGCTGTCGAACAAACCCATTAATTTTTCGCCTCCATTTCTTTTTTTAGTCGCTTCATATTTTTGGCCGTCTGCTTGTCAATTTTCGGCTGGCGCACCAATTTAGCATAGTCCGCGTAGAATTTACTTTTCGCCAAATCTTTGTCGACGCCGTTGCCGTTCGCATAAGCATCGCTCAAAAGATAAAGCGCAATAGGTTCTTCGTCGGCCCGCTTGAAATATTCAATAGCCTTTTTGTAATCCTGCGGCAAACCGCGTCCCGTGTAGTAAGCCGAGCCGAGCACCGCCAAAGACAACGGATCATTTTCGGAGGCACCCAATTGCGCCCAAGTAACTGCGTCGTCGAAATTGACGGGGATATATTCGCCAATCTGCGAGTGACAGGCCGCGAATCCGTAAAGCTGTTGCAACGGAACTTTCTTTTTCTTGTGATAGGTAATCGGGATAAAATTTTCCAGCAAAGGCGCGTTCGTCTTTTCGACGGCTGCTTTCCATGTCGCGGCAGTCTCCTCGTTGCGTTTAACGTGTTGTCCCGTTGAATAAGCATAATACAAAATGACTTGCGCTTGAATGTCGCCGTCTGCCGCCATCTGTTCGACCTGCAAGATATTCATTTTCCTGTGAGCTTTGAGCAATTCTTTTTCCATTTTCGCCTGCTCTTTTTGCTCCTTCTCGGCGGCTTTTTCTTCAGGAGTTTTGGCAAAAACTGCGGCGAACGAAAAAAAATTCAACGCCATTACAATCGCCAATGCCAACGAAAAAATTTTCTTGCTCATCATTTCATACCGTCAAAGAAATTTTTCATCCACAGTTCGTTTTCAAAGTTAAAAAATTGTTCCTTGCCAACGTGCAAAGTTTCTTCGTACCTGTAGACCGGCACAATCACGAAACCCCAATCAAGCGGTTCAGCCCAAATGAAAAATTTTACTTCGCGATTGATAATCGTGTCGGTCTCGTCCTGCGGAATATTTTCGCCGTAAATTTCTTCAATTTCTTCCTGCTTCTTCGGCACGAATTCTTCAAGCTCGCATTCATAAATCAGCTCTTGCCGCAAATTTTTTTCGTTGTCCTTCAGATAAACTCGCAACGTCAAATCTTCAATCGTGCGCGAAAGAACGCCGCGATCCGTCGACTTGGCGTCATCTATCAGCGTAATTTCTTCGCCCGCGTGCGTGAAACCCGTGAGGACGTAAGGCAAATGCGGACGCCGATTTTCTATGCGAATGTCCGCGTAACCAAATTTTTTGTCGCGCAAATATTTCAAAGCTCCGTCAATGCAAGCCATTTTCCATTCGTTTTTCTCGTCGGCCTGTTCGTCTCGCGGCTTTGCCTTGATAACTTTGCCGGGAACAAATTCTTTCAACGCGGTACGGAACAAATCGACCTTGCAAGATTGCCCGCTAAGCTTTATCAGGTTGTAGTTTTCGATTTCCCCGCTGTCGTAAAGCGGCTCCAAAAGTTTGTGAATTATGTTGTAGATGTCGGGATTAATCAGCGGCGAAATTTCAAACAGATTGAAGGAAATATCGGGCAGATTTTTTATCAGCGTCAAGCCTGCGGAATTCTTCAAAGTCAGCCGCCACTTGTCCAGAGGAATTGTAATCGTGTTGTCGGCAATTTCTTCCACGTGACGATAAATTTCCCAATTTCTGCCGGGTTTGAAGTCGTTGCCCGCGACAGCCAGCCGAACCCAAATCAAGCCGTAATTCTTGAAAAATTCGTGTTTGACTTTGTTCGCCAAAGTGAACAAAAAATAATAGTTGTTGCGGACGCGAAAATATTCCGCACGACTTTTGTTTTCCCACTCTTTGAACTTCGTCGGCAAAATTTCTTCAGCCTGCAAATAAGCGGCTTCAAATTTCCGGTAAAGCGAAGACACGCCGTTTTCGTCTATGTGGCGGAACACATCCATATTAAAATTTTTAAGCAGACTTTTCAGTTTGGGAATCGCGGAGGACGTCATAAAAGTTTGTTGGTCGAAAAAATTTTTCTCGCCGTAAAATTCTCGACGCGCCACGGAAAGTTTGTCGTCGTCCAAATATCGCTTGCAGAGCGTCTCGATTATTTTCAGCTTCAAAATCTGCAACACCCTGTAAGTCAGATTGTTTCCGCCGAAATCGGTACTGCCGTTTTTGTAACCCGTCTCAATGTCGATTGCGTACGACACGCGCCGATTGTCGACTTGAAAATTACAGGAAGAAACATCGGTCGTGCCGCCGCCGCAGTCAATGACCAACGCATTGTATTTCCGGCGCGTCTGAATTGTTTTGTTCTCGATTAATTCGCTGATCGTGTTGTAAAGCACGGCGACGCTCTCATCAATCATTTCTTTTTTCTCGACGACGTATTCGGGCAAAATTTCTTGAAACAGCATTTGAAAGCGTCGTTTCTGTTTGACGGGCGAGGAGAAATGCACGGAACGAATCGTACCTTTAATATAGTCTTCCAGCGCGTGAATGACGTACAGAAAAAATTCCCGCAAAATATTTTTTCGGCTGACGAAAATTCTGCGCCCTTGGTTGTCCGTCAACTCTTCTTCCTTGTCGTAGTCGGCAATCCAGCGTTTTATGTCGTAAAAAATCGTATAGCTCTCGTCCATGTACGAAATCAATTTCAAGGCGTCAAAACCGAAAGCGTATTCGGGATTTTTAAAATCCTTCAGCGAACGCAAACCGATAACAGAGGGCAGGAGATGAACCGCGTTGCCGTCATTGTCGTAGAAAATCGCGTGACGAATTTTTTCGCTGAGCAGTTGCGCCACGCCGCTTTTCTCTTTGAAGTCCAAAACGCCCGCAGTAGTGGTTGCCGTTCCGAAATCTATCGCCACGGGCATTTTCAAAACTTCCGGCTTGTTGACGTGGAAATCCAAAAGTTGCAGACGATATGCGGGAACATTTTCTTGAACGAATTCCAAATGCCCGTTGTAGAAATGAAAAAATTGTTCGGAGTAAACGCGCTCCAACAAAATCAGATAGTAATTTTTTATCTGCGACTCGTGACAGGGGAACAGCCGATTTTTGCGCAAGTAAAGATATTTCTTGTCGCCGATTTTTTCTTCGACGTTGAAGACGCAACACAAATTTTTTTCGCTGTCCGTGATAAACGCATTTGTTCCGCTCAAATTCGGCTGATAATTTATGGTTATGTTGTCGAAATAATCCGTGCCGAGTCCCTGCCAAACATTTATTCGGGCGTTGAATTCAATGTGCGCCGGTTGCGGCTGAAAAGTTATCACTGGGAAAATTTCTTCAAGCCGCTTGTAATCGTCCTCGCGAAAGTCGTTTATCAGCAAAGCCGTTTCCGCACCGCGATAAAGTAAAATCGTTTTAATCAAAAGTTCTTTGTCCAAACGATTCGTGACGGCGGGAATAATTTTTTCGTGCCGAGCTATTTCCTGCAGCTGATAAACCGTCATACGCTCTAAATCGTGTTCGTAATATCGTTTCTGTTCCATAACGTGACCTACTTTATTTTCCCTTGGGCGAATCTTCCGCTTTCGCAGGTGAAGGAGGATTTAAGGAATTGTCAATGACTTCGTCCGTGGCAATTTGTTGCAACAAAATATCCATCTCGTCAACTTTGGTCTTGAGTCCCAAATTTGAGTACATTGTTTTTGCCATTGCGACCGTCGACTTTGCCTCGGCGTAATTTCTGTTCGCGTAATAATCGCGGGCTTTCTGCTCCATTGCCTCGGCGTCTTTTTTCTGATTATCGAGTGCCGAATATTTTTCCGTCGCAATGTCGTATTTCGTTTGAATGAGTTTCGATTTGTCGACTTCGTTCAACGAAATATATTTTTCAATCGCCCGCATGTAAAACATTTGTGCGGAAAGATAATCTTCCTTGTCGAAGGCGTCGTCGCCGTTCTTTTCAATCTGTTCGGCTTCCTCGTAACTTTTTTTCTTCGCCTCGTCGGTCAATCGTTCGTCTTCGGCTTTTTTGTTTTGAGCTTCGGTGACTTTTCCGAGAGCTTCGGAGGTTTGCATACGGGCAGCAGGATCGTCCGAAAGATTTCTTGCATCAAGGTAGGCTTTGCGTGCACCGTCCAAATCGCCTGCCGCCAACAAGTCGTCGCCTTTTTTCATTGCGTCGCTCATCGCAACTTGTTTTTTCTCGTCGGCTTTGTCGGCAGCCTCTTTGCGGAGAGCGGCTCGCTTGTCGTAAATTTTTTCAATCGCCGCAAAAGCCTTCTCGCGACTGGCGTTGTCGTGAACCACGTTCGCCATTTCGATAGCTTTCAAGTACATTCCTTCGGCTTCGTCGTAATTCCCTTGTTGAGAAAACGAATCGCCTAGCTTGAGAAATTCCACCACGTTGATGTAACTATCCATTCTGTTTATGCGCCGCTGAATATAACTTCTGGTCGTCTTGTCAACGCCGGCAGAATTTTTCAGCACGTTCATATAAGTGTCGTAAGCGGAATAATAGTCACCGGTTTTGAGAAATTCATTTGCTTGGATAAGCTCATCGAACAAAATCAAATTGGCTTTCAGCTCGGTTTCGTCCTCTTTGCGGTGCAAGTCCTCAGCCAATACCAACGCAGCCTTACAACTTTCTTGAGCGAGCGTATAATTTTCGGCCTTGACGTATTCGGTCATGTTGAATTTATTTTTTTCCAGTTTCTCAATTTTGCTTTGGCGAATGGAATGGAAAATGTAAAAAATTATTGCGCCGATAAGCAGGACGGCAACAACGCCAATCGCAACTTTTATGTAAAACAAACGTTTGCGCTCACGGTCAGGGTCGCGATAAACTTTGTTGACGAAAATCGCCGACGCCGTGTAACTTTTCAAATTCTTCGGCTGACGCGAAAGCAAAACATCTTCAAGCGTGTCAACGGAAACTTGCGGATCATCGGTCGCGCCCTCAATTATTTCGTCAATCTCTTGCGAATCGACATGTTCCCACAAACCCTGCGAATACAAAAGAATTATGTCCGAGTCCTGCAACTTTTGAACTTTGGAAACAAACGGGCGGAAAAAATCTTTCTTGCCGAGATACGCGTAAAGATTGTGCCGCTCTTCGTGACGGTCAAGCGGAGTTTCGTCACCCTTGGCAATCAAATCACTTGCCAAAGACATATCGGACGAATTCATCAAAAATCGCCCTTGCCTATACATTCTCAAGCGAACATTTCCGGCGGCAACGTAACGAAATTTTTCATAATCCGTCACGACCATAATTACCGACGCTTTCAACCGTCGCGCATGGTTGCCGCTCAACAGTCGTTCGTTCGTTTCTTTCATGTACTGCAAAAGCGTAGACTTCGACATTGACGCCTTTTCTTCAAAGCTCAAAATCAAATGTTCGACGACTTCTTTGGCGGCATTGGAAGTTTCAAAATCCGTGATTCCCGACGCCAGCGCATAACAGGCATAATCGTCAAATTCCACGTAAGCAAAATAATCGTTGTTGGCAAGCTCCGAGCCGGCTTCCGAAACAAATGCCGTTCTGAAAATGCTGTTCGACTTTCTCATAATTCAACCTCACGCCTGCCGACAAAGCAAAACGGTTGCGTTGGCTTTGTCGACCATCGCGGATTTGTCAACGCAATTTTTTATGAAGTCCGCCAAAGCTTGAACCGACTTATTTTGCTCCAAAATTTCTTCAAGCTCCTTCCAGCGCAAAGTATTGAAAACGCCCTCGCTCATGACTACAACCAAATCATCCTTGCGAAGTTCAATCGGCTTGCTGAAAAGCTCAATTTCTTCAAACGAATCTTGCCCCAAAAAATTGTAACACCGATGCTTATTCAGCAACGCCAAAGTTTCGCGTTTGGAAATGCGCCCCTGCTCGTAACGGTGCCAAGCAAGAACGTCGAGAGTTTGTCCTTCGGAAACGGGAATCAAGTCGCCGTTCCGAAAAACTGCCACGCGAATATTTCCGACCAAAGTATAAAAAAGTTGCGCGTTGTTAATCATGACGGCGGCAACGGAACTTTCGCCCTGTCGTTCTTCCAAAACGTTCAAAATTTTTTTGTTGGCGGCATTGGCGGCGCGTTGAAAAAAATATTGCGGCTTGTTGACGACGGCTTTGTTGACGAATAAATTTCTGAATGTGTCAATCGTCAACTTCGCGGCAATGTCTCCGTGTTGTCCGTGACCGTCCGCCAATAACATTAAAAGTGCCCCGTCGAATTCTTTTACGCCGAAATAATCTTGCTGAGTCGCACGCGTCCCGAAAGTCGAAGCCGCGCCAAGTTCGTATGCGGGATTTACCAGCGACACACCCCGCCGAGTTATTTCGCGGCGTCTCAAGACATGCAAAATTATTATGCACACGAAAAAAATTGTCGGCAAAATAAATTCTGTCGTCATTTCATTTCTTTCCCGAACTGCGCATGATTTTTGTCGTCTCCGTCAGGCAAATTTTCCCAACGGAAATGATCGCCACAAAACGGAATAAACAAAAATCTGCTGTCGCCCATTTCGATAACGTCATAGACGCTCAAAACCATCGGCGTGTACAAAGCCGCGTCGTTGTGGTAAACAATGCCGTTTGAATCGCCGGGCAACAAAACCGTTTCATGACGTTTGGCGTCGTAGACAATCACGGCGTGATTTCGTCTGGAAATTTTGTTGTCGCCCAAAATTTGAATGTCCATATCGTCCGCACGCCCGACGAAATTTTTTCCTGAGTGAATTTTGTAATCTTTGCCCTTGCGCGGTCCGGCAATGCAAACAATCCAGCCGCACACGGGACGAATTTCATGCATCAAAAGCGCGTCGATGGCGTCTTCGTCCGTTTTGGGAACTTCCTGCTTTTCTTGAGTGGCAGTCTCCAAATTGCAATACGGGCAAATCGTTCCGTAACGGCGCGAGCTGAAAAGATGTCCGTTCTGACAGCGGATTAATCCGTTCATAAAAATTTTCTCCCGTGAACTAGTTTAGTTTCAGTCGACACATGCCGACAAAAATAATATCGCCGAAATCAAGTTTGCAAGGCTGAGAAACGCTCAACTTGTAAGTTTCGGCTTTGTCAAATTTTTTTACCGAAATACCGTTTTCGCTGTTCAAGTCCTCCACGTACCAATTTCCGCCGGCGTAATTCAAAACCGCGTGCTCAACGTCAATCATTGCGGCATACGGGCTTTTGCTCAAATCAATGTCGACGAAATTGTTGCCGAGGTCTTTCCCGATAACAGCGGAAGTTCGCCCGTAAAGTTCCCACGAAGTCACGCCTTGACCTTTTTCGTTGAGCAAAGTTATCTGCGTGATTTCGTCCGAGTCGCTGATAATTTTCCCCGTAGAATTTCGTTTGGTCAGTGCGCGATACAAAATCCATGCGGAATGAAAAAAAATTATTGCTCCGACGAAAACAAAAAAAATTTTCGCTTCAAAAGGAAAAGGCTTGACGGCAACCGACAACGAAAAACATACGCTCAATATCCCGATTATCGCCGTGTACAAATCATATCTTGACATGAAAATTTCTCCGGCAAATCATTTCTTAATGCCCATGAACCGTTCAAAAAAGTCCGTTGTATCGAGCGGATTTTTTTTCCGTTTGGCACCCGTGAAGGTGTTAAGCTTGTCTTCATTCGTGACGGTTTTCGTCTTCGGATCAAAGCCGAAAAATGATTCAAAACTTTGGTTGATGTTTCCGAAGTCGATATGCGAAGAAGTCGTTGCGGAAGACGTTTCGGCGGTTCTTCGGGAAGCGTGCGGCTTTTCGGCGGAAGTTCTGCCTGTTCGTGCCGACTGCCTTGCCTCCGCGTCAAGTTTTTTGTCATAGTCAATGCGCGAAACTTCATCTGAAAGCACGGAATAAGCAACGTTAATTTCCGTCATCTTTTTTTCGGCGAATTCGGGATTGTCGCGATTTAAATCGGGGTGCCACTTCCGCGCCAGTTGCCTGTAAGCGTGTTTCAATTCTTTGGCGGTAGCGTTTCTGTTGACGCCGAGTATTTCGTAATAATTCATGAAAATTTCTCCGCACAAGGAAAAACGGAAAGGACGATTAAAAACAAACTCAACCGTCCCTTCCGAGATTCTCAAATGTTATTCCGAAAAGCCGCCTGTGACTTTGACATCGGCCAATTTGTTTTTCATCTGCTTGAGCCTTAAGGTGAACTCGCCGACGCCTTCGGAATTCTCGAAGGTTTCAAAGTAATCCACGATAAAGGCGTTCGGCAACTCGTATTGACGCGTGACGATGCCGCCGCTTTTTATTTTCACCGTGACTGAGCGATAAGCTTCTTTTTTTTCGGCGGGAACGATTGACCATTCCATAAGTTGAGCGGTGCTGTCTGCCGCGTTGCCCGCTTCGGCGGTGTCAGGAAGAATTTTTCCCTTGACAATCATTGTGACGCCGACATCTTTCGTTCTTGCACGACTGTCGGGCGGTATCTCGACTTTGAAAATAATTTGTTTCGTGCTTTCCTCTTCAAGTTCGATTTTGGGGTTGTCCGTACTGAACGCAAAAGCCATTTTATATCACCCGACTTTACTCTTCAAAATTGCCCTTCAACTCGACTTTGGCAGTCAAGTCTTTTTTCTGCTTCAAAAGAATTTGGAACGAGCCGACACCTTCATCGTCGTTCAAATCCTCCGTGTAGTCCATGACGAAAGCATTGGGATACGTGTACTGTCGCACGATTTGCCCGCCGTTTACGACCTGAACTTGAACGTTGCGATAACAATCCGATTGATCGGACGGCATCAACGCCCAATTTGCCAATTCAACTGTGGAATCGTCTTCCTCTGCGCCGAGCGAAAAATTTATTCTGCCGGCAATTTTCAAGACGACGCCGAGATCTGTGGAGCGCGCATTTGAAGTGTCGGGAGTATCCGAAACGAATTCCACGCTTGTGATAATTCCTTCGTTGAACTCGACATCGTTGCCGCCCGTGATTTTAACTCGAAAGCCCATGATTCATACCTCGAAAAAAATTTTTTAAACATGACTGGAAGAAGTCGTGCGCGTCGTTTCGATCTCAAGATTTTTAATGTTGCCGTTAAAGGCAATGTTCAACGTGCAAATGCCGTTCGCCTCGTCGATTGTGCAACTGAGATTGTCGCCCGCGCCGACGATTGCATTGATATTCTCGCGCTTTTCAAGCCACTGGCTCAACTGCGAATTCGGATTGGAGCTGAAGAACCGCGCAATTTTATCTTGCTTGAAGTCGTTCGAGAAATTCTGCAAAATTCGCTGAATGTAAGTCGTGACTTGCGTCTTGTAAATCGACTCATAGACGCCGTTAGCTTCGTCGTAGAGCAAGTCGCGAGATTTGTAAACCATGATATTTGTAATCGGCAATCCGTTGTAAATTGCGTTCTCGGAAGAGAAAACGAAGCCGAAACTTTTTTTATTGATTTCCGTTTTGATGGGGTTGGTGAAGCCGGTAATTTCTTTCGCCAACGTGGTGTAAACCAACAACGAATTGTCGCCTTCCTCGATGTCGAAACGCACGCCCGGCAAAGAGTTATCGACGTTGCGACGGAAAATCATCTTGAGATATTCGGGGTCTTGATACGTGGCGACGATACCTGCCGCGACGTAAGCCGCGCCGACGTAAATTCCGTCAATCCAAAGTTTCATGATGTCCTGCTTGGCTTTGGACATTTCGGCAAGATTGTCTTCGTTGAGCGTCATTTTCGTATCAAGCACGACGCCCGATTTTTCTTTCGGGATGATTGTGAAATTCGGGAAGCAGGGAATTGCAAACTCGCTGAACGCTTTGTTGGTGAGCGGAACGGTTTTGTCGATGTATCTGTCGATGCCCTCGGTCGCCATTGCGTTGAAGGTATTTTTTTCGTTGGAAGAAAAGCTGAAGAAACATTGGACGCGAAAATCTTTCAACACGTCAAGAATGCGCGTGAGAGTTTCAATGGTGTTGACGTCTGTTTCTTCTTTCTCGACGTTGCCTTTGAATCTTTGGCGCGTCAACTTCGTTTGAACTTTTGCATCAAAGGCGACGTTCGGGAAAATCGCGTACCAGATTGTGTTGTCGAAATCGTTTTTCCCGTTGACCGTGTTGAGATATGTCACCAAGCGCGGAAGATTCGGAGTCTTGACAATCATGTCGCTTTTGACGTTTGTCACGAGCAAAGTCGGTTTCATGCCGCGAAGTTTCGACGGATATTGCTCAAAGAAAAGCCGCACGCCGACAATTTTTTCAATCAGCGGCTTGACGGTTTTGATGAAGTCGTCTTTGGCGGTTTTGTAGAATTGCAAATAAGTATTGTAGTTATCAATTTCTTTTTCGACGTCAACTTCGCTGACCATTGTCGACGGCAACGGGCAAAATGTGCGCGTGACCAAAGCTTTGACGTAATCATTGTGATTTTCTTCGTTGAGAGCTTCGTAGTCTTCGCCGATAACTTCGATAAGACCTTCGTTGATTTTGTCGTCGAGCGTGACAAGCGCGGTGGAAGTTTCAGCTTTTGGAGCCTCGATAACTTTGAGTTCGCCTTCTTCGCCCATTGTGAGCACGCCCAAAGCAAGCGGAGTTGCGTCTTTGCCGCCGCCGCCGCTCGTCAAAAGAAGGCGAGTTTTGATGTCTTCAATCGCCAGCGGAAGCATTGCCATGACGTTGTTGTAATTCGTGCTTGCTTCTTCCATCATGACGTTGAGTTTGTCGCCGATGTCCAATTTCTTCGGGTCTTCGTCTTCCAACTGAACGTATTGGGAATAAGTGTAGCGCAGTTCTTTACGGTTTTGCTTGATGTCCTCGATGATTTTTCGCGGGGAAATCAAATCCGTAAGATTTTCAAATTTGAAATCGACGTTCAGCAAACCTTGCGAGCGTTTTGCGTCAATAAGCGTCAACAGCATTTTCAGAAAGTCATTTTGCAAATTCAAATGAATTTCCGTAAGCAGGTCGTCGGGAATTGATTCCGGTTTTTTCAACGTGTACATGACGCGCTGATTGTTCGCGTTGTAAAACGAATAAACGACAGGAGAAAATTTTTCGATGAATTCGTCGAAGCTCCTGACGCAAAGGGTTTCCAAAATTTCTTTGATTTTTTCATCGGACAAACTGTCCAGACCTTTGGTGTCGCCGACCAATGTGAGCAAGTCCAGTTTTTCGGGATTTATTTCCTCGAAAAGGATTGTTCCATTTGTCTGCTTGATAATTTGTGCCATAAAATCAGCTCTCTTTCCATCGAACCAAAGCGGTCATGTAATTTTGGAGAAAACAGTTGTGAAACGATTGAAATATATCGCTTGTAATTCACAAAGTCAAGTGCTGATTCTCATCTCGACACTCCAACTTTTATTGCGAAGAATTGAAAAAAATTAAGCGGCTTCACTTGTGGGAAAAACGCACGTACAAAACTTCGATAGTCGAATACGATCTTTCCAAATGGTGTCGAAAGTCAGAATGCCAAATCAAAAAAGGCAGTGTGAACCAGACAATGCGTTTCACACTACCTCACCAATTTGCGTCGAGTACGACTTATTTGAATTGATCTGCCAAATATTCCAGTAATTGTTCTCTTGCAGTCGACTTGAGGATATAGCCGTCCGGTTTCAAAGCCAACACTTGCTTGACTTCGTCCGCCGTGCCGACACCCGTAAGAAAAACGACGGGAATATCTTTTGTTGACGGCTCATGACGAAGAATTTTGAGTACTTGCGAACCGTCCATAACGGGCATTTCGTAATCCAACAAAATGAGATCAACTTTTTTATTGTTCAGAAAAGCAAAAACCTGCTTGCCCTCCGTCAAGATGTCTGCATTGTAAAATTCTTTAATCCAAGTTTTTACCATTCCCGCGTAAGTCGGGTCGTCGTCAACGATGAGGATTTGTTTTTTGTGCGGTTGCCCGTCGCTCGACAAGACGTTTTCAACGGACTGCGCGAGCACGTTCATATCGACAGGTCTGTCGACCCATTCGCAATCGCCCAATATCGGCTGACTGTCAATCAAGCTGTCGCGATAACTTTTCTCGCCGATAACGACCAAATTTTTTTTGCATTCTTGAATGGTGTCGCAGAGTTTCATGAGAATTTTTAAAGCCTGTTCGTCATCTGCGCGATTTTTACCATTCTTGGGCAGGTACATGACAAATAAATCGGTCTGCGCGGCGGATTCTTTTATCAAGTCGGCAATCGGTTCCACAACCGCCACATTATAGCCCAGTTCCTTCAATTTGCGCTCGACGCCTTTAACGACGATGCTGTATTTATGCAGGATTATTGCAATATTTTTTTTGTCCATAACAATTCGTTCCCCGTGGTTTTATTTTTTTGACTGCAACAAATTCAATATCAAAGCAAAATCTTCCTTTTCGACGGCTTCGGTAAGCGACTTCCATAATTCGGCTGAATCGTTCGGGATTTTGTAATCACTCATCTCCGAGAAAATATCTTGCAAAATGTCGCCGTCTTCAGTTTCAGCCGCTGATTTTATTTCTTCAAAAACTTCGGCCATTAAATCGGCGTCGGCTTCGGGTTTGTCTGACGAATCATCCTTCGCGAAGAATTTGGCAAGCGGTTCTTTGAAACTGCGCAAAGTTTGAATGAACGCCGCATGATGTTCGTGCATGTAGACAACGTCTTCATTTTTGCCGGCGTTTTCGAGCAACTGCGCTTCTTCGCCGAATTTTACTGCTCCGATTATTCGCGCCGAACTTTTCACGGCATGTACTTTTATCGTGTAATTCGAGTAATCTGCCGCCGCGTAAAAATTTTCTATCTCAGCAACTTTTTCGTCCAGCGAGCTGTAAAAAAGTTCCAGCAAAGGCAAGTATGCTTCGACCGAGCCGCTGTTTTTCATGCCAACCGAGACATCAAGCCAGTCAAGCTCCTGCAATGGCTGCAATTCTTCCGGAAGTTCCGTTGCCGACTGTTCAATTTCATCGTTCGCCGAAGAAATTTCAACTTTGTCCGTCGCAGAAATTTCAACTTTGTCAGCCGGCAAATAGCTAATCAGCATTTCTTCAAGCTTCACGGCGTCTATCGGTTTTGTCAAGTAATCGTCAAAGCCCTCGGAAATATATTGTTCGCGTGCGCCCGATATTGCATTCGCCGTGAGACAAACAATCGGCGTATTCAAATTCGGATTATCCGCCTGTGCCTTCAATTCGTGCAAAGTTTCAATGCCATTTTTTTTCGGCATCATGTGATCAAGGAAGATTATATCGTATTTTTTCTTATAAGCAAGGGACAATCCTTCGTCGCCGGAAAGAGCCGTGTCGATTTTAACTTGCGTGCTTTTGAGTAACCGCGTAAACACCATGAGATTCATTTGGGTATCATCGACGACCAAAACTTCGGCGTTCGGTGCTTTGAATTTTTCTTTGTACTTGTCGCGTCCTTCAATCGATTTTTTATAGGCGGCTTCGTAATCGCCGAGCGGTTCCCATTTGATAACCTTCTGTTTAACCGCGAACGAAAAAGTTGAGCCTTCGCCGTAAACGCTGTCAATTTCCAAAGAAGTGCCCATCATCTCAAGCAATTTTTTCGTTATGTTCATGCCGAGTCCGGTGCCTTCGATGTTGCGGTTGCGTTCCTCTTCAATCCGCTCAAATTCCGAAAAAATTTTCTTAAGGTCTTCAGCTTTAATGCCGATGCCCGTGTCTTTAACCGAAACTTTGAGAACAACGGAATTCGGATCTTTGGGAACTTTTTCGTAGGTGACGCCGAAAGTTACGGTGCCTTTTTCCGTGTACTTGACGGCGTTCGTCAAAATATTCGTGATAACCTGCTTGATACGAATTTCATCGCCGCGTAAAAATTTTGGCGTGCCTTTGTCGAAGTTGAGCGACAGCATAAGTCCTTTTTCGTCAGCTCTTATGCGAACTATGTTGACAAGATCGCTCAAAAGCGACGACATGTCATAATCGACGGGAATAATTTCCATTTTACCAGCCTCAATCTTGCTAAAGTCGAGAATATCATTGACGAGCCCGAGCAAAGTATTGCCCGCAATGCGAACGCTTTCGGCGTAAGAAACAATGGCGTCGTCGTTGGATTCACGCAGAATCATTTCGTTAAAACCGAGTACGGCATTAATCGGCGTGCGAATTTCATGCGACATGTTCGAGAGAAACGCCGATTTTGCTTGGCTTGCGGCAACGGCGCGTTCCGACATGTTGAGCAGGCGATTGCGTTCCTTAATTTCTTTGGTTATGTCTTGACCGAGCCAGATAACGTGCGTGAGCTTACCGGCTTCGTCGCGGCGCGAAACCAAAAAGTGGCTTCGTATCCAGCGTTTGTTTTTGTACATGTATTCAATCATCACGTTATCACTGTCGCCCAAACGGTCTTCGAGAGTGCTGAAGTCGACGAAATTCAGCACATCTTGTACGTAAGTTTTGGCAACGATTTTTTGAATCACTTTACGAATCAGATTTTGCGCCTCTGTCTCAGAATCTCCGATAATGTCAATCGTCTCTTGGATGCCTTCCCTGATTCTAACAAAAGTGTCGTTGGCAATGTCAATTTCGTAAGCCGTAACGTAGATTTTTGAAATTGTCCAAATGCGATTGTTGTTCGCCTCGATTTGCGCGTTGAGCTGTTCGCGTTCACGTTTCTCCTCGTCTATGTCTTCGATGAGATACATTGCACGACGAATTCTACCGTCATCCAATCGCTCCACGACAATAAAGCGGGCACAACGCCATTTTCGTTCCGCGTTCAAAAATTCCAAAGTAATCGTGTTTCGATTTTTAAGTCGTTCGTTTACCTTGTCGAAGTCGACAAAATCTAAAATTTCATTTCGCGATTCGGGAGCCGAAAAATTTTCCATGATTAATCGAATCACTTGATGACAATTCCCGCCGTGTTTTCCAATAAACGCCAGCAGTTGCTTCTGATGATTTTGTACCTCAATAAAAGTGTCGTTGATAAAGTCAAGCTCATGCACGGTAACGTAAATTTCGGAAATGCCGGAAAGTCGCATACCGAGTTTTTCTGCTGCCATGCGTCGGCGATTGTAATTCGTCATTATGGTTACAATTATTGCAACAATAGTAAGTCCGACTGCGATTGTCATGGTGAAAATTTTATTCAGCGAAGCAAAAACTTTTGTGGAGTTCTTTACCGTGACACAATGCCAATTATTGAAGAAGCGGACGGAATAGGCGATATAATGCGCTCCGTCGTGGTCGAACTCGAAATATTCTTCCGGGCAGTCGTTGAGCTGTTCAAAAATTTTCGCGGCAAGAGGTTCTTTCCTCGTGCAGTAATTTTTCCCAATCTCGTTTCTGTTTGAATGAGCGATAACAATGCCGGAATCGTTTATGATTGTCTGAAAATCCGCGCCGCTTGTTTCCACGGTCTCTTCAATGGTTTTCTGAATGAAATCGAGCGATACGCCCATTGCAATCACGCTTGAGCCGTCATGCAGAACTTTTCCGAGCGCAAGCAGTTTGCGTCCGGTCTGCAAATCGTCATACGGCTCAACCGCAATGCAACCGTCGTCGCCGTGTTGTATTATCGATTTGTACCACGGTCTGTTCGTGACCACATAATCTTTCGGCGGCACCCAATTATTTCCGCTGAAAAATTTTCCGTTAATAAATCCGTATAATTCAACCGAGGTTTTATCAAAAAGATAACTTATCGTTTCCGTTTGCTTGGAAAGAAACGCTTGAATTTCTGCGTCAGACTTTCCGTCACGAATCATATCATTCAAACCATACGCCGTGAATTTAATCGATTTAACGTTGTCGAAAATATAATCGCCGATATGATCTGCGGAGTGCCACGTAGATATTGTTCCGTCTTTGATGATATTGCTCAATTTTTCTTCGTGAATAATTTTGTAGTAGTCCATGACGGTGCCGACGATAAAAATCGTGACGACGCTGCCGACTATCATTGCTTGCAAAGCAAGTTCCTTGCTGCATTGGCGAACTATCAGCACGGCGAGAATCATCAGCGCAATCGCGATTATAAGTTGCAAGCCGTCGGTTACGAAAACGAATTCTTTTGTGCCGAGTTTCATGACAAGCCCGTAAGCACTCATAATCAGTGCCACCATTGTCGCCACGAACATGAAAGTCATCGGGATATAAAGCATCCAACCTTTTCGCCCCGTCGTGCGCAGGAATACCGTCAACGAAATCAACACCAGCGACGACAGCAGTTGATTGGCGGCTCCGAACAGCGGCCAAATATTCATGTAGCCCGCCCGACACAGCGCATACGCCATAATCAATGTTATGACTGTCGCAACGTATTTGTTCGTAAAAAATTTTGTCACGGCAGAAGCGACTTCGTTTTCACTTGGCGTAAAAATTTCTTGGAAACTCATTCGCCCGATTCGTGCCACGGAATCTATCGTCGTCATTGCCAAAGCCGAAACACCCATCATAACCACGCAAGCCGACATTTCGGCGGGCAATCCGAAAATTTTAAGAAAGCCGCCGAGTGAGCTTGCGAAAATTTGAAATGGCGTCCCTTGCGGTAATGTTCCGTTTTCAGCGGCCGCGCAAACAGTGACAAGTGCAACGACGCCCAGCAATGATTCAATCAGCATTGAGCCGTAGCCGACACTTAACATATCTTTTTCGTTATTGATGGTTTTGGAGGAAGTGCCCGCCGAAACCAGCGTATGAAAACCCGAAACCGCGCCGCAAGCAATCATGACGAACAAAAACGGAAATAATCGCCTGCCGTCAACTTCAAAGCCGACAAAGACCGGCATATTGAGTTCAGGATTAACGACGAGGATGCCGATGACGCCGCTAATCACCATGCCGAGCAGTAAAAATGCGCTGAGATAATCGCGGGGCACCATGAGCAACCACATTGGGAAAGTCGACGCGATAAAGCAATAAGCAAAAATTATGTACAGCCAAGTTTGTGAATCGAAATACAGCGGGAATTCCATTCCGACTGCAAACATCATGACAACCAGCACTGCGGCGACTACGAATTTAAAAATTTCGGAGGGATTGTATTTGCGAATAAAACAGCCGAATCCCATGGCAACGAAGATATAGAGCATTGAGATCGTCGCGGCTTGAGCACCCGGCAAATTGGAAGCCTCGACAGTCGAAACGGCGTCGAAAGTATCGGCAAGTATGTCGGCGAACGCCGCAAGCAATAAAAGCGTGAACAGCCAACAAAAAATCAGGAACAATATCCGCCCCGTTTTGCCGACGTATTTGTCGATGAGCATTCCCATTGATTTGCCTTCGTTTTTGACGGAGGCATAGAGCGTCGCAAAATCCTGCACTGCTCCGAAAAAAATTCCGCCGACTATGAGCCAAGCAAGCACCGGACCCCAACCGAACATCGCGGCGATAATCGGCCCCGTCACAGGTCCTGCGCCCGTTATCGAGGAAAATTGGTGCGCGAATACTGCAAAACGCGATGCCGGCTCGTAATCATGCCCATCATTAAATTTGTGCGCCGGCGTTATCGCATTTTCGTCTATGCCCCAAGTTTTCATCAACCAGCGGCCGTAGCCCAGATAGGCAATAACGAATATTGCTATGGAAACAAGTACAATCGGTAAACTGTTCATAGTTTTTATCCCAATCACTTTAATTTAATTTTTGCTCGAGTGGACGGCGTATATGACTTCATGGCGCGTTCCATTAGTTTACTACTTTTCGAAGATGATTGTATCAAAAATTCACGAAAAAATCTGCGGAACTTTATCGCCATAACAAAAGCGTTAGAAAAAAAGTGAACGGATTTTTTGAAAAGTGGTCATTACAAATGATTCGCGACAAGGTATAATAGAAAAAAATTCCGGAAGTGAATTCAAATGAATTTTAAAGACTGGCAGATATTAAAGCAAGGCAGACGTTCCGATTTCATGATAATCACGGTAATCACGGCGATATTTTTGTTGGTGATCGTGATGAACGACCGATTGATATTTCAAATCACGTCGAATCAGACGGAAGAAATCGGCCGGACTCAGTTGGAAGTAATACGTAGCGATTTTCAAGGAACTTTACAAGCGGCGGAAGATGCGACATTGCGAGTGGCAATGGAAGCCGAGCAGTTGATAAAATCGGACGCGTCACGAGCGGAAATGGAAAAATTTTTCTATCAGCGTAAGCGTGAACAAAAAGATTCAACGAATGGCGTCTGTTTCAACACCTACATATACGTCGGCGGAAAAGATTGGACGATAATTCCCGATTTCAACATGCCGGCGCAATATCACGCAACGGAGCGACTTTGGTACAAGGGCGCGTTGGAAAATCGCGGCGAAATTTACATCAGCGAGCCATATATAGACGCAATGACGGGCGCAATGTGCTACACGATCTCGAAAGTGCTGTCGGACGGTCAATCCGTCGTGGCTCTGGATTTTAATTTTTCGCAAGTGCAAGATTTAATCAATCGAATGGCGGACATAGGCAACAGAACTTCTTTAATCGTGACGAAAAACGGCATGATAATCGGATATACGGACATGAGCCTTGTCGGCAAAAAAATATCGGACACCATGCCCGAATACGAGAGCATTTTAAATCGAATCGTGCAATCTCCGCGATTGGAGAGTTTTACGGCAAAAATTGACGGCAGCGAGCATACGATTTTCAGTTCGGTGACGAAAAACGGCTGGTACATGATTTTGAGCGTCGACAACTGGGCATTTTACAAGAAAAGTTATATGCAAATGTTATTCACGACGCTTTTAAGTCTGCTGATGATGTTGGCGATAGTTTTTTTCTACCTGAACGCGATGCGCAACGGCTTGCGGGCAGAAACTGCGTTGAAAGTTAAGGAAGAATTTTTGTCGCGACTTTCACACGAACTCCGAGCCCCGTTGAGAAATATTTTGGACTTGTCGAGCACGAAAATGGTTGAGACTGACGCCAATCCTGTTGAATGTGCGGCACAAGTTCGGGAATCGGCGTTGAAACTGTCCGACATGATGGACAATCTTTTTTCGTTCTCGAATATCGTTTCAAGCGACAAAAAATTATCCGAAGACGGAACTTCTCAAGAACAAGAGCTTTCAAAAGTCAGTCACTATGCTCGCATCGGCATAATAACGGTTTTGGTCGTCGCAATGACATTGGCATTCGGAATTTGCTTTAAGACGACGACAAATTGGGGCGATACGAAAATGAACCGCGAAGCCGATACCTACGAACATCAATTATCGGACTGGATTGAAAAACAGCGCAGTATTTTGGGCATGTTCGTCAATCTGATAGGCAAACATCCCGAATTGATGGACGATTATCCTTCCGCCGTGAAATTTTTGGACAGCTTGGCGAAAAATTACAAAGAAATTTCGGTTTGCTACATGACGAACCCTTACAAAGAACACAAAGTCATAATGAACAATGGTTGGGTGCCGTCGGAAGATTTCAGCCCCGAAACTCGTCCGTGGTACATCGAGGCGGAAAAATCTGATGACGGTTTCAGCGTTTCGGCGCCTTATTACGACGTGCAAACCGGATTGTACTGCGTGACGCTTGCTCAGACGGTTTACGGCGATAACAACGAATTTTTGGGCGTCTTCGGCATTGATTTTTATCTTGACAGACTCACACAGGTTTTGGGCGAAAGTTATACGAAAGACGGCTACGCATTTTTGGTCGACAGGAACGGAATCATAATCAATCACCCGAACAACAATTATCAGCTCACCATGAGCCAAATAACGGACATTGAGAGCACGGAATATGCAACTGCGTTTGCAAGCGACGGCGTCGAAACCTTCCGCGACTATACCGGCGATTTCGTAGCGTGCTTGGCGAAAAAAAATAAGACCTCAAATTTCACGGTCGTCGTGGCAAATAATTGGTGGAACATTTACGGCAACAACATCTTGCTGGGCGTGTTCTTCGTGATTTTGCTCGGTGTTTGCATTTCAATCGTGAACATGCTGATAAATCGGCTGTTGAGATGGCAAGATTCGGTAAACAGACAATTAAAAGCGGCTTCGGATGCCGCGTTGGCTGCAAGTAAAGCAAAATCGCAGTTCCTGGCGCAAATGAGTCACGAAATCCGCACGCCGATTAATGCCGTGCTCGGAATGAATGAAATGATTCTTCGCGAAAGCAAATCGAATGAAATTTTGGATTACGCGACGAATATTCAGAGCGCAGGCCGAACTTTGCTGACTTTGATAAATTCAATCCTCGATTTTTCAAAGATTGAAGATGGTAAAATGGAAATTGTCCCCGTGCGATATGAACTTTCTACGCTGATAGATGATTTGGTCAACATGATTTCCGAAAAGGCGCGTAAAAAATGTTTGGAATTCAAAACGGAAATAGATTCCACGTTGCCTCACAGTTTGTACGGCGATGATGTGCGCTTGCGGCAAATAATCACGAATTTGCTGACGAACGCGGTCAAGTACACAAACGACGGCTCAGTCACTTTGAAAATGAGCGGCAAAGAAATTGACGCGGACACTTTTGAACTTGAAGTTAAGATTTGCGATACGGGAATCGGTATCCGCGCCGAGGACATGGGCAAATTATTTCAGTCCTTCCAGCGATTGGACGAAGAAAAAAACCGCAACATTGAAGGCACGGGCTTGGGCATTGCGATTGTACAAAAATTGCTCGGAATGATGGGCAGTCGGCTCGAAGTCGCCAGCGAATACGGTCGCGGCTCCGAATTCTCGTTCAAATTGCGTCAAAAAATTATCGACAAAACGGCAATAGGCGATTTCGCAATTCACAAACCGAAACCGGCGGACGCAAGCGCGGAAAAAAAATATTTGGTTGCTGAAGGTGCGAAAATTTTGGCAGTGGACGATAACGACATGAATTTGAAAGTTATCAGCGGTTTGCTCAAGCGGAACAAAATCGTTCCCGACCTTGCAGAGAGCGGGCAACTCGGCATTGAGCTTGCGAAGAAAAATTTCTACGACATCATTTTCCTTGATAACATGATGCCGGGCTTGAACGGGGTCGAGACGTTGAAAATCATGCAACGGGACAAAATTTTGAGCGAAAAAACTTCGGTGATCATGTTGACGGCGAGCGCAATGGCGGGAATGCGCGAAACTTACTTGAGCGAAGGTTTCAACGATTATTTGAGCAAGCCGATAGACGTTTTGGAACTTGAAGCGGTTTTGGAAAGACATTTGCCCGCCGAAATGGTATCCTTTGAAATCGAAGGGCAAGAAAAATCAACCAGCGACGAGGAATTGAAAACTATGGACACTGACGACGCTAAAATTGAAGAGCCGGAAGAAATTGTAGGCGAGGACGAATTCAGCAACCGTGAGCGAAAAAAATTTGCGGAGCTTTGTCCCGACATTAACCTTGAAACGGGCTTGCAATATTGCATGGACAGCAAAAGTTTCTTGCAAGAAATGTTCGCCGAATTCATTGACGCGAAACGCGTCGAAAAAATACAAGCGGCGTTTGATTCGGGCGATGTCAAAAATTATCAAATCCTCGTGCACGCCTTGAAGTCAACATCTTTGTCAATCGGAGCCGAAAAACTCAGTGAGCACGCGAAAAGTTTGGAACTGGCGGCGAAAGAAAATAACGTCGAAGAAATTCAAGCGAATCACGGCGATTTGATGACGGATTATGAAAAAGTGCGCGCCGAAATTTCAAAATGGCTGGAGACGAGCGCATAATTAAAATTTTGGGAGATGAATTGTTATGAAAAAGAAAACCATCTTGGTAATCGACGATGACGAAATGAATTTGCAGATCGCGAAGATGATTTTGGAAAAAAAATTGCCGTGCGAGGTAATTTGTGCGTCGACCGGTCACGACGGATTGGAAATTTTGCGCAATCGGCGCGTGGATTTGGTTTTGCTCGATATTTTGATGCCCGATTTCGACGGAATAGAAACTTTGCAGGAACTTCGCGCCGACGAACGGATAAAAAATGTTCCCGTGATGATGCTGACGGCTTTGGGCGACGTGGAAAATATTCAAAAAGTCGGCACTTTGGGCGTGAAAGATTACATAAAGAAACCGTTCATGCCGGCAGATTTTATCAAGCGCGTTGAAAAGAAATTGTCGGAAACAAATTCGGCGGAAATTTTGCTGACAGGTGACGACGAAAACGAACTGCGCGGCATGAAAAAAATAATCGAAGAAAATTTCCCGCATGAAGTACAGATCGCCGCAACTTACGGCGAGGCAGTGAAAATTCTTCGCGAAAAAAACTTTGCCTTGATAATAGCGAGCGCGAACATGAAATTCATCGACGGATTCAAACTTTTGAAGTTTGTAGAGTCGGACGAAAAATTTTCGGAAATTCCTTTTGCGCTGACGACTTCCGACAAAATTTTGAGCGTGATTGACAAAATTAACGCTCCGCAAGTCGAAGAAACTGCCGAGACTGCCGCGCCGACGGTTGAAAAACCTTCGGGCAAAGAAAAAATGCAACACGATTCGCCCGTAATTCACACGGGGAAAAAGAAAATAGGCAATGTGGTGACAAATCTCATCGGCTACGAGTTGGATGTGCATGTCTGATCAACGGTGTTGTGAAAAAATATATCCCGTCGAAAACTCGGCGGGATTTTGATTTTAAGGCTTCATTTTTTGGGCTTTGATAAATTCCTCGTGCAAGTGCCCGAAAACGCGTCAAACACAATTCTGCGGCTTGTATGGGGCATGTTTGCTCAACGAACCTCTTCGCCGTATTTCGCTTTGATTGCAACTTTGTGATTGTACATTGCGGTATCGGCAATTTTCGCGACGGCGGAAAATTCCATGCCCTGTTTGTAGACGCCAAGCCCGCGAGCAACGGAGACCGTAAGCGTATCGCCGCCCGCCTGAAAATGTTCTTCGTTGACTTTTTCGTCGAAGAGCTTGAGAAGTTCTTCGCGATTTGCATAGTCTTCGTGTTCAAGAATAGCCGTGAATTCGTCGCCGCCGACACGATAAACGGGACTGTGCGCGAAAACTCTGCAGATGACGCTTGCGGCATGACGAAGCATTTCATTGCCCGCGCTGTGACCGTAGTTGTCGTTGATTTTCTTCAAGAAATTTGCATCGAAGACGACAACGCCATATTCCAAATCGGGAACAAGTTTGCTTTGTGTGTCGAGTTCCGCCGCTTTACTCATGTAAGCCGCCGCATTTCTCAAACCCGTCAATTTATCGCGATAAACATAGACTTCAAGCTTTTCCGCCATTTCGCGAATACTTCTGACCAAAATGCCAAGCTCGTTGCCGGACTCGTAAGAAATTTTTACGTCGAGGTCGCCGGAAGCTATGCGCTTTGCCGCCTCCGTCATGCCTTCCAAAGGTTTAATTGCCTTCGACGCAAGAGAAATGCTCACGAAGGAAACGAACATTGCCACGAAGATAATCGCCGCGACAAGATGCATTAAGATTCGGTTGCGTTCGTCGTAAACGCGGCTTAAAGGAGTCGCGACGCCCAGCCATATGCCGTTCCCCAAATAAAGTTCAATCTCTTCATATTCGGGATTTTTTTCAAACATCACGCCTTGCGGCAACAATCTGTGATAGAGCACGTGATTACTGCGATTCAGGAGATAAACATATCCGTAGTCGTAAATGGACATGCGGCGCAGTTCTTGAATGATGAAATTGAAGTCAATGTCCATGCCGATCACGCCGAGAAATTTTCCGTCGACGAACAACGGCGCAACATAAGAGATTGTGTATTCTTTCATCGTCGGGTCAACATAAGGCTCAATCCAAGTGGCGGATTTATTTTTGAGCGGAATGTAATACCAGCCGACATTTTTCCAGTCGACGGGAGAATAACCCGCAATGTCAATGGGGTCGCGTTCAACAAAAGGCGGCAAAGCACCTTCCCAACGCACATCGGCGCGCCCCATGGAAAAACCGCCTTTGGTACCTTCAATTTCGGGATTGAGCCGCAAATAAAAAGCAACACTTCCGTCCGTATTTCGAGCAATGGAATTGAAGTTGCGTTTCATTTCGTTGAGATATTGCACCCTGTAAGCCGAATCGTTCTCAAGTCGTTCGTAACTTTCCAGACTTTCCAAAGCTTGCAGTTTCATTCCGTTGACCGCTTGCCGCACGCAGAAAAAAGTCTTGTAAAGTCGCTCACGACAAATAACGCTCATTTCGTGCAAAGATTCATCCGCATGTTCCTTGACGAAATTATTCATTGCCAAGGAACTGCCCCAGCCCAATATCGTCGCAGAAAAAAATACCGTTTGCGTCACCAAGAAAACGACTTCCATCATTATGGAGCGGCGATAACGCAACAGCAGATAAAGCATCAAAACAAGATATACGTCGATGAGTAAGAGACATTCGCCAATGAAGTTCATCCAAGTTCCGATTCGCTCCATGCCGTAAATCTGAAATTTGTTGAGATAAACGAGAGCGATTGGAAAAATCATGTAGAAAGCCAAAGCGATAATCCAAGCTTTGTTGACTTCGTTTGAAGATTCGACCTGCGAAAATTCTTTCGTGCTGTCTTCGATTCCGTGAAACGCATATCCTCGGCTCACCAGAAGGAAAAACCACGCAAGGTCTAAAAACAAAGCGACTAAAAAATCATTCGCGAAACAGACGACAAAGAACGGTATAACGGACGATATTTTTCCATAACCCAACAAATTCGCGGCGAGTCCCAAATCCTCCCGAGTCGCCATTAATGTCTGACATGCCGAAGTTGCGAGGAAGGTGACGAACATAACCAAAAGAAATTTTTCAAGCGTGTGGACGCTCAGCGAGAACTGATTTTCTTCCGAAGAGATCATCCACTTTTGCCACAACACAGCGGGCAAATATGCGGCAAGGAAAATCCAAAAACTTCGCACAAAATATAAAAGCCGGCCGCTTATGCCGTCACCGTAGAAAAAAAGTTCCTTCAGATCAGGCAGGACAAGCAACCCGCCGACATATACGCCAAGTGCCGCCGACCGTCCCCACATGAGTCCGAAAATTGGAGGTATGAAAACGGAGACACCGACAATTTCTTTGGGAATATCCAGCAAATATCCCTCGAACGTTGCGAAAAACCAATACCAGCCCGCCGCCAGACAAAATCGGTAAATGTCCTGCTTCATCTGCAATCAATCCTCGTAAAAAATTTTTTCCATGTCTATGCGGAAAGCTTTGCAGGCCTCCGCGCCATATTTGGCCTTGAGTTCTTCACGCAACGGACGAACTCGCTCTTTGAAGACTTCCAATTCTTCGGGAGTAAGGTCGATTATTTCCAAACCGTCGTCGGCAAACTGCTCACGAATTTTTGCTTCTTCCTTCTCCAGATAATCGCGACTCCATTCGCACGCCTCAAGCATTTTTTCGCGAAGTAAGATTTGAGTTTTCGGCGCCAACTGGTCAAAACTTTTTCGGTTAATGACGAAGAGATAATTTTCGTAAAGGTAATTCCAAACAGTCATATATTTTTGAATTTCGTTCAAGTGACCGGAGCGCATCAAGAAAAATCCGTTCTCTTGACCTTCAATGACGCCTTGACGAATCGCAACATTCAATTCACTCCAACCGAGCGGCACGGGTTTTGCGCCGAGAGCCGAAAAGAAAAGTCGATAAACGTCGCCGCCCAAAACGCGAATTTTCATGTCTTTAAGGTCTTCGGGCGTTCGGACGGGATTGCGATTGCTCGTCAACTGTCGCATTGCGTTATGAGTTGAGCCGAGATAAACCAAGCCGTATTCTGCCAAAAGTTTTTCGTAAAATTCGCAACCCGTGTCGTCGATAACTTTTCGCGCATCCTGATAACTTGAGAACGACCAAGGAATTGTTGCAACTTCAAAACGCGGATCCAACAGCGACATCGTTCCCGAAACGTAAGCACCCATGTCGACGGAACCTTCGGTAAGCGACCTTACCGCTTCATTTGTATTGCCGCCCGTCAATTCATCGTTGGGATAAAATTCGATGATGACGTTTCCGCCGGAAGCTTTCGCCACCAACTCTGAAAAACGACGAGCAGTTAAAGTTTCAATGCCTAAGTCGGTGCCGTTGGCGGTCATGACCAAACGCACTTTCTCGTATTCGTCGGCGGCTTTGGGCGTTTCGTTAAGTTGCTTGCCGCAACCGCTTAAAAGAAACAGCGTTGCCGAAAATAAGAGGAAAGCTATCCAACAACGACGCATTGTAAAAATCAACTCCTTTCTTTCTGACCGGCAAAAATTCTTTGATTTTGTTGCAAGCGTATCGACTAAAAACAACGGCGTCAGTTGAAGTTTTTGACGATGCCGATATTTTCCTTGTCGACGATCATTGGAATGCAGAGATATGACGGAACGGTCATAACGTCATTTTTAATGTTGGTGACATCGTTTATGGCGGGCTGACTGCCTTCGACGACGGCTTTAACCATACGCACAATTTTGCCGCAGAGAATTTCGGGGTCTTTGTAAATCGTCATGGTTTGCTTGCCGGCTTTTATGTTCGCGATTCCGTTGGCTCCCGCGTCTTGTCCCGTCAAAATCGTCGGCGTGCCTTTGTAACCGACAGCTTCTTCAGCCTTGATTAAAGCTTCCGCCAAGTCGTCATTTGCGGCGATAACGACATTGAGCGATTTACCGTCCGCGTAAAATTTTTGCAAAATGTCGGTCATGCGCTGTTGAGCGGTTGCGGGTTTCCAACCGTCAGTTGCCACCGCGCTGAAAGTCATTTGTCCGGAAGGAACGACAAGTTGTCCTTTGTCAATGTACGGTTTCAGATAATCGAAAGCACCGTTGAAAAAAAGCGGGGCATTCATATCGTCGGGCGAACCGGCAATGAATTCTATCGTGAAAGGTCCCGCGCCGCTTTTCAGATTGAGTTTTTCTTCAACGTAGCGCGCTTGAAATTCACCGACCGAATTGTTCTCGAAAGATGCATAGTAAGAAATGGCGTCCGTGTGCATAATCAATCGATCGTAAGCAATGACGGGAATTTCTTTTTCTTTGGCAAGTTTTAACGGCTCGGCCAAAGCGCCCGCATCTTGTGCGCCGATAACTATGGCGGCAGGATTTTTTTCTATCGCGTCTTCGAGTTGAGTGATTTGGTCATTACTGTTATTGCAAAAACGCAATTCGACATCATAATTGGCCTCGCGCATGAGTTTGGCGCACAATTCGCCGATATATTTCCAAATACCGCTGTTCGGATTCGGAAACAAAAGTTGCACCGAGGCTTTCTGTTCGCTCTCGTTAGTGCAACCCGTTGCAATCGTGCAAAAAGCCAAACATAAAATCAGAAAAATTTTCCGCACGTCAAAGCACCTCACAACTTGAATTGAGAAGTCGAGTCTTTCAATTTTTGAGCCATATCCGCCATATTCTTGCTGGCAGTCGCAATTTCGTCCATTGAGGCAGAAAGTTGTTCCGTTGCGGCGGAAACTGATTCAGCTTCCTGCGAGACGGCGGCACTGGTTTTGTTCAAATCGTTCATGACGGAAACGAGCTTGTTGATTTTTTCGGAAGATGAGCGGGCGGCGTGCAAAATAATTTCCGCATTTTTCGTCAGCCCGATTACGGCTTGAACGATTGTGCTGAAAGAATCGCCTGCCTTGTCCACGACGCTTTTGCCGCTTTGAACGTCGAGAGTTCCCTGTTCCATGCGTTCGACCGCTTTTGTTGTGTCGTTTTGAATGACGCGAATCAATTCGGCAATTTTTGATGCGGCAAGTGCGGAACCTTCGGCAAGCTTGCGAACTTCGTCGGCAACGACTGCAAAACCGCGCCCGTGTTCACCGGCTCGCGCCGCTTCAATCGCTGCATTCAACGCAAGCAAATTCGTTTGTTCGGCGATTGCGCTGATTGTGTCGGAAATTTGGCTGATCTCTTCGGAACGAGCGGCAAGCTGACGAATTACTTCGGCGGACTCGGTGACGGAAGCGGCAATCGTTTCCATTTGCGAAACTGCGCCCGAAACTGCAACGCGTCCGGCTTGAGCAATGTCGGCGACGTTGTTGGCGGCTTGTGAAGATTGTTCGGAAAGTTTTTCAAAGGCGGAAATATCTTCGGTCATGTGATTTATTTCCACGACGGAAGAATTGACTTGTTCGCCTTGATTGGTCATGTTGAACGCCACATTGCTTATTGAGTTAGCGACCTGTTGAGTTGCTTGAGCTGACTGATCGGCGTTCGATGTAAGGTGTTCGGAGAACGAAACGAGATTTTCTGCCGTGGACATTATTCCCTTGATAAGCTCTTTAAGTTGCTTCACGGTTTCGCCGAAAGCGTTGGTGAGCATTCCGAATTCGTCTTTTGATTTCGGCGTCACGTCCACTTGCAAATTTCCTTGCGCAATCCGATTCGCGATTTCGATGAGATATTGAATTGACGTGTTGATTGAGCGGCTCAAGTAAAATGCCATTGAGACCGAAATTAAAATGACGACGATAACCGAGATTATCAAGATAATTTTCGTTCGCTCGTATTCGGCGGCGGCGGCTCTGGTTTCGGCGTTGATAAAATCTTTTCGGGCGTCGATAACTTTGGCGAGCAAACCATCAAGAAATTCAAACTTGTTTAAAGACTCTTCAAGTATCGCGGCCGCTTGTGCCGATTGGTTGTTATTCGATAGTGTGATTATGTTATTCAGCTGTCCTCTGTAATTCGACCACTCTTGACGCAAGGAGCGCAAATTTTGATCAACATTTCCGTTCATGCTTTTTTCCAGCATGTCGAAAGTTATATCGATTTGGTCGGCGAGTTTGCCGGCTTTTTTTTCGGCGTAAGAACGACTGGTCAAATTTGGCGCGGTGACAATGGAATATTCCAGTTGACGATATTGCTCCATTGCCTTGCCGTTGTCGGTGGCAACCAACACGCTGAGTAAATGCGTCGTGGCAATGCGCATTGCGCCTTCGTTTATCTTGTTGAGCGCGTACGCAGAATAAACGCTGACGGAAACAAAAACCAAAATCAGCACGACGAAAATCAGATTAAGTTTTTGACGGATTGTTAAAGCACCCAAAAAAATCTCCTCACTTTATCGCCGATTCTGCAGTCAGGTTGCACTTAAACGGCATTGATATCAGGATTTGTATCTTCGATTCGGTTCTTCGATTTATCTTGATTTTTCTTGCCGTGCGATGGAGCCGCTTTCACTTCAAATGGTAATTTTTGCTCTCGTAAAACGGCTTTGACGAACATGTTAATGCAGGTCGAAATGTTTAATCCGGTTTATTTGCAAAATTCCTCGAATCGACTTTTATCTTCACTACTGATACGAACATTCAGCATTGGTTGTGCCATATTATCACCTCCCTAAGCATTGCATTATATAAATTGAGTAATACTTAGTCAATAATTCTGCGAAGAAAATTTCAGAAAAATTGCCGCCTTCATTCGATTATCTCAAATTAATTTTCTGCGATATTAAAAAAATTCCGCACCGCCCTTTTATTTTTTTACGCACGTCGTACGCTTCGTTATAAATCGTATCGGCGATTTTTACTTTGTCGCGGATGCGTATTCGTTGGAGCTCAGCTTGTTCCTTAATGCATTCACTAGAGCGTGCTTACTATTGCGATAATGTTCGCTCTTACCTTGAACAACGCGGAGCGACAGTTTGTATCCCCGACAAGGTCAATTTCAAGGTGAAACATGCCTTTGACGCCGAACTCTATAAGCAACGCAATCTTGTCGAACGTTTTTTTCAGCGTATTAAGAATTATCGCCACATCGCCACTCGATACGATAAATTGGCTTTCTGCTTCCTCAATTTTGTTTTACTCGCTTCATCGCTCATTCACTTTTAATTTACCAACAACCCCAAAGGCAACCGATATCGTCGGTGACTATCTGTCTTTTTACTCCTTTCGTTTTTTTCCCATGTCAAAGCCTTTCTGTTCGACAGCACCGGTCGTTTTCACACTTTGAGAGTCGATTAACGCTTGAGTCGGCATTTCACTTAAACCCGCTCTTTGTCGCGTCATTTTCACAAGGTGCTCAAGAATCCTGTCCCAAAGTCCGCTCAACCGTGCTCGACGATAAAAGCTGTGCACGGTGAACACCGGCGGAAAATCATGCGGTAAATTCCGCCACTGACAGCCGGTTTTCACCAGATACAACACAGCGTTTACCAATTCTCGCTTTTCCCATTTGTACTTGCGCATATTGCTGAACAAGGGCGCAATAACTTCCCATTGCTCATCCGTTAAATCCGTTTCGTATTTTTCTCTCATAATGTGATCATTTTACCACTTTTTTACTGTGAACA
>JAFWFO010000037.1 GCA_017515635.1 Selenomonadaceae bacterium
ATCTCAAGTGGTGGCGGCACACGGATTTGAACCGCGGACACAGCGGGTATGAACCGCTTGCTCTAGCCAACTGAGCTATGCCGCCTGGAGCTGATGACCGGGATTGAACCGGTGACCTTATCCTTACCAAGGATACGCTCTGCCGACTGAGCTACATCAGCGTTGGTTGCGGGGACAGGACTTGAACCTGTGACCTTCGGGTTATGAGCCCGACGAGCTACCGACTGCTCCACCCCGCGGCTCACGTTAAGGACGCTTTGTCCATAACGGGGCAAATCCTAACACACAGATTTAATTCTGTCAAGAAAAATTTTCAGCGGCGCGACGAATTCGATTCGGATTTTTAGATGTTACTTTTCTTTGCTTGCCCAAAGAAAAGTAACCAAAAGAAAAGGCACTCCTGCGCGGAGAGCGAGGAATGAGTTATCGCGTTGAAATTGCGTTATCGAAAATCCATTTGGCCGACGGTATTTGCGTCACGCAAATGCGTCGGCAGAGGCCGTCATCCATGACGGCCTCTTTTAAATTTTCGCGACGTTCAAAAGTTCTTCAAATTTTTGTTCGAGCAGGCGGGCATATTTCATCGGATCGAGCGTGGGCGAATTGACGAACATTCCGCGTAAATTTTTATGCAACAAGTCAAGCGTCTCGGTGTCGCGGGCAAGTCCGACGGCGCGATTTATGTATTCGTCCGCCGAATCAACAGACAAGTCGCCCAAGCCGACGCTCGTCAAAATACTCAAGCCGAAGCGCGTACTGCGTCTTTCGCCGTGGAAATTTATGACGGGCACACCCATATAAAGTGCGTCCAAAGTCGTCGCGCCGCCCACGTAAGGATAAGCGTCCAAAATTATGTCGAGCTTGCTTATTGCGCGGAAATAATCAGGCACGGCTGGACGGAAAATAATTTGCTCCATGTCGAAGCCGATTGCCTTCATGCGCCGATAAACTTCGTCGACAATGCGATTGCTGATAAATACCTGCGCACGCATCAACAATTTTGAATTGGGCACGCGGGCAAGAATTTCTTTCCAAACGGCAAGAATGTCGTCGTTAATTTTCGAGTAGCGGCAAATCGTCCCGAACGTCACATAACCGTTTTTGACGCAAGGCGCGCCGTCAGAGGCGGGCACATCTCCGCGTTGAGCACACGAATATTGCGCGGGAATGTACAGAAGTTTTTCGCTGAAAAATTTTTCGTGCATACCGGGCGGGTCGACAATTTCATCCGTGACGAAATAATCAATCGTCTTTGATCCCGTTGTCGACATGTAACCGAGTCCCGAAATTTGCACGGGCGCGGGACGATACGCCAAAGCCTGCAACGCATTGCCGCCGGTGTGACCCGCCAAATCAAAGGTAATGTCAATTCCGTCGTCGTGAATTTTTTTCGCCAGCTCCTCGGCGTCAAGTTTGCTCACGTCAACGAAATGTTCCACGCCGCGCCGATAAAGTTCCGTGTATTGGTCGCGGGTTTTGCTGCGGCTGTAACAGAAAATCTCGAATTTGTTGCGGTCGTGGCAAATCACGAATCCGAAAGTCACTGCAAACATCGCGTGCTTGCGGAAGTCGCCAGAAATGTAACCGATTTTGATTCGTCCGCCGCGCTTGCGATAAGTCGCGAAAGGTTTAATCCCGTCCAAAAGATTTTGATAGTCGAAATGAAACGCCGCCATTTCTTCGCTTGAAATGTCCAGAAAGTGCAAGTTCAACAAAATCGCGTCGTAAAATTCAAGTTGCTTTTCCAAAGTTTCCGCCAGCTCGAACGCCCGTTGCAAATTTTCAATGCCCTCGACGTAATGCCCGTTGAGGTTCGCGAATTTCGCCAACTTCGCATGATATTCCGCGACAAGTGACGGAGCCAAATTTTTGCCGCGATTTTTCGGCGGATAACAAAATTCAATCGCCTTGCGCATGATGTCATAAGCACCTTTGCTGTCATCAGTCATGAAGCGGCGGTCGGCAATCGTCAAATAAAGTTGCGCGTCACGAACGGCGTCGCATTTTTCGGCAAGTTCGGCGAAATAAAGCGTGCGTTTGAAATCGAATCGGCTGGGAAATTTGCTGCCGGCGGGAGTCTCCAACTTAACGTAACTTATTGCCCGTTGATAATATTCGCGGGCAAGTTTTTCGGTAATCGGCGCGGGCTCTTGCGGGAAGTCGGGCAACGGTTGACCTTGCGTCCACGCGGCGAAAATTTTTTGGTAAGCCAACTCCATTTCGCCCATGTAAATCGCGTCGTTCATTACGGGCGAAACTTCCAGCTTGCGGCGAATTGTCAAATGATATTCGCGAAGACGCGGCAAATCGTTGGCAAGTTCAACGGCTTTTTGAACGTATTCATCGGGCGTAAACGCGCAAAGTTCGGCAAGTCCCGCGTTCGTCAGCAACGAATAACCGAAACGCGAATTGTGTCGCTCGCCGACCAAAGTAATGACGGGCACGCCCATGTAAAGCGCGTCGCAAGTCGTGCCGCCGCCGGGGTAAGGGAACGTGTCAAGCGCAATGTCGACCTGCTCATATTTGCGAACGTAATCAATTTCGTCCGGCTCGAAGTCCACGCGCTCAACGTCAAGTCCCGCGTCAATCATTCGTTGACGAACAAGTTCAAGACCGCAATTCGGGCGAAACGTTCGACTTTTCAGCAACAGGCGCGAATTCGGCACGGCGTCCAAAATTTTCGCCCAAAGTTTCAACATTTCGTCGGTGACTTTCGCGAAGCCGTTAAAACTTCCGAACGTCACGAAATTTTTTTTCGCAACGGGCGCGGGCGTCGTCATGAATGGGAAATCGTGCCACGTGTAGCAAAAATGGCTGTGTTGCAGGCGCAGAATTTTTTCGGTGAAAAATTTTTCGTTCAGCCCTTCGGGGTCTGTGAACTTGTCCGCGATGAAATAATCAACCGCGTCAAGTCCCGTCGAATCGAAATATCCGATGCCCGAAATTTGAATCGGCGCGGGTTTGTACGCCAAAACCGCAAGCGAATTGTTCGCGGTGTGTCCCGCCAAATCAACCAGAATATCAATTTCGTCGCGGAAAATTTTTTCGGCAACTTCGCGGGCGGGCTTGTCCAAAATGTCGCGGAAGCCGTCAACGTTCGATTTAAATTGCTCGGTAATTTTATCCGCCGTATTGTTCGCGTAAATGTAAACTTCAAAGCGCGTGCGGTCGTAGCTCTTGAAAAAATGTGCGCTGAAAAATGCGACGACATGAAATCGCACGTCCGGCGAAATGTAACCGACGCGAATTTTTTTATGGCGGGCGTGACGTTTCGGCTCGTGTTTGTAACGGGGAATCTGCGCGAAAAATTTGTTAAAGCCGCAAGTCTCCGCGAAAAGTTTTTCCCGCGTGACATTGATGTTGTGCAGGTTGAACAAAAAATTGTCGTACTCGTCAAGCTGAATTCGTTTTGCCTGCTCAAGTTGCGGCGAATTTTTCAGCGGGCTTAAATCTAATTTCGCGTTGATCTCGTAATGCTCAACGGCCTTTTGCGCCTCGCCGACGAAACGATAAGCCTGCCCCAAAATGTTATGAATCAACATTCGCGTTATAAAATCCGCGCCATCCAAATTCAAAGCACGTTCGCCGAATTCGATACACCCGCGCAGATTTTTCGCAAGGCGACACGCGCACGCCCGCAAATACAAGCGATACGGCGAAGGCGGGAAATTTTTTTCCAGATAATCGACGGCAAGATTCGCCTCGTCAGCCATTTCGTAATCGAGATACAGCGACGCAACTTTTTCGACGGGCGCAGGTTCGTCCGGTTTGAGCGCGAAAATTTTTTCAGCCGTCCGAAGAATTTTTTCTTTGTCGTGAAACAGTTCGCGGCACTTAATTAATTCTTCGGTCAATGACGCGACAGTTTCGACGGTTTCAACAGGTTTGACTTGCGGTCGTTCATTTTTTTTGATTTTGCGTTTCGCCACGCAGTTCACGCTCCCAAAAATTTTCCGTCATTGTACAACGCACAACAAAAAAATTCCACAGCCATACAGACCGTGGAAATTTTTTTAGGCGGGACGAAATTATTTTCCCTTCGAAACGAATTCCTTTTGATAGTCGAAGCACTCGTTGGCAATGTCTTTGTTGAGAATCACCAAGCACAGCAAGTTAGGAATTGCCATCAAGCCGTTCATTGTGTCGGAAAAATTCCAGACAACGTCAAGCGTTTGCGTCGCGCCGATGAAAGTTATCAAGCTGAAAACAATTCGATAGCCGATAATGACTGCGCGGTTGCTCACAAGATATTCAAGCGATTTTTCGCCGTAATATTCCCAACCGAGAATCGTCGAGTAAGCGAACAGAGCCAACGCAATCGAGACGATATATTTCGCGCCTTCGCCGTAAACCGTGCTGAATGCCAAAATCGTCAGCGGTGCGCCGGAAATCAATTTGCCGGTTTCGGGGTCGACGGAGCCGAGCACGCCGGAGCTTGCGATAACCAAGCCCGTCAAAAAGCAGATAATCATTGTGTCGAAGAAAGTTCCCGTCATGTTGACGTAACCTTGTTGCGACGCATGTTCGGTGCGAGCCGCCGCCGCCGCAATCGGAGCCGAGCCGAGTCCCGCTTCGTTCGAGAAGACGCCGCGAGCCACGCCCCAGCGCATTGCCGTCAACATGCTTGCGATAATCGAGCCGCCGACGCCGCCCGCAACCGCGTCAACCGAAAATGCCATTTGGAACATCACGGCAAGACCTGAAGGAACGTTTTCAAAATTTTTGATGACAATTATCACGGTGAACAAAATATAAAAGAACGCCATTGAAGGCACGATGAAACTTGAAACTTTGCCGATTGAGTGCACGCCGCGAATCAAAACTGCCAACGAACAGACAACCAAAATTATTCCCGTGACTTCGTTTGACCAGCCGAAACTTGAATTGAAAGCCGAGCTGATTGAATTTGCCTGCGTCATGTTTCCGATACCGAACGACGCGCAGACTGCGAAAATTGCGAAGGCCGCCGCCATAAATTTGCCGAAACTGCCGCCGATGCCGTTTTTCATTGCGTACATGGGGCCGCCCGCCATTTCGCCGACGGAATTCGTTTCGCGATATTTGACCGCCAAAACAGATTCGGCGTATTTCGTCGACAAGCCGAACGCCGCAGAAATCCACATCCAAACAATCGCGCCGGGGCCGCCGAGTACCATTGCCGTTGCAACGCCGACGATATTACCCGTGCCGACAGTCGCCGACAGTGCCGTCATGAGCGATTGGAACGGTGACAAGTCGCCTTGCTTTTCCGTCTTGTGGTGCATAATCATTTTGATGGCGTACCAAAGATTAATCCACGGCAAGAATTTTAAACGAACCGTCAGGAAAATGCCCGTGCCGACGAGGAACGCCAACATTATCGGCCCCCAGACAAAATCGTTTATGTCGTTCAAGAGTTGCGATAAATCCATGAAAAAAAATCCCTCCCGAAAAAAAACATTGACAAACTCCCCACGATGAATCCGTGCTATCACATGTTCAATTTGACAAACTCCCAACAAAAAGGATTGTGCTATCAACAACACTTGCCCAAAACTTCGGGTCTTACGATGTCTCCTGCAAGGGTCGTTGCCCCAACCCTTCTTGCAAAATGTTTATCGCGGCGTTTCGGTCTCGGTCATATTTCGCGCCGCATTTCGGATAAATCCATTGCCGAATTTTTAAATCTTTGACTTGCAAATTCTTTTCGCCACAATGCGAACACAGCTGACTTGACGCGAAAAATCGCCCGACTTCTGCGACAAGTGTCCCGAACTTGCTTGCTTCGTATTTCAATGTTTTTACGAAGTCACTAAACGCCAAATCACCAATCTTGCGACCGTAAAGCCGTTGCATTGCTTTTACGTTTAAATCTTCAATGCAGATTGTGTCGTATTCAAGGCAAAGTCTTCGCGCAAGTTTAAAATGGAAGTCGTGACGCTGATTCGTCGCTTTCTTGTGGAGCCGCGCAAGTTTCAAGCGTGCCCGTCGCCTGTTGTTTGAAGCTTTTCGTTTGTGTGAAAGTTCTCGTGACGCTTGGGCTATCAACTTTGAATTATTCGCGAAAAACAGCGGGCTTGTCACGTCATTGCCGTCCGACGCCGTCAAAAAAGTCTTTAATCCGAAATCAAAACCGACGCTCTTACCCGTTCGCGTTTCAACTTCAAAATTTTTGGCGTCCGTCACGATGTAAACATAAATGTCGCCCAAACTGTCGCGCTTGATTGTCACCGTCTTAACTTTGCCGCTGATTCTTCGCGACTGAAAAAATCTGTAGCTCTGCCCGTTAACCGTCAAAATGTGATTGTCTTCGTCGAGTTTCCAGCCGGTCTGTTTGAGCGTGAACGATTTATATTTTTTCACGCGCTTGAATTTCGGCGGCGAACAACGAACTTTGCGCTTAAGATTGCCGAAAAACAATTCAAATGCCTTGTTGATTCTTTCGGCGACATCTTGCACTGCTTGCGAACCGTATTCAAGCAAGTAACCGAACTTTGACAATTTCTTGAGCCTGGTTAAATGCTTTTTGAGTTTGTTTTGGTTCAAGAATTTGCCGAACAATTTGTAGTAACGTTTGTGGAGAGCAATGCAATGATTGTAAGTCAAACCCGCCGCATTGATTTGCCTGTGCAGTTTGACGTTATGCTCGGATTTGTAAAGTTTGTAGCAGAAAGTTTTCATTGCTCTCACCTCCGTCACCATTTAAGCTCTAAGCTTTTAGAGGTCAGAACATACCGCCTACCGAGAAATGGAATCTGCCGCCCTGTGAGCCGCGCCCGTAATCCAAACGCAAGGGACCCATCGGCGTATTCAGCGCAACACCGATACCGATACTGCCTTTGATATTTTTCGGCAAAAAGCCTGAATTCCAAGTGCCGCCCCAGTCGGTGAAAAACGCGCCTTGAATTTTTTTCATGAGCGGGAAACGATATTCAATCGAGCCTAAAAACATTCTGTCGCCGCGGAATTGGTCGTCACGATAGCCGCGCAGTGAACCTTGTCCGCCCAAACGGAATTGGTTGAACTCTGTCAATTCGCCGTGCCCGAAGCCGTAGCCCGCACGCATTGCCCAAGTCTGTTCGTGGTCGCCGGCTTTCCTGTAAAATTCGTGGTTAATCGAAAGTTTTTGGAACTTGAAATCGCCGCCCCACAATCCGCCTGCTTCAAGCGTGAGTCTGACATTATTGCCCTCGGTCGGGGAGTAGATGTTATCGCGGGTGTCGGTGACGTGTTCAAAAATCAAACTGCGCGTCAAGCCGAAATTTTTCTTGCGCCACTTATCGTATTCGCCTGTGGAACGGTCGCCCGCGTCGCCGCTTGAAACGTGACGGAGGTATCTGTCTTTGCGGCTGCGAATCGTGAAATAGTTCGTGGAATATTCGCTGACGGGTCTGCTTATGGTAATTTCGCCGCCGGAATATTTGCGCATGTATTCTTCCAAAAAATCGCCTGAAGAGTTGTAATCGTTGAAAGCGTAAGCGCGGTTGTACAGCTGGAATTTTATGCCCGTTTCGTGACGGTCGAGCCAAGGTTTGTAATAGGTGAACGTATAACCTTGAGCGTCATTTTCGTCGCCGCTGCGTTCGTATGTTACGCTGATTGTTTCGCCCAGTCCGCGAAAGTTTGTGTCGCTGAGAGAAACCATACCGACAATGCCGTCGCTTGTGGAGTAGCCCGCGCCGATACCGAAAGTGCCCGTGCGTTTTTCTTTAACGTCAATTTCCATGATAACGGCGTTCGGCTCCACGCCGGGCGTCATCTTGACGTTGACATCTTCAAAAAAGCCGAGATTGTAAACGCGTTGCATTGAACGGCGGGCAAGTTTTGCGTTAAACGGCGTGCCGACTTCCTGACGCATTTCGCGCAAAATAACTTTGTCTTTGGTCTTCTTATTGCCTTTGACGGCGTAACCTTCCAAAATGCCTTCGTTGATTTTCAGCGT
Source organism: Selenomonadaceae bacterium (assembly GCA_017515635.1). Classification (GTDB taxonomy): domain Bacteria; phylum Bacillota; class Negativicutes; order Selenomonadales; family Selenomonadaceae; genus Quinella. The sequence continues at coordinate 7,922 of JAFWFO010000037.1, forward strand.
AAGGACACCGTCGTTGTCAATGTTCATGTCGGTGACTTTCATGAGGATAAAGCCTTCGCGCTTGTAGTCCTCTTGAATTGCGGCAATGTTGTCGTGCAAAGTGTTGCTATTCAAAATTTCGCCGCGCTTGACAGTCATCATCTCGTCGAGTTCTTCTTTGGTGTAAAGCGTGTTGCCCGTGAAGACGACATCTTTCAAGACGGGATTTTCCAGCACGTGGAAAGTGATAATGACGCCTTCGGGCACGACTTCAAACGTTTGATAGGCTTCGTAAAAATAGCCCGTGTTGATAAGCGCGTTTCTGTCGCGAAGAGCCGCCGCGCCGCTGAATGTGTCGCCGACATTTTCCAAAACCGCCGCCCGAACGGTCGGAGCAGTTACGGAACTTGCCCCCTCGTATTCAATGTCGACAATCGTCTTGCCTTCAAACTGTTTCATGTAGTCGAGCAAAGTTTCCGGCACCTGCGAACGATACGGCTCGTCTGCGGTTTTTTGCGACGGATCAATCGTCGCGGATTCGTCGTTGGGGTTCTTTGTGTCAATCGTCGGTTTTTCAACGGGCACGGGTTCCGTCGATTCTTTTATTTCGGGATCAGTGACTTTGACGGGTTCGGGTGCCGCTGAAGTCGGCGCAAAACCGAATATTAACGGCAACGCCATCGCCGCGACAAGTGCCGAGCGTTTTCGGCGCGAAAATTTTTTTACTTTCAAAAGTAATCCTCCTCTATAGGAGTTAGGAATTAGGAATTAGGAGTTAGGAGTTAAAATCACAATTTCAAAACTCCTAACTTCAAACTTCAAACTTCAAACTCCTAGAATTTATATCGAGCCTCAATGCCGAAGATGTAATGTGACCCTTCGCGCTCAATCGTTAAACCGATGTTGTCGTTAAAATCGTACTGGACGCCGAAACGGTGAACTTTGTGACTGCCGCCGAATCCGTGCGTGTAGCGAACCATTAACTTATCGTTGATATACTTGCCGATTGTGACGTTGTAACTTTTTTCGCGGTCGGAATTTTCCTTGTCGTTGTGTGTCGAATATTTTTCAAACATGGAGCCTGTCCCGCGTGAAACTCTGAATTGGTCAATGCCCAAAGTTTTCTTCAGCGCGTCTTCCAAGTCCGCCAAAACCGTCATTTGCAAACCGATTGCCAACGCGTCCGCCGCAGTCAAGCCGCCGCCACCATCGCGATAAGCTTCGCGCAGGGTGAGCAGTCGCAAAATTTCCGTTTCGTTCATTTCGGGGCTGGAAGTAAGCTTAAATTTCATATTACCCGGTGCGCCGTCTATCGACAGGAAAACTTTCGTGGTGCCGATTTTCGTGTCCGCGTAGAAGTGCAACGACGGCATAAAAGTTCCGACTTGATTGAAATGCGCTTCGCCTTCACGAATATTAAACACTGATTCCAAATAAGTCAAGGTACCGCCGCGCTTGACGCTGATTGTTCCTGAAGTTTTCGGGTGTAACGTTGTGCCCTCGAAACGCGCAGAACCGACAAGATACATGTCGAAAAGCCGCGAGCTGTAGAAATGCGCTTTTTCGCCGAGATTCAACGTCACGTCCAAAATTATATTCGGCATGGGCGAATCATCTTCGGGGATTGTCGGAATTCCTACACGGCATCTGTCCAAATCAATTTGTCCCGTAATTTTCGGCAAACGCCAATGAAATATTTCGCCTTCGCTGAAATTGAATTTCGCGTTGAACTTGCCGCCGTAAAAACCGCTTTCAATGTCCAAATTGTCCGCCACAAAATCGAAATTGTAATCCGTGAATTCAAGTCCGGGGAAGCTGAAACCGCCCGTCAAATTGAACGAGCCGCCACCCATGTTGCCGGAAAATTTTTCAAGGTCGAAGCGTTCACCTTTGAAAATCGCCGCGACGTTGAAATGTTCAATCAAAGTTTTCATGCTCTTGATTTTGACTGAACCGTCAATCAACGAAACTTGCCCGTTGACTTGCGGATGTGCCGCCGTGCCCGTGATTTTTAGCGAACCTTCCAAATTGCCGACGCCCCACGCAACGTAATTGCTGAGGACGGGGAGCAAACTCAAATCCGCGCCGTCGAGTGACAGCGACAAATTCAACTGTTCGTCATCGGGGAGATTTTCTTTCTTGTCGGCAGTCAAAGCTTTAATCGGGATAAAACCTTCAGCGTTGGCGGAAACAACTTTGCCGCCGAGTTCGCGCTCAATCCGCAATTCTTCGACGTTGACGCGCCTGTCTTTAAGCAGAAAATGTCCGTGCAACAAATCGAAAGTTGAACCTCTAATCGAGCCGCTTGAAGTTATCAGAACTTCGCCGAACGGATCTTCTGTTGTGCCCGAAAGTTGCGCAACGATATTCGTCGTGCCCGAAACGTCGTCATTTTTGTAGCCCGCCGCCTTCGCGAACATGCCGAGCGCAATATCTTTGGCGATTAATTTCACGTTCAACGAGCCGGCCAAATCTGCCGTACCGCTCATGGAAATTTTGCCTTTTTCGCCTTGATAACCTTCGAGTTTGTTGATGTGGACGACGTTGTTGGCAAGACTTGCGTCAAGGCTTATGTTGCTGATTTCGTAGCCTGCGAAAGTACCGCTGACAATTTCGCCAATCAACGAGCCGGACGGTTTTTGGAACGTGCCGCCGATTACAATCGTGCTGTCGAGTTTGCCCGTGATTAAGTCGGTTTTTTGGTCGGCGATTCTGAACAAGTTCGGGATGTCGGCTTGCGTTACGACAACTTCGCCGCTCATCGCCTCGCTGTCAAGATTCGCATTCCACTGAACTTTGTATTGTCCGTCGCCTTCATTGAAATGAAATTCTTCCAAGAAAAGATTTCTGCCGTTCAGCAAAATATGACCGTAAATATCGGTGAGCGACACGCCGTTAAGAAAAATTTCTTCGGATTTTAATTTGCCTTCACAAATCGGAACGGCGGGCGTGCCTTTGATGAGTCCTTCAAATTTCGCGTGTCCCGTGGCAACGTAAGTGTCGGGAAGTTTCGCTTGGAAGCGGCGCAAATTTATATCGTTGCCCTGTACGACGAAATCCATTTGTTGCGTCTTCGTGTTGAACGTGCCATTAAAAACCGCGTCAATCATTGGCGAAGTCAACTTAAAGTCCTGCAGGCGCAAAATGTCGCCCTCAAGAAAATATTCGCCCTCCATGCCGCTCAACAAGACGCCGTGATAAGAGCCGCGATTAAATTTAAGAATGCCGGAAACCTGCGGATTGTCGATTGTGCCGGTGACTTTGACGGTGTTGGTGACGTTGCCGGTTATCGGCTGGTCGGGTGCGACGAACGCGGCAATATCTTCCGCACGCGCCAAATTCGTGTTCAGTTCGATGTTAAGAACTTTTTTGCCCGTCAAGCCGACGGAAGAGCCTTCAACGACAGTCCATTTGAGATTGCCGCCTTTTTCGAGATTGAATTTGTCAATATGCACGCCGTCCAAATTGCCCGACGCCGCAAGCTGAATCGAATCAAACGGTTGCTTGAAAAATTCGCCGACGTAATGATTTCCTTCGCGGGCGGAATTGTCCACGGCGGAAAGTTCGAGCGCGACGGCGGGATTGGCGGCGTCACCCGTCACGGAGCCTTTAAAGTCCGTCAAGCCGCTCATGCTCAGTTGGTCGTTGAAATTTTTGGCAATGTTCATGTCGACGTGCGCGCCGTAAAATTTCAAGTCGAGTTTGCTCAAGTCGGTTACCGTGCCTTCAAGTCCGAGCGTGCCTCTGTTGGGAAGATTCGCGCTGAGATAATCAATCGTCAAATCTTTGTCACGCAAAAAAAACGAGGCGTTTGCTTCAGTGACTTCAAGCCCCTTAAAGTTTAGCGCGACGGCGTTTGCATTGCCGAAAATTTTTATGTTGTCGGGGTTACTGCCGTCAATGCCCAAATCTGCGGAAAGTTGCCCGTCAACAGTTTGTTCGGAGCCGGCGAAATTGCACAAGGTTGCCGCGTCGAGTCCATCAGCTTTGACGTGCGCCGAAAAAGTTTTGTCGGCAGTTTTAATTTCCGCATTGCCCGATACTTCGCCGCCGAAAACGGTAGCCGCCGTGTCGTTGAGGTAAAGCATTTCGCCGACGTAACGGAATTTTGTCGAAATGTTGCTTGCAGACAAATTGTCGTAGCCGAGCCAATCGGAAAAAATTTCGCCGTCAATTTGCGGATTCGTCACCGTGCCGACGAGATGCGCACGAATTGCCGCCGCGCCTTCAATGCCGATGTCGCTCATGACCGCAGTCGGCGTGAAACTGGGAGATTCGGCATAAACGTCCAAAAAAGTTTCGTCCGTGTCCAGGCGAATTTTTCCGTTAGCCGACGCGTGTTGCCCGTTTGCCACTGCGGAAGCGTCAAAGAAAATTTCGCGTTCGTTGAGCGTGACCGTGCCGTTGATGTCCCCGATGTCCGTGCGTTCGACTTTGACGGCGGCATCTTTCACGTCAACGCCGGCGAGATAATTTAAAGTATTGTCGTCGCGGTGAGTGACGTGAAGTTTCAGATTTCGAGCAAAGCCGTGCAGAATTTTCACGCCTTCGGGCATTTTGTCGGCAGGAATAAACGGCAAAACTTTCCGAGCGTCAATGTTATCGACTTCGGCACTGATAATTTGTTGAGCCGCGCCCACGACGCCCGTCGCCGTGACGTGTGCACCCAAAGTTTTGGCGGAAAGTTCCGTTTCAATAGCTTTCATGTCCGCGCAATCCGCCGAGCAGGAAATTTCTTCGACGGAAATATCTTTGCCGTCGACGTGCGCATTCAATGTGCCGCGCTCCAAGAAAACTTTCGCGTCGAAAGTTGATTCGCCTTCGCTTTTGGGAAATTCAATGTCGTCGAAGTTCCAAGTTTTTTCGTCGCGTTGAATGACGTTGACAAGTGCGCCGTCAATTTTAATTTCGTCGAGCGCGGCGGCGGGGTCGTCACGCAAAGCGAGCAATTTGAGATTAATTTTAACCTCGTCGACACGGGCAATCAGTTGCGATTTTTTGTCGAAGATCGCCGCGTCGCGAATTATCAAATCGGCGTTCTTGTCGAGATTAAAAACAATGTCGAACAAATCGCGATCGCCTAAATCGACGCTACCGATTTTGACGGGCACGCCCAACTTTTCCGAAATAATTTCTTCAGCTTGCGGCAAAAACCGAGCGATAATCGCGAGCCGATTGGCATTGACGTAAAACGCGACGCCGATAACCAACGCGACAACGGCGACCAACGCACCGCCGACAATTTTAAAAAGCTTGCTCACGGCATCAACTCCTTTGCCGTAAATTTTCGGAGTCGCTTATTTAAAAGCTTGATCTTTGGTGTATTCGCGTTTGTATTCCTCAGAAACATTGTCGGAAGGCAGCGGCGATTCGTTTTCAAAATCGATTGTGACGACGGGAGCAACTTCGTTCACTTCGGGAATTTCAGCGGCTTCGGGCGTCAACGCGGCGTCTTCGCGGGATTCTGCAGCGGTCTTGCCTTCCTGTTCGCTTTCGACGTAACGGATAACGTCAATTTCGACGGGCACGCCCATGTATCTGTCAAGCGAGGCTTTTGCCGTGTTGTAGTTGTAAAGTGCGGTGAAATAATTCGAGCGCGCTTCGGTGAGTTTACGCGAGGCGTCCATAACGTCCAAGTTCGTGCCGACGCCCGCCGCATAACGAACCTGTGCTATTTTGTAACGTTCTTCGGCGAGAGAAACCGACGAAAAAGTTGTGGCGATATTTTTTTCAGCCGCCCGCAGTTCAAGGAAATACTCTTGCACTTCAAGCTGAATTTGTTCGCGAGTCTGCGCGGCGACTTCTTTGGCGCGTGTCAATTCCGCGTCCGCTTCGTGAACTTGAGCCGCAGTTATTCCGCCGTCAAAAATATTCCACGACGCGGAAATTCCCGCCGTCCATTGGTCGGTAACTTTTTTCGTGACAAGATTTTGATTGGTCAAACTCTTTGAAATTGAGGCACTGACTTGCGGGCGATAACCGGCTTTCGCGGATTTGCGATTTGATTCGGCCTGCTTGACGGAATAATCTGCCATAGCGGCATCAGCGCGGTTTTGCAGAGCGTAAGCGGTGCAGTCGCTGAGATCCAAATCGTATTTCTTGTAAGTCAAAGTATCTTGGGGACGGACAATTGTATCGGCAGGCAAGCCGATAAAATTATTCAGCGTGGCAACTGCTACGTCATAATTGTTTTGAGCATTGACGAGATTTTGTTGAGCGTTGGCAAGTTCGACCTGAGATTCGAGCACGTCAACTTTTGCGACGGTGCCGACGCGGAATTGAGCATTGACGTTGCGCAAATGTTCCTGCAACGTGACGACTTCTTCTTCGTAAACTTCGATCAAGTTGCGATACTGCAGGACGTTGAAATAATAAATCGTCGACTGCAGACGAACATCCTGCAACGTATTTTCGAGCGACAAATCCGCCGAACTCAAAGCGAAGCGCGCATAACGGCGACCTTCCTTGAGACGACCACCCTGATAAATCGGCATGGAAATTGAACCTTCGTTAGTGAATGATCTGTTGTAGCCGTAATTTTGGTAGTATTCGCCGCCGAAACGTTGCGCACTGAAATTCCAGGTGAGTTTCGGATTTGTTTGACGACGAGCCTCGCTCAACTGCCAATAAGCACGTTCGCGATCGGCGATAGATTCTTTAATCGTGCGGTTGTTTTCGTAGGCACGTTGAATTGTTTCGTCGAGTGTGACGTTGAGGATTTGCGCCGCGTCAACGGAGCCGAACCCGATTGAAAACGTCATGATGCCTGCCGCCAAAGCCGCCGCAAGTTTTCTGCGAAAACTCCTCTTCAAACGTTTGGAAATTTTCATTTTGAGTATCCTCCTTGTTTAGTGGTTAGGTTAGCAGGGAACCGGTACTGATTCCCTACTAACCTAATCACTGACCACTTATTTTGCTTCCGCCGTTTGAGCGGCGTCCGAATTTTTTTTGCCAAAAATTTTTTCAACAAGTACCTGCACGACGACGAAGAACACGGGGATTAAAAATATTCCCAGCACAGTGGCAACCGTCATGCCGCCGACGACCGCGACGCCCATTGAGTTACGTGACGCCGAGCCTGCGCCCGTTGCCGTTGCAAGCGGAATACATCCGATAAAGAACGCGAACGAAGTCATCAAAATAGGGCGAAGACGCAAGCCCGCCGATTCAAGCGCGGCTTTGATTGCGTCCATGCCTTTATCCGTGCGGACTTTGGCGAATTCGACAATCAATATCGCGTTCTTCGCGGCAAGACCCATAATCATGATAACGCCGATTTGCATGTAAATGCTGTTTTGAAAACCGGGGTTACCGACGCCGAAATTGTTCGTGTAATAGTTCAAGATGAATTCCGAAGCAAGCGCGCCGAAAATGCCCGTCGGAACCGTCATCAAAACGGAGAACGGCACCGACCAACTTTCGTACAGCGCGGCGAGGCACAGGAACACGAACACCAATGCCAACGCCATGACTTGCCCCGTGGAGCCGGAAGCTTTTGCCTCTTCGCGGGATTGTCCCGACCACTCGACGCCGAAGCCCGTCGGAGCAACTTGGTAAACGACTTCAGTCAAAGCTTTCATTGCCTGACCGGAAGAATAACCGCCGGCGGGTTGCCCTTGAATCAAAACGGAGCGTTTACCGTTAAAGCGCGTGACCTGCGTCGTGCCTGTATTCATCTTGTGACTAATCAGCGTATCAAGCGGAACAGCTTGCCCGTTTGCGCCTTTGACGAACATGAATTTTAACATGTCGATTTCACTGCGGAAGTAAACGTCTGATTGCATGACGACTTTGTAAGTGCGCCCGAATCTGTCATAGTCATCGACCTGCATACCGCCGAAATTGACTTGCAACGCGCTGTACACGTCCGAAAGTTGCACGCCGAGCATCTCAATTTTTTGCTGATCGATATCGTATCTGTAACTGGGCGAAGTCACGCTGAAAGTAGTTGACACGCCCTGCAGTTCGGGACGTTCATTCGCCGCGTTGACGATTTTGTCCGTAATGGCGGAAAGATCTTCATCGGAGTGACTTTCCTGATCAATCAGTTGCATTGTCAAGCCGCCGACCGCGCCGAGACCGGGCAATGACGGAGGATTGAACCCGATAACGAACGCTTCCGGTGCGACGCCGTTGCCGACCATGAAGACATTTTCAATCGCAGAACTTGCCGACAACGCGGGGTCTTTACGCTGTGCCCACGGGTGCAAACTTACAAACAAAGTCGCCGCAGAAGATTTCGTACCACCGGAAACTACATTGTAACCTGCAATCGAAATAACATCTTTGACGCCCGGGACATTTTCGCGAACCGTCTCCGCAACTTTGTCAGTTGTCATTGACGTGCGGTTAAGCGAAGTGCCTTCGGGCAACATTACCGCCGCCATAAAGTAGCCCAAGTCTTCGTCGGGCACGAACGTCGACGGCAAAACTTTGAACAACCAACCCGTCATGCCGCAAACAATCAGCAAGAAAACTATCGCGAGCTTTGAAGCCGAAATGGTTTTTGCGACAATTCCGACGTAAGAATTTTTCGTGCGTTCAAACCAGTTGTTGAAGGCGTCAAAAAATTTGTCGAAGATGTTTTTCTTGCGATTGGGATCATGCGGTTTCAAAATCAACGCGCAAAGTGCCGGCGTCAACGTCAACGCGACGAATGCCGACAATGCCATCGACACCGCGATTGTCAGCGCGAATTGCCGATACAAAATGCCCGTCATGCCGCCGAGAAAAGCTATCGGGATAAAGACTGCCGACAAAACGAACGCTATTGCAACGACGGGGCCTTGAACTTCCTCCATTGCCACTTCGGTTGCCTCGACGGGATTTAAGCCGCGTTCCATGTGCTGTTCAACGTTTTCGATAACGACAATCGCGTCGTCGACGACCAAGCCGATTGCCAAAACCATTGCGAACAATGTCAGCGTGTTAATCGTGAATCCCAAAACCGTGAACGCCGCGAAAGTTCCGAGCAACGACACGGGCACCGCCAACAGCGGGATAACTGTAGCACGAAAACTTTGCAGGAAGATAAAAATTACCAGCACGACGAGTACGAGAGCTTCAAAAAACGTATGCGCAACCTCTTCGATGACGCTTTGATAAATTCCGTGTTGTCCAGAATTTGTCCGTAGTGGATACCTTCGGGCAGATTTTTTTCGGCTTCGGCAAGAATTCGTTTGACTTCGCCGATAGATTCAAGCGCGTTGGCGTCCGAAGTCAAGTTAATAATGAAAGGCACGGAAGTATAGCCGTTGAACTTGCCGACGTAAGTATTTGATTTCTGACCGATTTCAACACGGGCAACGTCTTTAAGCCGAACGAATGCGCCCGCGTTGCCGGTTTTTAAAATGATGTTCTCGAATTGTTCGGGCGTTTCAAGGCGTCCTTGAATTTGCCCCATGTATTCTTTTTCTTGACCTTGAGCAACGGGAAGTTTACCGATTGAACCCGCCGCCGCTTGAGCGTTTTGGGTTTTAATCGCGGTTTGCACGTCCGCAACAGTCAGGCCGAAGTTCGCAAGTTTTTCCGGATTAATCCACACGCGCAAGGCATAATCGGCACTCATGATCTGAACTTGTCCGACGCCCTTGACGCGTTTCAAATCGTCCGCGACGTAAATATCCGCATAATTTTTTATGAATGCCGTATCGTACAGCCCGTTGTCGCAGTAAAAAGCAAAAATCATTGCCATATCTTGCGAAGATTTTGTTGTCGTCACGCCCGAAGAAATAACGGTTTCGGGCAAGTTGGCGTTGGCGGCGGAGACGTTATTTTGAACTTTAACGGAGTCCATGTCGCCGTCCGAGCCGACCTCGAAATAAACGTTGAGCGAATAAGAGCCGTCGTCGTTGGAGTTGGAGCTCATGTAGTCCATGCCTTGCGTGCCGTTGACTTGATTTTCGATAACCTGCGCGACTGACTGATTGACGACGGAAGCATTTGCACCGGTATAAAATGCACTGACGTTAATCGTCGGCGGTGAAATGTTCGGATATTGCGCAATAGGCGTGTTGAGTCCCGCAATCGTACCGATGATGACAATCATAATTGCAATGACGATGGCGAAAACCGGTCGGTGAATGAAAAACTTAGCCACGAATTAAACACCTCATTTCAGCGAAAAATTTTGACACACGGTTTAAGCTGATAGCTGATAGTTTTTTCCCTACAAGCTACAAGCTCATTTAGCCGCGTTTTGTTCAACGTCAAAAACTTTATCGCTGGGGTTGAACGAAAAGCCCATGTCTTTGGCGGTAACCTGCGTCACTTCCAAAGGCATACCGTCGCGCAGATTCGTCAAACCTTCGACGATAACCCAATCATCCGCTTTGAGACCGCTTTTGACAGTATAATAAGAGCCGATTTTTTCGCCGAGTTGAATTTTGCGCACGGCAGATGTATTGTCGGATTGAGCGACGATAACCATTGTTTCGCCCAAAAGTTGTTGCAACGCACGTTCGGGCACAAGCAATGCGCCGGGAATGTTCAAGCCGTCAATTTCGACGCGGGTGTACATGCCCGGCACGAGCAAAGCGTTGGGATTTTGAAAAATCGTGCGAACTGTCAACGTGCCTGTCTCACCGCCGAGCGTGCGGTCAAATTCCGCGAAGTGCCCCGGATACGGATAAGTCGAGCCGTCCGCCAACGTCAAAGTGATTTTCCAGTCGGGTTCAGCTTCGCCTCTTTCGATTGCCTGTTGTGCGCCGCGTGAAAAGCGCAGGTATTCCTGTTCCGAAACGGCGAACTGCACGAACACGGGGTCAACCAAACCGATTGTCGCAAGTGACGTGTTGCCTGCCGTCGAGTAAGTTCCGACGGGGACATCGTCAATGCCGAGCCGTCCCGATATCGGCGCGTAAACGACGGTATCAGCCAAATCGTCTTCGGCTTTCTGCAACAGTGCCTGTTGCGCGGTGACTTCCGACTCCTGCGCCTTGACTGCCGCACGTTGATTGTCAAGTGTCTGTTGAGAAATTGCCCGCGACTGCCAAAGTTCCTCGTCACGTTGCAAGTCGACGCGTTCTTTCGCCAAAGTCGTCTGCGACTTGGCAAGATTTGCCTTTGCCTGCAAAACGGCGGATTCATATTGGCGCGAATCGATTTTGAACAGTGCTTGCCCTGCGACGACGTCTTGACCGCCTTTAACGTATTTTTCGGTGACGTTGCCCGAAACACGCGATTGAACATTGACTTCGTCACGGTCGACAACTTGCCCGCTGTACGACAAAGTCAAAGGCGCGTCCGTCGACATAACTTTTATCGCCTTGACGCGTGTCGGAGGTGCCTGTTGTTCCTGCGCATTTTCAGCCCCTTCGTCGCCGCAACCCGTGAAAAGGATTCCTGTCGCCAAAACAAAACTTAGGATACCGAGAGATTTTTTCAGTGGAAGAAACATTTTATCAATCACCCTTTCACAAAAAATTTCGTATCGTCAGAACTCTCGATTGAGTACGAAATTAAAACCATGTGATGAATCACTCTTTCGTAAAAAATTGTACGCCGTCAGAACTCCTGTTTTAAACCGAAATAAACGGCGCGGTCGTCGCGTTTGTTGACGGCGTGCCATTCACCGAGAATATAAGTTGAGTCGGCAACTTTGAACTGTGACTTTAAACGAACTTTGCCGTCATTGGGGTCGTAGGCTTCGGCGGAAAATTTCCATCTGTCACCCGCGTAGGCGTCGAGAGCAACACCCGGTTTGCCCGCAATAACTCCGGCACGTGCTCCGAAATTTTTATTGAATTTTTGACCGGCCTGCAAATTCCATTTCGTGTGGTCGCCGATGTCCTCCGCGCCGAGGAGCAAACTTTTATTGCCGCTCGTCACGTCCAAATTAAAATTCGTGTTCCAATCGTGCGCCTTGCCGCTGTATAGTATATCAACGGACGGCGTAACGTCAATCGCGGAAACTTTATCTGCCGCGCCTTGCACTTTGCCCAAAAGTTTATCGGCGCGTTCGGTTATGCTTCGGGCGTTGCTGACGGTTTCTTTAAGGTCTTCGGCAACTTTCGGATCACCTGCGAATTTGTCGATATTTGAAGTCATGTGCTCAATATTTTTCGACGTGGCGGCAATGTTGTTGAGCGTCGCCCGCAAAGTTTCGGCGGTCTGCGGGTCGCCCGCGAACGATTCAATATTTTTCGTCATACTTTCGACGCTTGCCATTGCGCGATTCATGCCCGCCATTGCCTCATTGAGCTGAGCAACTGTGTCATCAAAAACTGTCGCATTTTTTGCAACGGTGGCGTCCAGCGTGCCCATCAAGCTGTTGACGTGCCCCGATGCATTTTTCATGTTTTCGCTCATCTCGACGACGGAAGTTTTAAAAACGTCATCGCCGATAATCGCGTGCACGTCCTCCAAAAGTATTTGAACTTGAGTCATAACTTTAGTCAAGCCGTCGAACATTGCATCCATGCCGGCTTCGTCCACGCCGTAAAGATATTCGCCGTTCGTCAGATATTTGCCGTTGTCGACTTTGGGTTGAAAGTTGACGAACTTTTCGCCCATGACGCCGCTCGACGCGATAGAAACTTTGCTTTCTTTTGGAATTTGCACGTCGGGATTAATCGTCATGGTGACGGTGACGCCCGTGCCCTCGTTTGCAATTTTGATAACTTTGCCAACTAACACGCCGCTTAAACGAACGTCCGATTGCGGCTGAAGTCCGACAACCTGTTTAAAGCCCGCGTATAAAATCATGTCGTCGTCAGAACTAAAATGAAAATCACCGAGACCCGCCGTCGCGCCGCCCAAAAGCATTAATCCGCCGACAGTGAACGCTCCGACTTTTGCTTCAACTGACATCTTGTCGCCTCCTTACGGTTTTTTTATCCGCGCCGATTCGGTTATCGGAATGCCCGCTTCGGTCGGAATGTAAATAACTTCGTTTTGACTTTCTTTGAGAGCTTCAACCCAAAGGTAATGAATATACGCCTCGTTGTTTTGCAAACTGTCGCCGATAATTTTATTGGCTTTGGCGACACCTTCGGCGCGAATGACTTCGGCGTTTGCAAGAGACTTGGCGGATTCTTCTTTGGCACGCGCTTCTTGAATTGCAATTTGACGATTTTGTTCAGCCCGCGCAAGTTCAGCCTCGCCCGCTTTATTCTGTTGCCAAACGTAATATTGCGGCATTGCGAACAAAATTATTCCCGCCGTCACGAACGCGAAAACCGCACTGCCGATACCCGCCTTGATGAAAAATTTCGCATTGCCGTTGTCGCGCTTGTTTGACTCTTTTGCCGCGAAAAATGATATTGCCAAAATTACGAAACCCGCAACGACCAAAACTGCAGGTACCAAAATCATAAAAATCACTCCTCAGCCGTTGAAAACGCGGAAAAATTCTTTGATTCGCGGGTCGTCAAGCTTTTTGAAATTTTCGGGCGTGTCGACAGCAAGCAGTTCGCCGCCTAAAATCATTGCGATTCTGTCGGCAATTCGGCACGCGCTCAACATATCGTGCGTGACGACAATGCTTGTGACTTTCAACGCCCGTTGCGTTTCGATAATCAATTCGTCGATTTTGTTCGTCATAATCGGATCGAGGCCGCTTGAGGGTTCGTCGTAGAAAATAATTTCCGGCTCAAAAGCAATAGCCCGCGCAAGTGACACGCGCTTTTTCATGCCGCCGGAAAGTTCGTTGGGCATACGGTTTTCCACGCCTTCAAGACCGACCTGCTTGAGTTTTTCGCGGACAATTTCGTTGATTCGTTCGCGGCTGTAATTGGTGTGTTCAACCAAACCGAAGGCGACATTTTCGCCGACCGTCATTGAGTCGAACAACGCGCTGTATTGAAAAACCATGCCCATTCGCAAGCGAACGCGCATAAGTTCTTTTTCGCTCATGTGTGAAATTTCGTCATTGCCAATCCAAATTTGTCCGCTTGTCGGTTGAATCAATCCAATCATCAAGCGGAGCAACGTGGATTTGCCGGAGCCGGAACCGCCGATTATCGCCAAAGTTTCGCCGTCAGCAATTTCTAAATTAATACTTCGGAGCGCAACTTTTAGCCCGAAAATTTTTGTCACGTTGATAAGTTTAATCATGCCGTCACCTGTAGATAACGAACGTCAACAGCGCGTTCAAAATAAAAATTACGATGATTGATGTGACGACGGTTTTTGTCGTGGCAATGCCGACGCCTTCCGCGCCGTTGGGACAATTCAGCCCGTAATAACAGCCGAGCACCGCGATAACGTTGCCGAAAAAAATTGCCTTAATCATGCCGCCCGTCAAATCCGAAATGACCGCGAACATTTTTATCGAATTAATAAACATATAAGAGCTGATACCCGAATACTGCGTTGCGACGACCCAGCCGCCGAGCACGCCGATTATGTCGCCGAAAACCGTAAGAAGCGGCACGACAATCATACAAGCTATCATTCGCGGAACGATTAAATAATTGACGGGGCTGACTGCCATGACTTTAAGCGCGTCAATTTGTTCGGTAACTTTCATCGTACTTATTTCCGCCGTAATTGCCGCGCCGACACGTCCCGCGCAGACTACGCCGACCAACACGGGGCCGAGTTCGCGCCCGATTGCTATTGCGATAATTCCGCCGACTGTCGATTGTGCACCGAAACGAATAAATTCATGCGCCGTTTGCAACGTGAAAACCACGCCCGTGAATAAAAGTGTCAACGATACGATTGTCAGCGAGTCTACGCCCAGATGCGACATCTGCGCGACTATGTGTTTGATTCGCGGCTTGTGAGTCAGCTGTTTCATTGTTTCGACGTAGAGCAAAACTATCGTGCCGAAGTCCTCGAAACGGCGAATCACGAAGCCGCCGACTGCCTCCAGAAATTTTGTCAGCAATGCGCCGCCTCCTTTCGGGCAGGTATTATATCACAAAATTTATTTCGTCATGGATTGAAGTTGAAAAATTTTTTCTTCACTTTTGGGTTACAGTTTTCAGTTTTTGGCAACGGTTGTGATTTAAATTTCCACGTTGGTTTTAATCGCGTGCGCCGTCCGCTTTGAAACTTTGTTTTGCCTTGCTTGTCAACGAAAATAAAGCATGATAAAATTCGGACGGTTTTATCAGAAATTTGCGCGTTGGCAGAAGGGAGTTTTTTAATTTGTTTGGTATGTCAATGAGCGTCGGAATAGATTTGGGCACGGCAAACATTTTAGTTTACGTCAAAAATAAAGGTATTGTTTTGTGCGAGCCCTCAGTCGTCGCCGTCGACAAAGACACAGAAAAAATTTTGGCAATAGGCGCAGAGGCACGCGACATGATTGGTCGCACGCCGGGAAACATTGTGGCAATTCGTCCTTTGCGCGACGGAGTAATTGCCGATTACGAAATGACGGAGGCAATGATTCGCCATTTCTTGGAGAAGGTCGTCGGACGTTCGTTTTTATTTCGTCCGAAAGTTATGATTTGCGTGCCCACGGGAGTGAATGCCGTTGAGAAACGTGCCGTGCAAGAGGCGGCCGAACAAGCTGGCGCGAAGAAAACCGAATTAATCGAAGAACCGATAGCTGCGGCGTTGGGCGCGGGCATTGACATTTCCGAACCCGTCGGCTCCATGGTCGTCGACATTGGCGGCGGCACCTGCGACGTAGCTGTTATTTCTTTGGGCGGAATTGTCTGCGGCGAAAGTCTGCGCGTGGCGGGCGACAAATTCAACAGCGACATCGAATTTTACATCAAGAAAGAATACAACTTGATGATCGGCGAACGCACCAGCGAAAAAATTAAAATCGAAATCGGCGCGGCATACCCCGGCGCAAGAAACAAAACCGTCAGCGTGCGCGGGCGTGACATTGTCAGCGGGCTCCCGAAAGTCATAACGGTTGCTTCGGACGAAATTGCCACTGCTTTGCGTGATTCGGTTGACAGTATCGTCGTTTGCGTCAAGGGAGTTTTGGAACGCACGCCGCCCGAACTTGCTTCCGACATAATGGATCACGGAATTATTTTGACGGGCGGAGGCGCAATGCTTTACGGTCTGGCGGATTTGATTCGCAAGGAAACGAACATACCGACAATGCTTGCGGACGACCCGTTAAATTGCGTGGCACTCGGTACCGGCAAAGCCATCGAATCCGGCAAATTTTAACGGAAAGATGCTTACATCAAATTAAATAACGACAAATAATTTTTGGGAGGTTTTTCACAATGAAACTCAAAAAAGCTGCGAAACTCTTACTGTCCTGCGTATTGGCGGGCGCATTGTTCACGGGTTGCGGCGGCGGTCAACAAGGCGACGGCGGAGGCGACAAACCTGCTCAAAGCGGCGGCGAAATCAAGCTCGGCATGATAACGCACCTGAACGCCACCGAAAAGCGTATGGAAGAGGTTTTGCAAATGGTGCAGGAAGAAACGACAGTCCCTGTCACCAAATACGCCATCACTTACTACGACAGCTATCGCAATTTGCAGATGGGCGTTAAGTCCGGCAGTGTCGACGAGGCAAGTCTTTACAAATGCGTCGCCGATTATGTCATCGCCATCACGGGTCAATTTGAAGTTGCCGCCAACGATCCGGTCAAAGGTCTCGCCGATTCGTTCTGCTTCGCCGTGCGCAAAGAAGATACCGCGTTGAAAGACGACCTTAACAAAGTTATCGACGAAATGAAAGCCGACGGCACACTCGACAAACTCATCGACGAATACATCAATCAAATCGACAGCTACGTCAAAGCCGAGGGAGAAGTTCCGCCCAAAGTTGATATTCCCATGACTGAAGGCGCGCCCACGATTAAAGTCGGCGTGACGGGCGACTTGCCGCCTTTGGATTGCGTGGCAGGAGATAATAGGCCCACCGGTTTTAACACCGCCATACTTGCCGAAATTGCCAAACGGCTCGGCAGAAATATTGAACTCGTCAGCATCGACAGCGGTGCGCGTGCGGCGGCCTTGGCGTCGAAACAAATTGACGTGATCTTCTGGGCAATCGTTCCCATCGGCGAAAAAATTCCCGCAGACATTGACAAACCCGAAAACATCGAAATGACCAAACCTTATTTCAAAGACGACGTTGTCCACATCAAACTTAAAAAATGAGGCCGCGTCATGAGAGCGTTTTTTGCGTTGGCGGCAATTTGCGTGTTGATTTTTGCGGCGGAGTACGATTCCAAACCGGAAAAAAAAATCGGCGTAATTCGTCACATGAACGTAACTGAAGAGGCGTTCGAGAAGGTTTTCAACCGTATCCAAAGTATTGATATGGATTTTGATGACGAAAACTACCGGCATATTTTTTTCAACAGCATGAACGAAATGACGGCGGCTCTGCAGTCCGGGCAAATCGACGCGTTTACGACTTATGAGGTTGTCGGGAAATATCTGGAGGCGCACAATTCAAATTTCGAGTGTTTCCCGCACGACGCGAAAATTGCCGACGCTTTTTGTTGCGCCATGCGCGAAAATGACACTGCGTTGAAAAAAGAATTCAACGACGCAATAGATGAAATTATTGCCGACGGCACGTTGGGCAAGCTCGTGAAAATTTATATCATGGATGCCAATCACAATGATCAGCCCGAAGCCATTGAAATGCCGAAGTTCCCCGGCAACGAATACGACGAAGATTACGCGCCGCCGATTAGAATCGGCGTGACGGGTGATTTGCCGCCATTGGATTACGTGCGCCCCAACGGAAAACCTGCGGGCTTCAATACCGCCATACTCGCCGAAATCAGCAAGCGCATGAAAAGAAATTTTGTGATTGTGCCGATTGACGGCGGTGCTCGTGCTATTGCGCTGACATCAAAACTCGTCGACGTAATTTTTTGGGTCGTCGTCCCGACTTACGACGATTTTCCAATCGACATTGACAAACCCAAAGGCATAATTTTGACCGATCCTTATTTCACCGACGAGATAGTCTACGTCAGACTGAAAAAATGAGGTAACTGCATGAAAAAAATTTTTGCACTGTTAATGACGTTCGCGCTGATTTTTGCGACGGGTTGCGGCTCTCAAAGCGGCGAAAATAAAACTTCCGACGACAACAAAGAGCTGAAACTCGGCACGATAAAATATATGAACGTGACGGAAATGTTGCTCGACACCTATTTTGAAAAAGCTTCCTCGCGAATGGATCAAACGTCGTCAATGCGCGCTCCGAAACATGTTTTCTTCGACAACATGACATCAATGCTTGCGGGCTTGCAGGCGGGACAAATCGACGCGTTCAGTACTTATGAATGTGTCGGCAATTATTTGGTCTCGCAAAATTCTGCGGTTGAGCTTGTGGCCAAAGGCGTGCCGGATATTTCCGACAGTTTTTGTTGCGCCATGTTGGAAGAAAATTCCGCGCTGAAAAAAGAATTCGACGACGCGATTTTGAAACTCACCGCCGACGGTACACTTAAAAAGCTTGCGGAAACTTTCATAACCAACGCGAACTTTAACGACTTGCCTTCAATCGATATGCCGAAAATTGACGGCGCGCCGACGATTAAAGTTGCCGTGACGGGTGACTTGCCGCCGTTGGATTTCGTGCGTGCCGACGGACAACCTGCGGGCTTCAACACTGCCGTTCTTGCCGCAATCAGTCAGCAAATCGGCAAAAATTTTGAGCTGGTCAATATCGACAGCGGTGCTCGTGCCGCCGCGTTGACTTCCAAGCAAGTCGACGTTGTATTTTGGGTTGCCGTGCCGCTCGACGGCACTATTGTTCCTGCGGACTTCGACAAACCTGCCGGAATGATTGTTACCGAACCTTATTTCACAGACAAAATTGTTCACGTCCAAACAAAAAAATGAGGTGACTGCATGAAAAAAATTTTTGCATTGCTGATGACTTTCGCACTGCTTTTGATGACGGGTTGCGGCGGAGGCGACAATAAAGTTTCCGACAGCAACAAAATTAAAATGGGCATGATAACCCGCCTGAACGTCAGCGAAGAAAATTTTGAGGGCTTTGTAAAACAAGTCGAAGAGACGCTCAATGTTTCAATCGCGTCGCACAAGCCCGTTTACTTCGACAATCTCAATTCAATGCTTGCGGCTTTGCAGGCGGGACAAATTCAAGAAATCAGCACGTATACAAGCGTGGCGCGTTACATGATTGCCAAAGACCCGCATTATGCCCTGCTTGAAGATCATTCGCTTGAATTTATCGATTCGTTCTGCTTTGCCTTGCGCGAAGAAGACACCGAGTTGAAAAATTCGCTGAACATGGTCATTAAGGAAATGCAGGACGACGGCACTTTCGGCAAATTGACGAAAGAATATATCACCGACATTAAAACCTACAGCGAACCGCCCGCGATTGAATTGCCGCATTTCGACGGAGCAGACACGATTAAAGTTGCCGTGACGGGCGACCTGCCGCCTTTGGACTACGTGAGCCAGGACGGAAAACCTGCGGGCTTCAACACGGCCGTTCTTGCGGAAATCGGCAAACGCATGTTGAAAAACATCGAACTCGTTCAGATTGACAGCGGTGCTCGTGCCGCCGCATTGACTTCAAAACAAGCCGACGTTATTTTCTGGGCGATTGTTCCCGTCAGCGAAATTATTCCCGCCGACAGTGACACCCCTGCGGGCGTTGTAGTAACCGCGCCTTATTTCAAAGACAAAGTTGTTCACATGACTTTCAAAGCTGAGACAAAATAATTCATGGAATTGATTTACAGCATCTTCATTAAAAACGGCGGCTGGCTGACGATCTTGCACGGGCTTAAAGTGACGGTGGAAATTTCCGCGCTGTCGCTTTTGTTCGGGACGTTGCTCGGTTCGCTGCTTTGTTTTTTGCGAGTAAGTAAATTTGCTCCGCTGAGAATTTTTGCGCAGGTTTACATCTCGATAGTTCGCGGCTCGCCCGTGTTAATGCTGTTGATGCTTTTGTTTTACGGCATCTTGGCTCGCGTGGGCATACCGCCGGTTGCTGTGGCGGTGATAACTTTTTCGTTGCACACGGCGGCGCACGTCGCGGAACTTTTGCGGTCGGCGTTGATGGCTCTGGACAAAGGGCAAGTTGAGGCGGCGCGAACTTTGGGCTTCTCGAAGTGGCAGGCGTTCAAGCTCGTCACGTTCCCGCAAATTTTGAGAATCGCCAAACCCGTTTATCAATCGACGGTGATAAATTTGATTCAGTGGACAAGCGTCGTCGGCTACGTCACGATAACCGATTTGACCCGCGTGATAAACAACATTGCGTCGCGCACAATGCAACCGATTATAACAATCACGGGCGGATTGTTGATTTATTTGGCGATAAGTTGGCTCGTGCACGGGATTTTTTACTTGACTGAACGGAGGCGCGAACAATGAGCGTTATTGAAGTTCGCGGGCTGAAAAAATCTTTCGGCGGCTTGGAAGTTTTGCGCGGAATTGATTTGACTGTCGAAGCGGGCGCAAGCGTGACGCTTGACCCAATTAGTGCGGCTCAGTTTAAATTTTCGGCGTTGAGGTGATTTATTTGAGCGTTATTGAAGTTCGCGGGCTGAAAAAATCTTTCGGCGGCTTGGAAGTTCTGCGCGGAATTGATTTGACTGTCGAAGCGGGTGAACGCATTGCGATTATCGGCGGCTCCGGTTGCGGCAAAAGTGTTTTCTTGCGTTGCGTGGAACTTTTGGAGACTCCGAACGCGGGAAAAATTTTCATTGACGGCGAAGAAATCACCGCGCCGAACGTCAACATTGATCTTGTGCGCCGAAAAATCGGCATGGTCTGGCAAAAATTTAACCTGTTCACGCACATGAACGTTATGGAAAATTTGACCGTCGCGCCCGTGAAACTTTTGGGGATGTCTAAAGACGAGGCTCGCGAAAAAGCGTTGGAGTTGCTCGCGCAGGTCGGTTTGACTTCAAAAGCCGATGCGTTCCCCGAAGTTTTGTCGGGCGGGCAACAACAGCGAATTGCCATTTGCCGCAGTCTGATGATGAATCCGAAAGTTATTTTGTTCGACGAACCGACAAGCGCGCTCGATCCGACAATGGTCGGCGAAGTTCTTGCCGTTATCCGCATGTTGGCGAAAAAAAATCTGACGATGATTATCGTCACGCACGAAATGAATTTTGCCCGCGAAGTCGCCACGAGAATTTTATTTTTCGCGGACGGTGAAATTTACGAACAGGGCACGCCCAAAGAAATTTTCGACGCGCCAAAACGTCCGAAGACAATCGCGTTTATCCACAAGCAAAAATATTTCACCTATGAAATTTCCGAACGCGAATTTGACTTAATGGAACTTCAGGGCGGCATTCAAACTTTCGCGGAAAAATATGGCTTGTCGACGCGCCGCACGAATCGTCTGCAACTCGGTTGCGAAGAGCTGATTTATGAAATGCTTGCCAATTCCTGCGAAGGCGACAACGTGAAAATTTCGCTCGACGTGACTTATGCCGAATCCGACAATTCAGTTGCGATAAAATTTTCCTGCGCGGGGAAAAATTACAATCCGCTTGCCAAAGATTTCGACGAACTCGACGAAGAAAATTTGGGCGCGACGATTTTGCGCGGGCTTGCGAAAAATTTTTCCCACGAATTTTCCGACGGCGTCAACAAAATTGAATTTGAGTTGGCATGAATTTTTACGGAGGTGTTTTTTATGGCACGTCAACCTGACAGCGGCCTTGCCGAAAATTTTCTCAAGCGTGACGGACGATTGAATCGTTGGCGTTACTTCAAGCGTTGTTTCTTACTCGGCTTGGTCGAATTTATAATCTTCTTCGCGATTTTCGCAATGGACACGAACGCGCTCGGTCAGCTGTCGTCTTTCGGCAACATCGCGCTTAAATTGGTGATGGCGGTCGGGCAAATTCCGCTTTTCTGCCTGATAACGCGACGCCTGCACGATTGCAACCGAGACGAAAAATTGGCGTATGCGGTACTCGCACTCAATGCGATAATAATAATCCTGACCGACTACAACAACCTTATGAAGGAACCGTCACTTTTTGAAAACATAATCACCGCGCTGGCCGGCGTGATTGGAATTTACGCGATGTTTTGCCCCGGCACGAAAGGCGACAATCAATACGGCGAAGACCCGCTCGCGTGAAACATTTTCGGCGAAACGAAAAAAATGTTTGTTGCATTCCTCAACACGGCGGTATAAAATTTTGTCAATCAAAGGAGGTTGATACTATGGAATTAGTTGTTTTGTTGGTGATAGCGGCGGCGATTTTGTTCGTCCCGAAAACCACTCACGCCGCGCCCTTCATTAAAGCCGACTTCACAAATGCACGGCTCAGCCCAAGCGAAAACGTCGTTTATCTTTACACGAGACTGACCAACACCGGCGACCAAGACGCACGAGTCGCCCAATTCAAATTCAACTATCTCAGACTTTTCGACGCGAACGGTAACACTATTGTTGATTTCAGCGGATTGGTCACGAGAAACCGACTTTGCTACGTGAGAAAAGGTTGCCACGTCGACAACATTGAATGGGTGATACACATTCCAAATGGCGTTCCCGATTACAGAGGCGCCATGAGCTTCGCATTTGACGGAAGAGTCGAGTACGAAACTGTCCGGTAAGCTTTTCAATAACCGAAAAAAATTTCCCCGACGTTCAAAACGTTGGGGATTTTTGATTACCGAAAAATTTTGTCCAAGATGTTGCCGGGATTCGTCAGCAACACGCCGATTAAAAATATCTGCACGAACAACAGCAACGGCACGCCGAATTTAAATTTCAGGTGCAAAGTTTTGTGGCGGAAAACTGACATCGCAATGCCCGCGCCCAGTGCTCCGCCGATTGCCGCCCAAAGTAGCAACGTACTTTCGCGAACGCGCCATTTGTCGTGTTGAGCACAATATTTGTCGTAGCCGAACAGCGCGAACGCCACGACATTGGTAACGACGAGCCAGCTTATCAAAAATATTTCGTCCATAAAAATTTACTCCTCAGCCGACAAATTTAAAGCGCGGATCACATTCAAACGTTCGTTGCCACGGCAGAGTAACTTTTAAATCTTCAAGCCGCCATTGACTCGGCAAAAGCAAATTTTTCGCGGTGAATTCCTTCATGCGTTCGTTCAAAAGCTTTTCCAGCGGCGGAAGTTTTTCGCCCAAATTCGACGGGGTGCCTTCGCCCGCAATTCCGTAACTCGCGCCGACGATTTCTTGACGGATATTCGCCTGATAAATCCAATCGTCCAGATAACGCGTCGTCAACAATTCGGCAACGTCTTTGTCGCTCATGGACGGCGTCAACACGCCCGAACCGATTAAAAAGCCGCTCGAATTTGTCGCGGTGTTCCAGCCGCCGTAAGCGCGAATTTTGTACTGCAAGCCGTCGCGTTTAATCTGATTCATCAACGAATTGTCCGCGCCGTTTGAAAATGAAATGTCCGCCACGGCAACGGGATAATTTTTGTCGGTGAGTTCGCGCAAAATTTTCACGAAAGTTTTCACGTCGCCGCGATTTTTCGATTTGTTTTTCTTTTCGTTGGCTGACTCGAAAGTTTTGCCGTTTTCGCGGGTGTTGACGGCAACAACCAAATCTGCGCGTTCGTGCGAGGGAATTTGCAGACCGCCCGCCGCGATAATCGCCGCGTCAATCGAAACGCCGATCGGCTCGTTACAATATGACGGCCAAGTTTCCGCGCCCGTGCCGAGGTTGTATTCGACGGACACGAACGGTGTCAAATTTCTGTCGTAATTGATTGCGCGGGCAACCAACAACATGCCGAGTTCGTCCGCGCCGCTTGTGACTTGCACGACGGTTTTGCCCATGTCGCTTGAAAGTTCGGTGAGCTTGCGGCTTTCGCGGTGCGTCTGCGAAAATCTTGCGCTGTCGTCACAGCCCAGCAAAAAATATTGAAAAATTCCTGCGCGGGTGTATTCGATAAAAAGTTCGTTCGCGTCGGAATTTTTGGCGCGGCGCATAAACCAATCGTCAAGATATTCTTTCGGGATGTCGGCTTCAAGTTTTTTGAGCTTGCGTTTGTCGCCGCCCGTGAGCAAACCCATTTCCTGCTTGTCGATAAGCGCGGTGTACTGAAAAATTTTCGCGCCGTGCGTCTCGTAATAAGGAACTTCGCCTTTGAAATTGTAACTGGGCGTGCGCATGATCGTTCCGATAACGTAAATCGGCAGGTGCGGAAAATCTTCGTGGAAAGTTTTAAAACGTTGTGCGCGTTCCATAATCGTTTGCTTGTCGAGGCTGTGCGTTCGCGACGCAACCAAACTGCCGTACAACAGCGCGTCCGTCGACAAAACTGCGGCGTCGGCTTGCGGTGCGGTTTCTTCAAGCCATTTCCACATTCCTTCAACGTCGCCGCGATTCGTGCGCGTCCCGATAAATTCTTCGGGCGGCGTCAAAATTTCGTAGCCGAGTTTTTCCGCAACCTGCACGACTTGAAACAAATTGCAAGGGCGTCCGTCAATCGGCACGTAAATTATTTTTTTGCCCTGCGCGAAGGTTGTCGACGTAAAAATCAGCATAATCGTCACCAACAGCGTAAAAAATTTTTTCAAGACGTAATCACTCCAATTTTCGCTAGGTAAGTGTAAATCCCGCCGTTTTCGTTTGAATCAGTCACTGCGGAGGCAATTTTTTTAATTTCGTCGGGCGAATTCGCCATCGCAACGGAATTCGGGATAAGTTGAAGCATTTCGGTATCGTTGTAGTTGTCGCCGAACGCAATCGCCTCGTCAAGCGAAATTCCGTAATGTTTCAGCAAAACTTCAATGCCCGTCGCTTTGGAAACGCTTTTGTCCATGACTTCCAACAAATATGGGGCACTTCGCACGACGTTAAGCGCGGGAAATTCTTTGCTCAAGACAGTTTCCATGTTTTCGCACGTCGGAGGCGGGCAACGGACAAAAATTTTATTCGGCAACACGTTTTCGCTCAAAAGTTCGGCAAAATTTCCGATTTCAAACGGCGCGCCAGTGTTTTCGTGCTCACGTTTGACGCGATCATCAATTTTTTCAACAATCCAATGGCGACCGGTGTAATAACTCAGCGTAATGTCTTGCCAGCCGCTTCGCATTGCCGCCAAAATATTTTTCGCCTCGTCGTGAGAAATTTTTTTGTCGAAAAGAATTTTTTCGTCCTCCGTCAAGACAAGTCCGCCGCTGTAACTGATAACGGGCGTGTGCGGCATGTTGAGCGCGTCGGTTATCGGGTAAATTCCTTCGGGCATCCTCGCGGACACAAAAGCAAACTTAATCCCGCGTTCCGTGACGATTTTCAGCGCGTCGGCGTGAAGTTTCGGAGTTTTTTTGTCGTTATCAAGAAATGTGCCGTCAATATCCGACAAAATTATCTTAATCATATTTGAAACCTCCCAAAAATGTTTTTCAGCGACGAGAATTTAGATTGCTCAACTTTTAACGTCGGCGGGCGCATGAACATTATCGACGCTTGAACTTTATTGCCGACAGCCGAATCTTTGTCGACAAACCAAAAAAGTTTCGCGTTGCTCGGAATTTGTTCCTTGAGGAATTTTTTCGCCTCGTCAGCCGAACTTTTGAAAAATAAATCGCCGCCCGTCACTCGCGCAAGAATTTTCGGCGTGATTTTGAGTTCTTCGGGGTCAATCGTCTTGAAATTGACGGCATTTTTCATCGCGGCAAGTGAATTTTCGTTGCCTTCCGCCTCGCCGTAAGCAAAAGCCGCATTTCCGAATCGCACATCGCTTGCGGAAAGTTTTTTCTCGGAAATCAGCGCGTCCAAGAAATTTTTGACGCCGTTACAAAAAATTTCGTCCGCGACGGCAAATAAATCGTTCAAACTGACTTCTTTTCGGTTCAAACGGAACAAAAATAACTTTTCGGCGGGCAAAGTAAACGTTGTGTCGGCTTTCGTCAATTCGTTAAGGCATTGAGCGGCGTTTTCGTGTCGAATTTGTTTTTCGAGCGTCGACGGCAGGTTAGCGAATGAAATTACTGCGGCTTTTGATTGTTTTGCGTGCGAAATTATCATCGGAATCATTTTCGACGCCGCAGTCGAGCCCAAACCCGCAACAATCACGATAAAATTTGCGCCGTCGAGAGCTTCCGAAAGATTTTTTTGAATCGTCACGGCGTCTCGGTTAAGAAAAATGTTTATTCGCGTCGAAGTTGTGAGCAAAATGTTTTCGTCGTTGCCGACAGCGACAAAACCTGCAGAAATTTTTTGTCCGACGTGGGAATTCATCATCAAACTAACCGCACGTGCGCCGCTTTCGCCGAGACCGACGATTTTCACGTTAAGATTTTTCATTGTCGCCCCTCAATCGCTCTGCCAAATTTTGTCGCTCAAAATATCGATACAAGAAATTTTTCCGTTCGCCATGAAAGAACCGGTGTCCATGAGCGTGATTTTGTTCGCCAAACGAATCGGATAGTACCAATTTTCTTTGATAAACGGCGTGGGCGTGTGTCCGCAGACGACGTGCGTGCTTCCGCTGTAGTTATTATAAAATTTCTCGCGAATCCAAAGCAGTGACTCTTCTTCCTGGTCTTCAATCGTCTTTGCCGGATTAAGTCCAGCGTGCACGAATAGATATTCTTCGCCGTTAATGTCAAGCCGATAAAAATATGGTCTGTCGTCAAGAAATTTCAGTGTGCGGTCATAAGCCGTCGGATCTTTTTGTTGCCACGCGTCGAATTCGGCTTTGGTTTTGTTGCCGCCGTTTGGCAACCAGATATAAGATTCCGTGCCGCCGTACAAATAATAATACAGCATCATTTGTTCATGATTGCCGCGCAGGGCGACGACGTTTGGTTTTTCGCTCATCTCCATTGCCCAACGCAAACAACGCATATTTTCATCGCCGCGATCAATGTAATCGCCCAACAAAATCAAAAGGTCTTTTCGTTCGTCAAAATCGATTTTGTGAAACAGCGACAACAGGCGCGTAAATTTGCCGTGTATGTCGCCGATAGCCAAAATCCGCCGATACTTCATTGCTTCGCCCCCTTCGTGACGTTAGGGAAATTTTTTTGATAAATTCTGTCACGGGCGCGATTTTCCTGCAAACTGCCAAATCATTTGTTCGCAAGTACAAAATCCACATCGCCAATTTGACGGGTTTTTTGTCGGTTCGGAAAATCGAACGTCAAGGTTCGCTGTATCGAATAAAACGTTCGATTTCACTAAGTCACCAAAAAAAATCGGTTTTCAACGTTCAAAACAGGTTTGAAATGAATTTCGACGTTCAAAATTATTTTCAAAGCTCAAAACCGTTTCAAAATTAATTTCGACGTTCAAAATTATTTTCAAAGCTCAAAACACGTTTCAAAACAAATTTCAAAGCTCAAAACTGTTTCAAAACGAATTTCGACGCTCAAAACCGTTTCAAAGTGATTTTTGCAATAAAAAATCCCGTCCGAGTGTTTCGGGCGGGAAATTTTGATTTCAATGTCTCATTTCCAGATATTTTTGCCGCCGAGGAAATTATTTTCGTCGTCCCAGTCTTCGGGCATACCTCTCGCGAAAATTACGGGCTTGGAACAATTTTTCTGAACAAATTTTGCAACGGAGCCGATATTTTCTTCGTCAAAGCCGCCGAATCCGCGATTGCCCAT
The DNA here is from genome assembly GCA_017515635.1 of Selenomonadaceae bacterium. Taxonomy (GTDB): domain Bacteria; phylum Bacillota; class Negativicutes; order Selenomonadales; family Selenomonadaceae; genus Quinella. The sequence continues at coordinate 35,347 of JAFWFO010000037.1, forward strand.
GATAATCAAATCATAATCGCATTTCGCCGCCTCGTTGACAATTTCTTCCGCAGGTTCGCCAACTTCGACGCGAATTTTAACGTCAATGCCCGTCGGAACAACTTGCCGCAATTCGTTCAAGAATTCGTAAGCGGTTTTCATCAATTCGGATGGAATATAGCCGCTCAAACTCACTTTTTCAAAATCCGCGATGTCATCTTCGATTTTGACGACCATAAACAACGTCAATCGAGCTCCCCACGCTTCAGCGACCGAAATTGCCTGCAAAAGTGCTTTAAATGCCTGTCCCGATCCGTCCGTCGGCACCAAAATGTTTTTTATGATTGATTCGGGCTTCAAATCGGGCGGAGTGTCCAAATTTTCGATTGCGGACGATTTCAGCAGTTTATTTCGCTCAAAATTGAATCTCAAGCACAAAAGTACCGCGATAATCGCCACGTAAACCAAAAACGCGCCGATTTCCGAGCTGATTTGCGATAAATTTGCTCCGCGCTGAATTATATCGCGTGTGAAATGAAATTCCCACGTCAGCGGGAAAATGTGCGACAACGTCACGACCCACGGCGACAAATGCGACAGCGGAGACGTTACGCCGCCCAAAATGAAGCCGCCAGGTATAAAAAGTATCATTCTGCTTGACGCAATGCCCGGATTCGACGCAGTCCAGCCGATAAATACGCTCAAAATGCCCAACATCACCGCGTAAACGACTTGAATCAGCAAAAAATCCAAAATTCGCCCGCTGAAAACCAAATCGCCCCACACGCGCAAAATTGCCATCCCGAAGAAAAACGAAACGACCATGCACGCCGAATACGGCAAAATTCGCCCGATTAAATCCCATGGTGTGCCGTCAATCAGCGTTTTTTCGAGCTGTTTCGTCAATTTCAGGCGCGGAACCATGCCGATTGTCGCGAAAACGAAAAACATCGAGCCGAAAAAGAATAAAAACCCTAAAGTTTGCGTGTTCGACGTGGAACCTGCGGGATTAAATAAATTTCTGTCGTTGAGCGTCAAACCGCCCGAAAATGTCGCAGAATTTTTCATCGCGTTGTTAATCGCAATAATTTCGTTCATTGCTTCCTTAATGTTCGCGGTTTGTGCGGTATTTGAGTTGTCGTAGAAAATTCCGAGCGGAGTTTGTGTGTTTGTGTAGAAATTTTTCTCAAAATCCTGCGGGAAATATATCACGGCGTCCACTTCGTCGCGAAAAAAGAAAATTTTCGGGTCTGCGGGCGTATTTATGACGGATTTCACGCGCATATACTCCGAAGAATCGATTTGCGTTATAATTTCGCGGCTCAAACGTGAATTATCGATGTCAATGACGATTACGGGCGCATCTTTCGCGAAATTTCCCGCCAAAAGCACGCTCAACACGACTCCGATAATGGTTGCGACGGTCAAGCAAACTTTTTCGTAAGGCATACCCTTGCCGCTGAACAAAAAATTGATTTCGTCCTTAAAACTGTTGAAAAAGCCCATAAAATCACCTCGTGAGCTGTTTAGCCGAAAATTTCAATTCTAAAAGCTGACGGTGACAGTTTGCCCCGCCAAAACGTTTTCATTCGCATCAATGTAAATTCTGACTTGAAATGCGGACAAATCTGCCTGAGATTTCTCTCTTGACTGTTTTAAATCGGCAAAACCGGGTGCTTGCGTCAAAAGTCGAATGGTTCCGCGAATTTTTTTGTTGTCGGCGACTGTTTCGCAAAAAATTTCGTCACCTTCGCGCAGATTTACGGAATTCGGGCTTGTTTCGTTGAAATTCACGTTGTATAATCGCGTAAGAAATTTTTTGGAGGTGTCGGCATGAAAAAATTTATCGTGCTCGTCGTTTTGTTCTGCGCCGTAATGATTTCGTCGACGGCTTCAGCGTCCGTGATTGGAAAATTTTTTCTGGCAACTGATAATTACATCTTATATAACTTTGATAACTTCTTTTTTGAATTTGAACGCGAAGAAGCTGACAGACTAGTAGTTAAGATGACAGAAAAGACGGCGAACGAGCCACAAGACCCTAGCTTGCGTTACGGGAAAAACAATTTGGACAAGCTTTTAGAAGACTTTGAACCGCCCGAAGGAAAAACAAAGGAGGAAGAAGGTAGCACGCTCGAAAATTTGCGTGAATTCACCCTTGCCGAAACCATAATTATCATAGTCGCAATCATTTCAATATTTTTCGCATACAAATACCGCGAGAATCGCCAATTCATTGCTGAGAATTCAATTAAGGCGTGGCTTTTAACTTTCATCGACGAAAAAAATTTCTGGGCGTTTATTTTCTTCGTTGTCAGCTTTGTCAGTTGTATTTTGTACGTTCCATATAATATGATAGCTCCAAATAATCCAAATGTAATTCACAAGACGGCATACAGCACTTTATTTGAACTACCAAAAGACTTCAAACCAAAAATTACGAAGATTGATTATCAGTCAATAGCTTTTCGCGAATTTTTGATTTTGCTCGGTTGTTGTGCGGGCTACACAGTTTCAAGCATCATCAAGAAAAAAACTTAAAGCGAAAAAAATTACCCTCGACGAGAAGTCGGGGGTTTTTGTTTTGAATTATGTCGTCAGCCTTCCCAGCCGCGAACCTTAGCTTTAGCGAAGTCGAAAACCGCCATAGGTTTATTTCCCATCTTGTTGTAGCAAAGACTGCGATTATTGTAGGCTCTTGCGTAATTCGGATTGATTTTGAGCGACGTGTTGAAATCTTGCAGTGCCAATTCAAATTGCTCCGTCTTGAGGTAAGTCACGCCGCGATTGTTGTACGCGTCAAAATTTTCAGGATTAAGTTCAATCGCTTTATTGAAATTTTGAATCGCCGTATCGAATTCGCCCAACTCGTCATAAACATTGCCGCGATTATTGTACGCCTCCGAATAATTCGGGAAAAGTTCAATCGCCTTGTCGTAGTCTTGAAGTGCCGCCTCAAATTGATTCGTCTGAGCGTAAGCGTTGCCGCGATTGTTGTACGCGTCGTGATATTCCGGATCAAGTTCAATGGCTTTGCTGAAATCCGAAATCGCCTGCTCAAATTGCCCCGAATTGTTGTAGACGTTGCCGCGATTGAAATAAGCTTCGTCGTAATCGGGATTGAGTTCGATAGCCTTGGTAAAATCTTGAATTGCTTTGTCAAACTGCCCCAAATTTTTATAAGCAAGCCCGCGACCTTTGTGCGCCCGAAAAAAATCGGGATTAAGTTCAATCGCCTTGTCGAATTCCTCAATCGCCCGCTCATATTGCTCCGATTCGCCGCAAACGACGCCGCGATTGTAATAATCTTCAGCAGTTAAGTTGTTCATTGAAATTTTCTCCTTTGCGTTGAAAAATTTTTGTCAGCATAACACAGAGTCTTTCGGTTTGCAAAATTTTCCGCATCAAGGAGTTGACATAAAAAAACAATTATAATTGCCGCAGGAGGCGATTTTATGATTTCTCTCGGTTTAAACGAACAGCGAATTCTCAATCTACAAAGAAGTTGCTTATTTTTTTTGTCACCGTTTCGTACTTTCTTCTTGCTTATTCCTTATTTCTTTCTGCGCTACAAATTCGACGAAGTTGTGTTGACGAACCAAAAGTTTCACGTGCGCGTTGGGCTGATAAGCAAAGAAGTCTTTTCGATACCATTGCGCAAAATTAACAACGTGGCGTATAAACAGGGATTTATCGGGCGAATATTCAACTACGGGACAATTTACGTCCAATCTGCCGCCGCTCAAGGAACATTGAGCTATGGGGGCATCATCAATCCCGAACTTGCGAAAAGTCAAATCGAACAGGCAATCGAAGCAGCGGAAAACAAATGAATTTCGGCGACTCGTTACAAACGGGTCGTTTTTTTGTGCGGGCAATGGCGCGTTGAAAAAGTTTTACATTTTTGCTAGACTGTGCCCGAAAAATTTTTTGGAGATGATTATTTTGCTGGACATGAAATTTGTACGCGACAACCTCGACGAAGTTCGCGCCATGTTAAAAAATCGGAACAATTCTTTGAGCCTGGACAACTTTTCGGAGCTTGAACAACGTCGCCGCGTAATTTTGAGCGAAACCGAACAGCTCAAAGGTCAACGAAATGCCACGTCGAAAAAAATCGGCGCAATGAAGAAAGCCGGCGAAGATACCGAAGCAATTTCCGCCGAAGTCCGCGAGATCGGTAAAAAAATTTCGGAACTCGATGCGGAACTGCGTACCGTCGAAGAAAATCTGCGCGATTTGCTTTTGCACATTCCGAACATGCCCGATAAATCCGTTCCGATTGGAATTGACGACACGCAAAATCCCGAAATCCGCAAGTGGGGCACGCCGCGCACGTTTGACTTTGAGCCGAAAGCGCATTGGGAAATCGGCACGAATTTAAATATTTTCGACTTCGACAGAGCCGGCAAAGTCACGGGCGCAAGATTTACTTTTTATCGCGGGCTTGGCGCACGACTTGAACGCGCCTGCATAAATTTCATGATGGATTTGCACGCGAACAAGCACGGCTATACCGAAATGCTCGCGCCGTATATCGTCAACCGCGACAGCATGATTGGCACGGGGCAGCTCCCGAAATTCGCCGAGGACATGTTCAAACTCGAAAATCTCGATTATTATCTTGTCCCGACGGCGGAAGTCCCGATGACGAATTTTCACCGCGACGAAATTTTGTCAGCAGAAACTTTGCCCGAATATTACGCGTGCTATACGGCGTGTTTTCGTGCGGAAGCCGGCGCGGCAGGGCGTGACACTCGCGGCTTGATTCGTCAGCACCAATTCAACAAAGTTGAGCTGATTAAATTCACGAAGCCCGAAGATTCTTGGGACGAACTTGAAAGCATGGTTGACGCCGCCGAAGACGTTTTGCGCACGTTGGAAATTCCGCACCGCGTGATTTTGCTTTGCACGGGCGACATGAGCTTTACTTCCGCCAAAACTTACGACATTGAAGTTTGGATGCCCGCGCAGGGAAAATATCGCGAAATTTCGTCTTGCTCGAACTGCACGGATTATCAGGCTCGCCGCGCCAATATCAAATTCCGCCGCGACAACAAGTCAAAGCCCGAATTCGTTCACACGCTCAACGGCTCAGGCATTGCGGTCGGTCGCACGGTCGCCGCGATTCTCGAAAACTGTCAGCAGGCGGACGGCTCCGTTAAAATTCCGAAAGCTCTTGTCCCGTACATGGGCGTTGAAGAAATTAGAAATTGAAAAGTTAAATTCACGTTGATTGCGTCGTTCGATTGAGCGGCGTTTTTTTGTGGTATAATCATCGCAAAAATTTCGGGAGCTGAGATTGTGACAAGAATTATAAACAGCGTGAAAGTCACGGACGACGAACTGAAACTTTTCGCGGGCGACGAACCGCAGAGAATTTTTTTCGACATCGGCGGGAAACCTGCCGTGCTTGAAGTGCCCGAAGGTCAAAGCGTCGTGTCCGTCGATTCCGTGCGCGCCGACGAAATTATTTTGAACTTCGCCAACGGAACATCTTCGGTCGTCAGTGCCGCGCAGGTTATTGCCGAAGCAAAAAAATTTTCCCCGCAGACGAAAGCCGCCTCGGACAAAAAAATTGCCGCACGTTTCAAAGAGTTTCTGCTTGACTGCGACAACGAACGCGCCGGACTTGATCCTTACGACGAAAATATTTTGTTCGATCCAAATCGCGGGCATTGGGATTTGTGGGACTTCGACGCGAGCGGCGGACGTGAAATTTCTTTGGGCGAAAATTTTGTTGCACGCAACCCGATTGACGACGTTTCGACCGGAATTGTCGCGATTGATTTCGGCACGAGCCGCACGGTTGTCGTTTACGAAGATGAATATTCGCAAATCCTTCCGTTGCAAGTCGGCAGCGGCTCTTGGCGGCACGGAATAAATCACGCGTCGAATTACGAAAACCCGACGGTTATTCAGTTCCTGGACATCGAAAGTTTTTTGACGGCGTATTATTGGCGTGACGGGCGACCTTTTACGCGCTGGGCTGACGTGAAAGTTTCGCATGAGGCGTTCGAGAATTTGACTAACGGCGGCTCCGAAAAATTTTATTCGTTCATGACTGATTTAAAACTTTGGTGCGGTTCAAAAACTCAATTCATGTTGCGCGACGAAAAAAAATTCATAACGCAACTTGCGCCGTTCGCCGAACTTGCCGAGGACGAAGTCAACCCGCTGGAAATTTACGCGTATTATTTGGGGCTTTTCATCAACAACATGCAACAGGAGCGGCACATTTTTTTGAAATATATTTTGTCGTTCCCCGTGACGTATGAAAAAGCCGTGCGCGAAAAAATGCGGCGTTGTTTTGAACGCGGACTGAAAAAATCACTGCCGACGGCTCTGCTGGACAACGAAACCGCCATGAAAAAATTTTCCGTCAAAGAAGGCACGAGCGAGGCGGCGGCTTACGCGATAACGGCTCTGCAAGAATACGGATTCGACCCGAAAGGCGACGAAGAAATTTATTACGCGGTTTTCGATTTCGGCGGCGGCACGACGGATTTTGATTTCGGATTTCTGCGCGAATCGCCCAACGACCGATATGATTATTTGCTTGTGCATTTCGGCGAAAACGGCGACCGAACTTTAGGCGGCGAAAATCTTTTGAAACTTTTGGCGTTTGAAATTTTCCGCGCCAATCAAGACAAATTGATTCACGTCGACGGCGGAAAAATTCCTTTCACGTGGGCGGCGGACAAAAAAAGTTTCGCGGGCTCCGAAGCTCTGATAAAAGATTCGCAGGAAGCTCATGCGAACATGCACGCGCTTGTTGAAAAAATTCGTCCCGTGTGGGAAGCTCCCGACTCCGACGCGGCGAAAGACATTTTGTCGAGCGGTGAATTTGACGTAAATTTATTTCGCGACGACGGACAGTTGATTAAAGATTTAAAGCTGGAAATTTCGATTGACTTGCAAGAAATTCTGCGCGAGCGAATTAAATCGGGCATAAAAAATTTTTTCATCTCCATGAAAGAGGCGTTCGAGAAGTCGGGCAAAAATTCTATTCGCAAAGTCAAAGCTCTGCGCGAAGTCGGCGAAATTTCGATTTTTCTTGCGGGTAACTCTTCGCGTTCAAAACTCGTCAACGAACTGTTTAACGAATTCATTCAGCCCGGCGAAGACTTGAAACTTTCGGACGGCGAAAATCCATTCATCAACGGGCGACTGAAAAACGGTTACCAACTTCGGCGCGATTGTTTTATTCAAGGCGGCAGTGTCTATCGGCGCAACGATGGCGGTATGGAAATTTGGATGGGCGATTTGGACAACGTCAACGATCAAGTCGTTTTGGCTGACCTGGTTAAAAAAATTCCCTCGAACGCGGCGGGCGACAGATCTCCCGCGCAGATTATTTTCGGCTTCGACGAGGACGCGCCCGAATTTAAAATTTTTCCTGCGTTGGGCACGGATTCAGCTCACGAACTGCAAAAATCTCGCGGCGTGGAAATTCGCACGGACATGACGGCTCCGACAGGCAAAACGGGTGTCGCGTTCGGATTGTTGCTCAGTCGTGCCGGCGGATTGGTGCAGACAAAACACATCACGCCCGACCCCGCCAAGACGCCGTTCAGTTGTTACGTCGGACGAAATCGCAAGCGCAAGTTCAAGACGATAATCGACCGCAACACGAAATTTAACGTCTGGTATCCGTTCATTGACGCGGGCGACAGTTTCGACATTTTTTATACGAACTTACCCGAAGCCGCGTCGAATCAAATGGACATTCGCAAGGCAAAGCGCGTGACAATCAGCGTGGACGAGCCGGACGAGACAGCGACGGTTTTTATTCGCGCCGTGAAGTCAAACGTTATCGAATACCAAATCGCGAAGAGTGAATCCGAACTTTCCGACGCGGAAAATATTTTCGAGCAGATTGAATTGGTTTGAGCTTGTTTGCGAAAAGTTTCCGTGCAAAAAAATTTCCCCGCTCACACGAACGGGGATTTTTTGTTTGAACGCGGCGATAACGTTGGAATGTCGACAACGATACGTCGCGACAACTGTTCCCCCGCTTTTAAAGCGGGCGGGGATTTTTGTTTGAACGCGGCGATAACAAGCGAGTTGACGCAAAATCAATATCCGCGTTCGAGCCAATCTATTGCCTGCTCTTCACTTAACCAAAAATTGTCAATCCACATGGAAAAATTTTCGTCGTCGGTTAGATTGTAAATTTCGTGCGTCCCGTAACTTTCAAGGTCGCCTGCCACGACATCGCCTCTGTCCAATCGTATTGGAAAATTCATGACTTCGCCGCAGGTGTAGCCCATTTGAGTTGCAATGATAATTTTGTTTGAAGACTGATTGTAAAACGCGACGACACCGCGAGCCGCCGAAGCTGTCGACGAAATCATCACGGCGCAAAACAGGATAGCGGCGGCAACAAATTTTTTCATTGAACAGCTCCCCTTTCACGTGAAGAAAATTTTTAATTCATTTTACCACAAGTCTAAAGGAAATGGAGACTCTTTGAAAGTGACAACGCGAAAATTTTTCAGCCGCTCAGCGGGCGACAACCGTATCTGTCAAGTGTCTCGTTGACCGTGAATAGGTCGTGAATATTTTGCTCGAAGAAAAATTTTATGATGATGTCGTCCAGTTTGTGAATAGAAAACGAATAGCCTGCGCGCTTGAGCAAATTTTCCGCCTCGTCGACGTTCAATTCCAAACCGAAGGCAATGACAAAAAGCGTGCGTTTGTGCGGCTTGTAATATCGATTCGTGCGCAGTTTTGAAAAGACACGGCGATCAAGATTTACGCGCTTGTAAACTTCGACGGGATTCGCGCCGCGTTCTTTCATGTAGCATAAAAGATATTCCGCGAAAGTTTCTTCGTCATTTTTCATTGAACAGCTCCCCTTTCCTATGAAGAAAATTTTTAATTTATTTTATCACAAGTCTAAAGGAAATGGAGACTCTTTGAAAGCGACAACGCGAAAAATTTTTCTTCCGTGAGAGGGTGAATTTTTTTCGCGGGACGGAAACGCAAATTTTCTTCAACGTATAAATTTATTCGTTCGAGCAATTCTTTCGTCAGCAAAAGTTTTTCCTTCCAAAAAAGCCCGCCGCTTGTCGACGAGCTTGCAAAAATTTATTTCGGTTGCCACTCAATCATTGTGTCGGGCAGATTGAACAGTCGCAACATTTTATTGACGAGGTGATTTATCTGCGCTTCGATTGTCGCGGGCGTGTTGTAAAACGTCATGACGGGCGGCATGATAATCGCGCCGCAGTCGGCAAGTTCTTTCATGTTGCGCAGGTGAATTCGGCTGAACGGCATTTCACGCGGCACGAGTAAAAGTTTTCGATTTTCCTTCAAGCAAACGTCCGCCGCACGCAACAAAAGATTTTCGCAGTAACCCGACGCAATGCCCGCCAAAGTTTTCATCGTGCACGGGACAATAATCATTCCATCGACAAGAAAACTTCCGCTTGCAATCGACGCGTCCATTTGATTCACGTCGTAAACGCAATCGGCAAGGCGGCGAATATCGTACACGTCAAAATTTGTTTCGTCGCGAATCGTCAGCTCCGCGCCCTCGGTGACGATTAAATGAGTTTCGACCGAATCAATTTGTTTCAAGCGTTTCAAAAGTTCCACGGCAAGCACGACGCCGCTCGCGCCCGTCATACCGACAATCAATCGCATAAAATTTTTCCTCCAACAATTTTGTAACCGCGTGGCAACGTGACGTTGCATCCAATTTGGCAAAGTGTTCGCATCTCAAATGTTTTCGGCTTGATTCAATTTGTAACCGCGTGGAGTTATCATGTAACCGGCTTTGACGAAAGTTTGAGAGTTGCCGATTAAAACCAGCGAAAACATGTTGACTTCTTCGCGTGTGAAATTTTCCAGCGTCGAAATAACTTTGGTTTGACCGTCGCGCCCCGCGTTCGTGACAATTCCGACGGGCGTATTTTTTTCGCGGAATTCAAGCAGAATTTTTTGCACTTCGTCGAGCTGAGTGACGCGGCGTTTACTTTTCGGATTGTACAGCGCGATAACAAAGTCGCCTTCGCCCGCCGCACGAATTCTTTTGCGGATGACTTCCCATGGCGTCATTAAGTCGCTCAAACTTATGACGGCGAAATCGTTCATCAACGGCGCGCCGAGAATTGCCGCCACCGCGTTGACTGCAGAAACTCCCGCGACAACTTCAAATTGCGGACGTTTATTTTCGGGCAAATCCAAAATCATTTCGACGACAAGCCCCGCCATTCCGTAGACGCCCGAATCGCCACTTGACACGACGACGACATTGCGCCCCGCCAAAGTTTCTTCAATCGCAAGTTGACAGCGTTCGACTTCCTGCATCATTGCGCGCCCGATAATTTTTTTGCCGTCGAGAAGTTTTTCAATCAACTTAATGTAAGTGTTGTAGCCCGCGACGACTTCGGCGGATTCGATAGCCCGACGCACTCGCGGAGTCATTTCATCCAAAGCACCTGTTCCGATACCGACCACAGAAATTTTTGACATAAAGTACCCTCCCAAAAAAACAATTAGGAATTAGGAATGTGGAATGAGGAATAATTTCGTCGACAATTCCTAACTCCTAACTCCTAACTCCTAATTTATCTTCAAGCCGCTGTGAAAAGTTCTAGTCCTTGACGAGTTTTTTTGCGCCGACGAAACGCGCCCGCCAATATTCGTCGTTCAAGTTGCTTATAGTAACGCCTCGACTGGACGAAGCGTGCAAAAATTTTCCGTCGCCGACATAAATACCGCAATGAGAAACGCCGCTGGTGTAAGTCGTGAAGAAAACTAAGTCGCCCGCCGAAAGCTGATTTTTTTGAGCCTTGCGCCCGAGATTATATTGTTCGTCCGCAAGTCGCGGGATTGTAACCCCGTTCATTTTGAAAACGTATTGTAAAAGTCCGGAACAATCGAAGCCCGAAGGCGTGGTGCCTCCGAAAACGTAAGAAATGCCCATCAATGCTTTTGCCGTCGAAACAATCTGTGCGCCTTGATTTTTGGTTATGAAAGTTTGACCGTAAGGCGCAAGCGTCGAAGAAATTGGCTCGTTGTCGGCGACGAAAGCAGGTTTAGTTTTAATTTCGGGGAGCACGCGTCCCTTTTTTTCTTTGGCCTTTTTGAGGGCACGCCACGTCACGTTCGTCACAATACCCGTCACGGTAATTTTATTGTCGTGCTGAAAAGCGGCAACTGCGCGTTCGGTTTCAATGCCGTAAATGCCGTCCAATTCGCTGATGTCGTAGCCGATAAGATAAAGTTTTTTCTGGAGCGTCAAAACGTCTTCGCCCCGTGAATTTTTTGATAATGTCGGTGAAGCCAAAGCCGTGCCGCTCAAGAACGTGACGAGAGCGGCGGCGGTTATGAATGCTTTAAAGTTCATCGGATCAACCCCCGATTAGGAAGCAGGTTTGAGTATCTCCTCCCTAAACAAATTTAAACGAGAACTTTTGACGCGGCTTGATATAACCTGTTAAAAAATTTTCTTCGTCCAAGATGTGCGCGGCAATGTTTACGCGTTCATCAGCGGGCAACACGTCCTGCACGATTTGAATTTCGCCGGCGTAACGGGCAAATTTTTCGTTATCAATCGTCACGTCGCCGAAACTGCGTTCAATCGGCAAATTGTCTGCCGGAATTACTCCGCCGACTTCGCGCAGAAATTGACGACCTTCGGCGGCACGAATCACCGATTTTGAAACGTCGGCGCGGCGCGTGAAAGTGTTGCTCAAAATTTCCGCCGTGGTTAAATCGTTGCTCAAAAGTTGCGCGTGCATGATAACTTCGTCGTTGACAACGGCGGCCACCGCGTTAAGTTCGTCTTTCGTCGGTTGACCGTCGCCGATGATGATAAAGTCCGTGCCGAGAGCCGCCAAAAATCTTGCCGACAAGTCCGTCGAAAAATTTCTGCAGTCTTCGAGCGTCGGCAGACCTTCGCACAGGGGAAGTCGCTTTTTGCCGTCCTTGCTTGGAACGAACGCGCCGACAGCAATCCCGAAGTCGTGCAAGATTCGATTTTGGTCGGCGAAAAAATATGTGTCAAGCCCCGTGTTGGGGTGCGGATAAAAATTGTGTAGCGCAGAAATGTTTTGGAAATTCGCGACGCCGTTGACCAGCGCAGTCAAAAATTCTTCGGTGACGGTTGATGCGTTGATTTGAATTTTTCGCGTCTTGCTGATTTCGGCAACTTGTTGAGCGTCAAAGCCGTCGTCGAGCCGCAAAGTCAAGCCGTCGATTCCGTTGTATGTCGAAAAATTTTCGGCGTTCACGTCCAGAATAATTTCCATGCCGTTGAATTTTGCAGTCATCAAAATATCGGCGAAATCTTCCTGAAAAGTTTCCGCGTCGGCAGTTTCGGGGATTTGCGCGGAGGTGAACAGTCGCTTGAAGCCCAAAGCCGCCGCCTCGTCGATGAGCGCGAGATTTTCTTCCGCGTCGTAGTCGAGCCCTGCATAAATCGAAATTCCGTTCTGCATATAAAAGACCTCCGTTGTTAGCTTTTAGCTTATAGCTTTAAGCTTGTAGCTGAAAGTTCATTAATTCGTTTCAAACGGTCGCGAAGTTTGTCGTTCGTCGCTTGCACGCAGACCATCAAGTTACCACGCACTTTGCCGATTTTAATCATTGCTGCGGTCGTCAACATATTCAAAACCATTTTCGTTGCGGTACCTGCCTTCATGCGCGTTGAGCCGGTCAAAGCTTCTGCACCCGTCACGGGCGTTATCGCAATGTCGACGGCTTGAGCGAGCGCAGAATTTTCCACGCAGGACACGCCGACAGTCACCGCGCCGAGTTGTTTGGCAAATTCAACGCCGCCCAAAACGTAGGGAGTTCGTCCCGACGCCGTGATTCCGACAAGCACATCAGCTGACGAAAAATTTTTTTCGCGCAGATTTTCGGCGGCAAGTTGACGATTATCCTCCGCACCTTCAACGGCACGAATCAACGCACTTTCGCCGCCTGCAATTAAACCTTGAACCATTTCGGGATTAACTCCGAAAGTCGGCGGGCATTCGGAAGCGTCCAAAACTCCGAGCCGTCCCGAAGTTCCCGCGCCGATATAAAACAGTCGTCCGCCGCGTGAAAAACTTTCGGCAATGGCGTCGACCGCACGAGCAATTTCCGGCAAAACATTTTCGACGGCCGCCGCGATTTTTTTATCTTCGTCGTTAATCAAGCGAACCATTTCAAGGGTCGTGCATTCGTCAATGTGCGCCGTCGCGGGATTAATTTGCTCCGTCGTCAACGCGGAAAAATTTTCGTTCATTTAGTCACCAGCTCACGGAATGAAAATTAAATCGGCAATACTTTCATTGCCGTCGGAAGCAAGACTTTTCTTAAGTCGGTTGAGCGGCGAAAAAATCGGCGCGCCTTTGAGCCGCAATTTAAATCGCAACAACGTTTGAGAATTTGAACCTTGCACGGGAATTCGCGTCAAAACAAATCCGTCGTCCTTGCTTGCCGTCAAGCCGTAATCTTCGATGAAACCTGCGCGGTAATTCAATTCTTTGGCAGTTTCTTCGGCGGCAACGGTGTATTTGCCTTCGGGGAACGAAATAAATTTCGACGGCTTTTTGAGTGCCCACTCAATCGCCTGTTTCGCGCCGTAAATTTGATCCCAAAGTTTGTCGCCTTTCAGCCGCGTCAAATCTTTGTAGCTCATTGTGTGACTTTCGATGTCGACAAGCCCGCTTGCCTGAAGTTCCCGCGCTTGCGTCCACGTCAAAAATTCCGACATGCCGATATGATCGGTGACGACAAAAAGCGTTGCCCGCACGTTGTACTTTTGAAGAATCGGGAACGCGTTTTTGTAAAAATCTTCGTGCCCGTCGTCGAAACAAATTATCACGGGATTTTTCGGCAAAGATTTTCCGCCTTGCCGAGCGTCAACAAGTTCGTCGGGCGTGATGACGCTGTAGCCGCTGTCGACCAAAAATTTTATCTGCGCCTCGAAGTCCGCAACTTTGAGCGTCGAGGGATTGTCGTCGTGATTGTCTACGCGGTGATAATTCAAAATCGGCACGGCATCCGCCATACGCCAAAATAACCAGACGACAAAACCTGCCGCCGCAATCACGAGCAAAACCAGCACTGCCAAAAATTTTTTCACAGCTCAGGAACCTTTCATTGAAAATTCATTTCGGCTAATATATATCACGCGGCTTGCAGTGTCAAGAAAACGCACGGATTTTGCGGACAAAAAATCCCGACTCGATACGTGAATCGGGATTTGTCGATGAAAATTTATTCGCTCATGAAGTCGCAAACTTTATCGATTTGTTCGGCGAAGGTGCCGCCGAATTTATTTTCAAAAAACGCGCCGCCGATTGTGAACGAATGCGGGGAAATTTCTTTGACTTCTTTCAGTCGCTCAAAACTGTTCACACTGCCGGCAATGCAAACGGGCGCATTTAAAGCCGCAACGAAATTTTTGTTCAAAGCCGACGCGTCGCCCGTGTATCGATAGCCGAGCAAGTCGACGCCGAAAACGCCTTTCGCCAAACATTGACGCGCTTCGTCCAACATTTCTTCGAGCGTGCCTTCCAAAATCGACGGGCGGTCGAAAACTTTTCCGACAAACGGCATGTAATTAATTCCGTTATCGCGGCAGAAATCATTTATCGAATCGAAAAATTTCGTGCCCATGAGAAAATCACATTTGCAGGCGGCGGCAATTTTCGCGCCGTCGAGACCTTCTTTTTCGCTGTAGGCGACAACTTCAAGGAAAGTCGTCTTGCCGAATTCTTTCATGCGGGCGAAAAGTTTTTTCATCTCGTCAAGCGGCAACGGTTCTTCTTTGAAACCCCAAAATTTCGCTTTGGAATTTTTGCACTGCTCAAAAATTTCACGGGCATTTTCAACCGTGCGATCGTTGTGCGTCAGCATAACCGTCAATTCGGGAAAATTTTTCATAAAACTTCAACTGCTCCTTTATTCGGCAACTCTTCAACAATTTGTTCGGCGGGAATTAAATCGTAATCGTACATAACTTCGGAATGATTATTCAGGATTAATTCTTTGCGCAAAATATTTCCCGTCGCCCGTTCGATGACGTTGCGATAAATTTTCGAGACGCGGAAAATTTTTTCGCCCTCGCGCTGAAAACGGTGATCTTCCTCGACAAGCTCATATCGCCACGGAAATTCCCGCTCGCTCCGCAATTCGCCGTAAAGTCTTTCGTCCGCGCACCAAACTTTCAACTGAACGTCTTGATCGGTTTCGTTCTTGAAGCGATAATCGATGTAATTGTAGCTGATTGAAGTGCCGCTGCTGAAAGGAATTCTTTTGCCGTGGTCGGGAGCCAGCGCGTCCGAATGATGATGAAATTCGACGACGGTAAGCGGGCTGTGCAAAACCATGTAATGAATCGTGTTGCCCAGGTTGCAGAGACCGCCGCCGAGTCCCGGAATCAATTTGCCTTTGATGATAACTCGCCCGTCTTTGTAACCTTTGGCTTTGGTCGTCTTGCCGACAGTCACCCAAAAAGAAAAAACTTCGCCGGGATGAATTATCAGCCCGTTGAGTTTCGCGCAGGCAAGTTCAATGTTCACCGCTTTGTTTTCTTGCAACACGGGATCAATGCCGGGGCCGCGTTTTATCAAGCCGCAGTTGTAATCGGTGATGACGTTCGAGAGCGCGTCCGAACGAATTTCTTTGGCGAATTTTTCTTTGCTCAAGAAATTTTGTATGTGTCGCTTGAAAATTTCTTTCTGCAGAGAAATCGCGTAGCACGTCGGATTAATTTCGCAGAAAAGTCTTTTTCGTTTACCAAACATTTTTAAGCACCTTTCGCTTTTAGAATGTCGCCGAGTTTGTGTCGACGGGAACTCAGCCCGTAAAACTTCAAAATAATTTTTTCAAGGTTGCGGCGGATGCCGATATTTTTTTCTTCGTAAGCCGTGACGTATTTGACGAGGATACTTGCAATGCCGCTTTTGTTCGCGCCGAGAATGTCGACGAAAATTTGATCGCCGAAAAAAATTGCTTCGTCTTTGCGAATGCCGAGCAACTCGACGGCCTTGAGATAATTTTCGGGATTCGGTTTGTTCGCGTCGCAAATGTAAAGCGTGTCGATATTTTTCGTGAAACGTTTGACGCGTTCTTCGTCGTTGTTCGTGAGCAGAAGAGTTTTCAAGCCGATGTCGTGAATATTTTTAAACAGCGCGTCGACTTGCGGGGTGGAGTCTTCGCCGTGCGGGACAAGCGTCATGTCAATATCGAAAATAATTCCGCGAAAGCCCATGCGAAAAAGTTTTGTGTAATCGACGGAAAAAACGCTGTCGACGTATTCGCAGGGATAAAAGCGACCGAGCATTTCGACCTCCGAAAAATTTTTGTATTGCCGTTACTTTATACCCCGCGACAAATCGTGTCAAGAACACGCAAATTTTTCGGCGCGGGGATTTGTGAAACGGCACGGCATTTTGTATAATGTCGACGAAAATTTTTCGTGGGGAGGGCGCGGCAATGGCTGAAACAATCGGCTTGCGAAAACAAAAAAAATTTCGCGCACGACAAAAAATTTTGAACGCCGCAGCTCGGCAGTTTGAAGTTCAAGGTTTTGCGAATACGTCAATCGCGGGCATCATGCAGGAAGCTCAACTCGGCGTCGGCACGTTTTACAATTATTTCGCGTCGAAGGAAGAAGTTCTTTTGACGTTGGCGAAAGATCTGCGCGAAGAAGTTGCGGAAAATATTTTTGCGGCGGGCGAAGAAAATCAATCGTCGGCGGAACTTTTGGAGCGGTGTTGCGTGTGCACGGCGAAAGTCATTGACGAAAATCGATTCATGTTGCCGTTGTTCACAAGCGCGGGCGAACATTCCGACAAGCCCGAACAAATTCCGCAAAGTTTATCCCCGGGTTTCGGCGAACTGTTTGAAGAAATAATTTTGCGCGGACAAAGACGCGGCGAATTTCGTTCGGACGTGCCGTCAAATATTATCGCGGAAATGATTCACTCGATTTATCAAACAACGGCGTTCAGCAAGTTGGAAATTTCTTTCCGCGAAAACATTGCGCTCAAGATAAAAATTTTGCTTGACGGAATAAAAACTTTAGGAGAGGTCAACAATTTATGATTAGCGTGACGAAGTTGCTTTTTGCCGAAGATTATTTCGGCGACACTCTGCGTTACACGAAGGACGCGCACCGAATGCGCAACGGAGCGGCGGCGGGTATCGGCCCCGTCGTCGTGTGGAATTCAACGCGAACTTGCAATTTGAAATGTCGGCATTGTTACATGGATTCGGATTCGCAAAAGTACAGCAACGAACTTTCGACGGACGAGGCGAAAAAATTTATCGACGACCTTGCCGAGTTCAAAGTTCCCGTGCTTTTGTTTTCGGGCGGCGAGCCGTTGATTCGTCCCGATTTTTTTGAGCTTGCAAGTTATGCGGTCGAAAAAAATGTTCGCCCGACACTTTCGACTAACGGCACGTTGATAACCCGCGAAGTCGCGCAGAAAATCAAAGACATCGGCGTCGGCTACGTCGGAATTTCGCTTGACGGGCTTGCGAACGTCAACGACAAATTTCGCGGCGTCGAAGGTGCCTTCAAGCTTGCAATGCGCGGGATTGAAAATTGCGTCGCCGTCGGTCAACGCGTCGGCCTGCGCTTCACGATTAACCGGCACAACTTCGAGGAGCTTGATAAAATTTTTGACTTCATCGAGGCGGAAAAAATTAATCGCGTTTGTTTTTATCACCTTGTCTATTCGGGACGCGGCAGTCAAATGCTTGACGAAGATGTCACGCCCGAAGAATCGCGGCGCGCAATGGACACGATTATTCGCCGGACGAAAGATTTTGCTCAACGCGGGCTTGACAAAGAAATTTTGACTGTCGACAATCATTGCGACGGCGTTTACATGTACTTGAAGGCTTTGGCGGACGGCGACGACGCCACGGCCGCGCAGATTAAAAAATTTATCTCAATGAACGGCGGAAATCGTTCGGGCATTGCGTTCGGCGAAGTCGATCCGCTCGGTTACGTGCACCCCGACCAATTCACGCAACACCACACTTTCGGCAACGTGCGCGAAAGAAAATTCGGCGACATTTGGACGGACATTAGCAACCCGATTTTGGCGGGGCTGAAAAATCGCAAGCCGCTACTTAAAGGACGCTGTGCCCGCTGTAAATTTTTGGACAACTGCAACGGAAATTTCCGCACGCGTGCCGAGGCAGTCACGGGCGATTTTTGGGAATCCGACCCGTCATGTTATCTGACTGACGCGGAAATCGGGCTATAAAATTTTGGAGGCTTTGACATGAAAAAATTTTTTGTCGGTGCATTGACGGCGGCTCTGCTGTTCACAAGTTCGGCGGACGCGGCAAGATATTTCACGCAAGGCGACGCGGCGGGAAGTTCCACACCTTACGGCGACAATTTGAGCGTCGGTAATTACGTCACGGCGGACGATGCGAAAATTTATTATGAAGTCTACGGCGCGGGCGAACCAATTTTGATTTTGCACGGCGGCGGTGTCGGCTCGCCTTACGAACTCGGAAAAATTTTGGACGAACTTCGCGACGGTCACAAATTGATTGTTGTTTCGACACGCGGGCACGGACGTTCCGAAATCGGTCATTCGCCGCTGACTTACAAACAAAAAGCCGATGACGCGCTTGCAGTTCTTGACGCACTGAAAATCGACAAACCGATTCAAATTCTCGGCTTCAGCGACGGAGCTTATACGGCTTACGAAATTGCCGCGCTTTATCCCGAACGCGTCGAACGAATCACGGCGATTGGTGCGGGAACTTTGCAGGCGGGATTTTTTTCGGGCGAACTGAAAATTTCCGACCTCGAAAAGTTTGACAAAAAATTTATCGACGAGCAGAAAAAAATTCGTCCCGAACCCGAACGTTGGCAAGAATTTTGCAACGCGTACATGAAATTTTGGAGCGAACAAAATATCGGCGAAGAAACTTTCGGCAAAATTAAATGCCCCGTACTTTTGATTGTCGGCGACGAAGACGACCACGCGCCCGTTATCACCGTTTTGGAAGCCCATCAAATGCTTGCGAATTCGCGGCTGTGCGTTGTCCCGAAAGCGTGGCACACGGCATTTTTGGACAACTACGACGTGACTTGGGCGGCAATTCGTCAATTCGTCAACGCGCCGATTGAAACTTTGACGCCGAGCAAAAAAGTTGAATACAACTCGAAAAGCTGACGTTAAGAAAAAAATCTCTCTGCCGATAAATTTTTCGGGGAGGGATTTTTTATGGCAGGCAACGCAATTCATCTCGACAATTCGTATATCGGCGACGCGGTTAATGTGATGGAAAATTTGGAGCGACGTGTTGAAAACTTTCACAAACCGAAAACTTACGCGGAAATTCTTTCGGAGGCGCGCAACGGTTTGGAAAAAATTTCGCCGCAAGATATGACGCTTGACGAATACAAAACTTATATCGAAGGCGAACTGCAAAATATTCCGCGACACTTCAGCCGCCACCGCGACGACGTGACGATTGTAATTTCTGACGCGGGCTATCAAGCAATGCAAAATGATTCGGATTACGAGTCGTGGGTTTTAAATTTCGTGCGCGAAGAATTAAATTTTCCCGATTATCTCTGCGGCTACCCCGGCACGAACGGGCATTATGACGTTATGGAATTCGGCGCGACGCGTGAAGATTTTCGCGGGCAAATGTGGAGCAAGCCGAAAAATAATTCGCTTAATCGTCCCGACACCGAAGAAAGTTATTGGGATTTGCGGCTTAAACGTTTGAAAGCGCGACTCAAGGCCGAACAAGAATTTTTTGAGCACGAACGAATTTTGCAAAAGGCTTGCGACGAATCCGCGCAGGTCGAAGCGATTCAGCGTGCACAAGACGGCTTGACCGATTCAGCTTTGCCCGAACAACCGATAATCGGCGTGCCCGCGAAATTTTTGCTGAGCATGTTGGACGGCGGATTATAAATTTGTCGACAATCGTCGTTTCCGAATTCGCGGGAGCGGCGATTTTTTTTGTCTTGTAAACAACCGCACGTTTCGGCTAGAATTAACTTGCACAAAACATGAAATGAATTTATAATGAAAACAGGAGTGATGACATTGAGCGCGGCAAGAGAAAATTTGCGGACGGCACGGCGAATCGTCGTTAAAGTTGGCACAAGCACGCTGGCCTACGCAGAAACCGGCAAGTTAAATTTGTATCGAATCGAACAGCTGATTCGCGAACTGGCAGATCTGCACAACGCGGGACGCGAAATAATTTTCGTAACGTCGGGAGCAATCGCGGCGGGCATGGACAAACTCGGTATCAAACAAAAGCCCGAAACAATTCCCGAAAACCAGGCACTCGCGGCAATCGGTCAAGGCGTGTTGATGCATATCTACGAAAAATTTTTCGCCGAATACGGGCAGACAACGGCGCAATTTCTGTTGACGAAAGAAAACGCCGCCGACGCTCACGCCTGCGAAAATTTTCATAACGCGATGTCGACAGTCCTGAACATGGGCGTTATCCCCGTCATCAACGAAAACGACGCAGTCACCGTTGACGAAATCCGAATCGGCGACAACGACAACTTGTCGGCCATGGTTGCGACGCTCGTCGACGCGGAAGTTTTGATTATCCTGTCGGACATTGACGGGCTTTTTGACGGCAACCCGAAAGTTGACAAATCTGCGCGGCTGATTGACGAAGTGCCCGAAATAAATTCAGCGGTTGAAAAAATGGCGGGCGGCGTCGGGACGAAACTCGGCACGGGCGGCATGTTCACCAAAATTCAAGCGGCAAAACTTGCTACGGCAAACGGCGTTACCATGCTCATTGTCAACGGCTCGACAATCGGAAACTTGCGGCGCGCTTTAAGCGGCGAATCGGTCGGCACAATCTTTCCCGCGAAAAAATCTTGAGGAGGGCTTGCATGAACAAAAAATTTTTCATCTTGATTGGAGTGTTGCTTATGTTGGTTTCAAATGTTCATGCGGCGGGAATTTCGATTCAGGACAACCGCGCCACCGCCGATTATTGGACGGCTAAAAATTCTTCGGGCGAAACGAAAATCGACGCGAACGATTTGGAAATGCTCAACCTGCAAATTCGTCAAAAGTCCCCGTCAATCGTCGATCTTGCCAAATATCCCGAAAAAATTTCCGCGCAAACTCTTCACGACAAAATTACCGCGACAATGACTATCGGCAAGTTTCAAGGCACGGAAATTCCGAAACTCTTCAAGAACGGCGCGGGCTTGACCGAATACAGTTTCACGCACGCGAAGGCAAATTGCAATCTTGACGCTCTGCCCGAAAACAGCGAAGTTCGTTACGCGTTGACGATTAAACGCGCAAATTTGCGACTGTTGCCCGAAGCTGAAGGCTGGTTCGAGAGCAAAACCGACACGCATTACGACCAACTTCAGGCGACCGCGCTTGACCCCGGTGAGCCTGTCGCAGTCCTCGCCGAAAGCAAAGATAAAAAATTTGTCTTCGTCGATTCGCGCACTTATGCGGGCTGGTTGGACGTTACGACGCTTGCTTTTTCCGACAGACCGACTTGGCTTAAATATGTTTCGCCGCAAAATTATTTGACGGTTATCGCAAGCCGCAAGACAATTCCTCAAGGCGCGTCACTTTTCCAGATGGGCAGTAAAGTTTTATTGCGCTCCGCCGACGTACAAAAAGACGGATCATGGGCAATTTCAATTCCGAACGTCGACGCGAACGGCACGATTATCGAACAGGGTTTGAACGTTCCGAAAGACAGCGGCACAGTCAAAGGTGCGCTCCCCTGCACCGAAAACAATTTGATTCGGCAGGCGTTCAGATTTTTGGGCGAAGGCTACGGTTGGGGCGGTCTCGAAGACGGCGTGGATTGCTCAAGTTTCGTGCAAGATGTTTATCGCTCCGTCGGTATCGAACTTCCCCGCGACGCCGACCGTCAAGCAAAAGCAATGCCGCGTTCCGTGTCGCTCGACGGCATGAATCGCGATCAACGGCTTGAAATTATCAAAAAATCCAAACCCGGTTCACTGTTGTTTTCGACTTCGCACGTGATGATTTATTTGGGCACCGACGACAAAGGCGAGCCGCTGGTTATTCACGCGGCAAGCAGTTATTATACATTCGGCGACCAAATCGCCAAGCATTACGTCCGAAAAGTTATCGTCAGCGATTTGCATTTCATGAGCAAAGACAAAGTTGAAATGATTGACCGCTTGACGAGCGTGGGCAGTCTGTAAAATTTTCAAAGGAGTGATTTTTATGTTGTTCATGAAAGAACATGTCACAAAACAAGCACGGCGCGCAAAAGAGGCGTCACGGCAACTGGCGTTGCTTTCGGGCGAAGAAAGAGACAATGCACTTTTGGCAATGGCAAATGCACTCGAAGAGCGTCAAGCCGAAATTTTGGAAGTGAATGCCAAAGAAGTTGAGGCGGCACGCGAATCGCAGAAAGTTCGTCAAAATATGGTTGACCGCATGATTTTGACGCCGCAGAGAATTTCCGCTATGGCTGAAGGAATTCGCCAAATTGTTAAACTTCCCGACCCGCTCGCCAAAACCGACTTTGAAATCACCCGCCCGAATGGTTTAAACATTCGTCGTATGCGCGTGCCTTTCGGCGTCGTCGGCATTGTTTACGAATCCCGCCCGAATGTCACGGCGGACGCAATCGCTCTGTGTTTGAAATCGGGTAATGCCTGCCTTTTGCGCGGCGGCTCGGAAGTTGTCCGCACGAACAAAACAATCGTTGAGATTATGCGCGAAGCGGCGGTTGCTCAAGGCGTTCCTGAAAAGTTCGTCGAATTCATCAGCATTCTTGACCGTGATGCCGTTGTCGTCATGTGCAGATTGCGCCAGCTCGTCGACGTGATTATTCCTCGCGGCGGCGCAGGTTTAATTGCACGCGTCGTTGAGCACAGCACGGTTCCCGTTATCGAAACCGGCACGGGTATTTGTCACACGTTCGTTGATAAGCCCGCCGATTTGGATATGGCGTTGAAAATTTGCATGAACGCCAAAACTCAGCGGCCGTCCGTCTGCAACGCAATGGAAACTCTTTTGATTCACCGCGACGTTGCCGAAGAATTTTTGCCGAAAGTTGCTAAAGCAATGATTGACGCGAAAGTTGAACTGCGCGGCGACGAAGCTTGCAGAAAAATTTTCCCCGACATGAAAGAGGCGACCGACGAAGATTGGGCGACCGAATACAACGATTTGATTTTGTCCGTGAAAATTGTCGACGATCTCGACGCGGCGATTGAGCACATTAACTGCTACAACACCAAACATTCCGACGCGATTATCACCCGCGACCATGATTCGGCGGCGAAATTTGAAAAGCTTATCGACGCGGCAACCGTTTACGTCAACGCCTCGACGCGCTTCACTGACGGCTTTGAATTCGGATTCGGCGCGGAAATCGGTATCAGCACGCAGAAACTTCACGCACGCGGCCCCATGGGTTTGGAAGCTTTGACGACGATGAAATATTTCGTTGAAGGCGACGGACAAATTCGCGGATGAAAATTTTTCGCGGATATTTTCTCACGCTGAAAAATTATTTTCGCACACCGAAAGCTCGCCACGACTTCAAAGACTACGCCCGCGCAGTTGCATTGATTTTGTTCACGTCGCTGATAATTTTTCTGCTTGTTCGGAGAACAACGTGACGTTGCATCCAATTTGGTCAGCCGTCTTGTTACTTTAGTTCACTGTCATAAAAAATTTTCTGCTCGTTCGGAGGCGACTCGTTTTGAAAATCGGAATAATGGGCGGCACCTTCGATCCGATTCATCTCGGACATTTGGCAACGGCGGAATTCGTGCGTGAAAGTTTTTCGCTCGACGAAATTTTATTTATCCCCGCCGCACGCCCGCCGCACAAACTTTGCAGACACGTCACCGACGAAATTCACCGATTGACAATGACGAATTTGGCAACGCGCTCGAACAAATTTTTTCGCGTATCGGACATGGAATTGAAACGCACGGGACTTTCCTACACGCTCGACACGATGGACGCGTTGCATAAACAATTCGGCGCGACAACGGAATTATTTTTCATAATCGGCGCGGATTCGTTGGCGGACTTGTCGAAGTGGCACGAATCGAAAAAACTTGTCGCCCGCAGTCATTTCATCGCGACGACGCGCCCCGGTGTCGACGTGGATTTTTCTGCGACTGAAAAATTTTTCGGCTCGGCGGCAAGCGAACACATTCACCGAGTGACGACGCCCGCGATTGAAATTTCGTCGACGGAAATTCGCGAACGCGTCAAGCTCGGTCGTTCGATAAAATATCTCGTGCCCGAAGCCGTCGAAGAATATATTTTGCGGGAGGGACTTTATCTGTGACGATTGACGAAATGCGCCGCGAACTTCAACGCCGGCTGAAAAAAAGCAGATTCGCACACTCAATCGGCGTGGCGAATACCGCCGTCACTTTGGCGAAAAAATTTGGCGTCGACGAAATCAAAGCTTACGTTGCGGGACTTCTGCACGATTGCGCCCGCGAATTTGAAAACGACGAACTTCCCGCGCAGGCTGAACGTTACGGCATTGAAATCGGCGAAGTCGAACGGGCATTGCCGTTGCTTTTGCACGCGTACATTGGCGCGAAGATTATTAAAGAAATTTACGGCGTGGACGACGCGGAAATTTCGCAGGCAATTCACCGACACACCGTCGCCGCACCGAACATGACCGCACTTGATAAAATAATTTATTTCGCGGACATGATTGAACCGAACAGAAATTATCCCGGCGTGGAAAATCTGCGCGCCTTGGTCGAAACAAAAACTTTAGACGAAATTTTATTGACGGCGTTGAGCGAGTCGATAATTTTCGTCGTGCAAAAAAATTCTCTCGTGCACCCCGATACAGTCGCCGCACGAAATTTTTTGTTGCTCAACAAAATCAATGCTTAATTTGGAGCCGTCATGGATGACGGCTCCACGCCGACGCATTTGCAGGATGCAAATTCCGTCGGCCAAATGGATTTTCGATAACGTTTCGGATTGTCGATAACGTATTCCTCGCCCGCCGCGCAGGCGTGCCGTTTTCTTTTGCTACTTTTCTTTTGGGCAAGCAAAAGAAAAGTAGATAAATCAACAAATCAACTCTTGAAGCCGGAAGCGAGCGAAACTCACATGGCCAACACAACCAAAAAAAACATTGATAAAAAACGTAAGGCAATGCAACGCCGAAACAGGACGAAAGTTTTTCGGCTGATTTTTACGTTGGTAATTTTGGGCGCGCTGGTCTCGGCAGTTTTATTTGTCGCTTACGGTATATACAACGCGGGCACTCGCGTTTATAATGAATTCGCCGACATGTACCAGGGCTACAACGACAGGCGCACGGCACGCACGGGCGGCCCCGTCGATCCGAAATTTGAAAGTTACACAAACATTTTGATTCTCGGCGTTGACGACAGCGAAGAGCCGGAAGCCGATACGATTTTGGTTTTGAGTTTCGCCAACGAAACGGGCAAGTCGCGAATAATTTCAATCCCACGCGATACGTTGGTAACTTCGCGCAGAGTTTCGGGCGCACTCGGCACGTTGTACGGCACAGGCGGCGCAAATCTCCTCGTCCGCGAAGTTTCAAACCTGCTTAACGTTCCGATTCATCAATACATAATTATCGACTTGCAAACTTTTGCGGAGCTGATTGACGTTTTGGGCGGACTTGATATTTACGTCGAAGAAAACATGGATTACGAAGACGAAGCGGCAGGCTTGTCGATTCACATTCCGCAAGGCTATCAGCATCTTTCGGGCGAAGACGTGCAAAAATATCTGCGTTGGCGCGGCGAAAAACTCGGCGACATGGGACGCGTTCAACGTCAACAAAAATTTATCAAAGCTCTTTACGCCAAAGTTCTGCAACTGGAGACTCTGCCGAAACTGCCCGCCATTGCCGACATTTTCCGCAACCGCATGGAGACAAGCGCGGAAATTTTCGACTCGGCACATTTGGCGAACGTTCTGCGAAAAATGAGTTCCGATCCGCCGTCGACATTGTTGCTCCCCGGTTCGGAAAATGTTGACGGCGCATGGGTACCGAACATTGCGGAAATCGAAGCGCGTATCGGCGAACTTTTTCCGTTTCAAGATATGGTTCAGCATTCCGACGAAGGCGACGCGGACAGCGAAGTTATCGACGGCGAAGTTACGACAAACGAATAAATTTTTATCGGAGGCGATTTGATTTGAAAACTTTTGACCTGGCTTTGAAAATTTGCAAGGCGGCGAGCGACAAAAAGGCAAGCGAAGTCATCACGATGGACATGCGCGGGCTGATGTTCTCGACGGATTATTTTGTCGTGTGCTCAGCTCAAACGGCCACGCAAGTTCGCGCCATTGCCGACAACATTGAAGAGGAACTCGACAAAGCCGGAATTCATTACAGCCACCGCGAAGGCTATCACGAAGGCGAATGGATTCTGCTTGATTACGGCGATGTTGTCGCGCACATCTTTAAAGAAGAAAACCGCCAATATTACGCGCTCGAACAACTTTGGAGCGAGGCGAAAATAAAAATCTATGAAGACTGAATTGAAGCCCGCAACCGTCGCGGAACTTAAAGTTGTCCGTCAAAACGAAATGGGCGCATTTCTCGACGCGGGCACGGGCAACACGTCGAACGATATTTTGTTGCACAAGGCGCAACAGACGGCGGAAGTTTCAATCGGCGACGTTGTGAAAGTTTTTCTGTACCTTGACCCGAAAAAACGCTTGACGGCGAGTATGCGCGTCCCGAAAATGCGTGAAGGACAAATTGCCCGCCTGAAAGTCATTAACGTCACGGAAAACGGCGCATTTGTCGACGCGGGTGCCGAACGCGGAATTTTTATGCCGTTCGCCGAAATGATCGGGTGTCCGAAAGTCGGCGAAATTGTTTGGGCGAAACTTTACAGCGATAAATCCGGACGGCTTGCCGCGTCAATGGACGTTGCCGACGAAATTCGTCGTGCGTCGAAGCCTGCAGAAAATATCAAACTCGGCGACAACGTCAAAGGCACGATTTACAATATCACCGAGGCGGGCGCGTTCGTTTTCAGCGAAGGGCGGCATATCGTTTTTATCCCGCAAAAATATATTCCGCGTGTGCTCAGAGTCGGCGAAGTCGTCAGCGTGCGCGTGACTTTTATTCGCGACGACGGGCGACTTGACGGCTCACTTCGCGACAAGAAAGAACTTGAACTTGAGCGCGACGCCGAAAAAATTTTTGCGTTCATGCAGAAAAACGGCGGCGAACTTGTTTTGAACGACACCAGCCCGCCCGAAAAAATTTTCGCGGTGTTCAAACTCAGCAAGGCGGCATTTAAGCGCGCAGTCGGGCATTTGTTCCGCCAAAAACGAATTCAAAAAGTCGGCGACAACTTTAAGCTTGCCGATTGAACCTCCCCCCGCCTGTAGAGGCGGGGGATTCATGAGAAGTTTGGAAGTCAAGCTACCCTTATTCTCAAAGGTCTGTTCAAAAGACCCACACACAGTCGCTCAAAATTGAGGTTCTGCTTACTTTTGCGCAAAATGTTAGCCGCGCCGTTTACGTCTGCATTTATCAGCCTGCCACTGTTCGACCTGTACAAGCCGCGCTGAATTCTCTTGCCGCTGAATGTTCCACTGTATGGTTTTTCGGCATCGTAGACAGGCAAGAAATCCAAATCCAAAAAGCTTGCCTTCGACGTGTAACTTTCTTCTTGCTCAACGTAATTCATGCCATAACGTGCACAAAAATTTTCCAACTGCCGACGCAATGCGCCGAACGGAATTTGCACGAAGTTTTGATTGTTGCGCTTGCCCAAATTTATTTTGCGCTTGAAGTCGGGATTGTAGCCGCAAATAATTGTGCCGATGTCGTTGGCTATGCAGAAATTTATGATGTAGCGGGCGTTTTTCTTCATGTAGTCGTTGACGCGGTTATTTCTCTTCAATGTGATTCGTTCAATAAGTCGTGAAGAAAATTTTCCTTGTTTCCAAAGGATTGATTGAAGATGTGCGCGGCGTTTGTTCCAATTCCGATTGATATGTTTAAGTTTACGTCCGTCCATTATGAACGAAGTCCCGAAATTGGTTACGCACGTCGCCAAATTATCAAGCCGATGTCAATCGCCAATGAATTTTCGTGATTCAACTGCAAATTTGCTTCGTCAACTTCATAGCAGTACGCGATTTTGAACGCCCGACCTTTGTACAGTGGAATTATCTTGACTTCGCGGATTTTCTTGCCTAGAAGTCGTTTGGGAACTTTGATTCGGATTCTGTGATTATTCAGCACGCTTGAATAAGTTCGGCTTTGCGGCACAGTCAAATATCCGTTTTGAATGCTTATAGAATTGCCGGTGATTATTAGGTTGTACAAGCCGCCTTTATTGCGGTAGCGCGGCGGATGAGCACTTTTAACTTTACCAACTGTTGCAAAGAACGACTTAAAGGCAAAATCTACCGCTCGCAACGTCTGCTGTGCCATATTCGATTGCAGGAGCTTGTAGTTGTCATTGTCTTTGCACTCGTGATAGTTTCTCTCGAAGCGTAAGTAGGTTTTGTCCGCAAAGAATTTTTGACGGACATTGTAGAGTGCGAAATTATACAGGCAGTTGCTGAAAAAACACAGCTCGCGAAGTTGAAAATATTCCGCTTTGGTTAATCCGCGAATCATGTTTATTTGCGTCAGATACATGTTCTCACCTCTTTTCGGAAGAACTATTACATGTTTGCAAGCAAAATACAACTTGTGTGCTGGGCGATTCTCGCCAAATTTCGGATAAAAAAAAGCGTTGGAGAAGTTCCGACGCTAATTTTTTTTCAGCAAGATTTTTTCCGCCTCGTCGAGCGACAAGACAATTTCGTTGACGCCCAAAATTTTCATCAGTTGCGTTATCGGCGGCGGCTCCAGTCCCGCACGTTGCAAAATTTCTTCGCGGGCGAAAAGTTCACGCGGGTTGCCGGTGAACAAAATTTTTCCCTGCGCCAAGACGATTACTCTGTCGGCGAAACGCGCTATGTCGTCCATGTTGTGCGACACCAGAATTATCGTGACGCCCGATTTTTTGACGGAGCCGAAAATTTCGCGCAGGAGATTTTCTTTAGCTTTCGGGTCAAGTCCCGCCGTCGGTTCGTCCAAAATTAAATATTTCGGCTTCATCGCCAAAATGCCCGCGATTGCCGCCCGTCGACGTTGACCGCCGGAAAGTTCAAACGGCGAAATATTTTTCAACGACGAATCCAGCCCGACTTGCCGCATTGCCTCATCAACCCGCGCAGAAATTTCCGTGTCGCTCAGTCCGAAATTTTTCGGCGCAAACGCAATATCTTTCGCGACTGTTTCTTCAAAAAGTTGATGTTCGGGATATTGAAACACGATTCCGACCAATCGGCGAATTTTTTTGTCGGTGACGGGCAAGTTGTCAATTTCGACCGTGCCGCTCGTTAAATCAATCAAACCCGCGACAAGTTGAATCAACGTCGATTTGCCGGAGCCGGTATGTCCCGCGATTGCAAGCACTTCGCCTTCAGCCGCGTCGAACGAAATATTTTCCAGTGCGGTCTTTTCAAACGGCGTGCCCGTCATGTAAGTGTAATTCACGTCGCGCACACGAATCATTTTTGCAACGCCTCCGCAAGTTCGTCAGCCGTCAAAATGTTTTTCGGGAGCTTGAATTTTTTTCGCAAACGTTCGGCAAGTTCTGCGGCGACAGGCACGTCGAAGCCCAAGCGTTTCATCTCGGCGACGTTCGTGAAAATTTCTCGCGGCGTTCCCGAACGTAAAATTTTTCCGCGTTCCATGACGAAAACTTTTTGCGCTTGCGAAGCCTCTTCCATAAAATGCGTGATGTAAATTATCGTTTTGCCCTGCGTGTGAAGTTTTTTCACCAGCGACAAAATTTCGCGGCGGCCTTGCGGGTCAAGCATTGCCGTCGGCTCGTCCAGCACGATAACTTTCGTCTGCATTGCGATAACGCCCGCGATTGCGATTCGTTGTTTTTGTCCGCCACTCAACTTACTCGGCGCGAAAAGTTTATAATCGTTCATGTTCACCGAATCAAGCGCAAGATCGACGCGTTCACGGATTTTTTCGGGCGCGATACCCAAATTTTCAAGCCCGAATGCAACATCGTCCTCGACAATCGCCGCAACAATTTCGCTGTCGGGATTTTGAAAAACCATGCCGACATTTTTGCGCACGTTCCAAAGATTTTCCGCGTCCGAAGTGTCCAGCCCGTCAACGAAAACTTTTCCGGAAGTCGGCAAAAGTAACGCGTTGAAATGTTTTGCGAGCGTCGATTTTCCCGAACCGTTCGTGCCGATTATCGCAATAAATTCGCCGTCGTTAATCGTCAAGTTCACGCCGTCAAGCGCAATTTTGTCGCCCGTTGAAGTTTTATAGACGTGGCGAAGATTTTCAACGCGAATCATTTAGCCGCGATTAATTCAATTTCACAGAGCGCGCCCGCAGGCAAATCTTTCACCGCAACGCAACTCCGCGCAGGTTTGCTGACGAAATATTTCGCGTAGACTTCGTTAAACTTTTTGAAGTCGGCAATGTCGGCAAGGAAACACGTCGTCTTGAAAACTTCGCTGAAGTCGTAGCCCGCCGCGTCCAAAATCGCCGCCAAATTTTTGCAACATTGTTCAGCCTGCTCCTCAATCGTCGTCGCAACAATTTTGCCGACGGCGGGATCAATCGCAATTTGCCCCGACGTGTACAAAAGCCCGTTGACTTTAATCGCCTGACTGTAAGGGCCGATAGCGGCGGGCGCGTTTTCAGTGCTGATAATTCTCATTTTGTAGCCTCCAAAAATTTATTTCGCTTTGAGCGTGAAGTAAGCAATTTCGGGCGGACAGCCGAGCCGAAACGGAAACCAACTGCCGTTGCCGACGTGGACATAGCCGAAACTGTCGCCAATTTTGACGACGCCGCGAGTGTACTTGAACACGGGAAACAGCGGCACGCCGAAAATTCCAAATTGACTGCCGTGCGTGTGTCCCGTCAACGTCAACGCGCAATTTCTTTCCGCGCCATCGTCGATAAATTCGGGGTGATGTGCGAGTAAAATTTTTACCGCGTCATCGGGAACGTTTACCATTGCCCCCGAAACGTAACTGTGTCGCGCCTCGGCAAAAAGTTTCGACCGCTCTTCGTCGTTTGAACTGGTAATCGGGGCGCGTTGCGGATAATCGACGCCCAAAATGTAAAGTTTCGACGTGACATGTTTTGAGCGGTTGACGAGCCAATTAATTTTTGTTTGCGCAAGCATTTGTTCAATCGCCCGAATTCCGCGAAAATGTTCGTGGTTGCCGTGAATGTAAAAAATTCCGTGCGGAAATTTGTCGGTGAAGCTGTCGACGATTTTTATTGCGTCGGGATTAAGTTGCGCGTCGTCGAAGATGTCGCCCGTTATCGCGAGCAAATCGGGTTTACTGTCCGCGATTCGTTGCAAAAGGTTTTCGAGCCGCTCCAAACTGAAATACGCGCCCAAATGTAAATCGGAAATCTGCGCGAGTTTGAAGCCTTCGAGTTCCGGCGGAAGATTTTTTATCGGCACGTCGTAAAAATTTTCCACGTCGGAATTTTTTTCGATTCGGTTGCCGTAAAGCGCGACTGCCAGCGAAAACAGCGGATAAATCATGCTGTGCGCCAAAAGTTTCCGTCGTTCGGGGTCAAACTTTGTCGGCTTGTGGAATTTGCGATAAAAAAATCTTGCGACGACCGCGCAGATAACGAAAATTCCGCAGAAAAGTTGCGTCATCAAAAAAATCGTGGCGACGTTGCCGAAAATCGCGATAAAAGTTTCGGGCACGAACGAGCGGAGCATCCATCCGCCGATTATCACGCACAAGACGATTAAATCTGCCGTCGCGAAGAGCCGATAAAATTTTTTCGCCATGTGTTCGCTGAACAAAAATTTTATCGAGAAAAGTGAAGCCGCCATTATTCCGCCGAAAATCGCCGCCGTGATTATCAGAAACATTTTTTACGCCTCAAGCTGAAGTTTCGCCGCTTTGACGACGTTTTTCATCAGCATTGCGACCGTCAGCAAACCGACGCCGCCCGGCACGGGAGTTATCGCGCCCGCAATTTCTTTCGCCGCGTCGAAGTCCACATCGCCGACCAATTTTTTCGGCGCGATTCGATTAATGCCCACGTCGATAACGGTTGCTCCTTCGCGAATCATGTCGCCCGTGACCAAATTCGGCTTGCCGCTTGCCGCAACCAAAATTTCCGCTTCACGAGCAATTTCCGCAAGATTTTTCGTGTGCGTGTGGCAAACGGTAACTGTCGCGTGCCGAGCCAAAAGCAAATGGAACAACGGCTTGCCGACGATATTGCTGCGTCCGATTATAACGGCGCGTTTGCCGTCGATTTCAATTCCCGCAAGATCGAGCATTTCGATACAGCCGGCGGGCGTGCACGGGACGAGTTGCGGGTTGCCGATAACCAAATTTCCGACGTTGACGGGGTGGAAGCCGTCGACATCTTTTTTCGGATCGATTCGATTTAAAATTTCGTCCGAATGCGCTTTAATCGCGGCGGGCAACGGCAGTTGAACCAAAATCCCGTGAATATTTTTGTCAGCGTTGAGTTCGTCGATTTTCGCGAGCAAATTTTCTTTCGTCGTGTCTTCGGGCATTGCAACGACTTCCGAAACAATTCCGAGTTCTTCGCAGGTTTTGTGCTTGTTGCGAACGTAGACTTGCGACGCGGGATTTTCGCCGACGATTATAACCGCAAGACCGGGCGTCACGCCGAAAGTTTTTTTGAGTTCCTCAACTTCAAGCCGCGCAGATTCTTTGATTTGGGCGGCGAATTCTTTTCCGTATAAAATTCTTGCAGACATGTTAAAACCTCCAAAAGATTTTTGTGCAGTGTACAACATTTCGGGCAAAAAGAAAACCCCGATGACCAGTCGGGGCTTTCAGCGCATTTTGAAGGATAACGCTAACTATGTGGCACGATTCTCAGCGACGGTCGAGCCATTTGATGATGTAGTAGGAAAGGACGTTGGCTGCGACTGTGGCTAAGAAAGTTGAGAGAAACATAATCATTGCCCCCTTTCCGTTGCGGTATAGTGGAAGCAACGTTGCCAGTTTACAACATGACTTTGATTTTTTCAACGGAAATTTTCTTGCAAAAATTGTAGATATATTATATACTGCAAACCGAGAGAAACATAGCGTTGGCTCCTTATGGAGAGCAACAACTCGGCTGACCACCGAGGTACGAACAATTAACAAACTAAAAGACCGCTTCCAAACTTCGGAGGCGGTCTTTTGGCGTGCGTTCAAAGCGTTTGCATGACGTTCAAAAATTCGTTCAGCGAAAATGCGCCGTCCATGTTTATGTTGTCGAAAACCATGAAGTAGCGATATTTCGTGCCCGATTGAGCTTGCCAATCTTTGCCGAGCGAAATTTTATTTTTCGAGTCGGAATTGTCGCGATCGTCGCCCTTCGTCTCGATTAAAACAACATGCCCCGCCCGCGTCTGCAAAATGAAATCGGGATAGTGATTTATCCAGCCG
Organism: Selenomonadaceae bacterium; assembly: GCA_017515635.1. GTDB lineage: Bacteria > Bacillota > Negativicutes > Selenomonadales > Selenomonadaceae > Quinella. The sequence goes on from JAFWFO010000037.1 coordinate 68,787, forward strand.
TTCAAGCGAAATTCCCGCTTTGAAATGTTTCTGTGCCACCAAAGCACGTTGTCCAAACTCGCCAGCGCGTCAATCGCCCGACGCTCAAAAGTATTCATGTCGCCTTCAACCGTGTAAAGCGACTTCGGAATTGAAACGGGTCTGCTTGTCGGCGCAACGGAATTCGGGAATGAATAAAAATCTTTGCAGAAAATTTGCCCGCCCGCCAATCGGTGACGGAAATTTTCGCGCATGTAATTTACTTCCAGCTCATCAATTCTTTTACGAATCAACGCCGCGTAAATTTGCGGGTGAGCCGTCAACTCTTCGAGTTCCTCAGCCGTCATGCCGTCAAGCACACGCTTTACGTAATCGCGAACTTCGCGGAAAGAATGCCGGTCATTGCGATTTATTTCCGTCGCCAACATATCCGCGCAACAGCGAAGTTTTCTTTCGGGCGGCAAAGTTTTCAGGAATTGGTTAAATTCTCTGCGCTCGTCCCACGACAACTTTTCGTAAAGCGGTATCGCCTCGCCGTCTTCTTGCAAGTCGATTTTGTACAAGTCATTTGTGTTTAGCGAAAAAATTATTCGTGCGTCCTGTTGGCTGAGCTTGAAGCCGGACGAAAGATTGTCGCGCTCCAAAAGTTTTGTTGACGCGCCGAACAAGCCCGACGAAATTTTTTCCAGAAACTGCGGGATTTTTAAATTGCGGGCTGAGACGGCAAATTGTTCCTGCATCGGGATTTGCGTTTGACTTTCGACGACGCGGCGAAATTTTTCAAACGGGTCGACGGGCGATTGATTCATCGCGGGTCGTTCGGGTTGCGAAATCTGCGCGGGTTGTTCTTCGGCTTGATTCGCCGCGAAATTCGCGGGTTGTTCCGTAAAAGTTTCGGGCGTTGAATTTGTCGACGTGTCTGCAGAAAAATTTCCCGCGTTTGAAGTTGTCGGTTCGTCCGAAGTTTTTTCCGTGTCAAGCGCGGGCAGATCGAACAACGATAACTGTTCGACGACGGGCGAAGTTTTTGTAAGTTCCTCAACCAATCGGTCGGCCTGTCGCGAAAAACCTGCCGCATTTAAACCCGCAACGATATTTTCCAGCGTGCCATAAAAATTTTGCGAACAGGTGTAGACGAACGAAAAATTTAAAACGCCGACCGCATGTTGACGCGTGTACGGTTGCCGCAAAATCCTGCCGACAATTTGTTCCACGTCGACGCGGGAATTTTTATTCGCCAACGACGCCAAAATATAAGCAAATGGACAATCCCAGCCCTCCTTGAGCGCGTTGACCGTGATAATGTAGCGAATCGGACAATTTTTCGACAGCAAGTCGACGCCGTTCAGTTCGTTGACGGTTGAAGTTTTTATCGCGATTTGTTCGGCGGGAATTCCCAAGCCGATAAGTTTTTCTTTCACGCGCTGAAAAGTTTCGCTGTCGTTGTCGGTTTTCGGTTGCGCTTGAAATAAAACAATCGGGCGCACGTAATCGCCGCGTTTGGCTTCCGCCTCCAATTTGTTGCGCGTCAAAATTGCGTTCGTCATCACGTCGCCGACACTCGGAAAATTTTTCGCCAGCACGGGCAATTTAACCATGTGTTCGCGCTTGAGTTCGCGGGCGTCCGCAAATGAAATCACGTTGCTTGATTCGCGGGGCGTCGCCGTCAATTCCAAAACAAACGCGGGATTGACAACCGCAAGCATTTCGACGCTGAGTTTTGAATTTGCGTTGTGGCTCTCGTCAATCACGACGACGGGATTAAATTTCCGCACGATTTGAATCAGCGCGGTTTCGGGCGTGTCTTTGAGCGCGTCAAAATTTTTCTCGACGGAATCAAAAATTTTCAACATGCCGTTTTCCTGATAGACTTTGCGCACGTCTTTTTTGCGGCTGTCGATTCTGAGCGTCGCGTAACTCAACACGCACACGCAAAGATTTTCCGCAACGGTCGACGGCGAAAAATTCTGCGCGTTAAGCAACATGTCTTTCGTGAAAACTTCGACGCGGTGATTAAAATCATTTTCCAAACGCTGACGGTACGGGTGACGTTCATTCGACAGCGCGGCAATCGTCTGCGTCAAAATCGCGTCGCTCGGCACAAGCCACACCACAAATTTATTTTTGTTGCGTCCCGTCCCGCGAAAAATTTTCTTCAGCGCGGCACATGCCAAAAAAGTTTTACCGCCGCCCGTCGGAACTTTGACGCAAACATTCGGCACGCCCGCAATTCGATTTTTGTAAGTCGGCGCGTCAAGATTTTTTTCCGAACAATAAAGTTGCCACGCGTCGAAAAGATTTTGCCGCTCGTCGACGCAAGCCAGATAATCCTGCAGGTCGCGCAGGATGTCTCGTTGATACTTTTTCAGCTCCATCGAGTTCGCCTTCTTTCAGCGATAAATTTTGCTCCGGTGAGCAACGTCAACAATCAGTATCAAAATTTTGTCGTCTTGAATTTCCGCCATAATTCGATAGTCGCCCACGCGATAAGACCACTTGCCACGCAACGGGCCTTGTAACGCCTTGCCGTGCAGTCTCGGATTTTCACAACCGTCAAGGTTATTTTTTATCCAGCCGTCGATTATCGAGCGCGTTCGTTCGTCGAGTTTATCCAAAGCCCGCGTTGCTTTAGGCAAATATTCAACGGAAAAATTTTTCATTGCGCCGCATCCACCTCAACGAGCCGGTAAGTTTTGGGATTTTTTTCGTATTCCGCCATTGCTTCGGCGTAATTGCGCGCAGCGTCCTCCTCCTCGTCAATGCGTTCGAGTATGGCTTGGATGAAAAATTGCTCCATGTCGAGATTGTTTTCGGTCACAAATTTTTTCACCGTCGCGGAATCGGTCTCGTTCATGTTGATTGAAATCGTCATTGTAATTGCTCCTTTCGCAAATGTCTTAACGGAATTATATCACGCGCTTACAATCGCGGAATATCCCTTGGAATTTTTTTGAACGTGATATGGAAGTCGTTAAGCTCCGATTCGGCAAGCGTGCAATTCTCCGCATAAATCACATAAGAATTTGCACGCGTCCGAATTTTCGCAAGCAGGTCGAAATTTAATTCCGCGTCGTCGAAAAAGTAATACGCCGTGTCCTCGTCGACGCCCAGCAAAAATTTTTCGTCCGTCGGCTCGTAATGTTTTTGCGTCTCGGCGAAATAAACGTAGTCGAAGATTTTTTCGCGGGGAATTTCGGCGTTGATGAATCCGTCGGCGTCGAAAAGTTCCGCGCCCAACTCGTAGAAATCGAATTCGCCGCCGACAAGTTCAACTCGTTTGGCGGTGATTGTTTCGGCGTAGTCGTTCAGCTCAATCAAAATAAATTTTCGGTTGCCGCCGTCTTGAGCGTTGAGATTTATGACTGCGTGCGCTGTGGTGCCGCTGCCCGCGAACGAATCCAGCACGATTGAATCTTTGTCCGTCGCAAGCTGAAGAATGAATTCGATTAACGCGACGGGCTTCGGATAATCGAAAACTTTTTCCGCGAAAATTGAAGTTAAGTCCTTCGTCGCGTTGTCGTTTGAAAACTCGTTCGCCGTGAGCGCAAGACTCGACACGGGCGCGGTTCGTTCGCTGTACTTGATGAAATAATTTCCGTCGGCAACGTCAATCGTGGCGCGCTGATAAGTCTTCGTGTAAATTCGCGTGCCGTTGCGTGTCTTCTTGACGACGATGAAATCGTTGGCGTAACCGAAGTTGAACTTTTCTTGCGACCAACGCCAAGCCCAATCAGCGCGTTTGTGTTCGCCGGCTTTGCGCTTCAAGAAATTTTCTTCGGAAGAGCCCGCGTAATACGTCACGCCGTCAATCGTCAACGGGTAGTCCAAACTGTCGCTGTATTGCAGGCTGTCGTAGTCGAGTGTTTGATTCAATTTGTACAAGCCGCGTTGTTCGAAGAATTCGTCGCGAAACTTAAAGCCCGCGTCGTTGTGTCGGAACGGGTTCAACTTGCACTTCGCGCTTTTCGCGTAGACGAGCAAGCTGTCGTCGTTCTTCGCAAAAATTTCTGTTGATTTGCCGCTCCGTTTTGTGACGCGGGTCATCTGAATTAAAAAGTTTTGCGCGCCAAAAATTTCGTCGCAGATGAGTTTCAAGTTTGCCTGTTCGTTGTCGTCGATAGAAATGAAAATCGCGCCGTCGTCGCTCAAAAGTTTTTGCAAGAGCCGAAGTCGCGGATACATCATGCAAAGCCATTTGTCGTGGCGGGTTAAATCTTCGCCCTCTTTGCCGACAACTTGCCCGAGCCAACGACGAATCTGCGGGTCGTTGACAGCGTCGTTGTAAATCCAATTTTCGTTGCCGGTGTTGTAGGGCGGGTCAATGTAAATGCACTTCACACGTCCCGCGAATTCGGGCAGCAAACTTTTGAGCGCAAGCAGATTGTCACCGTGAATGATTTTGTTTTCGGACGCGCCGACGGAAAATTTTTTGTCGAGGAACCGAAACGGCACGTCGAGATGATGATTGATAACTTTGTCCTTGCCGAGCCAATCGAGTACGGGCATTTGACCACCTCCGAAATTTTTGCCAATGACGATAAAAAATTCTTCGCCGCGAACAAAAAAATTCCCGCAAGATTTTTTCCTGCGAGAGTTTTTTTGTTGCCGATTGAGCGATTAATTTGTCTTCGTCCATTGAGTTGACGACGTGTCGAAAGAATATGTCGCGCCGTCCGAAAGTTTGAAATTCAATTTCTGATTCGGGAAACTCCAAACCGTCAACGAACTGCCGTCCGTGAAACCCATGTGCACATTTGATTCAATGCCGCCGCCGCTCAAATTTACCGAACTGATTTGGTCAAGTGTCGTTGCCGCAAGATTAATCACGTCGTTTGAATCCGCGCCGAAAATATTATCGTTGCCGCAACCGACGCCCGCAATAAATTCGTCGACGCCGTTGCCGCCGTTGAGGTCGTCGCTGCCGTAAGAGCCGCCCCAAAGTTGACTGCCGCCGTCGCCTGCACGAATTTCGTTGTTAAGCCCGTCCGCGCCGAAAAGAATTTCATATTCGCCGAAAGCGCGTCCGTCAATCGTGCCAGCCGTGTCTGAAACGTAACTTCTTGCCGTGACTGTGCCGTTTTCGTTCGCGAAATTGATGAGTTTGCCGCGTGCGTCACGGATAATCAAATTGCCTGCCGTCGTGTTGACGAATAAATCATCGCCGCCCGCACTTGCCGCCGTTCCGAAAATTTCCGCGCCGAAATTTATTTGACTGCCCGACGCTTCGCCGCTGATAATTTCTTCGTTGCCCGTGTAGCTGAAAAGGTCGGGAATTGCTCCGTTGCCGATTGTGACGCTTGTCGGCAATGCTTGATGACACAGATAGCGCAGGAACATAAAACCTGCGGGATAAGCGTCCGATGTGCCCGTGCCCGATCTAAAATTCAGTGCCTGCGTCAGGCGTTCGCTGTCGCTTGCAAGTTCCGTAATATTTTCCGTATCTTGCCCGTTGTAATCGTCCAAACCTTGATTGAGTTCCGCGACGCCTTCCGTAAAGAATTCGGGCATGTTTTCTTTAAAAAGTCCCGCCGCAAACATAACGGCATGAGTCATTTCGTGCGCAATTACACGGTCGATATATGTTCTGTTTTTCAATAAATCTTTGCCGTTAATGTCGCTTGGATCGAGATTGGCGCGATTAACCGCATTTATGTACATGTTGATGCTGTCGATGGGAAAAACTGCCTCCCAATCCGCATATTCGGTCGGCGTCGTGTCCGCGCTGTAGGGTGCATTTATTCCAAACATTATGTTCAGAGTTTTTCCGTCGAAGTCCAGCCCGAAGGAATCGTAAGCGAGTTTAAGAGACTCGTCGAGCCAGTAATTTTCAAAACCTCTGAGCATGTTGAGCGTCGCGGGCGCAACCAGTTCGCCGACGGCAGAGTTAGCGATTTCGCCGTTACCTCTTACGCTGTTGTAAGTAACTCCGGCTTGCAGATAAGTCGTTTGGGCGTTTGAATAGTCGAGGCTGCCGTTGTAACCTTCAGGCGCAGTCGCAACGTCGACGACTTCAAGATATTGGAGCGGATAATTAACCGTGTAAGTGAAAGTTTTTCCGTCCGCGCCCGTGTAAGTGTGCATTGTCGTGGAACCTGCGGCAGGCAACGGAAGTTCCGACAAAATTACGTTGTCTTCGGGGACAATGTCTTGAGCGTTTTTGACGACGCCCATGCCCGCGTTGTAGCCGCTGACCGCGCCCGTGTCGACGGTGAAGTCATTATCCGCGCCGATAACAATTCCGCAGTTTTGCAAAAGACTTTGAGTCGCGCCCGCCGTCGCCGTGACGTTCGCCATATCGCTGACGAAATAATTAACGGCGTCTTGCAAGCCCGCGAAATGTGTCGTCGTCCTTATCGCGTGGTCGAGAACCGCAACGCCGTTTGCCGTCGAATCATTGGCGTAGAGCTTTAGGACGTTGAAAAAATTTTTCATGGTATCAACTGATGTAGACATTAGATCAGCTCCTTTCAACGAATTGATTCGCCATGCAAAAAAAAATCCCCTGCGTTTTGCAAGGGGAAAATTTTTTTTGAGCCGCGCAGATTTTATTTCTTCGTGAGTGTACTGCCGTCGACTTTGTAATTTGTGCCGTTGATGTTGAAGGTCGTCGCCGTGTAATCTTTGAGCGTGATAGCGTTCGTTTGTGAGCCAACTTTAAACGCGATTGAATTGTCTTTAACCGTCGCCGTGAAGTTACCGATTTGCAGCGCGTCATTGTTGCCGAAATTGTAAATGACATCTTTGCCGCCGCCGCTCTCGTAAATGAACGTATCGGAACCTTCGCCGCCCCAAAGCGTGTCATTTTTGCCGCCGCCGTTGATTGTCGCGCCCGCGTCGCCCGAAAGATTTTCGCCGACAACATCGGGCGTAAACGTCAAAGTTTTTTTGTCGACCGTAAGCCCGTCTATTGCGCCGTCCGTAACTTCCAAACCGTTGACAGTCAGCAAAGTTTTGCCGCCCGTCGCCGCCGTGTAACTTATTGATTTTGCCGAAGTCGACAATTTATAACCGTCGGTTTTGCCCGCGTCGTGATATGTCGCCGTCGTGTCGTCCAATGTCCAGCCTTTGTCGAACGCAGTTACCGTCGGGCAGTCTTCGCCGAGTTCAAGCGAATAGTCGCCGCTCGTTGTCAAAGTTACCTCTTTCTGCGCCAACACGTCCGCCGACAAAATAATTTTCCCGTCGGAAACTTCAATGCCCGCGTCCAAATCGTCAACTGTCAAATTCGGATTAAGTCCGCTGAGCGTGAAAAGTGTTTCGCCTGAAGTGCCGCTCGTCTTCACGTAAGTTGCGGTGCCGTTGCTGAACGTCCAAGAAAATTCGTCTTCTTCGGGTGATTCTTCAACGCCCGAAATGTTGACTGCAGACAAACTTGCCGCGTTCTTGAGCAGAATTGATCCTTTGCCGACCGTGACAAGACATATCATTGTTGACAGTTTCTTTCGAGTAAGTGCCGCCGCTGATTTTCAAAGTGTCGTCGTCTTTGAAGCCTTCGATTGTATCGTCGCCGTCGCCTGCTGTGTACTCAATCAAAGTTTTTGTTGCGTTGCTACCGAGGCTGATTGTATCGTTGCCTGCACCTGTGTCGATTGTCACCGAGTTGCTGTCGTAGTAGTTGGAAACGTAATCATTGCCGTCGCCCGTGTCGATTTTCACAGAGTCGCTACCGTAGTAGTTGGAAACGTAATCATTGCCGTCGCCCGTGTCGATTTTCACAGAGGAACCGTTGTTGACAAAGTAATCGTTGCCGTCGCTCGTGTCGATTGTTACGGAATCGCCGTAGTTGTAAATTGAATCATCGTCCGCACCTGCGTCGATTGAAACGTTGTCACCACTGTTGTAAATGGTGTCGTTGCCGCCCAAAGCCTGAATCTTTGCGTTGGAATTGTTGTTTATGAGAGTGTCTGCAACGTTTGTTCCAAGCACGTTGTTTGAAACACTCGAATTGTAAGTGCTCAACGCGCCTTTGGAATTTTTTATTGTGACTGTGAAGTTGGCGGCGTTTTTGAGGATTATTTTTCCTGTGCCGATATTGACAATGAAGTCCTCGCCGCTTGTGGTCGTCGAATATGTTCCCGAAGTTATTTGAAGCGTGTCGTTTTGGTTGAAGCCGAAAATGGTATCGTTTCCGTCACCGGAGGAATATTGATAGAGTTGTCCGGCAACGTAATTTAAAATGAAATCGTCGCCCGCGCCGCCGTCAATCGTAACGTAGTTACCGCCAATCGCATAATAACTTCCGTTGGAAACGGAATCGTTGCCGTCGCCCGCGTCGATTGAAACATTTTCGCCGTGGTTGTGAACTTGGTCATTGCCGCCGAGAGCCAAAATCGTCGCTCCTGCGAGGGTGTTTTCGTAAGTGTCGTTGCCTGCGGTAAGCGAAATGAGCCGAGAAGTATCGGCGAACCTTGCAGTTCAAAAATAAAATCCTTCATAAAAATCCGCTCCTTCACGAAAAAGAAAAACCTATTGACCTTTGTGAATAAAGTACCTTATTTTTAACGCGTTGGTAAGTAACAAAACTGTGATAACCGCCAACGCCTCGTCAATCGAATTGTCGACGACTTCATAAACCAGATGATGCAAGCCGCGTTCGCTGGTGGAGCCGATATACATGCCGGGGCGAAGTCGCACGGCCTCAAGCCCTTCGAGAATTTGAATTTGATCTGCGCTGTAATCGCCGTCGACAGCCTCA
>JAFWFO010000038.1 GCA_017515635.1 Selenomonadaceae bacterium
AACTCCTAACTTCTAACTCCCAACTCCCAACCGTCAGGCGGCTTAACTTAAGTTCGCTTAGTCAAGCGGAAAATTTTCGTTTAGAAATTTACAATCGCGCTGAAGTCTTGAGCTTTGAGCGATGCGCCGCCGACAAGTGCGCCGTCAACGTTCGGTTGTTGCATGAGGTCTTTAATCGTCGCGGGTTTGACGCTTCCGCCGTATTGAATACGAATTGCGTCAGCCGCTTCTTGACCGAATTTCGCCGCAACAGCTTCGCGGATGGCTTTGCAGACTTCTTCAGCTTGGTCGAAAGTCGCGGTCTTGCCCGTGCCGATAGCCCAGATCGGTTCGTAAGCAATGACGAGTTTCTTGACTTCCGCAGGTGCAAAACCTTCGAGAGCCGCGTTAATCTGGTTGACAACGTGCTCAATATATTTGCCGGATTCGCGAATTTCAAGGGATTCGCCGCAGCAGATAATCGGGGTGATGCCCGCATTGAACGCAGCTTTTGCACGTTTGTTGACGCCTTCATCGGTTTCGCCGAAATAGTCGCGGCGTTCGCTGTGACCGAGGACGACATAATCAACGCCGATTTCATTCAACATGCCCGTGGAAATTTCGCCCGTGAACGCGCCTTTGGGTTCCCAGTGCACGTTTTGAGCGGCAACGTGAATGTTCGTGGATTTCGCGGCTTTGGCAACGGCGGCCAATGCGGTCGCAGTCGGAGCGACGACAACGCGGCATTCGGCGTCTTTTACGAGCGGGATAAGCTCTTCGACGAGCGCGACGCCCTGTTTAATCGTGTTGTTCATCTTCCAGTTGCCCGCGATAATCGGAGTGCGGCCGACGCCGTCAATAGCGTCAATACCGGGCAGAACTTTGCCTTCGAGATATTCGAGGGTTGCGCCGCCGCCGGTGGAGATGTGCGAAATTTTCTTGTCGAGACCGGTTTTCTTCAACGCCGCAATGGAGTCGCCGCCGCCGACGATTGAAATTGCGCCTTTATCGGTCGCGTCCGCAACAGCTTTTGCAACGGCGAGCGTGCCTTTTGCGAAGTTGTCAAATTCAAAGACGCCCATGGGGCCATTCCAAATAATCGTCTTCGCGCCTTCGAGAGCTTTGACGTATTCTTCGGAAGTTTTTTCGCCGCTGTCGAGACCTTGCCAATCTTCGGGGCACTGGTCGACGGGGACGGTTTTGAATTCTGCATCGGGAGCAAATTTATTCGCAACAACGAGATCAACGGGCAGAACGACTTTGACGCCTTTTTCTTCGGCTTTCTTGAGCAATTCTTTCGCAAGGTCAATTTTGTCAGCTTCAAGCAAGGATTTGCCGACGCCGTAACCTTTTGCCGCGTCGAAGGTGTGAGCCATGCCGCCGCCGATAATAATCGTGTCGACTTTGTCAATCATGTTGCTGATGACGCCGATTTTATCCGAAACTTTCGCGCCGCCGATAATGCCGACGAACGGGCGTTGCGGAGCCTGCAAAGTCTTGCCGATATAGTTGATTTCTTTTTCCATGAGGAAGCCGGACGCCGTTTCGAGGAAATGGGTAATGCCGACGTTCGAGGCGTGTGCGCGGTGAGCCATACCGAAAGCGTCATTGACGGCGATATCGGCAAGTGAGGCAAGTTGTTTCGCGAATTTGGGATTGTTTTTCTTTTCTTCTTTGTGGTAACGAAGGTTCTCAAGCAAAAGAATTTCGCCGGGTTGAAGTTCGGCAGCGGCTTTTTCGGCAGGTTCGCCGATGCAGTCTTCCGCCCATTTGACGGGTTTGCCGATAATTTCAGCGAGTTTCTTCGCGATGGGTTTCGTTGAGAATTTCGGTTCGCGAGCTTCGGTCGGGCGTCCGAGGTGACAGCCGATAATGATTGCCGCACCCTGTTCGAGCAGATAGTTGAGCGTCGGGATCGTCGCGTCAATGCGTTTGGTGTTGGTGATGTTCTGGTTTTCGTCCATGGGAACGTTGTAGTCGACGCGCAGGAAAACCTTTTTGCCTTTCAGATTGATGTCGCGAATGTTTTTCTTATTCATCAGAAAACCTCCCCAAAAAATCAATGTGGAATTATGAATTAGGAATTAGGAATTGTTTCGGCGAAGATTTTCATTCCTCATTCCAAATTCCTCATTCCTAATTGAAAACGACCCGGCTCAACAATGACGAAGAGCCGAGCCGTCACAAAGGTCAATCTTGTTCACTTTGCCGCCGCAAAAAATTTTTTCAACTTCCGCGACGTGCATCGCCGAATCAAATTACTTCAATTCAGCGAAATACTTAATGGTGCGAACCATTTGGCTGGTGTAGCTGTTTTCGTTGTCGTACCAGGAAACAACTTGAACGAGGGTGTTGCCGTCGCCAATGGGGCTGACCATGGTCTGAGTCGCATCGAAGAGCGAACCGAATTTCATGCCGATGATGTCGCTGGAAACGATTTCTTCTTCGTTGTAGCCGAAGGATTCGTTGGCCGCCGCTTTCATGGCGTCATTGATTTGCTCTTTGGTGACTTCGCCTTTAACAACCGCGAAAAGCAACGTGGTCGAGCCGGTCGGGGTCGGGACGCGCTGTGCTGCGCCGATGAGTTTGCCTTTCAGTTCGGGGATAACCAAGCCGATAGCTTTTGCTGCGCCCGTGCTGTTCGGGACAATGTTGCATGCGCCTGCGCGGCTGCGACGGAGGTCGCCTTTGCGTTGCGGGCCGTCAAGGATCATTTGGTCGCCGGTGTAAGCGTGAATCGTTGCCATGATGCCGCTCTGAATCGGAGCAAGTTTGTGCAGAGCCTGCGTCATCGGAGCCAAGCAGTTGGTCGTGCAGGAAGCTGCCGAAAGAACTTTCACGTCCGGAGTAAGAGTTTGATGGTTGACGTTGTAAACGATTGTCGGGAGGTCATTGCCGGCAGGAGCCGAGATAACGACTTTCTTCGCGCCCGCTTCCAAGTGTGCCGAAGCTTTTTCTTTGCTGGTATAGAAGCCCGTGCATTCGAGGACGACATCAACTTCGTGTTTGCCCCACGGAATTTCTTTCGCGTCTTTGATGGCGTAGATGATGATTTCTTTGCCGTCGACAACGATGGAGTTTTCTTTCGCCTCAACCGTGTGTTTGCCTTCGCCGATTTTGCCGCAGAAACCGCCCTGCGCGGTGTCATACTTCAAAAGGTGCGCGAGCATTTTCGGGCTGGTGAGATCGTTGATAGCGACAACTTCGTAGCCCTCAGCGTCGAACATTTGACGGAAAGCGAGGCGACCGATACGACCGAAACCATTGATAGCAACTTTAACAGCCATTTAAAAATACCTCCCTATACTTTGAAAAACTCTTGAAAGTGATTCTTTAATCTGCGTGTAATGTTACACCAAAAATTTTTCACTGTCAATAAATATTCGGAACATTTTTATATTTCATCTTCGTTTCAGGAAGTCCGTTAGAACGTTCGCCGATAAAAATTTTTTGCAACTTCGCGGGGCGTGTGGTATAGTTTTCGGCGCAAAAATTTTTGATATGGAGAATCGATTAATGTCAAAGTCAAAAAATAAACAGCACAAAACAAATGACGAACAACCTGCCGTTCCGACGCAAGCGCAACCGGTTCAGCAAGTGCCGCGCCTGCCCGCCGTGAGCGTCATTTTGCCGATGTACAATTCCGCACGTTATATTCGTTCGTGCGTGGAGAGCGTGCTCAATCAAACTTTCGGGCTGTTCGAGTTGATTTGCGTGGACGACTGCTCAACCGACGACACAGTTAAAATCGTCGCGGAGATGGCGCAGAAAGACGGCCGAATCAGAGTAGTTCGCCTTGCGAAAAATACGGGTGGAGCTTCGGAGCCGCGAAATACCGGCTTGCGTTTGAGCCGTGGAAAATATATTGCCTTCCTCGACAGCGACGACATGTACACACGAACCGCGCTTGCCGAATTGGTTTCCGTTGCCGAAAAATGGAATGCCGACGTTGTCCACACCGAACAAGTTTACTTCCCCGAAAACGAAACGATTGACGTGACGCCCGAAACGAAATTTACGACTTTCAGCAAGGAACTGGGCGGCTTTTGCAAAGAACCGATGCTTGAGACGGACAATCTTGCTCAACGCGTGCAAATGTTTTACAAAGGCAGATTTTTCGGCTGGGTGCACAACAAACTTTATCGCCGCGATTTGCTCATGGAAAAAAATATTCGCTTCGACAAGCTGATGACGAGCGAAGACATAATTTTTTATTTCCGCGTCCTCTGCACCGCGCCGCGAATCGTCCGCGTGCCGAATATCATTTATATTTACCGACACAACCCGAATTCGATCACGCGCAAGATGGTTTCCGTCGAAGAATCCCTGCACGTGCTGACGCATTTAATGATTGAAGGCTCGAAAGTTTTGGATGACTTCATGAGCGGCTTTCAACTGTTCGTCAAGAATCCGCAACTGCGCCAACTGCCGATTGATTACATAATTCAGCAACATTTGATTTGGACGCAACGTTTCTATGAAAAGTACACGACTTCGCAACTCGACGCGCTTGTTCGCAAGGAGCTGAAAAAATATTGCGGAGACTTCGTGCCGTTTTTCGCTTACATTTACGGCGCGATTCACACTTATCGCAAGCGGCTGATTAATTACGACAAGCAGATTAAGCAACTTAAAGCACAGGTCGGAGGCGGACAGGTTGGAAAATAAAATCCCGCTCGTGTCGGTCATTATCCCGATGTTCAATGCGGCGAAGTTTATTCCGCAGACGCTGGAAAGTTTGCTTTACCAGACGATGAAAGATTTTGAAGTTATCGTGGTGGACGATTGCTCAAACGACAATTCCGTCGAAGTCGTTGAAAGTTTTTCGGAACGTTTCGGCGGGCGGTTGAAACTCGTCAAACTTCCGAAAAATACAGGCTCGCCGGGAATTCCCCGTAATGTCGGAATTCAAATCGCTTGCGGAAAATATATTTCGTTTCTTGACAGCGACGACCTTTATACGAAAACCGCGCTTGAAGAACTTTCGACGCTTGCCGAAAAATTTCAAGCAGACGTTGTAAGTGTCGATGGATCTTTCAGGCTTTGGGGCGGAAATCAAAAATCTGTTGATGCCCCTGAAATGACTGATATGAATGAATTGACCAATCCAAAGAATTTCACTGTCAAGCGTTTTTTTTGCGATTCATCTTTGAATGAGCCAACCTTAAAACCGGAAACCTTTGAAGGACGCGTAAAGCTTTTCATTGATGCTCCAGCTTACAACTTTGGGATATTTTCATCGTTTTGTCGTCGGAATTTCCTGATCGTCAATCAAATAAAATTTCCTGATATGTTCGCTGGCGAAGATCAATTTTTCAATTTTGCTTGCTTGTGCTTGGCTAAAAATTTTTTGCGTATTCCCAATATTTTTTACATTGTCAGACCGCGTGCCAATTCGATAATGAGGGAACTTTCCTTCAATCCCGAACAGTACTTTCGCAAACGCGTAAATGCCTTTATACATTCGCTTATCGAAGCCGAAAAGTTTATGAAGGACATACCGTTTTTCCAGAAGCATTTGAATTATCGTTACGCCGTGCTTGACAAATTTGCTTTTTTGCGATTGGATCCCACGCACAAATTTTATTTGAATTCGTCGCGAGGGGCTTTGAATACGATTGTCAAGAAAGAATTTAACTTCCACGATGCCGTTGCGTCGGCATACCTGTTTGACATGGTCAACATCTACAAAATTTATCTCGCACGACTTCAGTTGGAAAACAACGCGCTGAAAGAAGAGCTTAAGAAATACCGTTCGGCGAAAACTTCGTAAAAAAATCTCCCCGCCATGTGCGAGGAGATTTTTATTTTTGTTCCGATAATTTTTTTGCACGGTCAGCAGTTATCAACGCGTTGATAATTTCGTCAAGTTCGCCGTTCAAAATCGTGTCGAGTTTGTAAAGCGTCAAACCGATTCGGTGATCGGTGACGCGTCCTTGAGGAAAGTTGTACGTGCGAATACGTTCACTCCTGTCACCTGAGCCGACTTGCGATTTTCTGTCGGCGGCAATGGCGTCGGTTTGTTCGCGGACAGCCAAATCTTTCACGCGGGCACGCAAAACGCGCATGGCTTTTTCTTTGTTCTTGAGCTGAGATTTTTCGTCTTGACATTGCACGACAATTCCCGTCGGCAAATGCGTGATTCGGATTGCAGTTTCCGTTCGGTTGACGTATTGGCCGCCCGCGCCGCTCGCGCAGTACGTGTCGATTCGCAAATCGTTCGGATTGATGACAACGTCGACTTCCTCGGCTTCGGGCATGACGGCGACGGTGACCGCGCTGGTGTGAATTCGTCCGCCGCTCTCGGTGACCGGCACGCGTTGCACACGGTGAGTGCCGCTCTCGTATTTGAGTTTGCCGGACGCGCCTGCCCCGTCGACCGTGAAAGAAATTTCTTTAAAGCCGCCGATTGTCGTGGCGTTCATGTCGACGATGTCCACGCGCCAACCTTGTCGCTCGGCGTAACGGGTGTACATGCGGAACATTTCGCCCGCAAAAAGTGCCGCCTCTTCGCCGCCGACACCGCCGCGAATTTCCATGACAACATTTTTTTCGTCGTCGGGGTCTTTCGGCAAAAGCAAAATCGGTAATTCTTCATCAAGTGCGGCTTTGGATTTTTTCAGCTCGGAAAGTTCTTCCGACGCCAAAAGTTTCAAATCTTCGTCCGTTGAAGTTTCAAGCAAAATTTTATCCTCGTCAATCTGCGCGAGGATTTTTTTATATTCGCGGATTTTGTTCGTGATAGGTTCGAGTGTGGCAAGTTCGCGGGTGAGCGCGGTGAATTTCGCCACGTCCGCGACAACCGACGGATCACCCAAACGCGCTTCGATTTCGGCGAAATGTTCTTCGACTGCCTGAAGTTTATCGAGCAAGCGAATCACCGTCCGAATTTTTAATTGCCGTGTCGAAAGTGTGCCAAGCAAGCGTTGCGCATTTGACGCGGGCGGGCATCGTCGAAATATTTTTCAGTGCCGCCGCCTCGTCGAGTTCGGCAAGTTCGTCGTCGTCATCAATTTCGCCGTGAATCATCGCAATAAAAAGTTCCGCAAGCCGTTTCGCCTCGTTGACGGATTTGCCGCGCAGAAGGTCAATCATCATGTCGGTCGACGCTTGGGAAATTGCGCAACCTTCGCCGGAAAAAGCCGCGTCGCGAATCACACCGTCGGTAACTTCCAACGACAAAGTTATTTCGTCGCCGCAAGTGGGATTGTGCCCGCGTTCGGTTATCGTTGCGTGTTCAAGTGGTCGCCGATTTTCTTTTGATTGGCTGTGTTCGGCAATTAGTTCGGTGTAAATGTTTTCAAGCAAAAATTTCACTCCTTTGGGCGTGTCTCTTCGATTTAAGTTTTTAGATGTTACTTTTCTTTGACGGCAAAGAAAAGTAACCAAAAGAAACCGCGCCTACGCGGCGGGCGAGGAATAAGTTTTCGACAATCCGAAAAGTTGTCGTGAGGCTTTTTGGCCGACGATATTTGCGTCACGCAAATGCGTCGGCTCGGAGCCGTCATCCGTGACGGCTCCAAATAACGTCAATTTAATTTCATTACTCCTCGAACGGTTTTAACGGCATCAATCAATCGCTCAACGTCGCGGCGCGTGTTGTAAAAATAAAAACTTGCTCGGCAGGTTGAGTTGACGCCCAAAAATTTCATCAGCGGTTGTGCGCAATGATGTCCGGCACGAATCGCCACGCCCTGCGCGTCCAAAATCGTCGCCACGTCATGTGGATGAACGTCGCGGATGTTGAACGTGACGATACCGACTTTGTTCGGTGCGTCGCAACCGTAAAGCTCGACATAAGGAAGTTTTTTCAGCTCGGAAATTGCGAACGTCGTTAAATCATTTTCAACGCGTGCAATTTCGTCGAAGCCGACGCCTTGCAGATAATCAATCGCCGCAGTCAAGCCCGCCGCTCCGCCGACGTTTTGGGTGCCCGCCTCGAATTTTTGCGGCAATTCGGCGAAAGTCGTTTCCTGTTCGGTGACGTATTCAATCATGTCGCCGCCCGTCAAAAACGGTGGCATTGCGTCCAAAATTTTTTGCTTGCCGTAAAGGACGCCGATACCCATTGGCGACAACATTTTGTGCCCTGAAAACGCCAAAAAATCCGCGTCAAGATTTTGCACGTCAACGGGAATGTGCGGGACGGATTGCGAGCCGTCAACGATAACAACTGCGCCGATTTCGTGAGCCTTCGCCGCTAAAGTTTTTACGTCGTTGATAAGCCCCAACACGTTTGAAATTTGCGTGACTGCCAAAATTTTCGTGCGTCGCGTGAGTTTCGCCGAAATGTCCGCCTCCGACAAATTTCCGTCCGCCGTCAAATAAATATAATTCAACTTCGCGCCCTTCGCCCGCGCAACAATTTGCCACGGAACAAGATTCGAGTGATGTTCGGCTATCGTTATTAAAATTTCATCGCCCGCTTGCAAGTTCGTCAGCCCGTAACTGAACGCGACAAGGTTGAGCGACTCGGTTGCGTTTTTCGTGAAAATAATTTCCCGCGCAGATTTCGCGTTGATAAATTTGGTGACCTTGCGTCGGGCGTCCTCGTAAACTTTCGTGGACTTTTGGCTGAGTTCGTAAACGCCGCGATGAGGATTGGCGTTGCAACCGCCGTAGTAGCCGCAAATCGAACGAACAACGTTTTCAGGTTTTTGAGTTGTCGCGCCGTTATCAAGGTAAGCAAGCGGTTGCCCGTTCATCTGTGTGCGCAAAATCGGGAAGTCGTTCAAAAAATTTTTATTCACGGTCAAGCCTCCTGTAAAACGTTGTCGAAACTTGGACGCCGTCCCAATTGGATGCAACGTCACGTTGCTCGTTCAAAAAGTTTTTATTCACGGTCAAGCCTCCTCTGCAACGTGACCAAAAGTTCCGAACGCAAATTTTCATCGGGAATTTTTTCGACGACGGGATTAAATGCCGCTTCGACAATTAACCGTTGAGCTTGCGCTTCGTCAAGCCCGCGACTCATCAAGTAAAAAATTTTTTCTTCGTCGAGCCGCCCGATACTTACGGCGTGATGTCCGTCGACTTCGTCTTCTTCGGCAAGCATAAGCGGCACGGAGCGATTTCGCGTGCCCGAAGATAAAATTATAACTTCTTCGAGTTCGCGCCCGACGGAACCTTTTGCACCGCGTTTAAAGTCAAGCGTCCCGCGAAAAATTTTGTCGCAACGATCATTCAACGCGCCGCGCACGTTCATTGTCGCCGAAGTATTTTTGCCGCGCTGACGAATAACGTAATTAAAATCCAAACGTCTGTCACCGTCGCCGAAATAAACCGCGTCGAGTTCCGCAACCGAATCGTCGCCGCGCAAATCAATTTCCACGTCCGCAGAAAAATTTCCGTTGCCCGCGTCCGCTGAAACGAATTCAACCCGCCCGGATTTTCCGACAGAAATTTTTATCCGCCGAGCAATGTCGTCGTCGCTCAAGTTCACGCAGGAAAATTTTTTCGTTTCGCCGTCCGCCACGTCTATAAAAGTTTCCTCAACCTGCGCGGAAGTTTTCAATTCGTTGACACCGAGCCAACGCCACGTGCGCAAGGGGATTTCGCCCAAAAGTTTTTCATCCATAAGCTCACCTCGTTTGAAAAATATTTTACACGGCACCAAACAAAAAAGCAAACTCCCCGCCGAAGCGAAAAGCTTGCCGAAAAAATTTTTCTATACGTCAGAACGCCGCAACGATCGCACCTTTGTATTTTTCTTCGATGAATTTTTTAACCTTATCGGATCTGAGAGCCGTCATAAGTTTTTTGATGTCGTCGCGATTTTCGTCGCCGTCACGCACGGTGACAATGTTGACGTAAGGCGAATCTTTGTCCTCGATGAAGAGCGCATCTTTGATGGGATTGAGTTGAGCGTTAAGCGCAAAGTTCGTGTTAATAATTGCAATGTCCACGTCGTCAAGCGTGCGCGGAAGTTGAGCGGCCTCGACTTCCTGAATCACCAATTTTTTCGGATTGTCGGCGATGTCCTGAACGGTGGCATCTGCGCCCACGCCGTCTTTGAGTTTGAGCAAGCCCGCCTTTTGCAACAGCAACAAAGCGCGTCCGCCGTTGGTCGGGTCGTTGGGAATTGAAACGCTTGCACCGTCGGCAAGGTCTTTCAATTCTTTAATTTTGCTCGAATAAATGCCCATCGGTTCGACGTGCACGCCGCCCGCGTTTTTCAACTTCATGTCGTTATGTTCTTTGACGAAGTCTTTCAAATACGGCTCGTGCTGGAAAAAGTTCGCGTCAAGTTCTTTGTCGTTGAGCGCGATGTTCGGCTGAACGTAATCATTGAACTCGACGATCTCCAGATTAACGCCCTGCGCTTTGAGGTCGGGTTTAATCTGCTCAAGAATTTCCGCGTGAGGAGCGGGCGTCGCGCCGATTTTAATCGTAGATTCGGCAGCCGGTTTGTCAGCGGGTTTGTCGCCGCCTTGTTGACCGCCTCCGCAACCTGTGAGCAAAAGTGTCGCCGCCAACGTCAACGCAGCAAAAAATTTTCCTCGCATAAAAAATTCCTCCTTGTTAATAAGATTAATCGCGATTATATCAGACTGAAAAATTTTTGCAAAGACTGCTTGTTGACGCCTGCCGCCGCGTGATAAAATTTCCTAAACTGCGAAGGAGGGATTTTCAATGGCTCAACAAGAAGTTCAGGAAGTAAAAATCACCGTCAACGATTTGATTTACGCTCAAGTCAAAGATTTAGGTAACAGTATGGACAGACTTGAAACTCGCATGGACAAGTTAGAAGATCGATTGGATACCACGCGCCGCGAACTCAACGCCCGCATTGATAAAGTTGACGAACGCATTGACAAACTTGCCGAGAAAATTGACGGTTTGCGCCGCGACATGAACACTTCGACCAATCACGGACAAATCGCTAACATTTCGACAATCGGAATTGCCATTGCCGTCATCTATTCACTTTTGCGCTGATATGAATTTGGAGGCGAACAACATGACGGACATTGAAAAACTCGGCGAAATTTTGTCGCACAGTTCAAACGCGGTATTTTTCGGCGGCGCGGGTATGTCCACAGAATCCGGCATTCCCGATTTCCGAAGCGCGTCAGGTATTTATAATCAGAAACTCCACAAAACTTTTTCGCCCGAAGAAATGGCGTCGTACAGTTTTTTTCTGCGACACACGGAAGATTTTTTCGAGTTTTATCGGGCGCGATTCGTTTATTTGGACGCGAAGCCGAACGCCGGACACATTGCGCTTGCCGAATTGGAACGGCGCGGAATTTTAAAAGCCGTCGTCACGCAAAATATTGACGGACTTCATCAACAGGCGGGTTCGCAGACAGTTTACGAATTGCACGGCTCGATTCGACGGGCGTCGTGCGTGAAGTGCGGCGAACATTACGGAATTGATTTCGTCATGGAAAATATCCCCGTGCCACACTGCGAAAAATGCGGCGGTATCGTCAAGCCCGATGTCGTTTTATACGGCGAACAGCTCGATAACGAAATTATCGCGAATTCGATTCGCTCAATTTCCGAGGCGGACACGTTGATTGTCGGCGGGACAAGTTTAATCGTCTATCCTGCGGCGGGATTGATTGATTATTTTCGTGGCGACAATTTAATATTGATAAACAAGACCGCAACCCGTGCCGACGCCGACGCTCAACTTGTCATCCGCGACAGTATCGGCGTCACGCTTGCCCGCGCAGTCGAATTGCTTGCTTGAAGGGGGATTTTACCTTGAACTTGATGCAACACCTCAGCCGAACGCTCAACTCGTCGCGTACTTTGATTTTGTTCGCGTCGTTCGCTGGATATTTTTTCTTGCGCACGATGTTTTTGCCGCTCAGCCACGACGATTTTGCCTACGCGTTCATTTGGGACGGCGAATACGGCGGAAACTTGGAAGGTATGCAAATCGGTTCGCCCGAAGTCGAATACCGCGAGCGCGTTTCTTCGTTGTCGGATATTTTTGATTCGCTGGCGTCGTACTGGTTCACGTGGAGCGGAAAAATTTTCGCGTGCGGTCTTGCGCAACTTTTTATCTGGTTGGGCAAGCCGTCATTCAACATTGCCAATACAATCGTTTTCATTTTGTTGGTCACTGTTATAATAAATTTAGCGAACACGTGGCTCAAGATGTCGCGGGCGGCTTTGATGTGGATATTCTTCAGCCTGTTTATATTGGCGGCGTCATTCGTGACGAGTATGCTTTGGTTGACCGGCGCATGTAATTATTTATGGATGGCGTTTTTTCAACTGCTGTTTTTGACGCCTTACGTCAAAGCATTACGCTCACACGACTCAAGTTCTTCGCCGCTGAAAATCGCGCTGATGTCTTTTCTGGGATTGCTGGCAGGTTGCTCGAACGAGGCGGGCGCATTGGCGACAATTTGTCTGACGGCTTTCATGATTCAACGGAGCAAAGCGCAGGGAATTTTCCGCACGTGGATGATGACGGGATTCGCGGCGACAATCGTCGGTTGTGCGTTCATGCTGCTTGCTCCGGGGAATTTTGCGCGGCTTGAAGTTTTGTACCCGAACTTTTCTTACACGACGGAAATTTTCTTCACGAACTTGGACGGCTTCTTTCGAGTCGTCGTAGCGGATTTAATTGCGCTCATTCCCGTGGTTGTTTACTTTTTGAAGCGCAGTTTCGGACGTTTAACCGAGTCGGAAGTTTTGATGCCGGCATTTTCGGTCGCGGGCTTGCTTGTGCCGACGTTCATGTTACTCGCGCCCGAATTCAATCTGCAAATTTCGGTAACGTCGCTGGCATTCATTTTAGTTGCGGCGTCGAGCGCGATTTTGGAAATGGAACGTCTGCATTTCAGTTTGCCGAAAAAAATCTTGCGTCCCGTATTCGTCGCGTTCACTGCGGTTTTAGTCGTCTACTTCGCGACGTTCATTTACACGGACATTTCGATTTTCAACGCGGCGCGCCGACAAGCCCGCTACATTCAACGCAACGTCAAAGTTGATCCAGTGCCGTTGTCGCCAATGCAAGTTCGTCACCGATTCGAGGAAATTCACGGCGACAAAAGTGCAACGGCTTATCTTGAATATTTCGGCGGCGTGCGTAAGAACGAAAACTTTTACCTGAATTTGCTGGTCGCCCGCTACTACGGAGCGCGACATGTGCTGGCAGTTGAGGAGTAAAATTTTGGGGTTTTGAGGCGAAAAAAGTGGTTTGTGGGGAAAAAATTTTTGAGAAATTTTTTGGGCTGAGAGTGGAAAAGCGGGAAGAATGGCGTCAGGACGGGATTTATGGGCTAAAAATTTTTTTGCACAGGGTGTTGACAAAAGGCTATAGTGGGTGTATATTAAGCAAGCTTGATTCACGGGGCTCCTTGAAAACTGAACAATGCATTTGCTAAATGTGCGGTCGGA
>JAFWFO010000039.1 GCA_017515635.1 Selenomonadaceae bacterium
GCCGATATACATGCCGGGGCGAAGTCGCACGGCCTCAAGCCCTTCGAGAATTTGAATTTGATCTGCGCTGTAATCGCCGTCGACAGCCTCAATATGCGCGCCTGCCTCGTCGAAATGAACTTCTATTTCGTCGTCGCCGTCTTCTTCAACGGGCATGACGTCGGGCAATTCGTCTTTGGGGCGTTCATCGTCGGGAGAATCGCCAAAATCTTCGGTGTGAATTTTTTTGTCGTCCAAAGTTTCTATCTCCGTTTCGCGTGCAAGTCTATCACATAACGGCTTTGCTTGCAAAAAAAATCCCCGTCGCATTGACGGGGAAAAATTTTCGTCGTATGATGAGTTTGTATCTTCGTGAGTGTGGTGCCGAAAATCAAGCTTCTTCGCCGGATTTTTTGAAATACCAATTTATCAGGAACGGCGAAATAAAATTTATGCTTAACAGTCGGAAAAGTTGATACGCCAAAATTATCGGGACGTTCGCGCCCATAGCCAAGCCCGCGACGCACATTTCGGTTATTCCGCCGGGAGCCATTGCCAAAAACGCCGTTATCAGCGAAAAATCGTAGACTTTCGACAAAAATATTGCCATGCCGACGCTTGAGGCAATCATCGCCACGTTGCCCAAAATTAAATGCGGAACCATCGTTTTCAGCGCGATTAATCTGTCTTTGTCGAGCCGCGTGCCGATATAAAGCCCGATATTCAGCTGAACGACCGCCATTAACGGTTTCGGTGCCTCTTCGAGCGGATAAACCAGCGTCGCGAACAATCCCGCGATAATTATCGGTCCGAGCAACTGTTTCGTCGGCAAATGAATTTTTTTCCCGATAAACCAGCCCGCGAAACATATCGGGATTAAAATCATCCACGGCAATTCGTCGACTTTTTCGATTGCGACGGCAGTTGAGGACTCGTCCAGCATTTGCATTGCCAAAAACGGCACGCTCAACACCACGGAGAACAGGCGCAATGCCTGTGCGACGACAACGACGTTCATATCGGCGCGAGGGTCTTCTTCCGCCATCAAAGTCATCAGCGACATCCCGCCCGGCGAACAGCCCATCACGCAACTGATTAAGTTTGACTCCGAATGTTTGAACGTCCAGAACGCCATCATGATTGAAACGAAAATTGTTACCGTCGTTGCCGTCAAAACGCCCGGAACTTCATGCGCGAGGTTGATTAGCGTGTCCAAACTGCAACTGCGACCGATTTCGTATCCCGCAACGCACATCATCACGTTTCGCCACAGCGCAGGCCAATGAGTTTTAGGATCGATAAAAGTTTTCGCGACGAACGACGCCAAAATTCCGCCGATTATGTACGGTATCGGAATTTGCAACGTGTGAAACAAAAATCCGCACGCCGCCGCCGCCGCGAATAACAAAAATCGTTGTTTGGTAAATTCCTTCATTCTGCAGGCTTCATAATGCTCTTGTACGCGGGACGAATAATCTTTTTGGAAGTCGTCAATTCTTCCAAACGGTGAGCCGTCCAGCCGACGATTCGGGCAATGGCGAAAATTGCCGTGTAGAACGACGGCGGTACTCCGAGCATGTAATAAACCGCGCCACTGTAAAAGTCGACGTTCGGGGCAGGCGGGCGCACCATGTTGCGAGCTTTGGCGATAATTTCCGGCGCGACTGCCTCAATGTTTTCGTGCAAAGCAAAATCGGCATCGAAACAACCTTTTTCGCGGACGAGCCGACGGACGTATTCTTTCAGGATGAGTTCACGCGGGTCACTCAACGTGTAGACTGCGTGCCCCATACCGTAAACCAAACCCGTGCGGTCGAACGCCTCTTTGTTGACAATTTTTTGTATGTACGCGGCAACCTCGTCGCGGTCGTACCAGTCGTTGACGTGTTCGCGAATATCGCCCATCATGCTGATAAATTTCAGATTCGCGCCGCCGTGCCGTGAGCCTTTCAGTGACGCCATTGCCGCAGTCATCGTCGAATAAGTGTCCGAGCCCGCCGAAGTTACCACGCGGGTCGTGAACGACGAATTGTTACCGCCGCCGTGTTCCATGTGCAAAAGCAACGCCGTGTCCAAAACTTTCGCCTCAAGCGGCGTATATTTTCTGTCGGGACGAAGCAAACTCAAAAGATTTTCCGCCGCAGAAAGTTTCGGGTCGGGCATGTGAATATACATCGAGCCGCCTTTTTTGTAGTGATTGTATGCGTGATAAGCATACGCCGCGAACATCGGGAACGTCGCGATAAGTTCGATGCATTGACGCAGAGAGTTGCCGACACTCGTATCAAGCGCGTTGTGGTCATAGTACGAATACGCCAAAATACTGCGCATCATCGATTTCATAATGTCGCCGGTCGGTGCCTTCATGATAATATCGCGGGTGAAATGCGCCGGAAGTCTTCGCGCTTCGCCCAAGACGTTTTTGAATTCGGCAAGTTCGTCATCGTTCGGCAAGACTCCGAAAATCAGCAGGTACGCGATTTTTTCAAAGCCGAGTTCGTTGCCGAGATTTTGGACAAGCCCGTTGATTTTGTAGCCGCGATACCAAAGTTCACCGTCACAGGGAACGTTCTGCCCGTCAACGTTTTTCGTAGCAACAATCTTTGAAATGTTCGTCAAGCCCGCAAGCACGCCTTGCCCGCCGGCTTCACGAAGACCGCTTTTGACGGCGAATTCTTTGTAAAGCGCGGGGTCGATGTAATCCGTGCGTTTCAAAATGTCGACGTGGCTTTGGGAAAAATTATCGAGATTGCTCAAATTAAAACCTCCTTAATCCAGTTGCATTCGTTGAAAAATTCCTTTAAGCTTTTGCATGAAACTGCCGCTGTGGACGGGGACGAGTTCGGCACGGTTAATTTCCTGCTTAATGTCGTCAACCCACGCGGGCGCGGAAACTTTTTCGGGGACGGAAGTCGCTTGCGGAATTTGCGTGCCGCCCGTTACCGCATCAAGTTCGTCGTCCGTAAGAAGTTCGCGTTTCATTTAAATCACCACCCTAAAAATTTTTAAGGAGCCGCTATGATTATAACAAACGAACAGATTAATTCAAGCACGCAGAAAATTTCCGTGTCCGGCAAACTTAACGTAGTCGGTGCCGCCGACTTCAGACGCAAGCTCGAAAAAATTCCGACGGGTACGACGTTGATTTTCGACTTTGGCGACGTGAATTACATTTCCTCTGCGGGGTTGCGCGAGATTTTGATTTGTCGAAAAAAATTTCCGAACCTGCGGATTGAAAACGTTCGCAACGACGTGTATCAGATATTTTTGATGACGGGCTTTGATAAATTCATTCCGCTCACGTCGGCGAATAACTCTCCGCAACAAAATTTCGGCGACAACACGGACGAAAGTCTGTCGTTCAAAAAATTTCTGCGCGACAAGGTTGCCGAATCCGCCGACGAAATTGTTATCGTGCGGGCGGGCGAAAAATATTCCTGGCGCGACATTGACCGTTGCTCGGATGTCATTGCCGCCGACTTGTCGCAAAAAAATGTTCGACGCGGCACCCACGTTGCGATTTGCGGTGCCAATTCGATTAACTGGTTGCTGACGTTCTTCGCGATTCAGAAACTCGGTGCCATTGCCGTGCTCGTGAACTTCAACCTGTGCGCCAAAGAAATTTCGGCTCTCGTAAATTATACGGACGTGACTTGTATTTGTTACGGCGAAATGTCCGCGCCCGTCGACGAAGTGAAAAATTTCTGCGACGTTTATTCGATTCGCGACGAGGACTTTAAAGCCCGTCAAGCCGTCAATGAAAAATTTCCCCTGATTGTTCGCGAGGACGATCCCGCCGTGATGATTTTCACGTCCGGCACGACCGGCAAGCTCAAGGGCGTTCTCCTGTCGAGTTACAACATTTTGAACGCCGCGCAGATTAACAGCCGTGACCAAACACTTCGCGCCGACGATAAGGCTTGCGTGATTCTGCCGTTCTTTCACATCTTCGGGCTCATTGCGGGAATTTTCGCCAACATGATTGCCGGCGTGACGATTTATATGCCCGAAAAAACTCGCACGAATTCGATTCTCGAACTTATCAGCCGCGAACGCTGTACGATTTTTCATTCCGTGCCGACAATGTTGCTTGCGTTGATTAACAATAAAACTTTCAGCGCGGACAAAGTTTCAAGCTTGCGATGTTCGATTATCAGCGGCACACGCGCCACCGAGTCGCAGATAAAAATTTTGCAACGCCACATGCCGAACAACCACTTTATGTCCAGTTACGGCTTAAGCGAAATGGCACCCGTGAGCATTACGGTTTACGGCGACGACCTCCAAAAAATTTTGCACACGGTCGGCAAGCCCGTCAAAAATATTCGCGTTAAAATTCTCAATCCCGATTCAAGCGGCGTTGGTGAAATTCTCGTGCAGGGATTCAACCTGATGGCGGGTTATTACAAATTGAGCCCCGACGAACAGCCGATTGACGCAAACGGTTGGTTGCACACGGGCGATTTGGGCTCCGTCGACGCCGGCGGTTACCTGCGACTGACGGGCAGAATCAAAGAAATTATCATTCGCGGCGGCGAAAACGTTTATCCTGCCGAAGTCGAGGCGGTCATTTCCGAAGCGGATTTCGTCGACGACGTGAAAGTTATCGGCGTGCCGGATGATTTTTTCGGCGAAGTCGTCTGCGCGTGCCTCAAGCTCAAAACTTCCAAATTCGACGAAAACAAATTTCGTGATTGGCTGGCGACGCGTCTTGCCAAGTTCAAAATCCCGGCGCACTTTTTGATTTACGAAAAATTTCCGTTGCTTGGCAGCGGCAAGGTTGACTTACTCGCGCTCAAACGTGATGCCGAAAAAATTTTGTCCCGCTGAATTCCGCACAAAAAAACCCTCCGCTCAATCGAACGGGGGATAATTTTTTTGCGCGTATGACGATTTTATTTCTTCGCAAGTGTACTGCCGCTGATTTGGTATGTGTCGCCGTTAATATTTAATTCCGTCGCCGTGTAATCTTTGAGCGTGAGCGCGTTGGCAGTTGAGCCGACTTTGAACGCGATTGAATTGTTATTAACCGTCGCCGTGAAGTCACCGCCGAGTTGCAACGCGTCATCATTTCCGAAATTGTAAACGACATCTTTGCCGCCGCCGTTCGCGTAAATGAACGTGTCGGAGCCTGAGCCGCCCCAGAGTGAATCGTTGCCCTTGCCGCCGTTGATTAATACAAATTCGGCATTGTGACTTTTAATGGTGTCATTGCCGCCGTTGCCATTGATTGTAACCAAAATACCGCTGTTGGTCAGACTGTCAGCGTCCGCCGTGCCGGAAAATGTGGTTCTCGGTTTCTGTGTTGGTTTCAGTTATCCCCGTCACGAACACGAATCGTTGCAGTTCAAAAATAAAATCCCTCATAAAAATCCGCTCCTTCACGAAAAAGAAAAACCCGTTGACATTTATGAACAATGTACCTTATTTTTAACGCGTTGGTAAGTAACAAAACTGTGATAAATAGAAATAATTTTTCGGCGGCAACGCGACACTTGAACAGATTTGAGCAACAAAAAATCCCCTGTACTTTGCAGGGGAAAATTTTTCGTTCAGATGTCCAGATTTTTCACAAGGCGTGCGTTTTCTTCGATGAACTGTCTTCGCGGAGCAACTTGGTCGCCCATCAAAATTGTAAAGAGTTCGTCGGCCTCAAATGCGTCGTTGACTTCCACACGCAACATTGTTCGCGTCATCGGATCCATCGTCGTTTCCCAAAGTTGTTCGGGATTCATTTCGCCGAGACCTTTGTAACGTTGAACAGTCGCGCCGTCGCGTCCGACTTCGTCCAACTTTTTGGCAAGTTCTTCGTCGCTGTAAGTGTACCAGTGATTTTTGCCCTTGCGGATTTGATACAACGGCGGCTGAGCAATGAAGACGTGTCCGCGCTCAACCAGCGGTTTCATGTAGCGATAGAAGAAAGTCAACAGCAACGTCCGAATGTGCGCGCCGTCAACGTCCGCATCCGTCATGATTATAATTTTTCCGTAACGCCGCTTGCTGATGTCGAAGTCTTCGCTAATGCCCGTGCCGAATGCCGTTATCATCGTGCGAATTTCCGCGTTGGCAAAAATTTTATCGAGGCGCGCTTTTTCGACGTTCAAAATTTTTCCGCGCAGAGGCAAAATCGCTTGAAATCTTCTGTCGCGTCCCTGTTTCGCGGAACCGCCTGCCGAATCACCTTCGACGATATAAATTTCGGCTTTGTCGGGGTCTTTAATGGAGCAATCGGCGAGCTTGCCGGGCAGTGACGAAATTTCCAGCGCGTTCTTGCGTCGGGTAAGTTCGCGGGCTTTTCTTGCCGCTTCACGGGCACGAGCCGCCATTACAGCTTTTTCGAGAATTTGTTTCGTGAGCGCGGGATTTTCTTCAAAAAACTCGCTCAAACTTTCGTTGACGACCGCGCTGACCAACGTGCGAATTTCCGCGTTGCCGAGTTTTGTTTTCGTCTGTCCCTCGAATTGCGGATTGTGAAGTTTCACGCTGATAACCGCCGTCAAACCTTCGCGCACGTCTTCGCCGCTCAAAGTGCCGTCGGTGTTTTTGAACAGGTTATGACGTTTGGCGAATTCGTTGGCAACTTTCGTCAACGCCGTCTTGAAGCCGATTAAATGCATTCCGCCTTCCTCGGTGTTGATGTTGTTGACGTAGCTGAAAATATTTTCCTGATAGGCGTCGGTGTACTGCATGGCGACTTCGACAACTGCGTCGTCGCGGCGACCGTTGAAATAAATCGGCGTCGGATTAATTTTTTCTTTCTTGCGGTTGAGGAACTCGACGAAAGTTTTTATGCCGCCGTCGAAATGAAATTCCCGCGACTCGCCATTGGGACGTTTGTCGGTCAACGTGATTGTAATTCCGCTGTTCAAAAAAGCCAATTCGCGGAGCCGGTGCTTGAGCGTGTCGAAATTAAATTCCGTGACGGTGAAAATTTCGTCGTCGGGCAGGAAATGAACTTTCGTACCGGTGTTGTCCGCCGTGCCGATAACTTTCAACGGATTGACGGTTAAACCGCGAGAAAAACTTATCGCGTAAATTTTTCCGTCGCGCCGCACTTCAACTTCCATTGACTTCGACAGCGCGTTGACGACCGAAACGCCCACGCCGTGCAGACCGCCGCTGACTTTGTAGCCGCCGTCGCCGAACTTGCCGCCCGCGTGCAGGACAGTCAAAACGACTTCGACTGCAGGCTTGCCGCTCTCGTGCATGTCGACGGGAATGCCGCGCCCGTTGTCGCTGACGGTGATTGAATTGTCCGCCTCAATCGTGACGTGAATATCCGTGCAGAACCCCGCCAACGCCTCGTCAATCGAGTTGTCGACGACTTCATAAACCAGATGATGCAAGCCGCGTTCGCTGGTGGAGCCGATATACATGCCGGGGCGAAGTCGCACGGCCTCAAGCCCTTCGAGAATTTGAATTTGATCTGCGCTGTAATCGCCGTCGACAGCCTCA
>JAFWFO010000040.1 GCA_017515635.1 Selenomonadaceae bacterium
TCGTATTGATTGAGATTGTCGTAAGCCCCGCCGCGATTGTTGTATGCCTCGGCATCATTCGGGTCAAGTTCAATGGCTTTGTCGTAATTCTGAATCGCCTGCTCGTATTGCTTGAGATTAACATAAGCAAGCCCGCGATTAGCGTAAGCCGCAACATCATTCGGGTCGAGTTCGATGGCTTTGTCAAAATCCCGAATCGCCTGTTCGTATTGGTCGAGATTTAAATAAGCCCGTCCGCGATTGAAGTACGCCTCCGCCGAATTCGGGTCAATTTCGATGGCTTTGTCGAATTCTTGAATCGCCTGTTCGTATTGGTCGAGATTTAAATAAGCCCGTCCGCGATTGAAGTACGCCTCCGCCGAATTCGGGTCAATTTCGATGGCTTTGTCGAATTCTTGAATCGCCTGCTCATATTGCTGTTGCTCGAAATAATCGTTGCCGCGCTTGAAAAATGTCTCCGCATCTTCGGCATGAGCGGCGGTCGTCATCAACAACATCACCGCAAAAATCGCAGTCAACGCTCGCTGAAAAACTTTTCTCATGTAAAATTCCCCCTTCCTTTGTCAAGAATCATAGCATGAAATTTTTATTTTTCAACCGTCAACTTTTGAAGTACGTAAATCACTTTTGCCGACAAAAATTTTCTTTGCGCAAATAAATTTTCCTGCAACATGACGGACAAATTGACAAGCACGAATACACATGATATATTCAAAAAAATTTTAGCGTCACGGTCAAAAAGCCGATAAAGCTTTTGAAAAAACTTTTTGGAGCGTGACAAATATGGACATTCGCGAAATTGCAAATCCTGCGACGAGTTTGGCGGGTACGTCGTCGCGCAGGAGCAAATCAAGCGGTATCGCCTCGGAATATTCCCAAATTCTTGCCTCGAAGATTGCAAACGTCAAAACCGACATCGAAAAGATGAACGCGGTACAGGAAAAACTTGACGAGATTGCCGACTTGCAGGAAGAAATTACGGGCGAAGTCAAAATCAACGAAGATTCGGGCAACGCGAATCGAAACGACACAAGCGGCACGGTAAGTGCAAAATCTGTCGAAACAATCAAGCGTTTCATGCCGGACGGCTCGATTTTGATAACAACCTACGAAGGCGGGACGATTACCGAGCAAATCAAACAGAAACCGCATTTGCAAATCGTGGCGGATTATTCCGCGCCGCGCAATCCGGACGGATCGGTTGCAACGAAAATCGAACGCACGCAAAGTTTGGATTTGGCGGCACTGTTGACGATGTAAGCCCGACCCGCCGCCGGTTTGTAGTTTCGTTCAACAAAAGGAGGTTACCAACATGGACGTAAGCAACGTTTCAAGTGTGTCGCAAGGCATTGCGCAATACGCCGCGCAGACCAAAGGCACCACACAAGCAAAAGACGTCGACAAAAATTCGACGGCATCAAATCAATCGTCGACGGCAAATGTCGGCGAGGCGTATGATGTGAACATTTCCGACGAAGCGAAACAAGCTCAACAAGCGGCGTCGGCATTAACACAACCCGAAGTCAAAGACGAGAACAGCGAGCTTGTCGGGGAAGCGAAAGGACTTTCCAAAGACCAAGTTCGTTATCTCGAAGAAAGCATGGCGATGAACGAACAAGCTATGCTGAACTTGATGATTCAGGCTTTGACGGACTCGAACGACAAACTCCAAGGCTGGCTTGATGAAGGCGTCGGCATTCTGAACTTTGACGGCACGCAAATCGACGCGGCGCGCTTCGGTATGCCGGAAGTTGCGACGAATCCCGAAGATGCCGCAAAAGCCGTTGCCGAGGGCGGCGATTGGTCTGTTGACGCGGTTGCGACGAGAATTTTTGATCTTGCGAAGGCAATCGCGGGCGACGATCCCGAAAAACTTTCCGCAATGGAAGCCGCAGTCGAAGAAGGCTTCAAGCAGGCGGGCGAGGTTTGGTCGAACGCGACGGGATTGCAAGACATGCCCGACATCACGAAGGACACTCAAGCCGAAATTAGGAAACGCTTCGAAGAACTTAAGAGCAACCTTAATCCGACTTCAGTTGTCCAATAAAATTTTTCCAATCGAAACAACACAGGCTGTCCCGTTCGCGGGGCAGTCTTTTTTTGCGTTGAGCGAAGTAATCGATATAACAGCGGCGAAAAATTTTGCCGATATAACACAAAAAATTTTAGGTTTATTCTCTCGGCATTGAAAGTTTTAAAGCTTCGCGCAGATTGTCCACGGGAATTAAATTTGCTTTGGCAGGTGACTTCGTAAGCTCCGCAAAATTTTTTTTCGGCAAGATAATATTCGTGAAACCCATGCGAACAGATTCTTCGACACGTTGACGGGCTTTGCTCACGGCGCGAACTTCACCGCTCAAACCGACTTCGCCGAAAATCACGCATTGCGGCAAAAGTTTCCTATTCGCGAAACTCGACGCCAACGCCACGGCAAGCGGCAAATCCGTCGCCGGCTCGTCGATTTTTATTCCGCCCGCAGTTTTGACATAAACGTCACACGCCCCGATTTTCAAATGCAGGCGTTTTTCCAGCACGGCAAGCAAAAGTTGAATTCGTTTGATGTCCACGGCGTCTGAAGTTCTTCGCGGCGGCATGAACGGCGTCGGCGCAACCAACGCTTGCACTTCGACCAAAAGCGGGCGCGTGCCCTCGACCGTCGGGACAATCACGCTGCCGATGTCGTCGGCTCGTTCCGGCAGAAAAAGTTTCGACGCGTCCGGCACGTCCTCAAGTCCCGTGTCGCGCATTTCAAACAATCCGATTTCGCTCGTCGCCCCGAAACGATTTTTTATCGCCCGCAAAACTCGGAAGTCGGCATTTCGTTCGCCCTCGAAAAATAAAACTGTGTCAACGATATGTTCAAGCACTCTCGGCCCCGCCAATGAACCGTCTTTGGTGACGTGCCCGATTATGAACGTCGTCACGCCCAAACTTTTCGACAAGCGCATTAATCCCGCCGAACATTCGCGAACTTGCGACACACTGCCCGGCGCGCTCTCGATTTCCGAACGGTAAATTGTTTGAATCGAATCGACAATCAAAAGTTCAGGCGACAATTTTTCGACGTGATGAGTTATTCGCTCGAAATTATTTTCCGCACAGATGTAAAGTTCATCCGCCAACGCGTTCAATCGTTCGGCGCGCATTCGGATTTGTCGCGAACTTTCTTCGCCCGTGACGTACAAAACTTTTTTGCCGCCGCGTGCCACATTCGCGCAAACCGCCAATGTCAAACTCGACTTGCCGACGCCCGGATCGCCCGCGATTAAAATTATCGACCCGGGAATTAATCCGCCGCCCAAAACGCGATCAAGTTCACCCGAACCCGTCAAAAAGCGTGGCAATTCTTCCATGTCGACTTCGGCAATTCTTCGCGGCAATTCAAAGGCACTTGTCAACGCGTGAGGATTGTCCGAAACTTCGGCGACTTCTTCCTCGACAAGTGTATTCCATTTTCCGCACGCGGGACATTTGCCGAGCCATTTGACAGACTCCGCGCCGCATTCCTGACAAACGTATTTTCTGTTTCGTTTCGCCATTAGTCAATCTCCGTTTAACGAGTCAATTTCTTTTTGCAACGCGGCGAATTTTTCTTTAGTCGCATAAAATTTTCCGGACGTTCGGGCGACGGAACTTTTATTCATTTCGTCAAGCACACGACGAATTTTTTCCGCACGTTGCTGTAAAAATTTTTTCTTCAGCGGCGACGAATCCCGTTTGAAATTTTTCGGAACCGATTCGGAAATTTTTACCGCGCTGATTATTTCGTAAATGACGCCGCCCGCTTCCGCCAAATCTTCGTCGTCGACAGCCCAGCCGTTTTCGTTAAGCCAGGTACGAACTTTTTCCGACGCGTTCATCGGTTGCAAAATTAACTGCCGTGCCGCGTTGACGACTTCAGGAGATTCGTCCAAAATTTTCGTGATGAGCGCGCCGCCCATGCCCGCAATGCAAATCGTGTCGACTTCGCCCGCCGACAAAATTTTCAGCCCGTCGCCGTGTCGCGTGTCGATAACTTTTTCCAGTCCCGCCGCCGAAATATTTTTTCGTGCCGCTTCCAACGGTTGCAAATTTTTTTCTGTCGCCGTCACAAAAGTTGCCCGCCCGCTTTTAATCAGTTCAATCGAAAGATAACCGTGGTCGGCTCCCACGTCCGCCACGCGACTGCCTTCCCGCACAAAATTTATCACCGCGTCGATTCGCGCATCTGTCATAGCTGTCCCCTTTTGCAAACCAAAAACCGCCGACATTTCTGCCGACGGTCTTTTGAGTATCGAACATCATGTGCAAAACGCACACGCTTTTTGACTTCAGACTTTGACGTCCTCCGCCGAATTTCAACCTTACTGGAGCAAGCTCAGAACTGCACTCGCATTCTGGTTGGCCTGTGCCAACATCGATTGCGAAGCCTGCAACAACACGTTGTTCTTCGTGTAGTTCGTCATTTCTTTCGCCATATCCGCGTCGCGAATCGTCGACTCTGCCGCTTGGACGTTCTCGCTCGAGGTCGTCAAGTTGCTGCTCGTGTATTCCAAACGTGCCTCAATCGCGCCGATTGTCGTCTGCTGGTCAAGAGCTTTAGCAATTGCGTTTTCAATCGCGTTGATCGCCGCATTAGCATTGTCTTTCGTCGTAACGCTCAGTTTGTCGCCCTTGCTACCTTTCAGACCAAGAGCTTCGGAACGCATGTCGCCCAATCCAACTTTAATCGCAACGTTCGCTTCCGCGCCAACATGGAAGTTCAGCGAATTGTCGCCACTATTGTTTTCAGCACGCTGATACTGCTTGAACTGGTCGAGTGCCGCGTTTGCCGCTTTCTTCACGTTGCCCTGTCCATCGAGGATGCTGATTGTGAAGCCGGAAACTTGAGTCGAAACACCCGGTGCGGAAGCCATGACTGCGACACCGGCTTTTTTATCGGGCGAATAAATCGGAAGATTGAACTTGTCTTTCGCGAAAGTTTTTTCAGCGGTGACATCTTCGGCTGTAGCACCTGTGGCAATCGCAACAAGATCACTCAATTTTTGAGTACCTGCACTGTTGCCGGTCACCGTGTGGGTGGTACCGTCAATAACCCACGAAACTTGGTACTTGTCATCTGAGGTAATTTCAAGAGCATCGCCTGCACGGTTGGAAAGAGTAGATAAAGCAGCACCTTTGGAGGTGCCTTCCTTCAAGCTCTGGTTGAGCAAAACCGTCTTCGAGGCCGAGACTACATTGTTTTTCGTTCCGTCCACGAGATATTTGCCGTTGAACGTAACAAGCGCGTTGTCGTCGATTTGGTCGATGAACTGGTCGACTTCTTTTTGAATCGTCTTGCGATCTTCGTCCGTGTTGCTATCGTTCGCCGAGTT
This sequence comes from Selenomonadaceae bacterium, assembly GCA_017515635.1. GTDB lineage: Bacteria > Bacillota > Negativicutes > Selenomonadales > Selenomonadaceae > Quinella. The sequence continues at coordinate 5,355 of JAFWFO010000040.1, forward strand.
GATGGCTTTTTCTTTCAGCGCTTTCAGAATTTCAATCGTGTTGCCGACTGCGCCTTCTGCAGTTTTCATCAAGCTCGAGTCGTTCTGCGAGTTCTGGTTCGCTTGGTCGAGAGAACGGATTCTCACGCGCATACGTTCGGAAATCGCATACCCTGCCGCGTCATCTTGCGCGCTGTTGATTTTCATGCCGCTCGAAACTTTGGTCAAGCTCTTCTGCAACGCACTGCTGTTTTGGTTCAACGTATTGAGCGTGCGGACTGCGGCCATGTTGTTCTTTACTACCATACCCATGGTTATTTCCTCCTTGATCTTCCTAGAGATGTTTTCCGTTAATCGACGGTTTCCTTTCCGCCGCTTAAACAAACGAGTCTATCTGCCGCCGCGTCCGTCGACGCGACTCGACAACTCGCACGCGTAACGAGTGCCGCAGACTTGCTCATTCATTCGCCTTTGAAAACTTTATCGTGAAACTCTCAGAGAAACTTAAGCGTTCCAGAAAAATTTTCTTGTGGTGAATTGTATCAAACAAAATTTTTCCCGTCAACAATTATTGCGCCGCCCGAAAAAAATTTTTCGTTAAGTCTTCGTTTTGTTCGTGAATTCGCCTGAAGTTTTTCCGTCCAAAGTTGCTCGCGATTCTCCGCCGTCGGTTGCGGCCGTTATTGCGTATTCCGTTGCATTGATTTCCGTGGCGGTGCCGTTAATGTAAGCTTTGCCCGCAGGCGGCTTGACGTTGCCGACATCTTTCAGGTAATCGGAAAGTTGATTGAGCGTTGTCGGATATGTGCCCTTTTCCATGTAGTAAATTGAAATTGCGGTGTCGATTGTGGACAGGTCGGATTGAATTTTCGCCGTGTTGGCGGCGGTCGTCACGGACGTGAAGCGCGGCACCGCAATCGACGCGAGAATTCCGATGACCATGACCATTAAGATGACTTCAAGCGTTGCGAAGCCACGTTGATTCATTTTCGTCACTCCCCGAAAAGTTTTTTTGATTATAAAATTTTTGGCGTCACGTCGCAACAAAAAAATTCCCGCAACCGAAGTCACGGAAATTTTTTATAAATTCATGATAATTCATTGGTCGACGCGTTTAATGTTTGCTCCGAGGCTGACGAGTTTTTGAACGAGATTGTCATAGCCGCGATCGATGTGGTGAATGTAACCGACTTGCGTTTCACCTTCGGCAACGAGAGCCGCCAAAACAATCGCCGCGCCCGCCCGTAAATCTGTGGCTTTGACTTGACAACCCGTCAATTTGTCTTGTCCTTCGACAACAGAAGTTCGCCCGTCAATTTTAATTTTCGCGCCCATGCGTCGCAATTCGTCGACGTGCATGAAACGATTTTCAAAAACTGTTTCGGTGACCATGCTTGTGCCTTCGGAGATGGTGAGCATTGCCATAAATTGCGCTTGCATGTCGGTCGGGAATCCGGGATAAGGCAAAGTTTTTATGTCGACGGCACGCGGACGCCTGTCACAAATAACGCGAATTCCGTCAACGTCCTCAATGACCGTGACGCCCGATTCTTTGAGTTTGGCAATAACGGGCTTGAGATGTTCGCTTATGGCGTTGGCAATGTACACGTCTCCGCGAGTCATTGCGGCGGCAATCATGTACGTGCCGGCTTCGATTCGGTCGGGAATAATCGTGTAGTCGCGGGCAATCAATTTCGGCGCGCCTTCAACTTTGATGACGTTGGTGCCGGCTCCGCGAATCTTCGCGCCCATGATGTTCAGATAATTTGCCAAGTCGACAATTTCGGGTTCCTGCGCGGGATTTTCGATAATGGTTTGTCCTTCAGCCATTGACGCCGCCATCAAAATATTTTCGGTCGCGCCGACGCTGGGGAAGTCCAAATAAATCTGCGCGCCTTTCAAGCCGTTGGGGGCAACAGCTTCAATGTAGCCGTGACCGATTGAAATTTTCGCGCCGAGAGCTTCAAAGCCTTTCAAGTGCAAGTCGATCGGGCGCGTGCCGATTGCGCAACCGCCGGGCAATGAAATTTTCGCCCGTCCCAAACGAGCAAGCAACGGCCCCATAATCAAGAACGACGCACGCATTTTGCGAACGAGATCATAAGGTGCGGTTATATTTTCAATCGTCGAGGCGTCGACGAACAATCTGCAAGTTTCGGTTTCGTGACGAACTTTGACGCCGAGTGAACGCAAGACGTTGCTGATTGTGCGCACGTCGTCAAGGTTCGGAACTTCGTCCAAACAAGTCTCCCTGTCTTGACCGAGGAGCGTCGCCGCAATGACGGGGAGCACGGCATTTTTCGCGCCGCTGATTTTTACGGTGCCGCTCAATCGGTTGCCGCCTTTTATAATAAGTCTCTCCAAAATTTCAATCCTCCTTAAGTTTCGGGCACGGGATTAAACTTTTTCGACATTTAAAGTCGTGCGCATGACGTTATCGATGATGTAGCGCGTGTCGATTTTGTTGTCGGACTTTTTCACGGTTTGACCTTCCCGCTTAAGACGTTCCTGTATGCGTTTTGCCCGCTGAATGTCTTCGCGAATTTGCTTGTCGGTTCTGACTTCGCCCGTTGAGCCGATGTCGACGACCAGTTGATTGTTTTTGCCCGCCTTGAGGAGACTGTTAATTTTATCTTCGTAACTTTCGTTAGGATTCGAGTTTTGATTTGCGGGGGAAAGTGCGCCGCCGTGAACGTCCAAAGCCAAGTTGCCGTGACGCGCCGTCAAAGGAACGGTATACGGCAAAACAACTTTTTCAACGGGCTTGCGATAGGGTTGCAATTCAACAGTCAAGTTCACCGTTTCGCCGGGCTTGACGCTTTTCTTTTCGGGTGTGATAGAAACGATTGACGCCGTGCGCCGCTCAGTGTCGAAAGAAATATTCACGTCCACGCCGAAAATATTTGACTCTTTGGCGGTGTTTGAGCAAATCAAATTTAAAGTTTGCATGAGTTCAACAACTGCGACTTGCCCAACGTCCGAAGGATTATAAAAAACATTTTTGCGCGAAATTTCTCCGCCGGAAACTGCATCGGTTTTGATATTAAATTCAATGTCGACGGTGCTTTCTGAGAGCGAATCCGCCATTTTGCTGAGCGCGGTATAAGCGATTGACGCGCCGAGTTTCGGAACAAGATTTTCATTGTAAGCGATTGTTGCGTTGAAAGTTTCTTGCTTGTCAAGCGCGGTGTCGTGAACGGTGACGGTAATCGGCACGACGGCGGGGAATGTGCCCAAAATGCCCGCCACGCCTGCTTCACGGTCTTGATTGACGCGCCCGATTATATGACCGATGCCCGCAAGTTTGACGCCGTTGCCCGTGACGCCCGAAACCGAGCCGATAACAGATGCGTCTGTCATGAAAAAATTGACGTTGCCCGCGTGCGTGAAAGGATGTCCGAAAGCGAGAATTCTGTTTCCGTCAACGGCGGTAACCGTGCCCGTTGAGCCGAGCGAAAAATCACCGTAAACAATCGCCACGCCAAGCGCACTTCCGGGTTCCAACGTCGCACCAAGACGCACGCCGCGTTCAGTGGAAGCGGGAGGCACGTCCAAAGTTTTAAATCCGAGAGAATTTAATTCACGACGCAAAAAATCTCTTCCCGCAGAATCGAAGCCGCCCAAATAAAACGCGCCGAGTTCCTGCGTTTCTTCGTCAGGTTCTTCAACGGATTTTTCGACAGATTTGTCGACAATTTTATCGGCGGGTTCTTCGACAGATTTGTCGTCGTCCGAAGTTTCGTCTTTGGGCTGTTCGTTTTTGAAACGATTTACTTCCGCCTTTGGGTCGGGCAAAGTCCAAAGTTCCAGCATGTTTTCAATCGGCGTGATAAAAAAAATGTACGGGCTCATTTCTTTGAGCGTGGCAGCAAGCGCGCCGACAAGTTTCCCGTCAATATAAACGGGACTGCCGCTCATGCCTTGCAGGACGCCGCCCGTGCGCTGTATCACGTCGCCCGACGCTTTCGCCATAATCATGCGTTTGGAACCTTTGCCGTCGTCCGTCACGCCGACAATTTCCACGTCGAACTGTTCGATTTTGCCGGTGCCGTCGACGACCGTATAAGCTTTGCCGTGCATCCCGCTTTTTACTTGATCGAACGGAAAAATTTCGGGCATTGCCGACGCCGTGGAACTGACCGCGAAAATCATCGCTACGAGTGCCAAAAATAATTTCGGTAAAAATTTGTGCAAGTCTTTCAACTCCATTCGAGAAGGCTGACTCTAATCAACTGTTAATCCGAATGATAATAAATCATCTTTCAGATAACGTCAAGCCGCGCTTTTAACGGCGAATAATAGTTAAGGCGTCACCAACAGGCCGCTCGCGTCCGTCGCTCGGAATGTTGACGGCTTTGCCCTTGAAAACAAGTTCGCTTGATCCGCCGCCGTCCAAATTAATCGCCTCGACTGCGCCGAAATGATTTTTGAGAATTCGTGCCCATTCGTCCAGCGTGCAACCTTTGCTGTGAGTTTGCCGACCGTCAACGACCGCGAAAATGTAATCGCCGTATTGAGTGATACCGACAGCCGAACGCGGCGCACGTCCGACGCGAATATCGTTGGGAAATTGTTCGGCGTCAACGGTAACGTAAACTTCGCCGCCTTTAACCAGCGTGGGGCCTGCGCCGATAATGTGAATTGCCTCGTTGAAGTCCGCGCCGTGCTCCACGTTAATATAATCTTCGTCGAAAGAAATTTTATCGCCGACATAAACCGTCGAAAATTGTTCAGCCGCCGTGCCGTGTGCGCTGATGATGTAACCTGCGGGCGGAATGTAATTGTTGCCGGCGTCTTTGAAAATTTCCGTAACAACGCCGTCTTGAACGACAATTTCAACGCCGAAATTATTCGTGCCGGTTGTCGCGCCGTACAAGCCGTTGTAGACGATTACGCTGTTTTCGGGACGTTCGCAGTCCACGCCGTCTACGCCGACTTCATTGCCGTTGAATTGCAAAACGCCGCGCCAAGTTTGCCTCCCGAAAATCGTTGAGCCGTCCGCACGAATTCCGATAGCCGAACGAATGAAATAAGTCGTGCCCGCCGTAAGCCCGTCAATTTTCGTGTTGCCCAAAATTTCTCCGCTCGGTGCAAAGTAGCTTGCGTTGATTGTGGCGATTGCGTCAGAGGCGTTCATTTCCGAAACGGTAGCTCGCCCGCGCACTTGACCTTTCGCTAAAACGGGGCGCAGTTGATATTTTTCGTGGTCGGCGATAATCGCGAACGCCATCACGCCATCTTTGTGATAAACCAAAAACTCTAAGCCTTCTTCTTCGACGGGCTGTGGTTCTTCAATTGGTTGCGGTTTTGGTTCCTCAATTGGTTGTGGCTCGTTAATCGGTTGTGGTTGCGGTTCTGTAACTGGTTCGGGTTGCGGCTCGTCAATCGGTTTTGGTTCTTCAATCGGCTGTGGTTCCGTGACGGGCGGTTGAATATTTTTTTCGTCTTCGTCAAGCGGCGGCGGCGAAACTTCGGCAAACGGCGCGTCAACGATCGGTTCGTCCGAAAAATCTTCGACTGCCTGCGCGAGACTCGGCGTCGTCAAGAAAATTATTCCCGCCGTCAACATTGCGGCAAATTTTTTAGTCATGAAATTTTACTCCTTTTTATAATGAGCTGTCAGCTTTTCAGGATTGAAATTCTCGGCTAACAGCTAACAGCTTTAAGCTTTAAGCTTCAAGCTTCGGTGATTTGGCTGAACTTGTCGCCATAGGCAAGCGCGATGTTCGTTCGCAGGTTAGCAAAATAATTCAAATTCTCGGCGTCGTCAACAAAAACTTGCGCGGCGTCACGTGCTTGAATCAAAAGATCAACGTCGCGGAACACGTCGGCAATTTTTAAATCGGGCAAACCGTGTTGAGCTTCGCCGAAAAATTGTCCGGGACCGCGCAGTTTTAAATCTTCTTCCGCCAACTGAAAGCCGTCGTTCGTCGTCTCCATTGCATTGAGCCGCACGCGTGACAAATCCTCTTTCATGTCGGAAATCAAAATGCAGTAAGATTTTGCGGAACCGCGACCGACACGCCCGCGAAGTTGGTGAAGTTGCGCCAAGCCGAAACGTTCCGCATGTTCGACGACCATGACGACGGCATTCGGCACGTCCACGCCGACTTCAATTACCGTCGTCGCCACGAGCAATTTTATTTCGCCGTCGCGAAAACGTTCCATAATTTCATCTTTCTCACGAGGTTTCATTTTGCCATGCAACAGCGCACAGGACACGTCGGCGAAAATTCCGTTGCTCAAGTTGTCGAAAATTTCTTCGGCAGATTCAATGTCCGCCAAAGTTTCCGACTCGCTCCGCTCAATCAGCGGGCACACGACGTAAGCTTGTCGCCCCGCCAAAATTTCTTCAAGCACGAATTCATAAACTTTTTTGCGACCGCGCAGGGTTTTCACGGAAGTTTTTATCGGCTTGCGTCCCGGCGGCAAATGTTTTATCAACGAAACATCCAAATCGCCGTAAATCGTCAGCGTCATTGTGCGCGGTATCGGCGTCGCGGTCATAACGAGCATATCCGGCAACACGTCGGATTTTTTTTCGAGTGTCGAGCGTTGTGACACGCCGAAACGGTGCTGTTCGTCCGTGACGACAAGACCGAGTTTCGCGAACTTGACGCCCTCTTGAATCAGCGCGTGCGTCCCGATGACAATGTCGAATTCGTGTTCGGAAATTTTTCGGTAAATTTCTTCGCGCATTTTCGCCGTGCGTGTGACTTTCGCGCTCAAAAGTCCGACACGAATTCCAAGCCCGTCCAAAAGTTTCGTGAACGTTTCAAAATGTTGAGCCGCAAGAATTTCCGTCGGTGCCATGAATGCGCTTTGCCAGCCGCCGTCGACTGCTTTGACGAGCGCAAGCAACGCCACAACTGTTTTGCCGGAACCAACGTCGCCTTGAATCAATCGGCGCATCGGGATTTTACTTTCCATGTCCGCCGAAACTTCGAGAAAAACTTTTCGTTGGTCGTCGGTGAGCGCGAACGGTAAATTATTTAAAACTCCGTTGACGAGTCGCCCGTTTGTCGCGTGCGAAATTCCGCGTCGTTCGTCTTGCGTTTCCCGCTTGATTAACATCAGCCCGCACTGAATCATAAATAATTCGTCGAACGCCAAACGTCTGCGCGCCGCGTTCAGTTCTTCGGCATTTTTCGGAAAATGAATCATTCGCGACGCACGGTCAAGCGAAATTAAATCTTGTTCGTCCAAAAGTTTTTGCGGCAAAATTTCTTTCAGCGGCGGCATCGACGACAAAAGATTTTTTACCGCCGTGCGCATAACATTTTGACTCAACGCGGCTGTCGACGAATAAATCGGCATGATTCCCAGTTCGGGCATTTCGCCTTTGTCCAGGAACGTAACTTTTTGCACGGTCATTGCCATATCGCCCGACCACGAATCGTATTTTATTTTCCCGATAACCAACACGCGCACGCCGTCGCGAAGTTTCTTCAACAGATAATCTTGATTGAACCACGTCAACTGCAATTCGCCCGTCTTGTCTTCGAGTGTCGCGTTAATAATCGTCAAGTTGCGAACCTTGCGCGAAGACACGTCGAAAATCGTCCCGACGACCAAAGCCGTTGCGCCTTCGACCAATTCGGAAATTTTCGTTAAGCTCGTGTGATTCTCGTAAGTGCGCGGGTAATGCGTCAACAAGTCGTACTTGGTGGCAATGTTCAATTTCGCCATCAAATCTGCGCGGCGCGGTCCGACGCCTTTGACATACATGACATTATCGGTAAGTTCAAATTTATCTCTGCTCACTGCAAATCCTCCAAAAATTTTTTGCTGATTATAAAACTTGTCAAAGCGGCGGGCAAATGCTATACTGTGCAAAATTTTCCCGTCGCTCAGCAAAATGTTGATTTTAAATCTTGTCGACGTGGCGGGCAAATATTACACTCTGCAAAATTCTTGGGAGGTAATGCCTAATGGCAGAATTTATTTTCGATCTTCAACGTTTCCCCGAAAACGACGGTGCCGGTAACAGTGGCGAGGGCAACGACAACGGTGGTGGTACTGGCGGTGACGACGGCAAAGGCGGCAACGCTAGCGGCAGTGGCAGCGGCTGGGAAACAAACCTTCGCAAACACGGTGAACTTATTTTTCCGCTCTTTATGACCATTGAAGAAGCGGACGCGTTTGCGTATTATTCGCACGATGTGTTCGACGCGGCTATCGAGGACGGAGCAGTTCCGTATTACAACCTTGAAAACGGCATTGTTGATTCCGTTGGCTTCAGTCGTTTAACCGGCTCCACTATCATCAACAACGACTCTTACGACGTGATCAATCTCGTTGACTCGAACGTCGGCAATGTTATTGAGTACTTCTGGTACGACGATCCTTCTAAGCTCTCGATCGTCTTCGACACCGGCGCGATTTTGAATTTCGATATCGACATGGTTTCGCCTTTGTTCAAATTCGCGAACGGCGAAAGCATGGTCTACAGCTCGCAAGAAGGAAAATGGCTGTCCGGCAACGAAGCTGAGGCCGCTTACACCTTCTGGAACACCGCAGTTCAGCAGGTCGGCGTTAATGACGTTGACAACTTCTACGTCACGCAAAACCTCAACACTGCAGTCTTTAACACGGCTTCCGATGACAACATTCTGCTTTACGACACGGCTTCGACCGATATGGCTTGGTGGGCTGATGCCACTGATTCGTACCTTTACGACACGACTGAGGCAAGTCTCTACTTGGACAGCAATGTCACCAGCAAGGACATCACTCTTTACTTCCCCACGGGCGGGGCTTTGGTTGTCGAAAACAGCACTACCTTCTCGCCGAACTTCTACTTCGCGGACGGCGCAGGCTATTACTACAACCGCGACCTCGGCGAATGGAGAACAGTGGCTCAAAAAGCGGCGGACTTGGTGGATTACGCAGCCAAATTGGAAGTCGAAGCGGCTGCCGAAAAAGCTGTTTACGAAGAAGCTCTCTACGAGATGGGCTTCGATGTTGTTTACGAAGCCGACGCAACGGACGCCGCAGGAAACGCCTATTACAACTTCCCCTCCTCGCGTGCATTCAACAACTACATTTACGACGCGGCTTATGATCAAGTCATCAACTTCTACGATTCGACCGCCGCAAACGTTATCGGCATGACTGCTGACGACGATACAGGTACAGTCACATTCGCGTTCGACACGGGCAAAATCACAACCGTTGAATACGATTACAACTTCACGCCGATCTTCCAGTTTGCAGACAGTTTCCAAGTCGGCTACGACTGGTACACGAAAACTTGGGGCAACGCTTACTACTCCAAGGAAGATGTCGAAGAAAATCTCGCAATCAGCCGTTCCAACAACAGCCTCATCTATCAAGCAGACGACTCAGACACCATTTACTTCACGGATGCGGTTGTCGGAAACGTTACCAATGCGGTCACCGGCACGAAATACATCAACCTTTACTTCGACACCGGCGCGGTCGTCAACGTTCGCTACACCGATGAAGAGACGCCCACTTTCGTTTTTGCGGACGGCACGGGATATGTCTACGACTCAGGTGATAACGCTTGGTATCTTACTTCGGCAGACACCGCAAGCGACATGTGGGGCAACGCCGCCGACACTGCAGACGGTCTCTTCACTGACGGCGCGATTGTTGCCGGCGCAACTTTGAGCGATCTCGTTGCGGCTCCTGTCGACAATGCGGCAGTTTCGTTCAACGCGGACAGCGCATTTGACATCAACGCGGCAGGCGGTTTCGTCGCGGCAAACACTGCGGTGAATTCGGAACAAAAAGACGCGTAACAATTTTATCCCATAAAAAAATATACCGTCGGTCAAACCGATCGACGGGTTTTTTCCGGCCATGAAAAAATTAAAATCTTCATCAACCGGAAAGTAAAAAATTTTTTTGCCGGTCTAATTATCAAACACCTGATAACCACCGTAAATTTTTTGGAGGTAATGTCAATGGCAACGTTCATAAATCGCGTAACGATTCGATAACCAAACCCGCCGCTCAAAAGACGACGGGTTTTTTTGTTGCGATAACGTTTAATTTTATGATGCGAAGCCTCAACTGTTTGTCCACTTTTCAAAAGTGGCGACGGGTTTTTTGTTGCCGTGAATTCGTTGCCGCTCAACAGATGACGGATTTTGTTGTGTGACGTAATTTTATCGTCAGCCGGAAACTAAAAATTTTTTTTGCCGGACTAATTGCCAAAGACTTGCCAATCCGGTATACTTTGCAAAATTTTCCCGTCGCAAATTTGAAATTGGTTTTTGAACTTATCGACACGGCGGGCAAATAATATGCTTTACAAAATTTTTTTGGGAGGTAATGCCTAATGGCAGAATTTATCTTCGATCTTCAACGTTTCCCCGACGACGGCGGTGACGGCAACAGCAGCGGTGCGGGCGGCGACAGCGACGGCGGCGACGACAGCGGCGACGACAGCGGCGGTAACGCAAGTGCCGACAGTGAATGGGAAGCGAACATACGCAAGAGAGGAGAAATCCTCTTCCCGATGTTCATGGACCTTGATACGGCGATTGATTTTGGAAACAACGCACATGAGATTTTCCTCGAGGCTCTCGATTATGATGCCGTCCCTGTTTACAACATTCAGAACGGCATTGTTGATTCCTTCGATTTCAGTCGTTTCGCAGGTTCCGTTGACCTTTACAACGACACTTATGACGTGATTAATCTTACGGATGTAAACGTCGGCAATATCCTCGTGTTCTACAAATACGATTCAGGCGGTGCCGAATTTAAAGCCGCAGATCCCAACGCCGTAACGAATGACAATTCGAGCTATCTCTCGCTCATCTTCGACACGGGAGCGATTTTGAGATTTGACATTGGTGATGTTTCGCCGTGGTTCAACTTCGCCAACGGTGAAAGCATGGTTTACAGCCGAGTGGACGGACGTTGGTTGTCGGGTAACGAAGCAGAAGCCGCTTTCCTCTATTGGAACACCACAAACATTACGAAAGCCGACGCCAACGGCAACTACACAGTCAGCCAAGCCACCAACAATGCGATTTTCGACACGAACGGCTACAATAACGTTCTCCTTTCCGACGCGACTTCGGCTGATGTCTTGGGTGCCGCAACCGTCAACACTTCCGACACAGGCGATTCCAACATTACCCTCGAATTCCCGACGGGGGCATCTTTGGTCGTCAAGTACGATTCCGTTTACTCGCCGAATTTCTATCTTGCGGACGGCGCAAGCTACTACTACAACAACGACCTCGACGAGTGGCGCGAAGGTGTTCAGAAAACGAACGATTATGCGGAATACACCCAACGCACGGCACTTGAAAATGCTGCCGAAAAAGCGGCTTACGAGGCAACTTTCTACGAGGCGGGCTACAACGTCGTTGTCGAAGCCGACGCAACATACGACGCCGCAGGAGCAAAAATCACGGAATTCCCGTTGTCGATTGCCAACAGCAATTACATTTACGACGCAAAATATTCCGATGAGATTTATTTTGCCGACGCGCTTCGTGCAAACGTTGTCGATATGTCGGCTGAAGATGACTATCTCAATTTCACGTTCAGCAACGGCACAATCACGACGATTGAATACGATAACGCGTTCTCGCCTGTCATCAACTTCGCGGACGGCACAAAACTCGGCTACGACTGGTACTCGCAGACTTGGGGGAACGCTTACGTGGGAACTTCCGATGCCGACGAAGTAACTCTCAGCCGCGCCGACAACAGCCTTATCTACAATGCGGGCTACAACGACAGCATTTATTTCGCTGACGCAGTTCGCGCAAACGTCACCAACATCGTCAGCGGCAACATATACATCAACGTCTATTTCGACACCGGCGCGGTCACGAGTGTTCGTTACGACAACAACTTGACGCCCGACTTCGTCTTTGCGGACGGCACGCGCTATTATTACAATAAAAATACGGGTCACTGGAGATCCTACACCTTGAGCAGCAGCGCAGACACCGCAAGCGACGGACTTTGGGGCGACACGTTCAGCGGCACGGCGGCGGCGGATGAAATTTTCGTCGGCACCTTCGGCAACACGCTCGTTCAAAACGTCGACGCGCAAGACACGATTACTTTTGACGCGGCGTTGAGCGACATTGTTGCCGTTTCCGTTTCGGACAACACAATCGCAATCGGATTCAACACGGGCGTCACCGCAGTCATCGAAACTTCGGGCGACTCCCCGACCTTCAACCTTGCGAGCGGCGAAAGTTACATTTACGACAATCAATCTGCTTCGTGGAAGAGCGCATAACAATTTCACGAAAACAAATGAACCCGTCGGTGACAAGCTGACGGGTTTTTTCGTTTGAACGCGGCGACAACATTTGAGTTGAGGAAACGTTAATCGCGTCAACTGTTTGTCCACTTTTTAAAAGTGGCGTTGTATGGGGAAAATAATTTCGTTGCCCGCCGCGTTCGTGAAAGTGTCCGCTTCCACGTCGAAGACTTCGCCGAGAGTTTTCGCCGTCAAAATTTTTTTCGGGTCACCTGCCGCGAATTTTTTGCCGTCCTTGACGATTAAAACTTCGTCGCTGTAAAGTCGTGCGTGATTCAAGTCGTGCAACACCATGATTATCGTCGCGGAAAATTTTTTGTTCGCGTCGGCGACAATGTCCATGACTTCGAGTTGATGCGCCACGTCAAGATAAGTCGTCGGTTCGTCGAGCAATAAAATTTTCGGTCGTTGCGCCAAAGTCATTGCCAGCCACGCCCGCTGACGTTCGCCGCCCGAAAGTGACGAAACTTGCCGCGTTTGGAAGTCGACGAGTTTTGTAAGTTCAAGCGCGTTTTCGATTGCCGCTGTGTCTTCGATTGATTCGCCGCCGAAAAATTTTCTGTGCGGGAAACGCCCGAACGATACCAGTTGCCTGACTGTCGTGTCGGAAGGTGCGTCGCGTTCCTGCGGCAAAATCGCCATCACTCGCGACAAATTTTTTCTGCCGACTTGCCGAACGTCTTTGCCGTCGAGTGTCACGCGTCCCGAAAAATTTTCGTTGAGCAGACACAAAATTTTCAGCAGAGTTGATTTGCCCGCGCCGTTCGCCCCGATAATTGCCGTGCGTTTGCCCGCCGCGAATTCGTGACTTATTCCGCGCAGAATTTCTTTGCCGCCGAGTGTCACGCGAATATTTTCTGCCGTTAAGTTCATGTTGACAATTCCCCAAAAAATTTAGTCTGTCAGCGCAAGAGCGAATAAATCACGGCGATTGCAATTCCAAGCGTTGAGATTGTGGCAATTTGTCCGTGGTTAGTCGAAGATTTTATTTCGTTGTGCAGGGCGTCAATTTTGTTCGAGAGTTCTTTGCGCACGTCATCAATTTTGTTGTCGAGTTTGTCCATGCGATTTTCGATTCTGTCCAGACGAATGTTGACGCGGTCAAGTTCTTTTTCAACATGGTCAATGCGGTTTTGCAAATCTTTATATTGTGAATAAGTCGCTTCACCATAATTCAGGCGTTCACGGGTTTGAGTTTTTTCTTTGACTTGTGGATTTGACATGTAAAAAACCTCCTTAACTTTGCGCGAGTTCGACGGCAAGTTTCGCGTTCAGGCGTGCAAGTTCGCCGAGTTCTTTAAGTAAGGTATCGTTGCGGGAATTTTTTTGCGCCGAAAGTTTATTCAATGTCGCGTCAAAAATTTTCTGTGCAGTCACATCCGAAAAATTTCCGAGCGGTCTTTCGCCAATCGAATCAAGGAAACGATCAATTTTCGGGTCGTAAGAAACGCCGACCATCGGCACGTTCATGACGCCCGCGAAAATCAGCGCGTGAAGTCGCACACCGATTAAAACGTCCATACAACCGACGAGGCTTAAAATTTCCCGCATAGTAAATTCTTCGTCAAGCACGGTGCAGGGCATCTCCATGAGCGCGGCGGTTTGTTGTGCGGCGGTGATGTCTTCGGGAAATTTCATCGGCAGGAAAACAATTTTCGCGCCTGTCGTCTCCGAAAGTTTGTCGAGAGCTTCGGCAAGTTCGCGGCTGAAATTTTCCCAGTCAAGCCAATGTCGAACGGCAACCCCGATTAATTTTCCGTCGCGTGTCGTGGAATATCTCGCCAAAATTTTTTGTCCCGCAGTAATCGGCACTGGCTTAATCGCAAGCACGGGGTCTGCTGTGCAAAAAATTTTCGGACGATTGATTTTGAGTCGCTCCAATTCTTCAAGTGAGCCGCGGTCGCGCACGGTTATCAGGTCGACGCGATTGACGATTAAATTCATGAGTTTATGCGCCACAGCTCCGCGAATCGGTCCGATACCTTGAGCGTAAAGCATGACTTTGCGCCCGAAAATCAACGCAAAAAAAATTATCGCCAAGTAATAGTAAAGACTGCGCCCGCTCGTCACGTTTTGCAACAGAGAGCCGCCGCCCGAAATCAGCAAATCCGCCTCGCGAATTTTTTTTATGATTGGCAAAATATCCGACATGGGCACGGCGTTGACGTTGTGGCGACGACGCGTGTATTCGGGATTGTGCGAAATAACAGTTACGTCCAAATCTAAAACTTCTTCGCGCAACACCTCAAGCATTGCCGCGAGCATTGCTTCATCGCCACCGTTTTTTGAGCCGTAATAGCCGGAAACTACGATTTTCATGTCCACCTCGGAAAGGCAATTAAGAGTTAGAAATTAGGAGTTAGGAGTTAGGAGTTAAAATCTCGTTGCAATTCCACATTCCTAATTCGTAATTCCACATTGTTTTATTCTTCCCGCGTCGAAATTCCCCTGCAAGTCTTGCGCGGCGAAAATTGACGTGATAAACTTGCTGAAAAAATTTTTTTGGAGTGATTTACATGATGAATAAATTTTTTGCGGCGTGCCTGATTGGCGCGGCGGTTTTCATGACGGGTTGTCTTGACGATTCCGCCGACTTAAACGAAAACAATCCGAAAGCAGCTCAAGCAATGACAAAATCAATACCGAATTTTAACGCAACGGATCTTAACGGCAATTCTGTTACGAAAGAAATTTTTGCGTCGAAGAAAATCACCGTCCTCAACATTTGGGGAACGTTCTGCCCTCCGTGCATTGGCGAGATGCCCGAACTCGGCGAAATGGCGCGAAATATGCCCGCCGACGCGCAGTTAGTCGGGCTTATCTGTGACGCGGAGGAAGGTTCGTCGCAAATTCAAGACGCGAAAAAAATTCTTCGTGACGCGGGCGCAAATTTCGTGAACATTATCCCCGACGAAAAATTATTTCAGTTTTTGAACGATGTCGAAGCGGTTCCGACGACGATTTTCGTCAACAGCAAAGGCGAGATTATCGGACAGGCGATTGTCGGCGCGGACGTTGAGGGCTACAAAGATGAATTGGCGAGACTTCTCAAGTAAAGCGGCTATTTTCGTTGCAAGTGTGACAATGATTTGGTTCGGCGTGGAGCGCGACGAATTAAAAATTATTTTCGCGAAAGCAACGCGGGTTTGCATGGAATGTATCGGGCTGGGATGAAAAATTTTTCGAGACATTTGATTCAATTCGCGGCGACGGTGTTGACAAATCCTTTTGCGGCGAATTTTCTTGACGGTAAACTTTATCGCGGCGACCTGAAAAATTTTTGTGCGCCGGGACTGAATTGCTGGTCGTGTCCGGCGGCGGCGTTCAGCTGTCCGATTGGCGCGTTGCAGACGGGAAGTTTTTACGCGGCAGGTTACGTGATTTTAATCGGCTTGCTTTTGGGACGGGCGATCTGCGGATTTTTGTGCCCGTTCGGATTTCTGCAAGAATTGCTTAACAAAATTCCGTCGCCGAAAAAAATTTTGCCGCGTAAGCTCACCCGCGTGAAATATTTTTTACTCGTCGCGTTCGTGCTGATTTTGCCCGTCACGTTGCCGTTGGGAGAGCCGACGTTTTGCGAATTCATTTGCCCCGCAGGAACTCTCGAAGCGGGTTTGCCGTTAATCGCCACGCATGAAGAATTTCGCGAAGCGTTAGGAAATTTATTCGCGCTGAAAATGTTCGTGATGATTGCGGTGATTGTCGGTTGCGTCATCTTCCACAGATTTTTTTGCCGCGTGCTGTGCCCGCTCGGCGCGATTTACGGCTTGTTGAATCGCTACAGTTTTTGGCAACTGAATTTTTCGGCTCAAGCGTGCGTGAATTGCGGGCGTTGCAAAAAAGTTTGTCCGCTTAATCTCGACCCGACGAAAGAAAATAATTCCGCCGAATGTGTACGTTGCGGGCGTTGCGTTGAAAGTTGTCCTGCAAAAGCTCTGCAACAAAAATTTTCAGCGCGTTAAAAAAATCCCTCGCAACTTGCGGGGGATAAATTTTTTTGTCATTCGTTCAAAATCGCGTCAATCTCTTTGAACAATTCGGCGACAAGTTCACTTTCGGGCACCTTGCGAACGATAACGCCTTTGCGGAAAATAATTCCTTCGCCGTCCGCGCCCGCAATGCCGACATCTGCCGTCCGCGCTTCACCGGGGCCGTTGACGACGCAACCCATCACCGCGACCGTCAAAGACTTTTCGATTGACGAAATTTTTTCTTCAACCTGCGCGGCGATTTCGGGCAAATTAATTTTCGTGCGCCCGCAAGTCGGACAGGCAACCAACGTAACACCGCCGTCACGCAAGCCGAGCGATTTTAAAATTTCTTTGGCGACTTTGACTTCGACGACGGGATCGCCCGTCAATGAAACGCGAATCGTGTCGCCGATACCTTCCGCCAAAAGCGCGCCGATACCGACAGCCGACTTGATAACGCCCGTGTTGACCGTGCCCGCCTCCGTTATGCCGACGTGAAGCGGGTAATTTTTTTTCGCGCTCATCAATCGGTAAGCCGCCAACGTTAACGGCACGTCATGAGCTTTGAGCGAAATTTTTATGTCGAAAAAGTTTTCGTCCTCAAGAATTTTCACATGCTCAAGTGCGGACTCGACCAAAGCTTCGGGAGTTGCGCCGCCGTATTTTTGCAAAAGTTTTCGACTGAGCGAACCCGCGTTGACGCCGATACGAATCGGAATTTTTCGGGACTGCGCCGCCTTGACGACTTCGCGAACGTGAGCCGCCCCGCCGATGTTGCCGGGATTGAGCCGCAACGCTTGACAGCCCTGCGCGATTGACTCAAGCGCAAGTTTGTAATCGAAATGAATATCCGCGACAATCGGCACGTCGACCGCCGAAATAATTTTGCCCAAAGTTTTCGCCGCGTCCATATCGGGCACGGCAACCCGCGCAATTTCGCAACCTTCCGCAACGAGCCGTTGAATTTGGTCAATCGTCGCCGCCGCGTCGTGCGTTTTCGTGTTCGTCATGGACTGAATGCTTATCGGAGCATCGCCGCCGACTTTTACTTTGCCGACAGAAATTTGTCGCGTAAGTTTACGTTCAAACATTTTGGTCACCTCAATGAAAGTTTAGCAGACGTTGCGTTGACTTGCAAAGAAATTTTCAGTGAACAATCAAAAACATTGACGTTGACAAACACGACAGCTATAATCGTCAACGTTGACGAAGGAGGAAATTTTTAATGCAGAATTCAAACGTACGCGAGCTGTCGAAAATGTCAATGTGCACCGCGCTTTGTTGCGTGTCGTCGTATATTGCATTCCCGTTGCCGTTCACGCCCGGCATGGTGACGGCGTTGACATTCGCGCTGGGCTTGACGGCGTACATTTTAAATCCGAAACAAACTTTCGCGGTGATTTTAGGTTACATTTTGTTGGGAGCCGTGGGCTTGCCGGTCTTCGCGGGCGGGCAGGGACTTGCGAGACTTTTAAGCCCCGTCGGCGGATTTTATTTTGCGTGGCTGATTGCATTTCCGTTGTTGAGCGCGCTGAAAGGTTCCGTCCCGAAATTCAAACGTTACGCGCTGGCAAATTTCTTGACGACGATACCGATAACTTATGTCGGCGGGCTTGCGTCGATGATTTTGCTGATGGACGTGAATTTGTGTGAAGCGTTGACGATGGCGGTTTTGCCGTTTATCCCGGGCGACTTGATTAAAGCGGCGGCGGCGGCATTTATCGGCGTGCGTTTGCAAAAAGCTTTGGGCAATAGATAAATTTAAGTCGGCTGAAATTTTTGCGTGAACTTGTCTTGACGAATTCGACGCGGTGATTTAAGCTTGAAAAAATTTTCGGGAGGTTTTAACGATGAGCAGAATTTTAATTTCCGAAGATCGCAAGTCGCTTGTCATGCTGATTGGCGGCGACGGACAAGACATTTCGGCTAACGGTAAACCCATGCAATTTTTGACGGCAAACACCACCGACGCCGCGCAGGAAAAACACGTCCCGCAAGTCACCGTTGACGGCAAAAAAGTTTCCGTGAAAGTCGGCTCCGTCGCGCACCCCATGACCGAAGCGCATTTGATTCAGTGGATTTACCTGCAGACAAAACGCGGCGGGCAATACGTTCACCTGAGCGCAACCGACAAGCCCGAAGCCGAATTTATCGTTGCGGACGGCGACGAACCGATTGCCGCTTACGAATACTGCAACTTGCACGGTCTCTGGAAAGCCGACATTGCGTAAAAAGTTTTCGTCACACAAAAAAGCCGTTCGACTTTTGCCGAGCGGCTGATTTTTTTGCAAGAATTTATTACAGGAAAATTTTTATGCGTTCTGCCAAGAATTCGCCATGCGATTGAATTGATAACTTTGTCCGTTTGCAAGCGTAAACGTCGACGAAATTGCGTCGCTGTTCACAACGGAAATCACGTTGCCCGAATTCAAGCCGAGCGCGATTGTATTTGCGTCGTAAGCGTAAGAAATTATGTCGTCAACACTCACGTCGTACATGTAGATGATGTCGTTGTTGCCCGCAAAAGCCGCGTCGCTGCCGTCTTGCTTGCCGACTTGGAAAACGTCTGTGCCCGCGCCGCCGAAAAGATAATCGGTCGTCGTGTCGTCGCCGCCCCAAAGGACGTTGCCGCCTTGCCCCGCATAAATCACGTTGCTGTTGCTGTTGCCGCCCAGTTGCATTCCGGCTTGATAATTTTGCGTCGCGTCAATCGTCACAATTTGATTGTTCGTATAATTCGCGCCCGTCGACGACATAATCAAGTTTCCGACAAAGCCCGCCGAAACCAAAAGAGAACTCCCCGAAACATAAGTGCCTGCCGGAGCCATTAAGCCGAGTGCCGCCGCCTGTTCAAGCGTGTAAGTGCCAACCAAACCTTGCGCGTTGTCAAGTGTGATGAGATTGTTTTTGACGGAATTCCAATCGCGCTGTCCCGACATTGTGATGTTGATTCGCCCGCTTGTCGAAGAGACAACAACACCGTCGGAAGTTGTCGCCACATTGATTCCGAAATTGCCCCAGTCGCGCATGTAGTACGAGTCGCCCGAAATCGCGTCGGTTATCGTGACGTTGACGGTGTCGGTTGAGTAGGGATTGTAAACCGCCGTTGCAACCTGCGTGCCGTCCACGCCGACCAAGCCCGTCGAAAGAATATAGGTATTGTAACCGCCGCCACCCCTCAGCGTATTGTTCGAGCCGCCCGCCGTGTAGGAATAAATTTCAAAGGTGTCGTTGTAACTTCCGTAATCGCCATATGCACGATTGTTATTGCCGCCAATGATGAAAACGTCTTCGCCAGAGTTACCGCCCATCAAACTGTTGTAGTCGCCCGTGGCAACGATAACATCGTCATCATGCCCGCCGTCTAATCTGTTGCCGTCGCCGCGAGCTACGATGAGATCGTCGCCCTCGTAACCGTATGCAGTACAGTTGGAATGATTGACGACGATGTTGTCGTTCATGCTCGTGCCAGTTATATATTGGTCGTTTGCAGTGCTTTGCTGGTCGAGCGAGGTGAAACTTGCATTGCTGTTGTTGAAGATTGACGTATCGGTCGTGCCCCAAAGTTTCAGCTTAAGTCTGCCGCTTGAGTTGGTGATTGCAAGTCCGTCCGCTTCCGTCGTGTAGTAGTAAGTTCCGCTGCCAATGTCGAGCACGCTTGACGAGGCGAGATTCATAATCGTCGCCGAAATTGTGTCGTAGCTTGACGCGCTGACTTTGATTGTGTCGTTGCCGCCTGCCGCGTTGATGATGACGTTCGTCAGCGTGTCGGTGTACGGGACAAGCTCAAACATTTCGCCTGCCGCCGTGCCTGTGACTGCTTGGTTGCTTGTTTCGATGCGATAATAATCTGCCATGAAAGTTCCTCCTCTGTCGAAAGAATTTTTTTTGTTGCGTGCTTATTGTACCACGGGGGGGGGGGTGACACTGCAAGTACTTTCAAAAATTTTTTTGCGACGATTTTATCACGGCAAAAAGTTTCGACGTAAGTTCCTGCGAGGTACCCACGAGAATTTTTTTCCGCCTTGCGAAAAAGTTTTCAGCTGTGATAACATTGCCGAAAAAATTTTTGGAGTGAATGACATGGCGATTAATCCCAAAAGAAATTTCGACGAACAACCCAAGCCGTCAAAGCCTGAGCCCGTCGAAGAAGTTTTTATCCCCGAAGAACCGAAATGGTCGCTTGACGAAATAATTTTGCCGCAAGCCGTCCGCGAAAAAATTCTGGACGTTGCCAATTATTCGGAGAACACTCACCGCGTCTTTGAACTTTGGGGCTTCAAGCACACGCACAAATTTTCGCGGCGAATCGGCATCAATCTTTACGGCGCGCCCGGTACCGGCAAAACCATGGCGGCGCACGCGATAGCCAAACAGCTCGGCAAAAAAATTTTAATCGTCAACTACGCGGACATTGAATCGAAATACGTCGGCGAAACCCCGAAAAATATTCGCAAGGCGTTCGAGGCGGCAAAGAATTCCGACAGCATTTTATTTTTCGACGAAGCGGACGCGATTTTGAGCAAGCGCGTGACGAACATGACGCAGGCCGTTGATGTCAGCGTCAACCAAACGCGGTCGGTCATGCTGATGTTGATGAACGAGTATCAAGACTTCATAATTTTCGCGACGAACTTCATTGAAAATTTTGATCCCGCGTTCATGCGGCGAATTTCAATGCACGTCGAATTTACGTTGCCGGACGAAGATTGCCGCAAAAAACTTTGGCGCATGTACACGCCCGCCGAATGTCCCAACAATCTGGACTTTGACGAGCTGGCGAAAAAATTTGACGGCATTTCGGGCAGTGACATTTCCAACGCGATGTTGAACGCGGCATTTAAGGCGGCGCGATTGGGCGTCGACGAACTGGACATGTCGCTTGTCTTCGAGGCCGTCGAAAATATTTTGGCGAGCAAGGCGGCGAATCAACCTGCATCCCGGCGCAAAAAATCTCAAGCGAATTGAATCTGCGCGACAAAAAAATTCCCCTCCCGTGCGGAAGGGGTTTTTTCGTCGGAAAAATTTTTTATGACATTAACCACAACGCCTGATATTTTTCCATTTGCGTCAACGCGTATTGAATCAAGCCCCGCGCAACTTCGGGATTGTTGTTGAACGCATCCCAAAGGACGCCGTGCGGAATCATCAGCAAATTTGCCTGCTCCGTCAAAACTTCCGCCGAAATCGTCAAGCGGCGTTTCTCCAAAAAGTTCGTCGGATTGATAAAAGCATTCCGCCCGACAATGTCAATCGGGTTGTACCAGCCGTCGCCCGTGTCGACACTTCGCGCCAATTTTCCGCTGACGACGAAAATAAATTTCTTTTCAAGCACGTCGCCCGAAATTCTGTCGCCTTCGTAAAAAGTTTCGATCTCTGACTGACCGTCGAAAAGATTAATCGTCTCTTCGTAGCGTCCCTGCAAAATCGGCAGTTGCGAAAGGTAATGGCGAATTTTTTTCTTGTTCTCTTCGGCGGAAACTCGTTCAATGTCGGTGCGCATTTCCATACGTCGAGAAAGATTTTCCGCGAACGTAGAAAATTTTGCATTCCAGTCGACAAGCATTTGTTTCAAAACCAAATTATACAGCTCACAAAGTTTTTCGACGCCGCCCGCCGCAAATTGCCGCTCGTCATAAAGGAAAGTCAACGCCAAATTTTTTTCGGAGTAGCGGAAATATGCGCCGAGCTTCATGCCTTGCGCGTCCCAAGAATTTCGCATGATGACATTTCCGAAAGGTTCGGCGTTCGCGCCCGCGTAATCGAATTCGCTTGCACGGAAGTCGCGGAAACTCAAGAAGTGATTAAACAATTTTCGCGTCGACAAATTTTGCAAGTCTTCCCAATCAACGCGGCTGTAAGGTTGCGAAACGACGAGTTGACGGAATTGGTTTTTGACGATTTTTTCAACAGTCGAATTGTTGTCGCCGATTAAGCGCACGGGAATCAAATTCAGCGAAAATTTTTCGGCGCGTTGGTTCTCCGACAAAATCTGGCAGAAAAGACAATCCCGCCGTTTGTTTACCGCCTGCAACATGAAACCCCACGCGCTCTGCAGAATCGCCGTCAACATCACCTGATTTGACTGAGCACGCCCGCGCAGGTCGCTTAAAATGTCGACGGGCACTTTCGCACGATACGCCCGTTGCCGATAAGCCCCGACGCTCACCTTGCGTTCAAAGGGCAACGTTGACATTGGCGGCGCGTTGTCCAAAACTTTCTCCCAATATTCGCGCACGGCTTTGCTGTCGAAAAGTTTCGTCAAAGTTTCGTCGACGTTCGCGGAAACTTTCGGCTTAACTTCTTCGAGGCGGTCGGCGATTATCCCGAAAAATTTTTCGCTGTCGAAACTGTACGAAATCAACTGCGCAATCGTCACCAGCACGGCAAAATCCTGTTCGCTTGTTTTGAAGACCGAAAACCGAATCAACGGGTCGTGCCGCAAATCGAATTCGCGTCGCATGTCCGCTTCCAAAAGCCGCGTCAAAGTTTCGTTAAGTTCGTCGTCGTCCATCTCCGACACGTTGCGAAAAACAACTTCGGGGCGAACAACATTTTGCGGATGAATGACTTTGAGTGTGCGCGTCCCGACGTTGCAGAAATTTACGCGCAGATTTTCGGTTTCGTTGACAATGCGCTTGACGGCGAGGTTAAAAGTTATCGGAGTGAGGAACGTGCGAACTTTGTAAAGCGTCTGCACGTAAAAATTCGGCGACACAAAATTTTTGTTCGAGAAAAATTTTTTCTCGTGTGAATTCAATTCACGAATCGCCTCAAGTTTGCGCGGATTGTAGCCGACGCTTCCGAAAACTTGTCGCCCATAGACACTCTCCAAAACATTTTTCTCGTCGAAGTTAAGTTCAATAAAATTTTCCATGACACACCGCCTTAAAAACAATTAGGAATTTTTTCGCCCGCCAAATAAACGACGTCCGCTTCAACAGCCGCTTTGAGTGCCTCGAAACTTCCCGCCGATGCCAAAAGTCCGGTCAAAAAAATTTCCTCCGAAAATTAACCTTCGTTCGCCAACGGATCGGCTCCAAATTGATTCCAGCCGACTTGCCCCGGCGCGCAGAACAAATAAATCGAAAAAATTAATCCGAGAACCGGAATTAACGCTATCAACCATAACATTCCGTGCTTGCCGAGGTCGTGTAAGCGGCGAATCATCAACATGACGTTGCCCGCGCCCGCTATAAGTGCCCACATCAAAGTTACCAGCATGACGGGGGGGCTATTCGGGTCGCCCGTGAATAACGTCAACATCGACGACATAACAAAGGTCGACACGCCTGCAACGAGTGCCAACAGTATCATATATTTCAAATAGCGCAGACGATTCAATCGCCCGTCCGTCCGAAAAATTTCGTTAAAGATGCTCAAAAAGTTTGCCTCCCGAAAAATTTACAGCGATTTGGATTTTTCCGTTGCCGCAAGAACCGCCTCGATAAATGCACTTCGCACGCCGCCGCGTTCCAAAACGCGCACGCCTTCAATCGTCGTGCCTGCGGGGCTGGTAACTCTGTCGCGCAAAACGTCGGGATGATCGCCCGCCAAAACCATTTTCGCCGCGCCGAGCAAAGTTTGTGCCGCAAGTTCAATCGCCATCGCCCGCGGAAGTCCCGCCGCAACACCGCCGTCAGCAAGCGCATCAATCGCCAAAAACGCAAACGCAGGCCCCGAACCGCTCAAGCCGGTGACAGCGTCCATCAAGTGTTCGTCGACTTCAACCGCACGTCCCAACGCCGACCAGAAATTTTTTATCGTGTCGCCCGAATCAAAAGCTTTGGCGTTAAGCGCATAAGCCGTCATGCTTTCGCCGACCGAAACCGCAACATTCGGCATCAAGCGCACGATTTTATTTTCGGGCAAAAATTTTTCGACCGTCGCAAGTTTCAAGCCCGCAACCGTGTAACTTACAATCGTCGACGCGGGAATTTTGCCCGTGAGACTTTCAAAAACTTGTTCGGCGTCTTTGGGCTTCACCGCGACAATCAACAGCTCGATTTTATTTAAAAAATTATTCGCATTGGGCGAAGTGTTGACGCCGTAACGCACAACCAGTTCCGCCGCACGTGCCTCGCGACATTCCGCAACAAAAACATTTTCAGACTTAAAAGTTTTGCCGCAAATTCCGCCCAGAATCGATTCAGCCAAAGCCCCGCCGCCAATAAATCCGACCGTTTTCATTTTTTCGTTCCTCCGTCCACAAATTCAATACTTTCAAGTAAATCTGTCACTTGACCGCGTATCGCCGCCAAATAAATCGCGTAAAGTTTTTTTTGTTCGGCAAGTTCTTCCTCCGACAAGCCGATTGTGCGTTTTTTGCGTGCCAATTCATTTATTCGCGCCAAAAGTTCAGGCGTTATCATTTATAAATACTCCTTTCTGCACAAAAAATTTTCACAAAGTATATCACGGGCAAAAAAGTTTGTCACTTGACGACTAAAAAATTAACAGCGCGAACATTTTTTGACGTTCAAGCTTGAAAATTTTCAACGCATAAACTACAATGTCATATGAAGTACCTTAAGGAGGCGACTTAAAATCATGGACAGCGGCACATGTGGTGAAAATTTGACGTGGCAACTCGACGAAGACGGCACACTTACCATAAGCGGGCAAGGCGAAATGAGCGATTACGAGCTTTTGATTAACGAATCGCCCTGGCATTCGGCTTGCGAAGACATTAAAACGATTATTATCGGCGAAGGCGTCACGGCGATAGGCAAAGAGACCTTCAACGACTGCAAAAACGTCACGAAAGTTGTTATTCCGGCAGGAATTACGCGAATCGGCGACTGGGCATTTGCGGCGTGCGCAAGTTTGAAAGAAATTTCGTTGCCTGAAGGCGTTCAAACGATTGAAAACGGTACTTTTGCTTACTGCAAGAGCATTGAGAGCGTCGAATTGCCCGAAACCATTACCGAAATCGGCAGTTCCGCGTTCGTAGGTTGCGAAAGTCTTAAAGAAATCAGACTTCCTGCCTCTGTTAAATCGATCGGCAACTGGGTTTTCGAGGAATGCACCAATTTGGAGACAATCAGCGTGCCCGACGGCGTTGAAAACGTCGAAGATTACGCGTTCAACGGAAACAATGCTCAAGTGGTCACTTATTGAAACTTCCCGATATATTTTTGCCCCGCAAGGGGATTATTTTTTGTCGGAGACGTTATAATTATTTCGAGGTGATGTTTATGAAAAAATTTTTTGCGACGATTTTGGTCGTCGGATTGATTTTTTTATCCGCACAAGCTCAAGCGCGAGAACTTACCGCCGAAGACGAAGCTTTTGCCAAAGAGGCGATTACCAACGAGCTGACCGAGTGGGGTTGCACGCCGTTAAAAATTTGGTTTAGCGGAACGCCGATTGAAGACGCAGAAAATGTCAAATACATGAATGACTTGGCGTCCGGCAAGAATCTTGAGCCGAAATTTACCGCGTGCATGGTGTTTTACAGCAACTTTATGTCGCCGCCCGATCCGCACGACGGAAAACCGACTGCGTGGACTTACGACAAAGAATATAAAGATTATTCGTGGTATTTCGGACTGTACGAGGGCGAATGGATTCTCATGACGTACGGTTATTGATGATTTTCGCCCGAAAAAATTTTTTTAAGTCTCAATCCCCGATTGGGGCTTATTTTTTTTGCCGAAGTCATTTAAAATCGCGTCGAGGTGATTGACATGAAGAAATTTTTGGCGGCAATTTGCGCGGCGGGTTTGCTGATGACGGGTTGCGGCTCTCAAAAAGAAATTTCCGACGACAAAAAAACTTTTACCTACGGAACGATGGCTTACGGCGTCGCGATGGAAAATGTCGTCACGAATCCGCACGAAAGTTACAGCGGCTGGTCAACTTTGCGCTACGGTGTCGGCGAAACACTCTTCAAGTTCAACGAAAACATGCAACTTGAGCCGTGGCTTGCGGAAAGTTTCGAGCAGGTCGACGACTTCACGGTCAAAATTAAAATAAATGACGCCGCGAAATTTTCAAACGGCAAAAAAGTCGACGGGCTTGCCGTCAAAAAATGTTTGGAAGCTTTAATCGCCAATCACGACCGCGCTCCGAAAGATTTAAAAATTTCTTCGATTGAGGCCGACGGGCAATTTGTGACGATAAAATCTTCCGAAAAAGTTCCCGCGCTGTTAAATTATCTCAGCGACCCTTACGGCTGCATTATCGATGTTGATTCGGGCGTCGAAAATAAAATTGTTGTCGGCACGGGCGCATATAAAGCCGTTAAAGTTACCGACACGCAAATTGAACTTGTCGCGAACGAAAATTATTGGGGCAACGTCAAGCCGAAACTCGATAAAATTGTCGTGAAGAGCATTACCGACGGCGACACGCTCACAATGGCAATGCAAAACGGCGAACTTGACGCAGTTCAGGGACTTCCTTACTCAAGTTTGAAACTTTTCGGCGACGGTTACAAAATTTCTCAAACAAACACGTCGCGAGTTTATCAAGCGGCGTTTAATTTCAAAACGCCCGAACTTCAAGATTTAAACGTCCGAAAAGCAATTTCGATGGCGATTGACAAAGAAAATTTCTGCAAAGTTTTGCTGAACGGCAACGGCACGCCCGCAGTCGGCGCATTTCCCGCAAATTTGTCTTTCGGCGGCGATAAAGTTCACGCGGAAAAATTTAATCTCGACGGCGCGAAAAAACTTTTGGCTGATTCGGGCTGGACTGATTCCGACGGCGACGGTTTTGTCGACAAAGACGGCAAAAATCTTGAATTGCGCTGGCTGACTTACACTTCGCGACAAGAATTGCCGTTGCTTGCCGAAGCCGCGCAGGCCAGTTTGAAACAAATCGGCGTAAAACTCGACGTGAACGCCACCGACAATTACAAAACTTTCCTCAAGAACGGCGATTACGACATTTTCGCGAAAGCTATCGTCACTGCGCCGACGGGCGACCCCGAATATTATTTCACGAGCCACATTGTCAGCGGAGCCGTCGATAACGCAGGTTTTTATGACAGCGCGGAAATTTCTGCGCTTGAAAACGAATTGCACAACACTTTTGGCGCGGAAAAACGTTCGGAACTCGCAATTAAAATGTCTCAGCAAATTTTGGACGATTGCGCGCTGATTTACGCGTCACATTTGCGCATGTCGTTCGTCATGAAACCGAACATTGAAGGCTTTAAAGCTCATCCGTCCGATTATTACGAGATTACCGCCGAGCTCGATAAAAAATAAAGTCGTTTGTCATAAAGATGCATGAAGTTAAAACCGTGCGGATTGGCCGTGCGGTTTTTTGTGCGCTTACAGTGACGTTAATCACTTTTAACGCTTGAAAGTACAATGCAAGTGCAACAAATGAAAAACCCATAGAATCCTGCTAAAATGTTTGTAACCTAAAAGCAAAAGCAGGGATAAAATGAGTTACAAACATCTTAGCATAACCGAGCGCGAAAAGATACTGTTCCA